>JBPBPU010000013.1:0-86186 GCA_050954465.1 Janthinobacterium lividum
TCACCCGGTCAGACCGCCGTAGGCGGTCTGACCGGCTGCCGCTAACACAACAACCTTGGAAATGCCCAGCAGACAGCCGGTCAGACCACCTAGGGCGGTCAGACCGGGTCACGACTTCTAACGAACTGCATGCCAGAAGTTGCTTAGGCCAAAACCTGAATAACGGCCTCCGAAAAGCGCTCCATTTCCTCTAGCTGGGGGCTGCATTGCAGCAGAAATAAATCGACGCCCACGGCCTCGAAGGCGGCAATGCGGTCGGCTACCTGCTGGGGGGTACCGGTGAGGCCCGAGCGCAGGCCCCGGTTCGACACCGAGTAATCTTGCAGCGATACCTGGTTTTCGAGCTGTGTGCCGGCCAACCACTGCTGGTAGTTTTTGTAGCCTGCCGCCGAGCCCTGCACATTGGTAATGCGGTCCAGCTCCTGCTTCACCTCCTGCTCGGTGTTGCGCACGATGGAGTAGGCGGCCACGCCGAACTGCATGCGGGGCAAACCCAGCTTGGCGCGGCGCTCGCTCAAATCCTGGATGCGGCGGCCGATGGCGGCGGGGTCGTCGCCGTGCATCACGTAGCCGTCGCACTGCGCGGCAATGAGGTTTTTGGCGGCCTCCGACTCGCCCCCGGCGTAGAGGAACGGGCGCGGGCGCGATATAGGTTTGGGTTGCAGCATGGAGTCCGTCACCTTGTAGAACTTGCCTTCGAAGGTAAAGTGGTCCTGCTTCCAGAGGTTGTCGACTACGTGCAGCCACTCGGCGGTGCGGGCGTAGCGGTCGTCGTGCTGCTCGAAATGCACGCCGTACTTCCTGGCCTCGTCCTGCCACCACGACGAAACCACGTTGAGCGACAAGCGGCCGTTGCTGATGTGGTCGATGTTGGCGGCCTGCTTGGCCAGCAGCGCCGGCGAGTGGAAGGTGGGCCGCACGGCCACCATGAGCTCGATTTTCTTGGTGACGGCGGCCAGGGCGGCGGCTGTGCTCCAGGCATCGAGCGAGGGGGCTTCCTCGCCTTTTATGTCGTTGAGGTTCAGCTCAGCGATGAGCGAGAGGTCGTAGCCGAGGTCTTCGCTGCGCTGGGCCAGCGTCTTGACGTAGTCCCAGTCGGCGCGCATGTTTTCGTGCTCCACGTTGCGCAGCCACCCGCCAAAAACGGGCATCCAATAGCCATATCTCATACTAAAACAGCGGTTTTGGTGGTGACGGAAGTAGCAGCGGTAGCGCTGGTGGGCAGCTGGGTTTCGAGGTAGTCCACGAGGCGGGCGTAGGGGTCGAAGCCCACCACGTTCACGGCATCGGCCACGAAGTTGGAGAGGGCGTTGATGTCGTAGAACAGCACGTCGCCCGTGCGCTCGTCGATGAGGTACTCTACCCCGCCCACGTCGATTTTGGCGGCGGCCACGATGCGCTCCACGGCCGCTATTACCTCGGCCGGGGGCGTGAAGGCTTCCACTTTGATGCCCTTTTTGGGGGCTTCAGTGAGGCAGAAGTCGGCCGACTGCTCGTCGGGAATCTGGCAGATTTCGGCGGGGCACAAGTTGAAGCTCTCGCCGGTGGTGTACACCTTCATGGCGTAGAGGAACTTGCCGTTCAGCGTTTCTACCCGGTGGATGTGGCCGCCGCGGGGCGTCACGTACTCCTGCACGAGGGCCGTCTGGTCGATGCCCAAATCGAGTTGATTAGCCGCGACGGCAGCTTCTACGCCTTCCAGCGTGTCGAAGCGCACGATGCCCACGCCGCTGCCGCCGATGTTCACTTTCACCACGATGGGGAAGCGCAGCTCACGGGCCGCATCGGGGATGCGCGAGGCGTGGTTGACCACCCGCGAAGCCGGGTATTTCAAGCCCAGCGACCGAAACAGCGCGAGCTGACGGGCCTTGTTAGTTTCGATGCTGGTAGCCGCCGAGCCGTTGATAACGCGGGTGCCGAGCTGTTCGAGGTGAGTAGTAAAGCCGGCCGTGTGAAAAATGCCCTGGCCGTGCCCGCGCAGGTAAGCCGACGAACTCATCCGGTTGACTACCAGTGAGTAGGGGCTTTCCGCCTCGGTGGGGTCGAAGAGGTGGTGGGCGGCGTCAATCTTCTCGTAGGGCAGCCCCCGGCGGTCCAACTCCGCAAACAGGGGCTTGAACCACTCGGGGTGCTCGTAATAAATGCCAATGGGCTTGGAAGGGAGCGACATACTTGAAAAGGGAAGGATAAGATGGATAGTTTAGGATTTGCTGTCACGCGCTGCTGGTCGCCCTCCGTGGTCGCCTCACCCCCTAGCCCCCTCTCCGAAGAGAGGGGGAACTAGCTCTAAAAAACTAGATTCTAAAACTAAAAACTAGTCCCCCCTCTCTTCGGAGAGGGGGCTAGGGGGTGAGGCGACCACGGAGGGCGACCAGCAGTGCGTAACAGTAGTATAAATAAGTGCGAGAAACCTGCTGACTGCTACGCCAGGCAAGCGAAATTCGAAGGGCTAACCCACTTGTCCTTAAGGAAGTTAGAATAAAGAACTCACGCCATTTCCCACGCCGTGCGATACCCGCCGATGCTCTCCACGTATTCCAGAAACGCCTTGTAGAACGGGTGGCTTCCGAGCGTGGCGGAGTCGCCCACGAGCAGCAGCTTTTTGCGGGCCCGCGTCATGCCCACGTTCATGCGGCGGATGTCGGAGAGGAAGCCGATTTCGCCGTGGGCGTTGCTGCGGGTGAGCGAGATGGCGATAATGTCGCGCTCCTGGCCCTGAAACGAGTCCACGGTGCCCACGCTGAGCTGGCGGTGCAGCAGCAGGCCGCTTAGCTCGTCGTTTTCTTCCACGGCATCTTTCAAATAGTTAATCTGGGCGCGGTAGGGGGCAATAACGCCGATGCTGAGCGGGTCGGCTTCGTGCTCGGTCTGGTCGTAGGGCTCGAGCAGCTGGGCGAGGCGGCGCAGCAGCAGGTCGGCTTCTTCGGGGTTGGCGGTAGAGCGGCTTTCGGGGATGGTAATTTCCTGGAAGCCAAAGCCGGCCGTGTCTAAGAACTCCACGGGCAGGTCGGGGGCAAAGCGCAGGTCGTAGGCTTCGAGGCCGGTGTGGGCCACGGTGGGCGCGGCTACTAAGCGGCCTTCGTAAAACTGCTCCGAGCTGAACTGCATTATCTGCTCGTGCATGCGGTACTGCACCTGCAGCATCTTGGATACCTCGGGCTGGCGGCGGATGCACTTCTCGAAGAGCGTTTCGCGCAGGGCCCCGGCCTTGTCGCTCTTCACGGTAGGCGGCAGCTGCTGGTGGTCGCCGGCCAGCACCACGCGGTTGGCTTTGGCGATGGGTATCCAGCAGCCCGGCTCCAGGGCCTGGGCGGCCTCGTCGATGAAGACGGTTTCGTAGGTGAGGTGGCGGATATTGCGGTTGCTGGCACCCACCAGCGTGCAGGTAATCACCTGCACCTGCTCCAATAAGTCCTCCGTAATGTAGCGTTCCAGGCCGTCGGCTTCCTGGTGCATGGCGCGGGCTTCCTCCTTGAGGTGGCGGCGCTGCTCGCGCTCTTCCCAGCCGAAGGTGCGGGTTTGCTTACCGGCCAGCTCGCGGTATTGCTCGGCGGTTTGGCGCAGGCTGCGCAGCTCGCCGTAGCTTTTGTGGGCCATCACCTGGGCATCGAGGGTGTGGTCGAGCAACAGGTCGCTCACCCGCGAAGGGTTGCCCATGCGAATGACGTTGACGCCGCGCTCGGCCAGCTTTTCGGTGAGCAAGTCCACGGCCGTGTTCGAGGGCGCACACACCAGCACGCGCCGCTCGCGCCGGATGGTTTCCAGGATGGCCTGCACCAGCGTGGTGGTTTTGCCGGTGCCGGGCGGGCCGTGGATAATAGCCACATCCTGCGCCGCCTGCACGTGGCGCACGGCCGCCAGCTGCGAGGCGTTCAGGGGGCTGGGGTAAAACAGGTCGTCGGCTTTTTCGTCGCGGAAGCGGGCGGGCCTGGCACCCAGCAGAATGTCGCGCAGCTCGGCCAGGCGGTCGCCGTAAGCGCCCATCACCTTGCCCAGGGCGTAGTCCATCTCGCGGTAGCTCACCTCGTCAAACGTGAGGTCGATGCCCAGCTTGCCGCCTTCGCTGAGCCAGTCGGGCAGGTCTTCCTTGGTGGTAGCCAGGGTGAGCTTGTTGCGCCGCACGCTGGTAACCACGCCGCTGAGCGTGGGCCGGTCGGTGGCCGCCCGGCCGGGCACGCTGCCAAAAAGCGCCGCATTCTTGCCCACCTGAAACAGGTGCAGCCCCTGCTGCCCAACGGGCCGCTCCAGGGTGAGCACGATTTTGCCGCCAAAGCCCACGTCTTCGCTCGTGATGGTGACGGGGTACCAGGTGAGGCCGCGCTGCTGCCGCTCCTGGATGCTGGCTTTGGCGTTTTTGAGCTTAAACTGGGCTAAATCTTCGTCCTGCTCCAGCTTGAGCAGGGCCTGCACGCGGCGCAGCTCCTTCTCGATGGCGTAGGGCTCGGCGTAGGGAGAGGGTATTTCGGTCGACAAAAGACGGGTAGTTGGGTTCGTTGGTAGAGTAACAACGAAAACGGGAAATGAGTGGCCGAAAGTCGGCAGAAATCCAGCAAAGCCGCCGCCCAAACTCCGCTGGCGGCTGGCGCGTACCTACTGCGTATGACCAACCAACTCGCCCCCATCCCGGCCCTGACCTGGAACGACTACCAGTGGGAAGGCACCATCACGTTGCCCGAGTGGCAGGATTTCAACCAGGGCATCGGTGCCTGGAAGAAAATAAGGGCCGCTACGCTAACCCGGCGGCGTAAGCGCGAAAAAGCCGCCGGCCAGCTTATGCACCACCTTCCGTATCCGGATGACCTCATCAGCCTGGTGGTGGACACACCGGACGATAACCCGTCGTTCAGCCCCGAGCAGGTGGCTGCCTACCACTGGCTGCTGGCCCACGAGGCCGAACTGCTGGCGGCGATGCTGGCGGCATTCAAGGAAAACTGGGGCGAGGTGCTACTCACCTACGACTTTGACGACGATATGCCCGAGCGCCACAGTATGCCCATGAACCTGCGCAGCCCCGAGGAGCTGTGCGGGCTGCTAAGGCTGCACACTGTTTATATAAAGGAGGCGCACACCGCCGGCCTGGCTCACGTAGGGCTGGGGCTCGGGGGGTGGGACTCCGAACACGGCCACGGCGTGTATGCCTGCGGCAGCACGGTGCTGGGCATCGGCAGCAGCGACCTAGCCTCCGGCGACCTAGACAGCGCCTTTATTTTCCGTTTGGAAGAGGAGTGAGTAGTGGTGCTAGGACTTACGCACTCGGCTCGTCAGGGCAGCCGCGAAGCGGCGATATGTTAGTATCTGTCAGGTAATTAACGGTTTTTAAAGCTGCGAAGCTGCGGCACTTTTGCCTAAACGATAAGTGCCGCAGCTTCGCAGCTATTCGCTGTTTTTCAAGCTGTTACCACCACTATTTCGCTGCTTCGCGGCTGCCCTAACGAGCCGAGTGCGTAAGTCCTAGGTGCATAAGTAAGCGCATAAGGAGAACGTCCTGCTGAGCTTGTCGAAGCATCTTGGTCGCATCATTGAACGGCTCGGCTGACGCGACCAAGATGCTTCGACAAGCTCAGCATGACCGCCTTTTTTAGGGTACGATTAATTATGCACGACTACTTAAAAGCGGTTTTTGCTGCGCCAGGTAGCCGTTGCGTTAGGAGCGGCGGCTGGCCAAGCTGGCCTGAGTCGGCCGGCGGTGTTGCAGTATATAAACCACGCCGGCGAGCAGCCCCACTAGGGCGCCACCGTAGCCAAAGTTATGAATAGCGCCCACGGTGATAAAATCTGCCGGCTGCTGCAAATTATCGGGCAGCCACCAGCTTACGCCCGTTTTGGCCAATACAAAGCGGCCGTAAAAGTAGCCGATAACACCAGCCACCAGGGTAGTGCCAAATGCCCGGCGCACCGCTCCGAATAAGGTGCTGACCAAAACCGGCCGGGCCACCAACAGCAGTCCCAGCAAGCCAAAAATCACCCCAATAAACAAGCCCACCCACCAGGTTGCCAGCAAGCCGATGAGGGCAACCGTAGGCCGGTGGCCGCCAAACCAAGCCGGCTCAAACCCGAACTGTTCGTATTTGAATCTGGTGAAGTATTCAGGGGAGATAGAGTAAGTAATCTGGTCGTGAACGACCCCGTACACGCCCGCCAGCAGGATAGTCAGCCCTACGAAACCGAAGCAAATGCAGAATTTTTTCATAAGAGTGAACGAGGGCGAAGTACTCACTGTAGCCAGTCTTTCAAATGGCCGTTAGTCCAGTGGAACACCAAAACTTCAGTTATGGATTTGATAAGAACTTATTTTTCAATTGGTTATCAAGAGATTTTTTAGACTGGTCAACAGCAAACCAAGTCGAGATATTTCGTTCGTCCGGATATTCCTGGCTTGGTTTAATTGGATTTGTTGCTACGATAAAATGGAAATAGATTTTTTCGCCGTCTTCTAAATCTGGAATTGTCGTTTTGAAACCAAAGTCACTGTATTCTGTGAAAGAACTGCCAGAACCCAAGTCATTTTCAAACCGTTTAGGCATCCAGTCAGATTTTTCGGCTCGGTACTGCATTAGTTCACTGTCTTCCGTTCCAATATGCAGATGGTGAGTCTGGGTTTCTATTTCAATTGCGTCAATACATTGGCCTGAGCTTGTGCCATATTCTGTGTCATTTGTCGGATTAATTAATTTGCAGAAAATTAGCAGCTTCTCCTTTTTTGGGCCGGTTTTACGAACAAAATATCTCCAGACTTTTGAGGTTTCATACTCCATTCCTTTTGGCAGCGAAATTTCAGTCAGCTCGAATGATTGAAAAATAATTTCGTGCCCTTCGCTTAGCATTTTGCCCTCGCTTTGCGATAAAAACGAAGCATTATAGTCCGTTTCAATCCAGGTTTGAACGGTACCAAGCTTTGTTTCAAAGTTGTCAGTCAAGATAGTCGTCATAATGCGGTAAGTAAGGAACTGCTGTTACGCAGTTGTTGAGGTCGTAACCCGGTCTGACCGCCGTAGGCGGTCTGACCGGGTGTCACCAGGGCGCTATACTGCTTGGTCGGCCTCAATTGGCAGCCGGTCAGACCGCCTACGGCGGTCAGACCGGGTTACGACCTCAACGACTGCGTAACAGCAATGAGGAAGTCTCTGCGCTATTAATGACAATAAAAGTGGCTACCCCAGCAGTGTAGGCCGCTCCCGGTACACCTTCCACAAAAACTCGCCGCCCAAGGTGTTGGCCCAGGCAAACCAGGCGCGGGTGTACTGGCCGGGGTTATCCTTGTGGAACGACTCGTGCAGGTAGCCCGTGCCCGCGTGGCTGGCCTTGAGCGTGCGCACGCAGGCGCGAATTTCGGCGTCGTCGGTGCTGGTGAGGCCGCGCATGGCTATGGCAATGGGCCAGATGAGGTCGGGCCCGGTGTGGGGGCTGCCGACGCCCTCGGCAGCGGTGCCCTGGTAGAAAAACGGGTTGTCGGCCGAGAGTATCAGGCGGCGCGTATTCTGGTAGAGGGGGTCGGTGAGCAGGGCCGCGCCCAGGTAGGGCAGCGAGAGCAGGCTGGGCACATTGGCGTCGTCCATGAGCGTGTGGCTGCCGTAACCGTCTACCTCGTAGGCATATACGGGGCCGTGGGTGGGGTGCGTCACCACGGCGTGCTGGCGGGTGGCGGTGGCTATTTCGTCGGCAAAGGCCATTAGCTCGTTGTAGCCGGCTTGCTCGTGAAAGATGTCGTAAAGCATGAGCGCGGCCTGGCGCAGGCTGGCCACGGCAAACAGGTTGCTGGGCACCAGAAACGCGAGGCGCGTGGCGTCGTCGCTGGGCCGGAAGGCCGAGGCGAGCATGCCCACCGGCTTCACGGGGTAGCCGTAGCCGCCGAGTGGCTGGGTGTCGGTGGCGGTGGCAGTCTGGCGCTGGAAGTGGTAGGGACCGGGGCCGGTTTTGCGCTGCTGCTCCCGAAAAGTCTTCACGATGAGCGCGATAGCCTGCCGCCACTGCGCGTCGAAGGGACGCTCGTCGCCGGTGATTTTCCAGTAGTGGTAAGCCAGCCGGATGGGGTAGCAGAGCGAGTCCACCTCCCACTTGCGCTCGTGGACGCCGGGCAGCATCTGGGTTTGGTCGTGCTGCCATTCGCCCTGGCGGGTGGGGTCTTTATAGAAAGCGTTGGCGTAGGGGTCTTGCAGGATGCAGCGCGTTTGGCGGGCGATGACGCCGGCCAGCAACTCGCGCAGGGCTGCGTCGTGCGGGGCCAGGGGCAGGTAGGGCCACACCTGGGCCGAGGAATCGCGCAGCCACATGGCGTCGATGTCGCCGGTGATGACGTAGGTATCGGGCCGGCCTTGGTAGGTGCCGGGCGTCACGGTGGTGTCGAGGGTATTGGGGAAGCAGTTGCCGAAAAGCCACGCCAGCTCGGGGTCGGGTACACTGCGCTGAAACTCGCTGATAACGCCCTCCACGGCGCGGCTGCGAAACCGGCGCTGACTGGTGGCGGGCCGCACGGTGGGGAAAGTGGGGGCCGCCCACGCCGGGCGGATGAAGGCCCCAGCTGCCAGCAGGCCAGCGCGTTGGACGAAGTTTCGGCGGTGCATAAGGGGAGGTAACGGGGTAGGAGGGTGCGAAAATACCAGCCATAGCCGGGCTTCGCCACGATTCAGTTCCGCAACCCAAGCCCGCTACCGCTGCGTAATGCTACACACCACTCCTTCAACTTTACGCTGCTATGTTGCGCCGCCTTTTTACGCTGCCCGTGGGCCTGCTGCTACTCGCTGCCTGTTCCAGCCAGCCCGATACTTCTAAAGCCGCTGCTGGGGCTACGCCCCCGCCGGTGCCCACCTCCGAGAGCGCCAAAAAGCTCGTAGAAGTGGCTACCTCCGATACCATCTGGAACGGCGTGGCAGTGAGTGACGACGACCGGGTATTTGTGTTATTCCCGCACAATGAGGGCAACCCCGGCACCCGTATTGGCGAGTTGAAAAATGGTAAAGTCACTCCCTGGCCCACCCGCGCCTGGAACGCGTGGCAGAAAGAAGGTGACCCCGCCAAACTGGCTTTCGTGCGGGCCAACTCCCTGCGTTTTGGCCCCGACGGCCTGCTGTGGATAGTGGATACTGGCACCCCCAAAAGCGACGCCCCACCCATTGCCGATGGCCCCAAGCTGCTGGCCTTCGACATCCGTAAAAACCAGTTGGTAAGGTCTATTTCCCTGGATAAGGAGGTGAAGCCCAAAAGCTTTGTGGACGACCTACGCTTCCACGGCGATTGGATTTACATAACTGATGCCGGCTCGCCGGGCATTATTCTCTACAACCAGAAAACCGGGAAGCTCCGCCGCGTGCTCGACGACGACAGCACCACCACAGCCCGCCGCCCCATGCTGGGCGAAGGCAAGAAAATGGTGAAGCCCAACGGCAGCGACGTAAAGCTGCACGCCGACCAGATGGAGTTTTCACCTGATGGCAAGTATTATTATTTCCAGACCGCCGCCGGCCCCCTGTACCGGGTCGAAATCCAACTATTTGAAAATCTGGGAGATAAAGCCATCAGCCAAGAAGCCTATGCTAAGTCGATAAAATATTTCTTCAACTCGCCCACTTGCGGCGGCACCACCATCGACGCCGACGGCAACCTCTACGTGTGCGATGCCAATGAGAAACGCATCCTCAAAGTCACGCCCGACGGCCACAGCACCACGCTCGTGCAGGACCCGCGCCTCATCTGGGCCGATGCCCTCTGGCTAGACCACGCCGGCAACCTCTGGATTCCGGTGCCCCAGATGAACCGCACCGCCGGCTTCCAGCACGGCGTAGAAACGGTGAAATTCCCGGTGCAGCTCTTCAAAATGCCCATTGGGGCCAAGCCGTTTCGGGACTAACCCCCAGCGGGGTGAGCGTCCCGGCCGAGGGCAGTTTCCAGCTCCTCG
Organism: Janthinobacterium lividum; assembly: GCA_050954465.1. Taxonomy (GTDB): domain Bacteria; phylum Bacteroidota; class Bacteroidia; order Cytophagales; family Hymenobacteraceae; genus Hymenobacter. The sequence continues at coordinate 9,893 of JBPBPU010000013.1, forward strand.
GTGGTGGGCAGGCTGCGGCGCAGCTCGGGGGGCAGGGCGCGGGTAAGCTGCCATTCGGCTACGCCAATGGGCTGGCTGAGGCCGCGCAGGGCATACTTCGGATATTACCCGGTTTTGGGTTTTGCACAGCACCAGGCCGATGGTGGGCTGGTCGGTGGGGTGGCGTAGCAGGTCGTCGGCCGCCGCCAGGTAGAAGTTCATCTTGCCGCTGTCTTCGGGCTTGAAGTCGCCCATTTTCAGGTCGATGATGACGAAGCAGCGCAGCTGCAAGTGGTAAAACAGCAGGTCGAGATAATAGTCCTGCCCCCCTACTTCGAGGTGGTACTGGCTGCCGACCAGCGCGAAGCCCTTGCCCAGCTCCAGCAAGAAAGCCCGCACGTGGTCGAGCAGCCCGCGCTCCAAATCCCGCTCCTGCGCCTCGGGGCCAAGCATCAGGAAATCAAACGTGTAGGGGTCTTTGAGCAGCTGCTGCGCCAGCTCCGACTGCGGCGCGGGCAGCGTGCGGGCGAAGTTGCTCACGGCCCGGCCCTGACGCTGGTAGAGGCCGCTTTCTACCTGCGCCGCCAGCACGTTGCGGCTCCAGCCGTTTTCGATGGTTTGTTGGATGTATCAGGCCCGCTCGGTGGGGTCTTTCAGGTAGTCAAGCAGCCGCACATTGTGGCCCCACGGAATTTGTGCAACAACCTGTTGCACAAATTGCTCATCGGGCCAGGCGGCAGCGAAAGCCCTCATATACTTGATGTTGCGTACCGAGTAGCCAGTAGACTCTGGAAACTCGTGGCGCAGGTCGGCAGATAATTGGTCGATGATTCTGGCACCCCAGCCGGCCTGACTTTGCCGCTGCAAAATCTCGTGGCCGATGCGCCAGTACAGGCTCACCAACTCCGCATTTACGGCCAGGGCCGCCCGCACCTGGGCTGCCCGAATCTGAGTTTTGAGTTGCGCCAGAAACTGGGGGTAGTCGGCGGGCAGCAGGGCGGGAGAGTCGTTCATATTTAGTGCAAAGTGAAGCAGCTAAAGTGAAAGACTCAGGCGAAGAAATTGCCGGGGTCGGTTTGGCCCAGGTACTTGTTGAGCTTGCCTAAATCGCCGAAATAGGGCAGGGCGCAGGCCATAAACTGGCGCACGGCGTCGGGGCTGTCGGCGTAGGCCACAAAATTATCGTCGTCCTCAGCAAATTCGAGATGGTCGAGCAGCTCGGGCGCAAATTCTTCGATAATAGTCTCGAGGTGCTCGCGCCAGGAGTGGCCATTGCCGCTGTAGCCGTAGTCTTCAAACACTTTCAAATAGCCGTCCAGCTCGCTCGCCTGAGCAAAAAGCATAAACTGGCGGGCGGGGTCGGCAACGGCTTTGGCCGCAGCTACTTTGAAGGGCAGGGTGGAGGAGGACATGCGGCAAGGTAGGCAATAGCTACCAACCAGACGCTACCACTTGCCAGGATGTAGTTGGCAGACACGTTTTTGCCTGAACAGTAACCGCCTTTACTAAAGGCGGTTAGCATAGGGGTTTCCAACTGCCGCGTAGTAGCGGCACAACACGGCCGGAAGCGGCTGGCGCAGCCGGGCTTCGGCGGCGGGCAGGCCGTAGCGGGCGGGGCCAAGGTCGAGGAGGGCGCGGATTTCGGGGAAGCTCACGGGCGGGCAATAGCGCGGGCGTAAAGCTGCTGAACCAGGGCGGTGCAGGCGTCGCGCATGGCTACCAGAGCGGTTTCGGTGGGGGTGGTGGGCTGGGGCGCGGTAGCACCTTTGCCCAGGTTGCGCCCATACGGCTCCTCTACCTCGATGCGGTGCAGGCCAGTAGCCGTGCGCCCCAGCAATTGTGCGTAGCCCAGGTCGTCCCAGCCCGAAGCGAGGGTGGCGGGCAACGCCCTAAAGCCAGGGTCGGCCAGCAGCGCCGTTAGCTGGTGAAAGAGGCTGGCGGGTAGCGGCTCGGGCTCCACGCGGTACGTATGCCTGGTGAAGTCTCCCCGTTTGAAAGACTGGTAGTGCAGCTCCGCGCGGAAGTAGCCGGCAGCGTCTACCAGCAGGTTGGCCCGTAATAGCCGTTCGGTGAAACCGTCGAGGTAGTGGTAGTGGAAAACGTCGGTTTCAGCTAGCAAAGGACAGGCAGCAGACATAGGAACCGGATTAAAAACTCAGCTGGCATCGATGTGCAGGCGGTGCTGCCCGCAACGGGGGCACTGGAAGAGGTAGCCCACCATGTCGCCGTTCTGGTCGAGGTGGTTGCGCACGTCGTCCTCGTCCCACTCACCGGCCACGATGTCGGGCAGCACTTCTTCCCAAACCGGCAGCAACTCCTTGCTGCCCACGTAGCCCAGAAACACGCAGGCTTCGTCGCAGTGCGTGAGCCAGAATAAGTCTTGCAGCGCAATGTAGCCGGGGGTGCGGTGGCTCACTGTTTCCAGCGATGCTGCCGAAACAGGCTGGTTAACGTGGCTGGGGTCGGGGTCAACGTTGTCGAAATACCCCACAAAGCTTCCGTTGAATTTCGCCGCCGCCCGGCCATCGGCAATGCACCAGGGGCAGAGCGGGTGGGTTTCCTCGCGGCGGTGCCGGCTGTATAAACCGGCCTTATAGCTGAAATTCCGCGCCGCGCCGCAGCACTTGCACACGATATTTTCAGGCTGGATAATGCCGATTTTGTAGGCATTCGGGTTGTAAAAGAAGGTGGGTAGAACTGGCATCTGAATAAAAAAGCACAAGGCGTATAATAGGCTTGGAATCAGTAGCTTCAAACAGCTTGCTTACGCTCGGCGATTATTTCCTGCGCGGCAGTTATGGCTGCTGGCACCAGCTTGTTTTGTTCGACTAGCTGCCCCAGCGATTCGGTAGATTTTTTGGAGAAAGTGCTTTTAAACTGGTCAATCTCCTCGCGGTGATACTGTGCCTGGCGAGCAGGCGAAGCTGGTGGCACCACATAGTGCCGAATAAACCCGTTGATGGCCTGGCTATTCAGCGCATAATACACCAGCAGCAACAACCCCACAAACGGCTGCACTGCCAGGCGCAAATCGCCAAAGCCCAGTGCTACCCGGTATTCGTCGGGGGTGAAATTGGCCAGATTGAAAAGCCCCAGCAGCAGCGTGAGAAGCAGCGCGTAGGCAAAAAAACTGCGGTAGCTGAAGTAAAGCAAAACAGTCAGGCCAACCAGCCCAACGCCTACATAATGCGCAACGCTAAGGACCAGATGCTCAGTTGGGCCAGGCCGCGCCGACCAGAAAGTATAGCCACAGGCAAGCAGCAAAAGGCCCAGCGGCAGCAGGTTGCGGTGCGCCTGAATGGAGGAAAACATAGTTCGCTAGATTGAGCAGTAGCCGGGATTCTGGTAGGCTTTAGCGGTTTTCGCCCCGCAGCCAGTGTGCATGCACTACCTGCCGTTAGGCAGTGCGGAAAGTAGCGCTCAGCTTTAGCTTGGCGCATCGCCGCGGAGCGGCGAATCCGGGACCGCGCCAGTTGGTGCAACGACTGCCAGCGCGAGCTTCGCCGCTCCGCGGCGATGCGCCAAGCTAAAGCTGAGCGCTACTTTCCGCACGGCGTAACGGCAGTCACTATTTGAACGGCTTTTAAAAACTGACTTCAGGCACCGGCGTAGAGCACGTCGGTGCGCAGCACGTACTTGCGGCCGGCCGTCACGGCGCAGCCTTTGTGGCGTAGCTCGTGCCGGAAGCACAGCGCCGCCCCACGCTGCGGGGCCACCACCAGGGTATCAAACTCGGTTTCGCCCCCGGCAAAGTCGTCGTTGAGGTACAGCAGAAACGTCCAGCGGCTGGCCACCTGCTCACTCACCCGGATGCGCCCGTCCCGGTGCTTGTTGAAGCGCTCGCCCACGTCGTAGCGGTAAAAGCGGAAGTCCTCGTAAAAGCCCACGGCCGGCGCGCCATCGGGCTCGGGCGGCAGCAGCGGCGCGGCCCGCTGCCAGAGGGCGGCAGCCAGCGCGGCATCGGGGTACTCGATGCGGTAGTTGTTGCGGATGCCTTGTATAAGCTGCGCCCCGGTGGGCGTGGCTACGCCGGCCGGCGCAAACCCCGCCTGCTCACTTCGCGCAATGAGGTCGGCACACTCGGCGGCCGAAAGGAAATCCGGTATCTCCAGGATAGAATCCGTAAGTTGCTTGACGTACATACAACAGGTGGTAGGAAGGTGAGAGCGAACCGGGAAGCGCTTAACCACGGCGAAACAGGTTTTCCTGCCTGGGCAGAAAGCCAGCAAATTAGGAAGCTTTCGCCTTATTCCTGCCTGCTGCCCGGTTGGCAACAACCCGTGTACACCCCAGCAATTAAGCCGCTACCCGCTATGTCTGTTCTCAGCTTCTCCACCGCCTGCCTGCACATTGCCCACCGCCCCGACCTGGGCCAGCTCACCGGGCGCTGGCTGTGCTCCGTCTCCGAGGCGGAGCTGCACGAAGGCTATGATGCCCTGCGCCGGGCTGCTGGGCACTGGCACTGTGGCTACTGGCTCATCGACTCGCGCCGCCGCACCAGCCGCAGCCTCAACGGCCCCGAATGGATAACCACCCACTTCCTGCCCCAGGTGCAGCAGGAGCTGGGCACCTCGCTCAGCGTGTGCTTCCTGGTGCTGCCCGAGTACCTGAATACCCTGGGAAAAATAGCTGCCAGCTCTGTGCCCGGCAGCGCCGTGCAGTTTGCCCGCTTCCTCGACGAAGGCCATGCCAACGCCTGGCTGGCCGCCCGGCAGGCGGAAACAGAGCTGTAATGGGTTGGGCTTATAGCTTAGCAGTCGTAGTCCTCGGTCCGGCTCACAGGGCAGCCGGCCCGCTGCTCGATGGCCAGGGCCAGCCCACCCAGCGCGGGCGAGGCATAGTCGTCGCGCAAACTCAGGTCGCCCACGTCCAGCAGCATGCCCCCGGCGCCTTTGGCGGGCCGCAGGGTAGTAAGCTGCACGCTGGTGGCCGGTTCCAGCACTACCGTATCGTGGCGGGTCGAAACGGCCCATTGGGAGCCGCCCGGCACCAGCCACAAGGCTACTTCGTAGTCGCTGAGCAGCCTTTGCAGGGGCGTGGGAGTTTCGCAGAGGCCGGTGCGATACAGCGCCCGCTGCGACTGCCGCAGCAAGGTAGCCGCCGGGCCGGGCGGCAGGGGGGTGGTGCCGAAATGGAGCATGGCGTAGGCTTTTTGAGAGTCCTGGGTTTGAAACCGGAGCGGGGCGGCGGCCTGGCTGGCTACTGCTTCCAGGGCGGCCGTTTGCGCCCGGGCGGCCTCGTAGAAGGGCCGGGCTACCCTTACTTCATCCTGCCAGTCGAGCCACAGCCCGGCTCCTACCGGCCCGCCTTCCTGCGGCCGCACTCCCCCAAACACCGATAGCGACACCTTTACCGGGGGTTGCTGCCAGTTGGCCGCGTACGTCACACTGCCGGCCCGGCCCTGCGCCTCCGGGTAGGTTTTGCCTTCGGTGGTGGGCCCCAGCAGCGCGTTGAGGGGGGCCAGCCAGGGTAAGGCGCTCAGTAGCTTTTCCTCAGGGGGTGCGGCCAGCTCGTAGCTTACTTGCAGCACCGGCTTGTGCCAGGCCGGGGCGCGGATGTTGCACTCCACAGCTGCCAGGCCGTACACCGACTGGCAGGCCACGCGCAGGTTGGGCCAGCCGCCGTAGGGCTTCCGCAGCGCCCGCGGCTGCAGCAGGGAAGCTATTTCGGTTAAGGTTTTACCCCAGGGAAGTGTCAGGTCGTCAACCGGATACGTGAGCGGGTTAAAGGTCATGGCTGGTAGGTGCAGGTGCGTGAAGCGAGGGAAGTGGTATGCCAGCTGGAACGTCAGCCCGCCTCAAACTCCTGCGGAAAGCCCGCTGAGTCGTCCAGCTCCAGGTCTGCTACCTGCTCCTCGGTGAGGGGGCCGTCGGTTTCTTCGTAGGCGCTGACTACTGCCGCCAGCCAGGCCGTGAGGTTGGGATAGAGCACCGTGCGCGACTCCCAGTCGTGCCAATGCTCCACCAGCTGGCCCGGCTGCCCGGTAAAGGTGCCTTCGGTATCGAGGCAGATGTGGTCGCCCCCGCCGTTTTCGAGCACGGGTACCCAGGCCATGCGCCACCAGTTGGGCACATACTCATCCAGCAGGTCGAAGTTCACGCGCATGGTTTCGGCCGCGCTGCTCACCGATTGCAGGCCGTGGCTACCATACAGGCTCTCAAAGCCCTGCTGCCCATTGTGCCAGCCCCACCACGCCCGCAGCTCGGGCGGTAGCGTGAGGTTAAACTCGGCTTCAAAAGCGGCCAGTTCGGCAACCGTGGCGGGTGGCAGCAAGGTGGCGTAGTAGGCCGGGCGGCGCTGCTGCAGCAGGGCAGTGAGGCGGGCGAGCAGGTGAGGAAAGTCCATTATTTTAGGGTAAAAGGGTGGGAGAAATCAGCTTTTGGTATTGGGTGTTGGGTTTTTAGTGCCGGATTTTTGACACCCAATACTAAAAACACGATTACGGCATCCAGGAATAAAGCAGGTCGGAGAAATTGCCTCGTGCCAGTTCGTCGCGGTTGATGTAGAGCAGCAGCTTGGCATCTTGGCCTAGGAAGGGCACGGCGTACTCGGTGCAGTTGCCGCGGGCATCGTAGGCCAGCAGTAGCTGGTTGTAGTGCGGCTGCGAGCTGTCCTCGTCGCCGGGCGGGCGCGGGTCACCCTGCCAGAACTGGCTAATAAACCCCCCGAGCTGGTGGTCGGGGATGCTGAAGCCGCTATAGCTCAGGGGCGATTGAAAAAGGGGCTGGTCGTATTCCCCCACGGGGTATTGGGCCTGCACCTCCTCGGTCCATTCGGGTTCGGTTTCGGGCACGGCTTCGTTGTAGGCTTCGAAGTAGTCGGTCAGGGCCGCTTGCAGCTGCGCCCGCTCGTCGGCATCAGCTACATCGGTAAATAAGTAGCCGAGGTCGCCGTAGAAGTCGCCGGGCTCTACCCGGTTGTAGGTCAGGCTCTTGAAAGACACCGCCCCGCCTTCGGCCGGCACATCCTCGTAGCCCTCGAGGGACGTGATGGGGTAAGCCGAAAAATCCGTGACGAGGGCCGCCGCATCGGTAGCTATGGTAGGATGGTACACGCAGTGCATCGGGCTGGGCTCATCGTCCATGACAGCTGAAAAATCTCCCGCAAAGAATTGCAGCAGGCCCTGCGCAGGGAAGTGCGGCGGGCGGGGCGCGGGCAAGTCGGCCAGGTTGAGCTGCATCAGCAGGTTGTAGCGGTGCTGGCCGTCGGTGTCCACCAGCGGGTTGGGCGCGTTGAGCGGCAGGTAGGGATAGCCGCCGATTTTAGACTGCGCTGGGCTGCTGGCCAGCTTATTGATGGGCACAAACCACGCCGTGGGCTGGTGCAGGTGGGCGTCGATGGCCGCCGCGTAGGGCTGCAGCCCGGTGGGCAGGGGCGGGAGGGGAGTCATGGGCGAGCGCTTGTTAGGTTGCTTGTTGAGCCTTAAAATAAGTTGCCAGTCGACTTTCTGCCATTCGTTTTACCTCCGTGTCAGCGGCCTGCGCCACGGCTTGCTGGAGCAATTCAATAGCCTTAACCAGCTCTGCTTTGTGTAGCAGCGTCCATTCTACGCCAAAGCAGCCCGTGCTAGGGGGCGGCCCGAGGTCGATGAGGGCAGTAGCGTGCTCCTGGGAAAGCGGCGCGGTAAGCTGCTGTACTAGCTCGTCAAATTCAGTTAGCGGAAAGTCATCGGCGGCCGAAGCTTTGGCGTCGGGCAGGGGCCCCAGCGCCTGCAGGCGGGCCAGCAAGGTGGCGTTTGTCATGGTAAGATTCTGGTAGTTAGCAAGCTATCCCTAGTCGGCAAGCCCAATGGGAAACAAGCCGCCATACTCGATGCGCGTGTAAGCAGCGTCGAAAGCTGCTTGCAGCAAGTGGTCTACGCGCCGGATGGTGGAGTGGCCAGCCTGCAAGTAGTCGGCACGGGGCAGAGGCCCGCGTCAGTCAGGTGCGTACTAGCCGGTAGTAAGCCGCCAGCTTCGCTACGCGCCCAGCTCAAGCTTGGCCACCCATTCAGGCACAGCCTTCTTATTCTTAATGCCTTTACTGAAATAGCTGAACGTTACCTGGCGCACAAATTGCGCGCCCGTGGCCGCCTCTACCGCTGCCAGAAACTTGCCTAGCTGCAGCAGCGACGGCGCTACCGGCAGCGTATGCAAGTGGTAGCGCACGCGCAGGTACCGGTCGGCTGGCCCGCCAAAAGTGCCGCCCGTCGAGTTCTCGTCGTTGTACACCCGCATTTCCCAGCACTGGCCATTGCCGTAGGCGGCCGCAAACACCCGCACCGCCAAAATCAGGCGTGGCTGCTTTTCGGCCTCAGTAAGCTGGAAGCTGAATTTATTTTCGCCATCGGTCGTCAACTCGAAGCCCAAGTTCCAGGTGGGGGTCGCGGGCACTTGCAAGCCAAGTTGGCGGGCCCATTCCAGCGCCTCCAGCTGCGGCAGTAGCTGCTGAAAATAGTCTTCCACGGCTGCCCGCAGGGTCGCCAACTCCGGGGCGGCCGCAAAAAACGTGTAGTTGCGCTGCCAGATGTTGAGGTCTCTCCAACCAACAGCCAAGGCTTCGGTGGTGCAGCTAGCCAACGCCTGCCGCGCTTCGGCCGCGTGCGCCACCGAGAGCAGCGCCACACTATACCAGTACCCGATAATATCGTACCAGGGCAGCGTCCAGGGGCGGTACTGGGGCAGCACCTGGGCCACCAGGGCTACCAGGGCCGGCTGCCGGGCAAAAACCTCGGTGCGGCGGGCGGCAGCCAGCGAATCCGGCGCGTGCACAAAGCTCTCCAGCTTCGCCAAAAAGGCAGCTACTTGTTGCTGCTCGGCCGCCGGTAAGCCAGCGGCGTGTTGCTGATAAAGCTGCGAAAGCTCACCCATACGTTCGGGAAAAAATAGCATGCCGGGCACCGGCGAAACGCCAAAAAGCAGGTTTTGTCAGCCGGCAGGCACATCCTGGTCGGGGCGGTTTTTAGTTGCCGGCAGCTGCCCGCCACTCGGTAACGGCGGCAATACTAGCTGTCACATCGGTGTGGTAAAAACCGGTGCAATTAAAGCAATTACACTCAATAATAACGTACTTTCCGGCGGCGAGGGCGGTATCGAGCACAACTACCTCGTGGGGCTGGTAGCAGGCCAGGCACTCCGCCACAAAGGCCAGCAGCGCGGGGGGCACATCGGCCACCGATACGCGCAGCTCGCCCTGCCAGAGGTAGCGCACCGACGCTACCACCCGGCCCGCCACTACCACGTGCCGCCATTCCTTTTCCAGCACTTTCGGCGAGCTGAACAGCAGGGAAGTGGCCGGCGTAAGGTCGGCTTCGGGTAGCTGCGCCAACTGCTGGTGCCACGCCCGCAACTGCCCGAAGCTAAGCACCGGAATAAAAGTTATTTTTGCGAGAAATTTCTGATAGTAAGGCAGTTATCTTTTGAGTAGTGGAAACGAATAGCCAGCCGAATACCCGTTTTGCTGCGGATTTTACAGAGCTTGGCAGTCGCTACCGCCGCCGCCAGAAAAACAGCCCCACGCACACCAGCGCCAGCCCGGCTACCAGCGCATCGCGCAGGTGCTGGCTATGCTGGGCCTCGGCCAGGTCGGCGGTTAGGGCCTGCTCGCGGGTGGCGGCCTGCTTCTGGCGCACCTGGGCATTGTTGAGGTCGTTTTGCAGCTCATTGAAGCGTTGGGCGCTGAGGTTGCGGTCGTCGCGGCTGGTGTTTTGCAGGGTAGCCGTGGTGGTTTGGAGGGTAGCGGTGGTGGTTTGGAGCTGGCTGGCCGTGGCCTGGGCAGTTTGGGCCGTTTCCTGGGCGGTTTGGGCGGTTTGGTTGAGCACGGCTACTATCTGCTCGTCTTTATTTACAATGCCCTGCAAGGCATCCACTACTTCCTGCAAGTCTTTTTTGCTGGGCTTGTTGCTGAGCCCAAACAGGCTGTGGCGCTGGGCGTTAGCTGCCGCGTACTGGTCGGTGAGGGCTTTGCGCTCGGCCAGCAATTGGGGCAGGGGCGCAGCGGGGGGCGTTTGGGCGGCGGCCAGGAGTGGCCCTAGCAGCAGCAACGAAACGGGCAGGTACTTGAAAAATAACATGCGGGCAGGGGTAGGGTGGTGGCTCTCGGGCAAGTGGTCAGCTTAGCAGGGTGTTCGGCAAAAGGCCAGTCGGGGTTACTAGCTGGGTGGCAGCAGGCAAAACCAGGCCGGCGGCAACTCGGGCCTGAAGCGGCCCGTTCAGTTTCCCTGGCTGCCGGATTTAAGGCCTAAAAGCCTCCGCCTGAGGTAAGTTGACAGCTTGACTTGCTGGCTGAAAAACTCCTGTGGGCCACTGCACCATCAAGCTATGAAAAAGGAAGATATTCACTTCGGCGACTGGCACCGCTGGCTATTTGGCGAGGCACCCCCCTCCTTCACGGGCGAAGTGGCGCTGCGGGCAGCACTCATTTTCATCGTTATGCTGCTCATCGTGCGCTGGCTGGGCCGCCGCATGAAAGGGCAGCTTTCGATAGCCGAACTGGCCGTTATTCTCACGCTGGGAGCCATTATCGCCGGCCCCATGCAGATTCCTACGGCCGGGCTGCTGCCCAGCGTAGTGGTGCTGCTAACGGTGCTGGGCGTGCATCGGCTCAGCAATTGGCTGGCCTTCAAATACCGCCCCGTGGAGCTAATTCAGCAAGGCGACCTAGCCCTGCTCGTGCGCGACGGCTGCCTGGAACTCGATGAGCTGCAGCGCCACGCCATCTCGCAAGAGCAGTTTTTCGGGATGCTGCGCAACGAAAGCGTAGCCCAACTCGGCGAGCTGCGCCGCGCCTACCTCGAAGCCAACGGCCGCCTGAGCCTCTACAAGCTGCCGCAGCCCCAGCCCGGCCTGAGCGTGCTGCCCCGCCCCGATGCGCCCCGCCCGGCCAGCCCCACCGCCCAGGCCTGCGGCACCTGCGGCTACGTGGCCGCCCCCGCTACCGCCCACGCCGGCACCCGCTGCCAGCGTTGTGGGGCCGAGAATTGGTTGCCCGCCGTAAAATAATTGATAACTACTAATTATTAATTGCTAATTGATTATGCCGCCTCCCCACATCACCGACTACCTGCGCATTCTGATGGGCGGCGTGCCTTGGAGTTTCCTGCTGGAAGCCAGTATCCGGCTGGTACTTCTGTATTTGCTGCTGCTCACGGGCCTGCGCCTGATGGGCAAGCGCATGGCCGGCCAACTGAGCCGCACCGAACTAGCGGCGCTGGTGTCGCTGGCTGCCGCCATCGGTATCCCCATCCTCTCGGCCGACCGGGGGCTGCTGGCCCCTATTATCATTGCCAGCGTGGTGGTGCTGCTACAGCGCCTGGTGGTGCACCAAGCCGCCCGCCACCCCCGAGTGGAGCAGGCCCTGCAAGGCAACCTGACCACCGTGGTGGCCGATGGCGTGCTCCAGCTACCCCGTATGGAAGAGGCTGTGCTCTCGCAAGAGCGCCTGTTTGCCCAGCTGCGGGGCGAAAGCCTCGAACACTTGGGACAAGTGCGCCGCCTCTATATGGAAGCCAACGGCACTTTCAGCCTGGTGGAGGAAGACCAGCCCAAGCCCGGCTTGTCGCTGATTCCGGGCTGGGACAAGGACTTCCGGCAGGTGCAACCCGCCGCGCCCGGCCAGTTTGCCTGCTGCAAATGTGGGCAGGTAGCCCCAGCCGCCCAAGCCCCCACCACGGCCTGCCCCAGCTGCGGCCAGCACAACTGGGAGCCGGCCGTGATGGTGGTGAAGTAGCCAGTGCGCACTACTTGCCTACTCCGCAGCTTGAGTTAACCAGACTAGGACTTACGCACCCGGCTTATTGGGCAGCCTCGAAGCGGCGATATGTTGGTAGTAAGTGCTTGAAAAACAGCGAATAGCTGCGAAGCTGCGGCACGTATCGTTCGGGCAAAAGTGCCGCAGCTTCGCAGCTTTAAAACCAGTAATTACCTGAAGGTTACCACCATATCGCCGCTTCGCGGCTGCCCTAACGAGCCGAGTGCGTAAGTCCTACAGACACTATGCCCTGCCAACACGGTAGTAAGCTCACTTAAACAGCAGAGCTTACCTGCCAGCGGCGTTAGCAGAAACAAAGCTCATCTATAACCAATTGATTGCTAACGTAGTAGAGATGGCAGCAGGGTAGCCCCTGCCGCGCACTTACCGGCTGCTTACCATCAGCAAGCTGGTAGTTTGAATGAAGCAACCAACTACCGTAGACATCTGGGGCGGCGTAGAATGCACCTGCCGGCGCGTGGGCGATGCCTATTCCGACCAGCTCACCCGCAACGGCCACCGCGACCGCCCCAGCGACCTCAACCGCTTTGCCGACCTCGGCCTGCGTACGCTGCGCCAGCCGGTACTCTGGGAGCACGTAGCCCCCGACAGCCTCGACCATCCCGACTGGCGCTGGGCCGATGAGCGCCTGGGCCGCCTGCAAACGCTGGGTATCGAGCCGATTGTGGGCCTGGTACACCACGGCAGCGGCCCGCGCTACACCGCCCTCGACCAGCCTACGTTTGCTCCCGGCCTGGCCCGCTACGCCCGCCTGGTGGCCGAACGCTACCCCTGGGTGCGCTACTACACCCCCGTAAACGAGCCGCTGACTACCGCCCGCTTCAGCGGCCTCTACGGCCTCTGGTACCCGCACGGGCACGACGATGCCACCTTTGTGCGCATCCTAGTGAATGAGTTGCAGGCCACGCGGCTGGCCATGCAGGCCATCCGGCAGGTGAACCCCGCCGCCCAGCTGGTGCAAACCGAAGACCTGGGCCAGGCCCACGGCACTCCCGCGCTAACCGACCAGGTAGAGTTTGAGAACCACCGCCGCTGGCTAACCTTTGACCTGTTGGCCGGCACCGTTACGCCCACCCACCCACTCTGGGGCTACCTGCGCTGCCATGGCATCGGCGAGGCCGAGCTGCGCAGCTTCTGCGACGACCCGCTGCCACCCGACATCCTGGGTATCAACCACTACGCTACCAGCGAGCGCTACCTCGATGAGCGCCTGGCGCTCTACCCTGGCCAGCCCGCCATTGTGGGGCTGCACCACGCTGCTTATGTAGACCTGGAGGCCCTGCGCGTGACGGATGTAACCGTGAACGGCCTCGAAAATCTGTTGCGCGAAACCGGCCACCGCTACAGCCTGCCGCTGGCCATCACCGAGTCGCACCTGGGCTGCACCCGCGAGGAGCAACTGCGCTGGCTGCACCAAACCTGGCAAATGGCCAACCGCCTGCTGGCCGAGGGCCTCGACCTGCGCGGCCTCACGGTGTGGGCCCTGCTAGGGGCTTTCGACTGGGACAACCTGCTCACCCACGACGGCGACTCCTACGAGCCCGGCGTGTTCGACGTGCGCAGCGGGGAGCCCCGCCCCACCGCCCTGCACCGCATGGTGGGCAGCCTCATCCGGCACCGGCGCTACGCGCACCCCGTGCTGGCCAGCCCCGGCTGGTGGCAGCGCCCCGAGCGCTTTTGCTGGCCGGCGTAAGGAATTAAGAATTGGCTGTCATTGCGAGCGAAGCAATCGCACTCGAACGACACCTGAACGACTTATTCTGGTGCGATTGCTTCGCTCGCAACGACAACCAATTCTTAATTCCCTAATTCACCATGCAACCACTACTCATTACCGGGGCTACTGGCACGCTGGGCCAGGCTTTCCGGCTGCTGTGCCGCATGCGGGGGCTGGCCGCCGTAACCCTCGACCGGGCAGCGCTCGACATTGCCGATGCCGCCTCCATTGCGCACGCCCTGCACCACTACCAGCCCTGGGCGGTAGTGAATGCCGCCGGCTACGTGCGTGTCGATGAAGCCGAAACCGACTTGGTTCGTTGCTACCACGAAAATACCACCGGCCCCCGCCTGCTGGCCGAAGCCTGCGCCGCGCAACGCCTGCAGCTGCTGACGTTTTCCTCCGACCTGGTATTCGACGGCGCCAAAGCCACCCCCTACACTGAAAGCGACGTAGCCCGCCCGCTCAATGTATATGGCCAAAGCAAACTGCTGGCCGAGCAGGCCGTGCTAGCTGCCCTACCCACCGCACTGGTGGTGCGCACCAGCGCCTTTTTCAGCGCCTGGGACGAGCACAATTTCGTGTGCCACGCCCTGAATGCCGCCCGCCGGGGCGAAAGAGTACCCGCCGCCGCCGACCTGTTCATTTCGCCCACCTACGTGCCCGACCTCGTTAATACCAGCCTGGATTTGCTGCTCGACCAAGCCACCGACCGCTGGCACCTCACCAACGAGGGCACGTATTCCTGGGCCGAGCTGGCCCGCCTGGCCCTGCGCCTGGCCGGCCTCGACGAAACTCTGGTGGTGCCGCGCCCGGCCGCCCGCTTCGGCTGGGCCGCCCGCCGCCCGCGCTACAGTGCCCTGGGCAGCACATACGGCCAACTCTTGCCCAGCGTGGAAAGCGGCTTGCAGCGCCATCTCGCTGATGAGCAGCTGTTGCAGTCGGCCAATCCGCCCGCTATGCTGGTAGGGTAATAGAGCAGAGACTACAAAAGTCTTCTCCCAGACTTTTGTAGTCTGTCGTTGAACAATGCTGGTACCCCTAGCTAAAAATGCCGCCAGTTCCGTTTCTCGATGGTTCGAACGTTTTCAACGTCTTTCAATTCCAGCAGATAATTCCCTAACTTATCTAATTCCGTGTCGGCTGGGTCGCCATAAAAAGGCTTGATATAGATGGCGTTGCCATAATTATGCAGCACCTTGGCGGGCGTATCGTCCACTATCAGCATTTTCTGCAGTGTAAAACCGCCCCGACGCACTTTTTTCAAGCGTTTAGCATATTCGTAGCTGCTCGAATAATCCAGGTTATAAAAACCATGCTCATCCTGAACGGCAAGTAAAAACGGCGTGCAGCGGCTGCGGCTCCACACAAATCTCAGGGGTATTTCCGGCGGAAACAACGCGCTCACTACCTGGCTCACGTAGTCGTTGCTGGCCGACGACCACACGGCTAATTCAAAATGCCGGGCGCAGGTTGTCAAGAAAGTATCGAGGCCCGGCCGTTTGTAAATAAAATAATTAAAAACCTGGTAATCGCATTCCTGCGGTAGCTTTTCAGCCGAAGCATGCAGCAATGTCTCATCCAGGTCGAGGATAAGCAGGATTTTGTCGTTCATAAATCATCCGTAATCTGTCAGAAATTATTTGGTGGATTTACTGCCCCATTGCTGCTGTAGTTTCGCTTTAAGCGCCTGCATAAACTCGGGGCTGATAACGCGGGTTGCGGGCTGGCCGGTGGCCAGGTCGTACACGTAGGGCGTGCTCTCGTCGTCCGTAGTGAAGGCATGGTCGTGGTTGCTGTCGCTGCTGGTTTGCAGCAGCATTTTGCCTGTGCCCGGATACAGCTGCCAGCCCGTGACACTCAGATTCCTGGGAGAAATCTGGTGGAAATTCTCACCCGATTTATCGCTGATAAACAAGTAGGTAGGGTCGTCATCAGTCAACTGACCATCTTGGTTGGAGTCGGTGACGATGGCGGAATACACCAGTAACTTTTCGGCAGGCGGGTACGGCGTCTGGTTTTGGGCGTGCGTATCGGCTGCTTCCAGTGCGCCGTAAGATTTGATAAACATTTTCTGGTTGTCGGCCAGCAGGCGTGTTGTTCCGTTGCGGACGTTATAAAAAATAATATTCCAGTAAGTTGACGCCTCCTCATACCTTTTGCTGCCGTACTCATCTTCTCGTTCCCGCATTTCTCCCAGCGCCAACGGGTACAGCACGTAATCCGAGTTGTCGAGAAACACTGCGCTAGTTAGCGGAATGTGCAACTGACTGCTGGCGGCCTGCTGCTGAGTAGCGCCGGGCTGGGCGGCAACGGCAGTTTTGGGGCTGGCGTCGTTGCCGGTGCAGGCTGCCAGCAGGGCCAGCAACGGCAGCGTAAGATGTAGTCGGCTAGTCATAGCGAGAGGTGGGGAGTTTAACGGGGTGTAAGATATAGCCGCGCTGCTACTAGCGGCGGCCTGGAGTCTCACAGCATTATGCAGCGAGTGGCTAGCACTGAATCCAGGGCCGCCGCGCTACCTTTAAGGTACCTATCCCTGTTGCATCGTTTTGCCCCAAACCACCTACGCCCACCTCGCTGCCCTGGCCGCCGCGCCCGCCGCCACCCCCGCCGACCAACTCCCCAAGCTGCGTCGGCTGCTGGAAAAAGTGCTGCGCGACGAGTGCCGCCGCCGCGAAGCCCCCTTCGCCGACCTCAGTCAGGCAATAGGATTGGTTGCCTACGACCACGCCCTACCCTCTGCCCTGCGCCAGCAGCTCCAGAACCTGCGCCTCACTGCCAACCTGGTGCTGCACGAAAGCTACCCCGGCACCGCCGCCGAAGTAGCAGCCGGCTTTGGCGCCGTGGCCGAGCTGGTGCGCCACCTCAGCGGCATGGCCTACGTGGGCCCGGTGCCGGCCGGCGGCGAGCCAGCGGCAGCACCGGTTTCCAGCCCCGTGGCAGCCGTGGCGCTAGCGGCTGTCAACGTGGCCTGGCGGGTGCAGGTGCTGCACGCCGACCTGGCCACCGGCCAGCTTACGGCCGAGATGAGCGCGCCCGCCGATGGCTGTCCCGTTGGCCCATTCGGCATCGACCTGCCCGCTGCCTACGACAACCTGCTGCCCCTGGCCGCCGCCCTGCACCCCGTCCTGCACCTGGTGGGCCCGGTACCCCAGCCCGATGGCCGTATTCGCCCGCGCCGGGTGGTGCTGGAGCCCGACTACCTGGTGAACGTGACGACTGTGGCCGAGTGCGCCCAGGCCAGCGGGACTATCCCCGAATGGGCCCTGTTGCACGCCTTTCAGCCCGACGACACCTCGCGCCCGCTCGTAGTCGGCAACCTGGTGAACATGCTGCTGGATGAGGAAGTAAGCCACGCGGCCCGCAATGAGGAAACGGGCCGAGGCAATGCATCAGTAAGCCGCGAGAAGGGAGAATTGGATTTTGGGCAGGAACCTATAGCCGGCGTAGCGCCCGGGGCGGAGTTGCCCGTCGCGCTTCCAGAGCCGGGTGCTGAGGCCCCGGTACTAAGTGATAATAATCCGGCCCTTGACTCAGTTAACAACCCGAGCGCCACGCAGCAGGCAACGGGCATCAAAACCGATTTCGACCTGGAAGCCTTTTTCAAAAAGCGTCTGTTTCGCTCAAACCCACTGATAATTAGTGCGCTATCGGATTTTCAGACTCGCACCGGGGTGCCCGAATTGCTCAACGACCTGCGCCGCCACTACCAGACGCTGCGGGTGAGCCGGGCGCAGGGCTTCGTGGCGGGCAGCCGCACCGGCTACCAGCAGCAGCCCCTGCGCGTGGCCGACTGCTTCCTTGAGCCTTCTTTTTTGTCGGCCACTTATGGCTTGCAGGGTCGGCTCGATTTATTGCACGAAAGCCCTACCGGCTACGATATCATCGAGCTAAAAAGCTCCACCAAAGTGCCCCATAGTGAGCCGTGGAGCAACCATGCCGCGCAGGCCCAGCTCTACCGCCTGCTGCTGGAATCGGTGTTTGGGGCCGATGGCGAAACCGCCGGCCGGGGGCGCACCAGTATCCTCTACTCCAATGCCGCGCCCGACCAGCCCCCCGTGCGCCGCGTAGACCAGGACGCGGAACTGGTAGACCGCCTGCTGGCCGCCCGCAACCAGCTCGTAGGCACCGAGTTGCAGCTGGCACGCACCACCAGCCCCAGCGCCGTAGCGCGGCTGCTCACGCCCGTGCTGCACCCCAACCTGAGCGCCCTACCATCGTTCGGCCGCACCAAGGCCGAAAAAGTAGCTAACGCCTGGGCCGCTGCCGACCCCATAGAGCGCGCCTACTGCCTGGAAATGACCCGCTTCGTGGCTCGCGAAATGCGCCTGACCCTGCTCGGCGACGACTCGCGCCCCGGCGACGCCGGCGGGCAGGCGGGCCTTTGGCGCTTGCCCGCCGCCCGCAAGCAGCAGAACTTCAGCCTGCTCGACGACCTCGAACTGCTCGAAGACCACAGCAATGCCGACGATACCGCCCGCGATGGCCTCGGCCCGCACCTCATTTTTCAGCGCCCCGCTGGCGGCCGCGAAGTCAACTTCCGGGCCGGCGACACGCTCATTTTGTACCCACGTAAGAAAGCTGTTAGCTCTCAGCTAGCAGCTGTTAGCGCTGAGCAAGCGTCTGATAATAAGCAAAATATATCCGATAAAGCCCCTTCGCTCCTTCACTCACCCACTCCTTCACTCAGTGTGCTGGATGCGCAAGTAGTGAAAGTAGTGCTGGCCGAAGACCTCACCGCCGACGGCCGCGTAATTCTTTCGGTGCGCAACCGCCGGCTGGCCCCACGCTACCTGGCGGGCCATTCGCATTGGGCCCTGGAGCCCGATACGTACGACACGTTCCGGCGCGAGTGGGCGGGGCTGTCGGCATTTTTATTGCTGGCTCCCGAGCGGCGGCAGCGCCTGCTGGCCCGCACCGGCCCGCGCCCGCCCGAGGGCTGGGACGCTGCCGCGCCCCCCGCTACCACCGCGCCCGACGTGGTGGCCCGCGCCCTGGCCGCGCCCGACTGGTTTGTGCTCTGCGGCCCGCCCGGCACGGGCAAAACCCGCGCCGTGCTCAAAGAGCTGGCCGTGAGGCTGTATGCCGAGGATAAGCAAGTGCTGCTGGCCGCGTATACCAACCGGGCCGTGGATGAAATCTGCGAGCAGCTGGTGGCGGCCAAGCTGCCGTTTATCCGCGTAGGCTCGCGGCTGGGCACGGCACCGGCTTACCGGCCCTACCTGCTCGACAACATGATACGCGACTGCCCCAGCCGCCAAACGGTGCGGGCGCGCCTCACCGGCTGCCCGTTCTACGTGGGCACCGTGGCAAGCTTACTGAACAAGCCGGAGCTGTTTCTGCTCAAAACCTTCGACTTGGCCGTGGTAGACGAGGCCAGCCAGGTGCTCGAAGGCCCCATGCTGGCGCTGCTCGCCAAGGTGCCCAAGTTCATCCTCATCGGCGACCACCGGCAACTGCCCGCCGTGGTGACGCAGGAGCCCGAAACCAGCGCCATCGCCCCCGAAGCAGCTGAGCTGCTGCGCGATAACCTGGGCCTCACTAACCTGCGCAACTCGTATTTCGAGCGCCTTTTCCGGCGCGCTGAAGCCCACTGGCCCCACGCCCACGGCACCCTCGCCGACCAGTACCGCAGCCACGCCGACCTGGCCGCGCTCGTCAACGAGGCCTTCTACGAGGGCCAGTTGCGCTGCCCGCTGCCCTGGCAGCACGAGCCGCTGGCTCGCCCCAGCTGGCCTGCCCCGGCCGATGCCTTTTTGCAGCGCGTGCGCCGCGAGCGCCTCGTGTTTGTGCCCACCCGCCGCCAGCCCGAAGACCTCTCCATGAAGGAATCGGCGCAGGAAGCCGAGCTGGCCGCCCGCGCTGCCGCCTACGTGGCCCAGGGCTACGGCCCCGATTTTAACCCAGAAACCACCCTCGGCATCATCGCCAGCTACCGCAACCAGGCCGCCCGCATCCGCGCCCGCCTGGCCCAGCTGGCGGTAGAGTGGCAAATGCCTGATTTGCTCAAAGTCAGTGTCGATACCGTGGAGCGCTACCAGGGCTCGCAGCGCGACGTTATTATCGTGAGTTTCTGCTGCCACCACGAGCACCAGATTGAGTTGATGGTATCGCCCGACGAGTCGGGGCAGGTCGACCGCAAGCTCAACGTGGCCCTCACTCGGGCGCGGCAGCAGCTTATTTTGCTGGGCAATGAGGTAATTCTGGCTCGCGCTCCGCACCACGCGGCGCTATTGGCGCGGGTGGGGGCGTAAGTGGCAGCAAAACACCAGCTTGCTGCTAATCGTTGAATGCTGGATATGCCTCTTTTTACCTACTGCCGGTATGCTGAATCGCCGTTTTTTACTTGCTTTTATAATGGTCCTGGCTGGAGTTGTGGCCACTTACGCGCAGGCATCTGACGTGGCTGTTGCGGCTATTCGGGTCGAATACCAGCGTATTTGGAGCAGCCGGTCCACGTACAAAACCCGTTCGGTGGACCTGCCGGACGAATTAACAGAAGGCGGCGAAGGCGGCGAAGGAATAGCCTATTATGAGAATAAGAGCTTAAAGCTGCTTGCGGTGGCTCGCTACTGGGAAACAGGTAAATTAGAAACCCAGTATTATTACAAAAATGGACAATTATTTTTTGCGCTTAACTTGCTTTATTCTTATAACCGGCCATTTTATTACGACAAAAAAGCCGCCCGCGAAAGCGGTGATACGGAAGCATTCGACCTGAAGAAAGCTGTAATTAAGGAAGACCGGTACTACCTCCAGAATGGTAAACTCATCCGCTGGCTCGACCACACGAAGAAAGAGCAGCCGCTAGCCGCCGCCAGCCAGCAGCAGGATTACCGGGAGTTACTGGCCCGCGAAGTCAGCGTGCGGGCAGGATTAAGGAAGTAGAAAATACGCTTATGAAATCCGCTAAAACCAGCTGGGATATTTCCTGGTCGCTACGCGCCGAAGTGGAACAGGCCCGCCACCGACTGGCCCTGCCGGAGAGCCAGTTTCGGCCGCTTAAGGTGAATGAGTGGCACGATATAGAGGAGAAAGTGTACAAGACTTTCTGTGGGCCGAATAGCCCGTCCAAGCGGCCAGTTTGGCTGTGGTTTGATTTTAAGCTCGACACGCATTCTTATTTTTCGTATAAATATCTTTTGCCTGATTTCATATTAGAAAAACTAGTTGATAATGAAGAAATAGTTTGGCTCATGCTGAATGAAAGCGGGAGTGGGGCCGGTAAAAAAATCCCGACGTGGTACCTACCGCATAATGGCCCGCCCGAAGGTATTTGGATTGAGTATGGCAGCGAGAAATTCTGGTTCTATGAAGGCCGCGTAAAAGCTATTCAACAGGTGCTGGAAGACAGCGCCGGAATTGACGAAATTTATATTATATCCAAAAAATACGAGTGGCTGCTGTGCATCAACCACCACGACGTACTGTACGCTACAGGCGGCCCTATGCCAGCGCGCTTGCGGCACCTGGAAGCAACGGGTGCCCTGACCGCCTCAACCTAAAAAAAACCATGCCGCACCTCGAAACCAGCCGCTACGTTGCCAGCCCCGCCAGCTACTACCGTGCCTACGTAGCCGAGTATCTGGTAGAGTGCCCTCGGTGCCACCACGAGGCAGTGGTAACGCTGCCCAACCCGCATTTTCGGGGTGGAGCGCGGCTTGGTTGTGGCCACTGCGGCCATGCCGAAACGGTCGCCCAGCGCCTGCGCTACCGCCTGGAAGTGCGCCGTAACTGCGACACCTGCGGCCGGGCCATTGCCGTCACTATCCCTGGCAAAAAGCGGCCGGCCGCCCTCATCGCCGTGCCCTGCCCGCACTGCGGCACCGTGCGCCAAATAAAGCCGCGCCACGAAGAATATATCACCAAATACGACACGGCGGCCCGCGCCAACGACCCTGTTTTTAATTTGCCCTTATGGCTGCAGGCAACGGTAAAGCACGACGTATTCTGGGCCTATAACCGCATCCATTTGCACGCCATCAAAACCTACGTACAAGCCACTTTGCGCGAGCGTCAAACCAATTATACCACCATGGTCGAGCGGCTGCCCACGTTTATCAAGCTGGCGAAAAACCGCCCGGCGTTACTGAAAATTATAGAAAACCTGGAAAAAAAGCAGGCTGGCTGAAAGCACGTTTCAGCCAGCCTGTTTCCCCGGGTTATTTTAATTACTGCCGTTATGCCGGGCGGGGAGTAGCGCTCAGCTTTAGCTTGGCGCATCGCCGCGGCGCGGCGAAGCTCGCGTCTGGGGCCGTTGCAGTAAGCGGCGCGGTCCCGGATTCGCCGCTCCGCGCCGATGCGCCAAGCTAAAGCTGAGCGCTACTCCCCGCCCGGCGTAACGGCAGCCAATTATTTCACATCCGTTACTTCCACGTCGAATTTAATGACGGTATTCGGCGGAATAGCCGACCCTGCGCCGCTGGCGCCGTAGCCCAGCGCCGAGGGAATGAGCAGCACCGCTTTTTCGCCTTTGTGCATGAGCGCAATGCCTTGGTCCCAGCCTTTGATGACCTGGCCGGCGCCCAGCACGAAGTCAAAAGGCTTGTTGCCGTTCTTAGACGAAGCATCGAACACCGTGCCATCGAGCAGCGTGCCCGTGTACAGCACCGACACAGTTTTGCCGGCTACAGCGGGCGTACCACTGGCATTGGTAGTAACGGGCACGTAGTAGAGGCCCGAAGACTGCTTTTGGGCAGTGATTATCTTATTATCAGCCAGGTATTTGACTATAAGTCCGTCGTCAACTTTGGAGTAGTCGACCATGACGGAATCCGTCTCTTTAGTGGCGCAGGATGAGAGGGAAGAGGTAGCGGCCGGGGCGAGCAGCAACAGAAATAACCGAAGCGTCGGGGCAGAAAAAGTGGCTTTCATAAAGGGAGTTTTTTGTAAAAATAAGCCCAAGACTAGTTGGTAGCCTTGCCAGCCGGCCGGCAAATGCGGGTGCCCGGCAACCGGCCCCTATGTTTGCGCGCTCTATTCCTGCCCCCTGCCCCTATGCCGATGCTTACCGCCCAAAAAATTATTATTATCGGGGCCGGAGTAGGGGGGCTGAGCGCCGCCATCCGGCTGGCCCGGCAGGGCTACCAGGTGCAGGTGCTGGAGGCACGGGCGCAGGCCGGTGGCCTGGCATCCGGCTTTACGGCCGGGGGCTTCACCTTCGATGCGGGGCCGTACATTTTGCTCGATAAGCCGGGGCTGGAATGGGCCTTGGCGCAGCTCGGCATCGGGGCCGAAGCGCTGCCGCTCACGCCCATCAAGGCCGTGTACCACGTGCTGCACGAGGATGGCCGCACTACGGCATTCGACCACAGCCTGGCGGCTACGGCGGCGGGCTTTGAGGCGCAGTGCCCCGGCAGCGGCGCTCAGTACCAAGCTTTTGTGGAGAAAACGGGGCGTATCCATCGCAACGTGCAGCCCCTCACGTACCACTCGCAGCCGGGGCCGCTCGACGTGCTCCGCAACGGTTCGCTGCTAAGCGTGCCGTTTATGCTCAGCTCGCTCGGCGGGGTGCTGGCCAAATCGGGTT
Organism: Janthinobacterium lividum; assembly: GCA_050954465.1. Classification (GTDB taxonomy): domain Bacteria; phylum Bacteroidota; class Bacteroidia; order Cytophagales; family Hymenobacteraceae; genus Hymenobacter. The sequence continues at coordinate 32,866 of JBPBPU010000013.1, forward strand.
TGCCGGCTGCCGTGCAAGCAGGTATTGGCATCTGGACGCACATTGCCGGGCAGCCTATGGCCCAGGCCCCTGCCCCAATGGCCTTCGTGCCGAGCCTCTTTCACGGCGTGGGCGCGTACTACCCGCAGGGCGGCATGCGGGCCATTGCCGAGTTGCTGACGGCTACCGCCCTGGCGGCTGGCGTCCACATTCGCTACGCCACGAAGGTGCATCGAATTGTGGTAGGGGCTGGAAAAGTATACGGAGTTGAAACAGCCGACGGAGAATTTATGGCGGCGGCGGTCGTGGTGTCGGACGCGGCGGGCATTGGCACCTACCTGGATTTAGTGGAAGACCCAAAGACCAGCAACAAGCTCTACCACCAGCGGCAGGCCCTGCAAAAACTGCCGCTGCAATCGCCGGGCACCTGCATCTATCTGGCCGTGCGGGGCCGGCAGCGGCCTTATTATATCCGCTTCAAGCTACGCGGTGCGGGCTGCACTGCCTTCGTGCAGCCCGGCGTGCTCGATGCCGGGCTGGCGCAGGACGGCTGGTATCCGGCCCGGCTCATCTCGCCGCTGGCCCACACCGATGCGGCCGCCCTCGGGGCCGAAGGCCAGCACCACCTCATGGACGAGCAACTGGCCGAAACCTGGTGGCAGCAGGGCCTCGACGGCTACCGGGTGCTGCACCGGCGCACCACCTTTGAGTGGGGCCGCGACTACACGCTCTACCGCGACAGCATGAACCCCGTGATGACCTCGCAGCTCATGCGCCAGGGCCGCCTCGCCCACCGCAGCCCCACCATCCAGGGCCTCTACCTCACGGGCAGCTCCACGCACCCGGGCCAGTGGGTGAGCTTCTGCGCCATTGCCGGCGTGCTGGCCGCCGATTGCCTAACCCACGACTACCGACCCCATGCTGCTTGAAACCACCCGCGAAGCCCACCCGGCCGGCCACCTGCGCGTGGCCCGCCTCGGCCAGGGCGAAGCCGTGGTACTGCTGCACGGCTACCCCGATAACCTGCAGGTATTCAGCGAGCTGGCCCCGCTGCTGGCCACCGACAAGCACGTGCTGGCCTTCGACTGGCCCGGCCTCGGCGACAGCGATACGTGGCCCGGCGGCACCACGCCCGTGGCCCTGGCCCAGCGCTTGCTGACGCTGCTCGACGCGTGGGGCCTGCCCAAAATCCACCTCATCGGGCAGGATATGGGCGGGCAGCCGGCGCTGGTGTTTGCCGCCGCCTACCCCCACCGCGTGCAGAGCCTGGTGGTGATGAACTGCCTGGCCGACGGCACCGCGTCTACCTCGTGGGAAATCAAGTGGTTGCGCCGGTTTGGGGTAAATAAATTGCTGCTGCGGCACCTACCGGGACTGGTATTTGGGCGGGCGTTGCGCACGTTTCTGCCCAGCGGCCAGCCGGGCCTCAGTTTGCCGCTACGGCGCGACTTGTGGCGCACATTTCGGCAGCCCGCCGTGCGCGAGTTCATTGTGCGGATGTGCGCCGGCTACGAGGCGCAACTCCCGCGTCTGCCCGCCCGCTACCGGCAGGTGCAGTGCCCCACACTCGTGCTGTGGGCCGAAAACGACAAGCATTTCCCAGTGGCGCAAGCCTACGCCTTGGCGAAGCAAATACCTCAGGCGCAAGTAGAAATCCTGCCCGGCGCCACGCACTGGATGGTGCTAACCCAAGCCGCAGTAGTAGCCACCCGCATCAGCGCATTTCACGCCGCTATTACTGCGCCCGAAAATGCAGCAGCATGAAATAAAGTGCCCCGCCCTGTAGTAGCGTCAGTAGCAGGGTAACGCTCCAAAAGGCCGCTTTTCGGTTTTTATGGTGCAGCAAAAAAATAGCCGCCCACGCGCCGGGTGCAGCGCCGGGCAGCGTAGCCAAGTGCAGGGTTTTTTCGGAAATGCGCCGCTGGCCCCGTTGGGCTTTGCGCTTGTCGAGGGCGAAGAGGCAGAAGCACAAGGCGTTGAGAAGTAGAAATGCGGCGCAAATCATATGATTATCAGCATATTATGCCTTGCTGCAATGGTAGTCTCTGAAAATAGCCTGCCAGTTCGCATGACGCAAAACTCATATTGTGTGCTCGTTTTTTACTGTGTAATTAAAAGCTTCTCAAAGTCGTTGACTACATCGTAGTAATCATAGTCAAACTTATTAATCCAACAACTTAAAATGCCACTCCTGATTGGTTTGGCTTTCGCAATTGTCTCCTTAATTCTTTCATTTATTTTGCTGTCTGGTCTATATCCAGCTTTGCCCTGCATATAAAGCAGTGTTCTTGCTGCAAAAAGCCTGCTTGTCGGACTAGGTGAGAATAAAATGCTTGTTAAAGCGTCGTAGTCTTTGTTAACAATGAAATAGCGCAGATTATTGAAAGTTTCACTACCCAAGCCAAACGTTACGTAATATGGCTCAGTGAATGTCCCCCCTGTCATAACATCTGTGAAGTAGTTTATGGCTTGCTGTCTTTGGAGATTGGTGTCCTGTGAGCTGATAAATAATTCTCCTGAGCCGGCCAAATATTTCCTCAGATTTTCAGGGTATACCTTTTCATAGCATACTTGTCCATTTAAGCAAATAAATGGCAAACGAATGACGTCAAGCAAATGCTTTTCAATTATTTCTCTATGGTTGCTAATAGTAAGCCTGAGTTTGATGATATTGTCGCCGAAGTAAATAGCATCGACATTGTACGAGCCATAACCACCGTAAATGGTATGCTTGGTAGATTTTAAGCCATAGCCCAATTCTTCAGTTACACTTTGGCAATTACATTTTCCATCTAAAAATTGAGGAACAATACTTTTTATTCCGGTCACTGTCGAGCCACTAAAAGGGAGTTTGTTAAGCTTTTCCCTAATTACATCTTTATCAATCTGCACCCACTCTAAATAAATTGGCTTTTCAACTTTATTCCTGTCATTGCAGTAGGAAATAAATGAGGAAGCTCTAGTTGAATCAGTTATTATTTGCTGCCCGAATGTAACAGAAGGTATAACTAAAGAACAGAAAATCGCGTATTTTATAAGACTCTTCATTTTTTTTTCTGAGGTTGATAAGGAATTGTTAAACTACGTGAGTTGAAACCGACTGTATTATTGCAACTCAAATATACTCAGACAACTTAGCCGCTGCCGTAACCAGCGCCTTGCTTTCCAGCTATATGTAACAGCTCAAATAGGGTAAAAATGATTGATAACCAAGGTTTAACGCAATTTTTGGTAAAGCCGGAGTTTCGATGAAAGCGAAGTTCACAAAGATGGTGGATTGTGCCAGTAATGCATGAGCACCGAAAATACGAGCGGAACAAGCCCAAATAATTTGAGCTTGAAAAAATAGCACCAAATAGCAATAAAAATAAGTAGCCAACACTCAGAAGGATAATCCTCTGCGGGTATTGCTACAGCAGTTTGAATAAACTCTGCCGAGAGGAACAGCCTGAATAGCCATTCCAGCCAAATGCTGCCGTTGATTTTTTTGTAAAATAGAATCATCGAAAATCGACTTATAATTAACGCCTACTACTCAAAACCCCAGCGCATACACCCGCCAAAACTGCCGCTCCGACACCCACTGCGGCGTGGCCCGCATGGCCGCGTTGCGCAGCGCGCCGGCAGCGCCGCTCAGGTAGCCGATGCGGCCCATGAGGCGCGAGGTACGCACCACGTACGCCGCTTTGGCGTGGCGCAGCTGGTGCAGGGCGGCTAAGGCGGTGGGCACGGTAGGTTGCTGCTGCATTGCCAGGGCCAGGGCGTAGGCATCCTCTACGGCCTGGCAGCCGCCCTGGCCCATATAGGGCGTGCTGGCGTGGGCCGCGTCGCCGATAAGGCCGATGCGGCCCCGGTGCCAGTGGGGCAGGGGGGCGATATCCAGCACCTCGTTCTTGATGATGGCCGCTTCGGGGGTAGCCGCCAGGATGGCGGGCACAGGGTAGGCAAACCCCTGGAAAGCCGCTTGCAGCCGCGCCCGCAGCCCGGCGCGCCCGCCGCCGAAGCTGCCCGGCACGGCAGCAAACCAATCAACCAGCCCCTCGGCAACTTCCGAAAACCCAAACCGCAGCCCGCCCGCCCACGCCTCCCGAATGGCTCGCTGAAAGTGCAGCATCAACTGTATTTCGGCCATGCCGCGCCACACCAGATGCCCAGAGCCGCCCGGCCGCACCCCTGGAAACAGGTGCTGGCGCACCGGCGAATGAATACCATCGGCGCCCACCACAAAGTCGGCCCGCCGCGTGGTGCCATCCGCAAAGGCGACGCTGACGCCGGTGGCATCCTCGTGCAGGGCTGTGCAAACCTGGTGTAGCAGCACGGTTTCGGGGCCGGCTTCGTCCAGCAGAATCTGTTGGAGGCTAGCCCGCCGAATAGCCGTAGTGGAGTAGCCAAACCGCGCTTGAATGCGCGCCTGGTCGGTGCGCAGCAGGGGCCGCATTTGCCCATCCACAATCTCGATAGTGCGCAGCGGCACCCCAGCGGCGTTGATGCGGGCGGCCAGGCCCAGGCGGTCGAATACCTGCATGGCATTGGGTGCCATCCAGATGCCCGCGCCTAGGGGCAAAATCTGCGGCGCGGCCTCGCAGACCGTGGCGGCAATGCCGCGCTGGCGTAGCGCAATGGCGGCTGTGAGGCCCGCAATGCCACCCCCGATAATGATACCTGCTGGCTGTCCCAAGGGAGAGAAATTAGAATTTGATTTTCAGCCCATATTCCCGCTTTAGCGTCAGCAGGGCTTCGGCGTTTCCTTTCGCATCGTCAACAGGGTGGTGGGCGTGTTTGGTTTTGCGCAGGTGCTTAAACGTTTTGAAGGTGTCTTTCTCGATGCCCTTATATAGGCTGCCTAGGTTCTGAGAGCTGAAGCCAAACGGATTGCTACCCAGAAAATGGTGAAAATACCAGCAAATAAACATCCAGTCGAATCCATTATTATCACTGATAAAAATAGGTCGGTCCTGGCAGGTTTCGGTTATCCAGCTTTTAAAATTGGCCATCACTTTGGCCGGCTTATCAAAGCCCAGTGTGTCGGCCCGCGAGTGGCCCGAAACGGCCAAGGCTTCGGGAATGAAGTTGTCCGAAATAGGCTTCAACTGCCCGTAGAACGTTTTGTCCAGCGCGTCATTAACCAGCACTGCGCCGAAGGAAATCATCGAAAAGTCGCCCGGAATCGGGCCGTCGCTTTCAATGTCGACCATAATATAAGCCATGAGTTTTTATTTGACAAGGTAAATCGAAATACTGGTGTCGGCGGTAAAACAGGGGGGCGCTCCGGTTAATTTATCTGCCGCAAAATAGTTTCATCAGTTATTTTGTCGTCGTCCATAAGCAACAAAGCTTTGCTCAGAATAATAGAAAGCACAGCATCGCCCTCAAACGGCAAAAACACGTCGTCAGCACCCAGTTTTTTGGTCGAGCGGTCGGGCACAATGCACAAGTATTGGTCGTTGAGCTCCATCAGGATATTGCCGCTGCCCAAGTGAATTTTATACGTGCGCCGCTTGCCTCGCACCACCAGAAATTTGTCGCGGATTTCGCTGACTTTGGCAATTTTGAGGCGCGGCACCAGGCGCTCCAAGATGAGCTTACGGTTTTTGGCCACTTCGCCCAATTCGCCGAAGCTGAAGCTTTCCCAGTAGGTGCGGTATTGCAGCAGCCTGCCATTGTCGCGCCAGGCGGGGTCGTTGCCCACGCTGGCTACACCCACAAACAGGTCTACGTCGCGCATTACTTCCGAAAAAGCCAGCGGTGGCACCTCGGGCAGCGGCACGGGACCGTGGTTGGTGACGAAGCGCACTTGGTCGGTGCTCACGTAATTCCACATGCCGGTGTCGTTGAAGGCTCCGTCGGCGTTCACTTCACTTACCCAGAACTGCGCCTGTAAGCCGTGAGCGGGCAGGTCCAGCTTGGCCTTGTCCGACTCGTAACCCTTGTCATAATTGCCCATGAGGCGGTACTGCCAGCCCCGGCCCCGCGCCAGGGCGCTAAACTGGTGCTGCTTGAGAATGTGCGCCGCCATGCGGTTAGAGTACATGCGGGTGCGCTCCTCGGGCGGCGTAAGCAGGTATACCTCGCGGTAGGCTTGTTTGAGCGGCTGGCGCACCTGCGCCTTTTCCAGCAGCGCCCGCCAGGCCAGCACGTCGGCTGGGCCAGCCAGCACGGGGTGCCAGAGCTGCACGGCATCGGTGTCGAGGGGCGCGGGCACGGGCTGGCCGTGGGCATCCTGCCACTGCTCGTGCAGGTAGAGCGCGTCGTGAAACGAGCCGTCGGCGTGGTGCAGGCGCCAGATGAGCGGGCGCACCAATTCGCCCAGCAGCCCATGCGCCAGGTAGTACTTCGCGAACTGCGGCCATGGAATGCGGCGCTCCGTTAGAAAGCTGCGGTCGAGGCGGTCGCGCTGGGTAGTGTAGGTTTGCTGCGCCTGGGCCTGAATGGCTTTTACCACCCGTAATTCGGTTGGGTGCGTGGTTTTGAGGGCAGCGGGCGCGGTTTTCAGGGGCTTGCCGCTTTTGGCCCACTGCACGTCGGCTTTGCCGCCGGCCAGGGCCAGGGTGGCGTGGTAATCGCCGAAAGCGAAGGTTGTGCTGCCCCGGTGCAGGCCAAAATCGGGGACACTCCAGTCCTCTACTTCGGCCGGGCTCACGCCCAGGGCCGCCGAGGCGTGGGTGAGGTAGCCGTCAATCAGGCCTTTGCTGTTTTCCTGGGCCATTTGGGGGCGCAGGTGAGCCAGGTGTGCCAAGCCCGGCAGGCCGCCCTGGCTTAGGGCCAGCAGGGCGGCGTTGCCGAGGCTCATGGCCAGGGGGGCGTGGCCGGTGTGGGGGCGCAGGCAGCGCAGGGCCAGGTCGGCCAACTGCTGAAGCAAGGGAGCATCGGCCAGCGGGGCCAGGGCCCAAACCAGCCCCTTGGCAACCGGCTGGTTGGCTTCCTGCAGGTACTGGCTACCCGGCGAAGCGGCTTGCTGCGGGCGAAACCCGGCCAGCGGCTCGTAGGCCAGCAGGGCCAGCCAGGCACCGCCTTGCTCGCGCACCTCGTCGGCTCCCAGGGTGGCAGTGGAGGCCGCCAGGGCCTGGGCCAGCGAGGCAGTGGGCCGGCCGCCACTGGCAGTGCCCATCGCTTGCAGCAAGTGCAGCCAGGCCAGGGTGCGCGGCTCGCCGGGCACCAGGCCCGCCACAAATTCGGTCAGGCAGCGGCCAAATACGTCGCTGCTGGCAAAGCGCACTACTGGCAAGGCATCGGGGCTGCCTAGGCTGAGCACGGCCAGGGCCTGGGTGCGCAGCTTAAGGAGGTCCTGGGTGAGGTAGCCGCCCGCTTGCAAGCCATCGGTGGCGGCCAGCAGCCATTGCAAGCGCCCGGCCAGCTGGGTGGGCAGGCTGCCGGTGGCTTGGCTAAGGTGCTCGGTTTGGCGCAGCAGCGCGGCGGCGAGCTTCAGGGTGGCATAGTCGTGCAGTTTGCTGGGCTCGTTGCCCGCCAGCCCGTTGGCCTCGAACAGGTGTAGCAAATCGGCTTCGCTAAGGGCCAGCTTGCGCCGCAGGTGGGCAGTCAGCTGTTCCTGTACGTGCCAGATTAAGCGGTAGTGTCCCTGCCGCTGGCAGGCGCTCAGCAGCACGGCCAGGGCCTGCACCAGGGGCACACCCTGCAACGGACTGGCGAACCGAAACGACGGCGAGTAGTCGGCAAGGCCCCGGTCTACCAACTCGGTGGCTAGTTCCTGCAAGGCCGGGTTGGCGGGCAAAGTCGGGGCCAGGTCGGCGAGCAGCGTGCGCAGCACCTGGTGGGTATCAGCGGGAACGGGCATAAACTAACCGGTAAATAAAAATTTTCGTAAGAAGTTGCTTCTCAGCCGCCTACTAATGGCGTGAGCTTCACGAAGCTGGCCGTGGCGCCGTCACCGAGCCACACTTCTTCATCGAGGCTCTCGGCTTGGCGGTCGTTGACGAGTAGGAAAAAGCCGTTTTGTTGAAACGCTTCGAGGGCACGGTACACTTGCTTTTCGGCGTCGATGAGCTTGGCCGGGCGCATTTTGTAGCCATTAAGCACCCGTTCGGAATCGGTGGGCTGCACCAGGCCGTTGAATACGCCGGTTTGCCGCGCATTGTAGGCCGCTACTTCGTCGTGGACGCGCCGGGCAATTACGTCGCGCACAGTGAGCATTTCCTGGGTAATTTCCAGTTCCAGGCGGCTGATGATGCTGCCGCTGGCGGTTTCGTCGAGAATGGTGAGCAGGGCCATAAGGTGGGGGAATTAGGTGAAATTATAAATAACGAATTCGAGCTACTATGCGGCAGTGACAACTTTATTTCTCTAGGCGTTTGCGCACGATTTCCAGCAATTCCTCTTTGGTCATAAATCGCTGAAAAAAGGCTTCCAGCGTGCCTTCATTCGTCACTTCGCTGAAAAACACTTCGTGGTCGGTGCCAAAAACGGTGGGGTTTTCCGGATGAGGGTCGGACAAGCAGATGTAGTAGTTGTCGGGAAATCTGTAGCTATAAGCCAGGCAAATAAAATCCGGTGTTTTGTCGCCCGTAATTTTATAGACTTCGCTTAAATCCACTGCGCCCGGCTCCGAGAAATCCTGGTTCCAGTCGTCGTAATCGGCGGTGCCTTCCCGAAACGGCGTAAATAAGTCGTTGCGGAAAAACATCTGGCCGTGCGGCTCTACCGTTTTCTGATAAAAATGGTCGGTTATTTTCTGGTAAAAAGCGGTTGGGTCAGCGGTAAATAAAGCCCGGTTTTCATCCATGAATTCGCCTAAGCCATAAATAGGTTCGGTGTCGTCGGCCGTGGCCCATTGGGTATTTTCTGGCCGGGGGTAAAGCACCGTGCTGAACGTTATGGCCTGCAGGTCAGCCTGCAGCGACTGGCCGTCCACCTGGTCGATGTTGCCGCCCAACTGCTGAATGCGAGTAAGGATTTCGGATTTCATGGGATGAAGAAAGGCAGTAAAACGGAGTGCCACGCCGTTTTACTACGCGCTGCGGCCAATTTGCCGGTTAATGGTGTCGTCGGTGATTTTGTCGTCGTCCATCAGCAGTAATGCTTTGCTGAGAATAATGGAGAGCACGGCATCGCCCTCGAAGGGCAAAAACACGTCGCTGGCGACGGATTTAGGCGAGCGGTCGGGCACGATGCATAAGTACTGGTCGTTGGGCTCCATCAAAATATTGCCGCTGCCTAGGTGAATTTTATACGTGCGGCGCTTACCGCGCACCACCAAAAATTTGTCGCGTATTTCGCTGACTTTGGCAATTTTGAGGCGCGGCACCAGGCGCTCCAAAATGAGCTTACGATTTTTGGCTACTTCGCCCAAGTCGCCGAAGCTATAGCTCTCCCAATAATTCTGGTACTGCACCAGCCCGCCATTGTCGCGCCAGTTGGGGTCGTTGGCCACGGAGGCCACGCCCACAAACAAGTCCACGTCGCGCATTACTTCCGAAAAAGTCAGGGCCGGAATTTCGGGCAGCGGCACGGCATCAGCGGGGCGCAGGGGGCGCACGAAGCGCACCTGGTCGGTGCTGATGTAGTACCAGATACCGGTGTCGTTGAAGGCGTCATCGGCATCCACCTCGCTCACCCAAAACTCGGCTTGCAGGTCGTGAGCGGGCAGTGCCAGCGTGGCTTTGTCCGACTCATAGCCCTTGTCGTAAGCGCCCAGCAGGCTGTATTTCCAGCCCCGCAGCTTAGCCAGGGAGTTGAACTGGTGCTGCTTGAGAATATGCGCCGCCATGCGGTTGGAATAGGAGTGGGTGCGCTCCTCGGGCGGCGTGAGCAAATACACTTCCCGAAATGCCTGTTTGAGCGGCTGGCGCAGCCGGGCCTTTTCCAGCAGCGCCCGCCAGGCCAGTACTTGTTCGGTGGGGCTGAGCACGGGGTGCCAGAGCTGCACGGCATCGGTGTCGAGGGGGGTGGGTACGGGCTGGCCGTGGGCATCCTGCCACTGCTCCTGTAAATAGAGGGCGTCGTGAAACGAGCCGTCGGCGTGGTGCAGGCGCCAGATGAGCGGGTAGGCCAGCAAATGCAGCAGGCCGTGGTGGAAATAATACTGGGCAAACCAGGGCCAGGGAATTTGGCGACCGCTGATAAAGCTGCGGTCGAGGCGGTCGCGCTGAGTGGTATAGGTTTGCTGGGCGGTGGTTTGCGCAAGCTTCAGCTCCTTGAGTTCGTCGGCGTGGGTGGCTTTGAGGGCGGCGGGGGCACTTTTGAGCGGTTTGCCGGCTTTGTGCCAGGCTACTTCGGCTTTGCCCTCGGCTAGCGTGAGCGTGGCCGTGTACTCGTCGTAGGTTTCCACCAGCTGGCCGTTTTCGAGGCCGAAGTCGAGCACAGCCATGTCCTCGATTTCGGCCGGCGACACGCCTAGTTCCTGCGAGGCTTTCTCGATGTGGCGGCCAATTAATTCCTGGGTATTAGTTTGCTTGATTTTGGAGCGCACGCGGGCCAGGGCGGCCACGCCGGGCAGGCCGTAGCTGGCCAGCGCCGCCAGGCAGGCGTTGCCGAGGCCGGCGGCCATCGGCCCCTGGCCGGGAATCTTCTGGTAGCAGCGCACGGCGTAGTCGGCCAGCTGCGCCACCAAGGCCTCATCGAGCAGCGGCTGCAAGGTCCAAATGAGACCCTTGGCAATGTTTACGTCGGGCTCCAGCAGGTACACGGTAGAGGTGTGGTTCCAGGTGCGTACTTCGCCGTTGTCCCAGGTGTGGGTGTGGGTAACGGTTTTTTCCTCGGGGCGCACGGCCGCCAGCGCCGCGAGCAGGCCGCGCCCCCGCTCGCGCACCACCGCCGGGTCGATGGCGGCCACGGCAGCGGCCAGCTCTTTGGCAAATTTGGCGCTCGGCTGCGCGCCGCTGGCATTTTGCCAGAGCTGCAGCAGGCGCAGCCAGGGCACGGTAGCCGGGTCGGCCGGGGCCAGGCTTTGCGCAAACTGCGTGAGGTGCTGCCCGAAGGCGTCGCCATCCAGAAACTCCACCACCGGCAGCGCGTCGGCCTCGGTTCTCAGGCTGAGGATTTTCTGAATTCCGGCCCTGATTTTCACCATGTCGCCTTTGCCGTAGTGGCTCACCTCCGGGTGGTTGGGGTTGGCCGAGCGCAGCAGCTGTTGCAAAAAAGCCTGTAGCGCCTCCCCCAGGCCGTTTTTCTTCGCCCATTTCTCCACGGCCGCCAGCGCAAGCGGGAGAGGCAGGCGGAAGTTGATATCGCGCAGGGTTTGGGGGTCGGGCGTGGCAAAGTCGAGCCCAAACAACCGCAGCAGCCGCAGCCAGTCGGCTTCGCTCAGGTTGAGGGGGCCGCGCACCAGCGCGGCCAGCACGGTGGATAGCAGCATGCCCACGCGGCCACCATTAGGCGTAGGCACGTTGTCCCCAACCACGAGCGGGCTTTGGTAGGTAGCGGCTTTCGCGTCGGCCACGGCCAGCAGCAGGCGACCCTGGTAGGCGGCATCCTGCCGGCGAACGGCTTGCCAAGACTCAAGGTCCGACAGGTTTTTGCTCAGGTTATGGCCGATTTCATTTACCAGCTCGGTCAGCACCGGCTGCATTTCGTGGGCTTCGGGCCCGGCATCGGCGGCCAGGTGCACAGTATAGGTTTTACCAGAGTTGTGGGCCATGAGAGAAGGGGGTGAAGTAAGCGCGAAGGGCGGCAGAATAAAAGAATAACTGACATTACGCAGTGGGCGTGGTAGCGCTCAGCTTGAGCTTGGCGCATCGCTGCCACGCGGTGAAGGCGGAACCGCACCGCCGGGTGCAACGGCTTCAGACGCGAGCTTCGCCTCTCTACGGCGATGCGCCAAGCTCAAGCTGAGCAATACTGCGCCCACTGCGTATTGTCAGAGAATAATTTAAGCAAGCAGCCCCACCAGTTTTTTCAGGCTGCCCACCGCCTGCCAGTCGCCCAGCCGGGCGCGCACGGCCGGTGGCACGGGCTGGCCGTTGCGCAGGTTGGCGTAGGCATCGAGCAGCTTGGCCGTGTTGCGGATGGGCGCGGCGGGCAGCTCCGGCAGCAGGGCCGCTAGCAGCTGGCGCAAGGCATCGTCGGTGGCGGGGCTGATGGCGCGGGTTTGGGCCAGGGCATCGGCGAGGCGCTGCACGGGGGCGCGCTCGGCGGCCAGCAGGCGGCCCAGGGCCCGGCCTAGGTCGGCGGGCACAAGGCGGGCGGTGTCGATGGCGTTGAGCAGTACTTCCAGAGCCAGGGCGCGGCACACCGGGGCGTGGTGCACCAGCCCGGCTGCCAGCAGGGCCGAGGTGCCGGCTGCGTGGCGCGGCCCCGGCCCCAATAGCGCCCGCAGCACTGTTTGCAGCACATCGCGGGCTTCGGAGCCCTGGTCGTCGGTGCGGCAGGCTTCGCGCAGCACGTGCCAGTGCAGCGGCTCGGGGTTGTGGGGCAGCAGGGCCAGCTGGTAGGCCAGGTTGAGGCGCATATTCCACACGAGGTTTTTCGTTTCTGCCAGCCGGGCGTGTACCGAGTACAGCAGCAGCGGTGAGGGCGCGGGGGCCGGCACGGTGGGCACGTAGAGGTGCGTCCAGGTATCGGTAACGGTGGGCTTGTTTTTCTGCCACTGCTGCACGTAGGTGCGCGAAAACTCCGAGAGCGTCCAGCCTGGCTGCCAGGGCCGGGCCAGGCCGGGAAAGTCGCCCATCTGGCTTAGCGGCGGCAATTCGGCCACCGGGTAGCGGGTGCGGGCGGCCACGGCCCACAGCCAGGGCAGGGCCTCGGCCAGGGCAATGGGCACCGGCGCGGCCGTTTCCTTTTTCAGCGGAATAAGCTTGCTCAACCGCTCTTTGGCGCGTTGCAGCAAGGTTTTATCCAGGCCAGCGGCCGCATCGGGCGGGGCCAGCAGGGGCAGGCCGGCGGCGTGGGCGGGCGTGGGGGCGGGCACCGGCACCGGCGCGGGGGCCAACTCCACGGTGCGCAGGGTCGAGGTTTGGTTGCCGTAGGGCTCGGTGCGCTCCAGGGGCGGGGCAGGCGCGGCGGCAGTTACCTCTGCGGTAGGGGTGGCAGGGGCGGCGGGCTCGGCGGGGGCCAGCAGCCAGGTGAGCAAGGCGTGCAGCTCGTCGGCGGGCAACTGGGGCAGCAGGGCGCGGGCCTCGGTGGCGGCGGGCTCGGCCTGCCAGGCGCAGCGGGCTAGGGCCACGGCCAGGTCGGCGGCATCGGGGGGGCAGGCGGCGGCGTGGTAGGCCAGCAGCTTCTGCACCAGCGTAGCCGGGGCTACCCACTGCGGGGCGTGGGTGGGGGTGCTGAGCAGCGGCAGGTGGGCCGCGCCGGGACGGAGCTGCTCTTCAGCTGCCGCCAGCCGGCGCTGCTCCAGCAGCAGCAGCGGGTCGGGGGTGTAGTACTGGTTGGGGCGCAGGTTGATGCGGCTCAGCTGGGGGTGCTCAAAATCCGTGCGCCATCCAATGAGCAGCGCCAGCAGCAAGTTGTGCTGCCCGTTTTGGTAGCCGCTGCCAACGTAGCTGCGCAGTATTATCTCGATGGCTTCCGGGGTTTTGTCCCGCAGGCTTGCGCCTAGCGCCTGCTGCACATACGGCTGTAGCTGCCCGGCGTGGCTGCTCGGAAACTGCCCGCGCAGCCGCAGCAGCCCATCGAGCCAACGCTCCATGGCGGCCGGGTCGGGCGCTTGCTCCTGCAACACTACCCCGGTCAGAAACAGTAATTCGTGCCAGTCGGCCACTGGCGCAATAGCCGTAGCGGGCGAAATATCGGGCACAAAGGCCGCCAGTGGGATATAGGTGGCTGGTTCCTGGTTCCCGGTTGCTGGCTGCTGCTCAGGGGCGGCTGTCAGCCAGGGTGCCAGCAGGGGCCGGGTGCCGGAGGAAAGCAGGTCGGCGTAGGCGGCAATGGTGGCGGTTATTTCGGCGGTTTCCTCCGCCGCGAGCACCGGTTTTTTAGCCCCGAGCAGGGCGGCCAGCAGCTTGGCGGCGCGCTCCTGCACGCCGCCGTCGGCGTGGGCCAGGGCAGCGGCGGCCAGCCGGGCCAGGGTGAGCGCGTAGGCTGGCTGGCGCTTGAGCAGCTTGTCGAACTGCCCTAGCAGCGCTTTGAGGCCGGTTTTGAGGTCTTGCCGGCTCATCAGGCCATCGGCGTATTGCAGCAGCGGCGCGGGGTTGAATTCCGGCTCCGTCCACAGGTCTTTGAGTTGGTCGAGGGCGAAATTCACCACCAGCGGCAGCGGGTGCGCCAGCAGCTCCACCAGCTCGCTTTGCCGGCCCAGGCGCTCGGCTACGGTAGGTTTGAGGGCCAGAAACACCTCCTTAAACCACGTCAGCAGCGGGCGGCGAAAGTCGCGGCGCAACGCCAGCAGGCTGCGCGTGAGCAGGTCGGCGCGGTCGAGGTGCCCCGATTCTACCAGCTGCGGCAGCAGCAGCAGCCAGTCGATGGTAAAGCCCTTCTGGTATTCGCCCTCGTAGGTGTTGTCGGAATTGATGCTGGTTTCGAAGTCGAATGCCAGCGGCAGGTCGCGCTGCAAGATGGTAGCGTCGGCGCGCAGGTCGGCCAGAATTTTCTGGTCGAGGCCCGTCATTTTTTTGGCGTTTTTGGCATTGCGTAGCCAATTGTAGCGGTTCAGCAGGCCCGCTGCGGCCAGGGCAAACGTGGGTGCGTCGTAGCTTATCAGTCCTTCTTTTTCCAGCTCCCGCAGCTGCCAGTAACTCAATGCTCCCCAGGGGTTTGAGCGCATGTTGCGCACCAGCAGGTCGGTGAGCCAGTCGGGCCGCACCTGGCGCAGCACCTGCATAAACAGGGCGTACTCGGCTGGGTATTCGCTGTCGTTGCGGAAGCTGTAGGGCATGTCAAACCCGCGCCCCAGCGCCTCCTTTTTAGAAAACGTGGCAAAGCCCGCCAGCGCCAGCATGGTCCGGTGCTCGAAAGTTATCCGGCACTTGTACTCGGACTTGCCGTCTTTTCGCTCCACTTGCCGGTATTCCTCCAGGTCTTTTTTCAGGGCTTGAATAGGCTTACGTAGCGCAATAGCATCTTTCTTGTCCAGGGATAAAAGAAAGGGCGTCAGCTCTTTAATCGTTTTATGGAGGATAATATCCTCGAAGGTTTGGGCGGGAGTAAGCATGCGAAGGAGCGAGTGAAAAGTGGGGGCGTAAGGCCGGATGTGGCCAGGCAAGTTGTTGGGTCTGTTTAGCGTTTCGGTTTATAGGTCATTGTTCCGGTCAGACCGCCCTAGGCGGTCAGACCGGCTGCCGTAAGAACTCGGCTCAGGCGCTTTTCTGACTGCGCCAGCGGCAGCCGGTCTGACCACCTAGGGCGGTCTGACCGGAACAATGACCTATAAACCGAAACGCTAAACAGGCTCGTTAAATGAATACTGCTTTTTCAACTGTCAGGGTCAACTCACGCTGCGGCCAGCAGGCCCTTTACCAGCGGCCGGAGCGGGCCTTTAGCCCACCCGGCCAGCTGCTCCCGCACCGCCGCCGGGACCGGGCGACGCAGGCGGGCCAGCAAGTCGGCGTACAGCTCCAATACCGGGCGCAGCTGGCGCGGCGCAGTGGTGGGCAGGGCGGGCAGCATCGCCTCCAGCACCTGCCCGAGCACGTCGTCGGTGGGGGCGTCGAGGGCCAGCAGGGGCGTGAGGGCGGCAGCCAGGCGTGGGGCGGGCAGGCAGCCGGTGGCCAGCAGCTCGGCCAGGGCGCGGCCCAGTTGGGCGGCATCGAGGCGACTGGTGGCGGCGGCTTGCAGCAGCGCTTCCTGGGTTAGGCTGCGGCATAGCGCGGTGTGGTGCAGCAGGCCGGCAGCCAGCAGGTAGTGGGCGGTGGGGTCGTGGGGCGGGCCGGGCAGCAGCAGCCAGCGCAGGGCCTGGGCTAGCAGGTCGCGCTCAGCAGTTTCGAGCTTATCGGCCCAGGCGGCGCAGCGCAGCACGTACTCGTACACGGGGGCCGGGTAGTTGGGCAGCAGCGCCGCATAAAAGCCAAACTCGGCCGCCAGCAGCTGGTGGCGCTCCCAGGCGTGGTTGTCGGCATCGCGGCCCACGGGCGCGTAGAGCAGCAGCGGCGACACTTCGGCGGTGCTATCGGGCGTGCGCCAGCTTAGCCGAGTCCAGTGGTAAACTCGCTCTACCGGCGAGTCGGAGGCGTAGTCCTGGTAGTGGTTTTCCTCAGCTTCGGCCACCAGGGCGGTTTGCAGCGGCCGCGTTACCCCGGCGTGGTTTAGCCCTAGCCAGGAAGCCAGCGCCGGAAACTCCGCAGCAGGCGCTTTGGTGCGGGCCGCTACGGCCCAGAGCGCGGGCAGGGCTTCGGCCACGGTAGCGGGCACAGTGGCCGGAAAGGGCTGGGCCGCCGGCACCGCCGGGGCGGGCAGGGGCAGCAGCGCATCGGCCAGCAGCCAGCCGAGTAGCTCGCGCAAGCCAGTGGCGGGCAGCTGCGGCAATAAGGCGCGGGCCGCCGCCGCGTCGGGGGCATCGGCGTGATGGGTGCGGGCCAGCGCCAGCGCCAGGTCGGCCACGTCGGGGGCCGTAGCGGCGGCCTCGTAAGCGAGTAGGCGCTGCACCAGGGCGCTGGGGGCCAGCCAGTGCGGCGCGTGGGTGGGCGTGCTGAGCAGCGGCAGCGCCTGGCCGCGCCGCAACAGGGTTTCCAGCCACTGGTAGCGCTGTTTTTCCAGCACTAGCAGCGGGCTGGCCGGATACTCGGGGCCCTGCACCGGCACGTCGGCCACGCGGGGGCGCTCGAAGCCGGTGGCCCAGCCCAGCAGCAGGGCCACGAGCAGGCCGTCGTGGCCGTCGCCGGGCGAGGGGCCGGTCAGCAGCCGGTTTAGCTCGGCGGCGGTGTCCTTGCGGCCGGGGGGCAGCAGCTGGGTGAGGTAGGGCTGCAGCTGCTGGGCGTAACCGGCCAGCAGTTGGCCCTGCAGCCGCAGTAGCCCGTCGAGCCAGCGCTCCACCACGGTGGGGTTGTTTTGGTTTAGCACCTGGCCGGTCAGGTACAGCAGCTCGTGCCAGTCGGCCACGGGCAGGATGGGGGTTGGGGCCTGGTTTTGGGCGGTAGGCGGCGGGGTTGCCGGTGCTGTGTTGCCGGGGGTGGCTGCGGTGAGCCAGGGCGCCAAGTGGGCCCGGGCCGGGGCGGCCAGCAGCTCGTGGTGCGGATGGATGCTGGCGGCAGCTTCGGCCAGGGTGGCGGGCGGTAGCAGGGGCGGGGTGGCGGTTAGCAGAGCGGCCAGGGCTTTGGCGGCCTGGGTTTGGGCGGCGCGGTGGGGGTGGGCCAGGGCCGAGGCCAGCAGCCGGGCCACGGCCGGCGCGTGGGCGGGTTGCTGCCGGGCTAGCCGGCCCAGGTCGGTCAGTAGTGGCAGCAGACTGGCTTTCAGGTCGGCCCGGCCCAGCACGGCATCGGCGGGCAGCAGCACCGGGGCCGGCTCAAAGCCCGGCGCGTCCCACAGCTCGTGCACTTGGCCCAGCGCGAAGTTGACAACTTGCGCCAGCGGGTGCAACAGCAATTCTGTCAACTCGTTTTGGCACGCCAGGCGCTCGGCCACGGTGGGCTCAAGCGCCACAAATACGTCTTTGAACCACGTCAGCAGGGGCCGCTTAAAGTCGCGCCGCAGGGCCAGCAGGCAGCGGGTGAGCAGGTCGGCGCGGTCGAGGTGGCCGGCGGCGGCCAGGGCGGGCAGCACGTCGAGCCAGGTCACGGTTTGCAGGGGGTGCAGCTCGTTCCATACCTGCCACGGGTAGCGCCCGCTGGCATCGCGGCTGCTGGGCTGCTCTGGCATAAGCGGCTGCACCCGGGCACTTCCGTAACTGATATCGGTAGCGAAGTCGAACACCAGCGGCAAGTCGCGCCGCAGCAGGGTAGCATCGGCTTGCAGCTCGGCCACGATGGTGGCCCGCGCATCGGCAGGTACGGGGTTGCGGCCACTCAGCTGCGGCCCCAGCGAATGCAGTAGCCCCGGCACCGAACCAGCAAACAGGGCTGGCTCGAAGGGCAGAAAGCCCCGGCTTTCCAGCTCGCGCAGCAGCGGGTAGGGTAGGTGCCGGCCTTCGGCAGCATGGCGCAGGAGCAGGGGCTGAAGCCAGGCCGGCCGGGCGCTTTCCAACACCTGCCAGAAGGCCGCGGGCTGCTCGCTTACCAGGTACTGCACTTGCCAGAAGAAGGTGCGCTCCCGCGCTTCCTGTTGCGAATAAGTCCGGAGCTTTGCCAGATTCAGCATCATGCGCTGCTCCAGGGTTATCTGCGAAACGCTGCGCGACGTATCCGGTGTCACCTGTTCAAAAGTCGTGGCTTCCAGTTCTTTCGCAAGGCTTAAGGTTTTAGCGCGCACGGGCACTACGTCGGTTTTGGGCAAGGCCAGCAGAAACGGCAGCAGCTCCTGGATGCCCTGGTGGCGGATAAGGTGCTCAAGGGTGTCGGCGGCAGTCATAGCGGTTAGGAGGTAGTATTTGGGCCTTTTTTTAGAGAAAGGGGAATGCTTTCCGCAGGGTAGGTGATGTCCGAACGAGTCGTTCGGACGGCAACGGAGTGCCACTCCGTTTTACTGCCCAAACCGTAGCTGGGCCGCCAGAATGTGCTTGCACGGTCCGCGCTGGCCCTGGTTGCCCGTAAACCAGGGGCAGGTGCAGCGCGGCGGCTCGCTGCCGCCCAGCACCACGGTGTGCCACACGTCGGTGCCGCGCACGCGCACCTCGGTGCTGCCGCCCGCGCCTACGCCCACTAGCTGCACGTCGTCGGCGTTTTCGAGCAGCGCCCTGGCATTTTTGAGGCGCGGGTTCAGCTTCAGAATCCGGTCAGCGCGGAAGGGCAGGCGGCGGTAGAAATACTGGTTTTCGCTTAGGTCGAAGCCCAGCAGGCCCATGGCCGAGAGGCTGGCGCACAACCGCTCCACGGTGGCTGGCGACAAGTCGTGCTCCATGCCGAAGAGGGTGGGGTTGAACGTTTCGTTGCCCCGAAACAGGTTGTTGGCCCCCGCCACCCACTCCGTCGGCAGCTCTTCGAGCAGCGTATCGAGTTGGTTGCCCTCGCCCGAGAAACCCCGGTTCACCTCGGCACTCAGGGCCAGCAGAAACTCCTGGCCGCCGCCCAGCTCCAGCACCACGGCGCTGGCCTGGCCGTCGGGGGTGGCGTACACGCGCACCGCCTGGCTCAGGGGCAGCAGGCCATCGAGCAGGCGCAAGCGGTGCGCCCCACCAATGCGCACGGCCCCCGGCCCGCCCACCGGCGCGAAGCTGGGCCGCGCCCCGCGCAGCACCAGAAAGGTGTCGGTACGGGCGGTGCCGGCGGGCAGCGTTTGCAGCAGCTGGGTGGCCTGCACGCGGGTCAGGCGCAGCTTTTCTTCCATCAGGGCCAGGTAGCCCTGGGCGGCGGTGAGGCCCTTAATCCAGCGTTCGGGCAGGGTCACTTTGCGCTCCGTCACCTTGCCGGCGGCGCGTTCGAGCGTCACTTCCTGCTGCCCCACGCTCAGGCGCACCGGCTCGGTGCGCCCGATGCGGGCCAGCGCGTTCACCATCGGCTCGTTGAAATCGACGTTGGTGGTGCCGCTTTGCACAAACTCACCATCGAGCGCGGCGGGGCCCAGGTCGAGGCGCCCGTACACGCCGTTGCACGACGAAAACGCCTCAAACCGCAGCCGCCCCGCGCCGGCCGTCACGATGGGGTCGCGCAGGGCGGCGCTCTGCGGCACGAAGCGCGAGGCCACTACTTTGGCTAAGGTGGTTAGCCCCCGCGCCACCAGCCAGGAGTCGCAGAGCTGCCCCCGAAAAAAGCAGGCCGCGCCGCTGGCGGGAGCGTTTTCGGCGTAGGCGGCCAGCAGCAGCGTGTCGCCCTCGGCGCTGCGGGTCAGGGTCGAAGGCTGGGCGTAAACATAGGTGAGGTCGGACATGGTGGTGGGCAAGGGGTTAAGTGAGGGAAAGCTAATAAAGTGAGCAACGTGAGTTTGCTACTGCTTACTTGAACGCAAAGTTAGCTAATAGGTTTGGATTAACTAAAATAATTAGCCAAAGTTTACTAAAAAAACACTGGGCTCGGATAGCTGACGAGTTGAAAAGTGCGCTTGGCAAACGCCGCCGCAAGATGCAACGCTAATGCCCGCCAGTTGCCGCCCCGGTTTTGCTATCTTTGAGCCTTGCCCGGCCACCTATGAGAGCTAAATACCTCGACCCGTTCACCGATTTTGGCTTCAAGCGCATCTTCGGCCAAGAAGCGAGCAAGCCCTTGCTGCGCGATTTCCTCAATGCGCTGCTGCCGCCCACCGCCCAGATTCAGACCCTAACCTTCAAAAACAACGAGCAGGCTGGGGTAGGGGCAGGCGAGCGCAAAGCTATATTCGACATCTACTGCGAAAACGAGCACGGCGAAAAATTCATCGTCGAGCTGCAAAAAGCCAAGCAAAACCACTTCAAAGACCGCACGGTCTTCTACTCCACCTTCCCCATCCGCGAGCAGGCCGAAGCCGGCACCTGGGACTTCGCTCTCAAGGCCGTGTACTGCGTGGGCATTCTCGATTTTGTTTTCAACGACCCGCCCACCGCCGGAATGGGCGAAGTACTGCACGAGGTAAAGCTCAAAAACCAGCACGGGGCCGTGTTCTACAACAAGCTCACGTACTACTACTTGGAGATGCCCAACTTCCGCAAGTCGGAAGCCGAGCTAACCACGCGCCTCGACCAGTGGCTGTATTTCCTCAAGCACCTGGAAGAATTGCAAGCCATTCCGCAGCTATTCGGCGATGCTGTATTTACCCAAGCCTTCGAAGCAGCGGCGCTGGGCCAGATGTCTTTTGCCGAAATGGACCAGTACGAGGGCAGCTTGAAGCGGTACCGGGACGAAATCAACACCACGCAGTACGCTATTGAGCAAGGTCTTGCTCAAGGTCGCGAACAGGGTATTGCTCAGGGTCGCGAACAGGGTATTGCTCAGGGTCGCGAAGAAGGTCGCGAAGAAGGCCTGAAAGCGGGTATCCTGCAAGTAGCACAAGCCCTGAAGGCTGCCGGGATGCCCCTGGAAAGTATTGCCGCAGCCACTGGCCTCACTGCTGTCGAAGTAGCCGCGCTGCCACCCGCGTAAAGACTTACTCCTACCTACAGGCTGCAAACCGGACTCTTTGCTACATTCGCAAGGCGCTGGCTTTTAGCCAGTAGTTCCTGTTTCCATCCCTACAAAAATGCTCACGCTCACCGAACGCCATTCCCGCGCCCGTGAAGCGGTATTTCGGCTCAAAGTGTGGGGGCTGACTGGCCAGCGTCTTTGGCAAAACCTGCGCCAGCCGCTGCCCCGCTTTCTGTGCTCCGCCAGCACGGCCACCACGCCGGTGCTGGCCGCTTCGAGCAGCGCCCTCTGGAACCCCAACGACAACGCCGCCAACTGGTTGCTTACGGCCGGCAAGGTCGAGAACCTGCGCATCGCCGCCCGCCGCATACATGGCCTGCAGGTGCCGGCCGGGGCAGTATTCAGCTTCTGGCGGCACGTAGGCAACCCTAATTTCGGCCAGGGCTACGTGCTGGGCCGCGAAATCCGCGAGGGCTGTGTGGTGCCCACTGTTGCTGGAGGCCTCTGCCAACTCTCTAACGCGCTGTATGATGCTGCGCTGCGGGCCGGTTTCCCTATTGTAGAGCGGCACCGCCATACCCAGGTCATTGCGGGCTCACTGGCCGAGCAGGGCCGCGACGCCACCGTGAAGTGGAACTACGTAGACTTGCGCTTCCAGGCCACCGTAGCCTTCCGGCTGGAGGTGGAGCTGACTGCTGACGAGTTGCGGGTGCAGTTTCGGGGCGAGGCTGCCGTCAGTTTTACACCCGCAACGGCACCCGCCTACCTCGTGCCCTCGCATCTGCATGACTGCTATTCCTGCGGTAACCTGGCCTGCTTCAAGTATCCCGGCCAGGTGCCTACCCGCCCGGCGGCCACTAAAACCACGTTTATCCTCGACGAAAACCAGCCTGAGTTAGCCCACTACGTGCAAAGCACTGCGCAAGCCACCGACGCCGTGCTGCTGCCGCTGCGGCCCATGCGCCTGGCCCGGCGCGGGCGCTACGTGTGGGCGGCTAGCGGGCTGCCCGCGTCCGTGACGCTTTGGAAAACAGCCGGGCTGCGCGAGTTGCAGCTGCGGCTGGCAGCCCGCCGGGGCCGCAATATTTTTGCCCAAAACCTGCGCCTCGACCAACAAGTGGCGCAGGCCGCCGCCCGCCGCCTCACCCCCGACAGCACCCACCTGGTAGTGGCGCAAAGCCTGCTGCCCTTCCTGTGGCAAGCTGGCGCGCTCGGGGGCCGCACCTTCGACGTGCTCCTCACCCGCCTGCCCGCCGAACTCCTGCACCAGCGCCTCGACCAAGCCGCCGCTCGCTACCCCAGCAGCCCCACGCTAGCCGATTTTCGCGCCCCCCAGTCATTCGTGGAGGCCGAAAGCCAGGCGCTCACGCGGGCCCGCCACCTCATCACGCCGCACCAGGAACTGGCCGCGTTGTTCGGCAACAAGTCCATCCGCCTCGATTGGGAACTGCCACCCGCTGCCCCAGCCGCGCCCGGCTCCGGCATCTTGTTTCCCGCCTCGGCCGTGGCCCGGAAAGGCGCTTACGAAATGCGCCGCTTGGCCACGGAACTGGGCCTGAAATTGTCCGTAGCCGGTCGCGCCACCGAAGCCCCCGGCTTCTGGCAAAACGTGGAAACCACCCTCGTCGGCTCCGACCCGCTGGCCGGTATCGGCCTGGTGGTGTACCCGGCTTACGTGGAGCACCAGCCGCGCCTGCTGCTGCGGGCGCTGGCGGCGGGTATCCCGGTGGTAGCCTCAGTAGCGTGCGGCCTGGGGCCGATGCCAGGGCTTACGCTGGTGCCGATGGGGGACTATGGGGCGTTGCGGGCGGCGGTGGAGGGGGCGCTGGGTGGTGCAGTAACTGCTTAGCAAAGCAGCTTATTCTCCCATTTCGTATTTGAAGCCGAGCTTTTTAAAATACTTTCAAAGCAGGTCAATCTTTAGATTGTAAAAGTCAGGATATCATTTAGGTCGTCTGAAGACATAGACCGTGAGCAGTCAAAGCAAATATCTATGTAAGATGTGCGACCATTTTTAATAATGAAAATGGCGTGGTGCGGCATAAAGCACCGGCCCTCTTTAAGTATAATTTGCTTGATTGGCCGAATTAAAATTCTGCCCAGTTCCATACGCTGAACAATGGTTAAGCTACGCCGCTCTTTTGCAATGGAGTAGTTGGGTTTGCCAGCAACTAGAAGTTTAGGGTGAGGTAGTATGTGGCCGCTGGTATCAGCTGCCGGCAACTCATTCGTGTTCAAGTGGCTGACTAAAATAACGCTATCGGCCCGCTGAAGCTTTGTAATTAGCCAATTGGATTTTTGCGAAAATGCTGGCAAAGAGCGACCACCGAATAAGCAGAGTAAGAATGAAATTAGCTTCATACAGCGCACTAGTATAGAGAACCGAAGATGGTTTATAACTCCAATGTTGGCTGCTACTGCAATATTGCGCGGTAATTAGGAGTTTTTGCGCTCAAGATACCGCTCCACGGCCCACACCACCCCGGCCCCGAGCGTGTAGGCCACCATATCGCTCCACGAGAAGCTGGTGCCCAGCACGATACGGGCCAGCCGCGAGTGCGCCAGGTCTAGGTGGCCCACCATATTGAAGCGCTGCCCGATTTCAATCAGGTACGAAAACAGCAGCACGCTTAGCACCACTGCCCCGGCCGGAACTGCTACGAGGCTGCGCACTATACAATAAAGCAGAATAACCACCAGAAAATCCCCGGCGTAGGGCCGAATAATTTTGTCGTGCATAAATAGCGCAATGCCCATTTCCGTTAGTAGCAGTAATACGGTTAGCAGGAAATAGCGGGGGCTAAAGCGGAGCATAAATAAATACAGCCTAGATATGAACGACTGCCGATTTCTCTGTGCGCTGCGTCAGCGTATGAAATGGACACTGTGCCTTTACCGGGCCAGCCGGCGCAGCATCGAGCGCCGCGATGCGGGCGCGGTAGGCTCCCGGCAGCAGGGCCGAGCGCAATAGCTTGATAGGCGGTAGGCGGCGACCAACGCGGTAAAGCGCCAGCACCGGCTGCAGTTCCGCACCAGCTGGCAGGGCTAGCTGCTCGCGCACGGCGGGCGGCACCAGCTGCCCCTGCACCCGGCGCATGAGCGCGTAGCGCAGGCTACCGAGGTGGCGGCGATACTGCCGGTAGAGGTCGGTGGTGTAGGGGCTCGGGGCCAGGTCGGCGGCCAGGTGATGCTGGCGGGCCAAGGTCCACTCGGCGTAGGTGGTAGGCAGGTCGGGAATACCCATGCGCCGGCCCACCCGGCAGAATACGTCGGTTATTTCTTCTTTTTCGACTAGGGTTAATGGCCGTTCCAGTAGTTCAAATGCCCGAATAGAGTACGCAATGAGTAGAAACAGCACGTCGCGGTAGGCCCAGGGCGGGATGGGCCGGCCGCGCCGGGCTTCTACTGCGCCGTGGATGGCCGCCATGCTGTCGATGGTGCGCTCGGCCCCGGCCTGGTCGGCAAATACGATGCGCCGGGCGTACTCCACAGTCGAGAAGAGCCGTGCCAGCGGGTCGGCGGGCAGTCGGCCGGTGAAGTAAAGCCAGTCCACGGCCCGGTTGAGGGCAAACTCGGCAGCGGCCCCGGCGAAGATGAAGAGGACAGTATCAGCGGTGCCCCAGATGCGGCGCACGATGGAGTGGGAGGCGACAAAGTAAGGCATTTTTTGAAAGAACTTTGAAATGCAAAGTTAATGCAAAAGTTCCGATTTGTTTCTCTTGGTCAAGCCGGTTTGGGCACTACCCGTTTACTACTGGTCCATACGGGTATTATTTTTGAAACCGGTTAGGTGCCCGGATTAATAGCAGCCCAATTTCTCTCCCTCATGCGAAAAGCTAAAACTATTGAAGCGCTTTTGCGCAAAGCCCTGGTAGCCAACGGCCCCATGAGCCTGGGGCTCTACGAATACGAGTTACAAGAGCACCTGGACTACTGGCGCGAAGGAATGCGCCGCGATAAAGACGAGATGCTGCTTGTCGTAACTGAAATGCAAGGCGGTGTAGCCATGCTGCTGCTGGACAATAAAGGACAGCTATTCATCAACGAAGTGGCGCGCCAGGAGCTACAGCGGTACTGGAGCCACCCTGGCGCATACGCCCACAATATGCAGCTTCTGTTGCCGCAAATGGCGCAACAGCTGGCTGCGGGTGCCATCTGGGTAAGCGGAATGAAAACACAGCCTCAATATAGTTGGCTGTCCTAACGCTCAGGACCAAAGAAACCGCGCCAAAGGTGCTTTGGCCGCTGCTGGCGCGAGGCTGGCAGCCGGCCTACTCGTTGGCGCGCTGCCGTTCGAGGTAGGCATCCCACAGTGCTTCCTGCGCCTCCGTCATATCGCCGGACATACTATTGAAAAGAAAGCCTTTGTCGGGCGCTACGGCCAGGATGCCTTCCAGAAACGTACCATCGCCGGCGAAGCTCAAGCCGTTGGGCAGTTCGCGGGCGGCCGAAAAATCGGTGATGGGGCAGCCTACCAGCGACACGTGGCGCAGCTGCGGGAAGGCCAGCAACGCCCCAAGGTCGGCGAAATTAGTGCCGCTTACATCCAGACTTTGCAGCTTGGGCAAGGGGCCCAGCACGGCCAGTGGGGGCCATTTGGCGGGGCGTGGCTGCCACACGGGCTGGTTTTTTAGAAACTCTTCTACCTCCGCTACATGTAGGGATGGCAGCTCGATGGGGACCGGAATCAGGCCGGGCTGCTTGGTACTGTTTTCCAGCGTAAGCTCTTGCAAGTTCCGAAGGCTGGCCAAAGGGCGTAGGTTGGGTACCTCCACCAACTCCAATTCCAGCGCTTCGAGGTGGAGTAAGGCAGCCAGCGGGGCCAGGCTCGGCACGGTGGCATCGACCAGACTCAGGCGTCGCAGCTTGGTGAGGTAGGTGAGGGGTGTGAGGTCGGGCAGCACGCCTGCCAGCGTCAGCGAAGTTACCTTGGTTTGCGCCACCAGAGCCAAGTGCTCTGCGGTTACCGGGTGGGCGTACAGGTCGAGGGTGCGCAGCTTCGGAAACAGCAGGATGTTGGCGAGGTCGGGCAGCATGGCCGGGTCGTTAACTAATAGCGTCCGTACCCGATGCAGCTTAGCGGGGTCGAATGGGCCATCTAGCTGCTCGATTTTCTGCCGCCATAAGGCGGGCAAAGCCGCCAGCGACGTAGCAGATTCGGCCGGCTGCGCCAGGGGTTTCGAGCGCCAGCGGTTACTCAGGTCGCTCCAAAATGCCTCGTAAGGCCCTTCAGTAGCTGCAAATTCGAGGTGGTTTTCGCCGTCTTCAGCGGCCTGCACGCGGCCGGCCTCAAACTCGGCCAGCACTAGCTCCAGCAAGGTATCCAGGCTGGGTGCTACGCTGTAGATGGTGGTGGGGTCGTCGCGAAAAATGAGGATAAGCTGCCCCGGCGTACCGCCCGGCGCGGGGTCGTAATCGAGGTAGATAATGGAGCCGCCGTAGTCTTCCACAATAGGCAGACGGCGGGTGCTGTGCGACTGCGGCTTTACCTGGTCGGGGTTGTCGGGGTTAGCATGCCAGCCGTACTCATCGGCTGGCAGCCGCACCAGGGCGCGGCCCAGTGAGGTAAAAAACCAGCCAAACGCCAGCCCCAGACTGTCGCCGTCGAACCGCTCGTACAGCTCGTAATACGCCGCCGACAGCCGGGTGCCAATCCGTTGTTCCACCGCTTGCACCTGCTGGGCCAATTCGTCGGCTGGGTAGCCGGGTTCCAGCTCGTCCACGTAGTCGGGGAGGAGTTTGGCTACGTGGGCCAGTATTTTCTCAAAGGTCGAAGGCATCAAAAAGTAGCTTTATAGGCTACTAGGACGCAGAAGCCCGCAATGGCGTTGCCAACTTAGGTGCTTGGCTGCGGCCCAACGTCTGCCGCCGGCCCAATAGACTCAATTGCCTGCTTGCGCCCCCGGTAAAACGCCAGTATCAGCAGCGGCAGCAGCGTTAGCTCGGCCACCACGCCAAAGAGCAGCGTGAGGCCGATGAGCAGGCCCACATAAAACGTGCCGTCGAACGAGGAAAACAGCAGCGTGCAGAAGCCGCCGACCAGGATGAGCGAGGTCACGACTACGGCTTTGCCCGCCAGTAAATACGTGTGGCGCACGGCTTTGAACAGGCTCGGCTCGTGGCTCATGGTGAGGCGCAACTTGCTAATAAAGTGGATGGTATCGTCTACCGCGATGCCGAAGGCGATGGTGAAGATGATGCTCGTACTCACTTTCATATTGACCCCGGCCAGGCCCATCACGCCGGCTACTACCAGGATGGGCAGCAGGTTGGGAATGAGCACCACCACCGTCATGCGCCACGAGCGGAACAGCGCCAGCACGATGAGCGTGACCATGAGCACGTCGATGGCCATGCCCTGTATCATGTTCAGCGTCAAGCTCTCGTTGTTTTTGTCGATGAGGTTGGACGAGCCCGTAAGGCGCGTGCGCAGCACGGTGGTATCGAGGCGAGTGCGCAGAAACCGGCGCAGCGCGGCATTGAGGGCATCGGCCCGGATGCTGCCTACGTCGGCCATGCGCCCGGTGAGGCGGCCAGCCGTGCCATCGGGCAGCACCAGTGCCCGAAACTCGGGCCGCTTGCGAAACTGCCGCAGCCGGGCCGTGAGCGAGCGCAGTTCGGCCGAGTCGGTGGGCAGGCGGTATTCGGCCAGTTCGCCGCCGTGCAGGGCCTTGCGGGTGGCGCGTACCAGCGTGGCCGGCGAGGCGGCAAAACGCAGGCCGTAGGTGGTAGTGAGGTAGTGCTCAATCTGCTCGGTCTGGGCGAGCACGGCGGGGTCATAGATGGTGCGCGGGGCCACGGGCTTCAACTCCAGCTCGAAGGGCCGCACGCCCGCAAAGTGGGTGTCGAAAAAGGTGAAATCAAGGCGCACGGGGTCGTTTTGAGATAGGTCATCGAGCAGCGAGGAGTTAATGTGGACCCGCGTGGCCAGCCCAACTGAGGCCGTCAGAATAAGGCCGCTTAGCACGTAAATAAGCCGGCGCTGTCGCAGCACGCCGCTGAAAAGCCGGCCCAGCACACCATCCCAGTCGTGGCCGTGGCGGCGCGGCTCGCGCAGGGCGGGCTTGCGCAGCAGCACCAGCATGGCGGGCAGCAGCGTGAAGCTGAGCCCAAACGCCAGCAGCACGGCAAGGCCCGTAAACAGCCCGAAATTATGGATGGGCCGGATGGTGCTCGTCATGAGTGTAAAAAAACCGATGCTGGTAGTAATAGCCGACAGCCCCGACCCAAACCCCGACTCGCGGACAGTCACCCGTAGCGCCTCTTTCTTGCCCGCGCCGTAGCCCAGCTCGCTCACGTAGCGGCTGATAATGTGGATGGTATCGGACATGCCCACCACAAACAGCATTAGGGGCAGCAGGGCCGTCATCAGGTCGATGCGCACGCCGCAGGCCCCCATAATGCCCAGGCCCCACACAATGGCGCCCAGCACCACCACCAGCGGCAGCACCACGCCCCACCAGGTGCGAAACGTGAGCCAGAGCAGCCCCGTGACGAGCACCACCGACAAACTCATAAACACCACCAGCTCCCATTGCAGCCTATCCACGAATACCGATTGCGCCACCAGCCGCCCCGCAAAGTGCGTTCGCGCCGCTGGCAGGCCCACCTGCGCCAGCCCGTTGCGCAGGGCCGCCATTAGCGAGTCGCCGGGCGGCTTTTTGAGGTCGGGCGAGAGATGCAGGACCAGGGCCACGGCCCGTGCATCGAAGCTGAACACGTTGCCCACCAGCCCCGGCGTGCGAAAAATAAGGGTCGAGTCGGCAGCGCGGCGGGCGGGCTCCTGCGGGTGCAGGTAAGGCAGGTTGTACACGCCCACGCCCTCAAATACCGGGTTTTGAAGCGTAGTAGGGGAGTTGACGCTTACTACGTGCGGCAGGCGAACAGCTAGGTGCGTGAGGCTGTCGACCTGCGCTAGAAACCGGGGCGCAAACACCGTTTCGCCGGGTGCGGCCTCCAGGCCCACCAGCAGGTAGTCGTTGTCGCTGCCGAAGCGCCGGGTATAGGCTTGGTAGTAGTCGAGGTCGGGGTCGCCAGCGGGGTAAAAGTCGTCGAAATTATAGTTGAACCGCAGCTGAGTGGCAAAGTAGCCGGCCAGCCCGGTGAGCAGGGCCAGCCCCAGCAGCGTGAGGTAGGCAAGTCGACGAAGGGGCATAGAAGGTGGCACGGCCTCGGGGAGGCCGCGCGTAAGCAGAACCGCAGCCCGCTGAACTTTTCCGAATCATTCGTACTTTAGAGGCCGCAACCCACTCCAACCGCTCGCCAAGAGCTTTTGTTTTTCTTTCTTATGAAAAAGGTTCTCCTCGCCCTCACCCTGTTCGCTGGTATCAGCTCGGTAGCATTCGCCAATGATGGCGACAAGCCCGGCAAAGGCAAAGGCCGCAAAGACAACTGCACCGGCGCTGCCGCCGCCAAGTGCGACAAAGACATGGCCAGCGCCAAAATGGACGGCATGCCCGCCTGCTGCCGCGCCAAGATGGCCGCCGCCAAAGCTGCTGAAACTAAAAATGCTACCGCCCAGGCTAAGCCAGCTACCAAGTCGCTGTAAGCGAATTGCCTACCAGATAAAAGAAAAAAGTCGCCCCCACCAGGGCGACTTTTTTTGTGCAGGCAGCTACTACATTTGAGTGCCATACCATTCTTTTTACGCCCTATGTCTGCACGTTTTTACTGCCTGTTATTTCTGCTCATGGTAGGCTTGCACCAGCCCAGCCCGGCCCAGCCTGCTGCCTGGCAACAAACGAAGCTGGATACGGTAGCTACCATCGAATTTCCTGGTCCTGCTACCCAGCAGGAAGTGCAAGGGCATCAAGTGCACCTCTGTCGGCAGGGGCCTACTATCTGCATGGTAATACAGCAGGCACTGAGTAGCTCCGATGCCACTGCGGCGGCCAGCAAAGACCAGTTTTACGATGGGGTAGTCAAAGGCATGCTGGAAGAAACCAACGGTAAATTATTGAGCAAAAACGGGTTTCAGGTAGCAGGCTTCCCCGGAGTAGAGGTACAGTTTACCACGCCGGGCAAGCCGGAGTTGCCAAGCACTAAATTTTCGCGTGCGGTCGTGGTGAATAGTACCCTCTATATCCTCAACTACTGGACTAACGCCCCCCAAGACAATGCTTCCGCAACGGAGCGCAACCGGTTTTTTACTTCGTTTCGAGTGAGTGCCCAACCGGCAGCGGTTGAGAATGGTGCTTACACACTAGGTAAACTAATGGGGCATCTCACCTTTTACGCCTTGTTGCTAGGGGGCATCATCTTATTGGTGCGCCGATTGATGAAATCCAAAAAATCAGCTAGTTAGCCATGCGCCAATACCACGCCCTGCTCCGCGAAATCCTCGACCACGGCACCCGCAAAACCGACCGCACCGGCACGGGCACGCTCTCCATTTTTGGCCCGCAAATGCGGTTCAACCTGGCCGAAGGCTTCCCGCTCGTTACCACCAAAAAGGTGCATCTGAAGAGCATTATCTACGAGCTACTGTGGTTCCTCAGGGGCGATACCAACACGGCCTACCTCAAGGAGCACGGCGTAAGCATCTGGGACGAATGGGCCGATGAAAACGGCAACCTCGGCCCCGTGTACGGCTACCAGTGGCGCAGCTGGCCCGACGGCCACGGCGGTCACATCGACCAGATTTCGCAGATTATCCAGCAACTGCAAACGCAGCCCGACTCGCGCCGCATGGTGGTAAGTGCCTGGAATGTAGCCGACTTGCCGCAAATGAAATTGCCAGCCTGCCACGCCCTGTTTCAGTTCTACGTGGCTGATGGCCGGCTTAGCTGCCAACTCTACCAGCGCTCGGCCGACGTGTTTCTGGGCGTGCCCTTCAACATTGCTTCCTACGCGCTGCTCACGCTCATGGTGGCCCAGGTAACGGGCCTGCAACCCGGCGAATTCATCTGGACCGGCGGCGATACCCACCTCTACAGCAACCACCTGGAGCAAGCGCAGCTACAGATACAGCGCGCCCCGCGCCCGCTGCCCCAGCTGCGCCTCAACCCTGAAGTGACGGATATTTTCGGGTTTGCCTACGAGGATTTCACCTTGGAAAACTACGAGCCGTGGCCCGCCATAAAGGCCCCGGTGGCGGTGTAGCCACCCGACAGATGCTGGAATTTCTCGTTAAATGCCTCATAGAAATAGTCCTGGAGCCGGTGCTGGCCGCCGCCGGGTGGCTGGTGCGCAACGGCGTCTGGCTGGCGCTGTATCCGCTGTTGCTGGCTACCGGCTGGCTGTGGCTGTGGCTACGCAGCCGAGGCCGTAAGAGCTTCCAAGGGCTTTGGCACGTTCACGGTTTTCAAGGTCTGCATCGGGCGGGCGAGGCGGTTTCTGTGGAGAGCTTAAACTATTTTCTGGCCGTAATTTTGTTGCTGCTGGCAGTCCTGGGAGTTGGAATAATGGTTTATTTCATTGTTATCCAGCTTCTTTCCTGAAGCGGCTTCTACAATTTTCTATTTAGGGCAACTTGTCTGGTATGCAGGCTACTGTTCATTCTGGCTCACTACTTGCACTCCCCGCTTCGCTGTGAAATAGCTTTGCCTGGCTAGTAAGAATTCCTGAAAAACAGGCGTTACGCAATTTCCAGAGCCGATGCGCCGCTTCACTCACCCTGCCGTATAAGTGCCCGTCATGAGGCAGTCGATACTATTATTGTTAAGTGGCGTGGGCCTGTTGGCTGCCCGCCCCGCCCAGGCCCAGACCGGGGATGGCGGGTACTCCGCGCCGGGCTTTCCCATGTCGTTTCCGCACCGCTCGCCACCCCCGGAGCCCAAGCCCGCGGCGTCCGAAGAACCCCTGCTCAGCCGCTTCTGGCACGACGACAAAAACGGCCCCCAACGAGCCAGCGACTTTTACCAGTACATGAGCAAGTACCTCAAATATCCCGACGCCGCCGCTAAAATGGCGATGGTCGGCCGTGTTTTCGTGCGCCTCAACGTGGGCCCCAACGGCCGCGTCAACGATGCCCGGATAGTGCGCAGCAGTACCGCTTCGCAGTTGGTAGCCCAGCCCACTACCGCCGAAGCTGCCGCCGCTACCGCCGCCCTGGAAGCCGAAACCCTGCGCATGTTTCGGGCGGCCCACTTCTCCGCCTCCAAGGCTAAAGTAGATACTGTCGTCGTTTCGGCCAGCTTCCAGATTGAGGCGAGTAAGTAGCGGTGCTGGGTATTCGGTGTTGAGTTGTTGGGAAGAGTAATAGGTAGAACTCCTTTTGCGTAGGTTTCGACCAAAGGGCAGCGAGTTCAGCAATTCTGTAACCACGGTAGTAGAGCGGGCGAAAATTGCACAGTGCCCACCTGCTGCACCACCCGCACTGCCGCCACGTTAGCCGTAAATACAGCCTCGGCGGCCAGCAATTCTGCTGGTAAAAACAGCCCCTCGTGGCACGGCACCCCAGCCGCCTGCGCCGCCCGCAGCACCTGCGCCCGGCGCACGCCCGCCACGCAGCCGCTCGTGAGGGCGGGCGTAAATAACTCCCCACCACGCACCCAGAAAATGGCCGCCGCGCCTGTTTCGGCTACGTGCCCGGCCGCGTCGCAGAGAATAAGCTCATCCAGCCCGCGCCGCACCCGCTCGTGGGCTGCCCGCACGTAGAGCCACGCCTGCGGTCCTTTGCAAAAGCTCAGCGGCGAGTACACCGAGTAAGTTTCCTGGGCAAAGTCGACCCGCTGCAGCGGCGCACTAGTCGGCTCAAACGGCACTGCCGTAGCCAGCCACTCGGCCGCCTCGGTTTCGGGCAGATACAGCCCGCCGCCGCCGCGCCAGAAGCTGAGCCGCACGCGGGCCGCCGGTAACCCATTAGCTTCTGCCAGACTCAGCAACGCGGTTTCCAGCGCCTCAACTGAGGCCAGGGCAGCAGGCAAAACCAGGTAGAGCGCGGCGGCGGCTTGTTGCATCCGGGCCAGGTGGTCGGTGGCGTAGCGCAACCGGCCATCGGCCACAATAAGCGTCTCGAAAAAGCCGTCGCCAAACGTCAGGCCCCGGTTGGGCAGGGGTAGAGCAGTGGTGGGCAGCAGGTGGCCGTTGTGCAGCAGCATGCCGCAAAGCTAGCGGCGGGCCACCCGGTACGGCACTCTCACCTGGTACGTGGTATCGCGGCCGTACTGGTTGAGGCAGATAGTACCCGTCCAGGTGGCGGGGCCGGGTCGGATAGGTGCCCGGAAGCGCACCAAGCCCTGCCCTTGCGGCCCAATAGCCAAGGGCTGGCCGTTGCAGAACATCCGCACTGGGGATGGAGCCAGGCTGTACACTAGAAATAGTCGCGCCCGATACGTTTCGCCGGGGGCTACTATGTCCGATTCGGCCGGACCGGCAGCCAGGAGGTAGCCGGGCATCGCCTTTTTAGCCAGTAGCTGGCCCAGGTGCCGCAGGGTGCGGGCCTCAGCGGCCAGCACGTCGCTTTGCCACTGCGTGAGCCGGGCCAGCGCCGCTACGGTTGGCGTGTTATCGAAATTTGGGGCCGCGATGCGCAGCAAGTCGGCCGGGTAAAGCAGGTGGAGCAGTGCCTGATACGCGGCCGCTTGCTGGCTTAGGGCCTGCTGCGAGCGGGCATCGGAACCCAGCAGCCGGGCCACGGCTGGCTGAGCGTCGGGGTGGCGCAGTTGGGTGGTATCCAGGTTGCCGGTGGCGTGGAGCAATTGCTGGCGTCGGGCGCGCAGGGTGTCGAGCAGGGTGGTAGTGCGGGCGCGCAAACGTTGGGCGGTTTGGAGCAGGGTGACCTGGTCGGTCAGGCCGTAGTTCAAGAAGACAGTGTGGTCCATTGCACCCACGGCATAGCCTGCTCGCCGGCTGGTCGTCGCATTTTGCTGCTGTAGTACCCAGTCGAGCTGTTCTAGTTGGGCGTCGAGGCGGGCTTGCCGGGGGCGTTGCTGGTAGCTGGCGATGCCCAGAGCCCCAGCCGCTGCCAGCAGCACCAGCAGCAGGAGGTAGGTTGGCATGGTCATGAGCGGAGGGCTTTTACAATCCGGTAGGGCACCGTGACGTGCCAGGTGGTATCGCGGCCGTTCGGCACAGCTTTAATTTCCCCCTGCCATTGTGCCCGCACGGTGTCGGGCTGGCCGGGGCGCGGGGCGGGTATTTTAAAACGTACCGAGCTATAACCAGTCCTGGGGTCAATTGATAAAAGCTGGCCGTTCGCCCGCATGCGCAGCTTCAGGCCAGCTGCATTGGCGCTAAGAAACAACTGCGCCCGGTACTCGGCCCCAGGAGCCACGGTAGCGGAGGTAGCCACAGAAAACGCCCCCATTTTCATAAAGCATAAACCGCAGCTACCATCGCCCACTTTCTCTTCCTGGCGTACGAGGGCCGCCGTGCCGTAGTGCCGCACTTGGGCTTCGAGCCGGGTAAGCGCTGCCAGCACCGAAGCCAGGGGCGCCGGCCGGGCAGTAAGCTGGCTAAAAGCTATAGCCGGGGCGGTGCCCGGCAGCGGTGGGGCAGGCAGAAAAGTTTGCACGAAACCAGAATAGGCAGCCAGGTGGTGCGCCAAGCTAGTACCTGCGGCTAAGCTAAGAGCCACTGGCGCAGCCGGATGCCGCATCCGGCCTTCGGGCAGCGGCTCGCCGCCCTGCGTGCGTAGCTGATGCCGCAGGGCCTGTAGCGTATCGGTCAGGGCCTGGGTGCGGCGGGCGATGAGCCGGGCCTGGGTGAGCACAACTACATCGCTGGCTTGGTTATGATTGCGGCGTACCGACTGGCCCAACTGGTCTACGATAGCAGCGGCCTGTTGGCTGGCCAGGCGGTTGTTGGCGGCCACGCGGGCTTCCAGCGTGACCAGGTTTGCCAGCGCAACGTGCTCCCGCTCCCGCCCTTGGTAGTATACGCTGCCAGCCGCGCCAACGGTAGCGGTCAGCAGTAGCAAATAAAAATGCGAGCGGGTTAGCGGCATGATAAAAATGCGAATAACGAATACGCCAGGCAACCTAGCGGCGGGCCACCCGGTACAGCACCGTCACTTGATAAGTAGTGTCGCGGCCGTTCTCGGTGAAGCGTACGGTGCCCGTCCAGGTGGCGGGGCCGGGTTGCCGGGGTGCCCGAAAACGCACCAGGCCCACGCCATCGGGCCCCACCGGCACGGGGCGGCCGTTGCAGGCCATGTGCATGCGCAGGTCGGCCCCGAAGTGGTTTACCAGCAGCAACTCGGCGCGGTAGGTGTCGCCGGGCGCTAACACGTTCGACTCGGCCGAGGCGGCGGCCAGTAGTTTGTTGGCTACCAGCGTGGAACTCCTCACCGACTCCGCCAGGTGCTGCAGGGCGCGGGCCTGGTGAGCCAGCAGGTCGCTTTCGAGCTGGCTGAGGTCGGCCAGCGCCTCTACTACGGGCAGGTCGCTGCCGAAAGCCGGGGCCGCAACCAGGGCCACGCCAGCTGGTTCCAGCCGGCGCAGGGTATCGGCCAGGGCGGCTACCTGTTGGCGAAGCGCCTGCTGGCGCGCCGGGCTGAGCAGCTGCCCGGTGGCAGCAGGGTAGAGCAGCAGGGCGGGAGCGGCGGGGTTGCTGGTGGTGTGGCGTAGCTCGTCGGCGTAGGCTCGGAGGGTAGTGATGAGGTTCGCGATGCTGCTTTGCACATCTTCGGCGCGGCGTAGGATGGCCATGTCAGTGGGCTGATTATGGTTTTTTTCGACGACCTGTTTTATGACACTCAGCGTGCCATCAGCCTGTTGAGTAGCCTCGTCATTCTCCGTCGTCAGCACATTGCCAAGCTGTTGCAACTGCACGTAGAGGCGGTTTTGCTGGCGGTAGTAGCTGGCGGTGGCCCAAGTGCCTGCAAGTAGCGCCAGCAGTATGCCAAAAAGCGGCAGGTTGGAAGGGCGTTTCATGGGGTTGGGGGTTTGACGATGAGGTAGGGCACCGATACGTTCAGGACGGTATCGGCCAAGCCAGATGAAAAGCGGATGGTGCCCTGCCACTCGGCCCGCACGGTATCGGGCTGGCCAGGGCGGGCGGCGGGCACGGTGAAGCTGACCAGACGGCCCTGCCGGCCCGTTTGCGTCAGAAGCCGGCCGTTGGCAAACAGGTCGGCGCTGCAAAACGAGCGGGGATGTTGGAGGGCAAAAAAAAGCCGGGCCTGGTAGTCACCGCCCGGCGCTACCGTGGCCGAAACCGGCACGGCTACCGGGCGAATAACATCGAAGCACAGGTCACAGCAGCCATAACCTTCCCGTGCGGCCTGCTGCTCCAAAGCCATTATTTCGCCCTGCCGAATCTGGGTTTCCAGGCGAGTCAGCAAGGCCAGTGCGGCTGGCTTTGGCTCTTGCTGCACGTCGAATTGCCACAGCCAGCCGCTATCCGCCAGCCTAGCGGAAGGGTGTGCCAGGATGGGAGCATCGGGTGCAAAGCGCAGCAGGTAGGCCCCGTACCAGGTGAACTGGGCTGGCAAACGCTGGGCCGCTACGCTGTAGCCAGTGGCTTGTAGTTGCCGCCGGGCCCGCTGTAGCGTATCGAGCACGGCCTGGGTGCGGGCCCTAATCTGCTGCGCCTCTGCTAATACAGTCGAGTCGGCAGGTGAGGGGTGGCCGCAACGGCAAACCACGCGGCTAATGCCTTTCAGGATGCTGTTTGCTGCCCGCGCCCGCCGCTCGTTGCTGGCCGCCAAGCAGGCATCCAGTGCCGTGATGCGGCCCAGCACCGCCGCCCGCCGCGCCTGCGCCCGGTACCCGGCATATCCGGCCAAGCCGAGTCCAACGGCCAGCAGCGCAAGAGGGAAGAAGCGAATTGTTGAGGCCATTGGCAAACAAGAATTTACACCGCAGTATACAACGGCGGCCCCCTACCGTAGCGTATAGCCAGTTTCAACTTAACCCCCATGACTCTAGGCGTCTACTGGTACTTTGGCTTTCCCGAGGGCCTCTACCACTTTCGGTATTTCACCTTCAGCCCCGGCCTGGGAGGCCACGCCGACGGCCCGGCCGAACTGACGGCCCGCGTCACGGTGCCCGACCTGGCCCGGTTTACGCAGGCCCTAATGGCCTTGCTGGCCCAGCATCCCGGCGTGTACCTGTTTGGCTACCAGCGGCAGCACGAGCTGCAAATCATTACCGGAGGCTACCATCTCTACGACTACGATTTTGGGTTGATTGGCAAGGTCGATGCCCTGTTGCAAGCGGCTGATGCCCAGGCTGGTGCCACGGCTGTTTTTACCGAAGCTGAGCGAATTGTCTGGGCTCCTATGCCAGCTGCCGAAACCGGCTACTCCAGCCGGGGACTGCTGCAGCTAGGTGGGTCGGGGCAGCACAAGCACCACGCCGAAACCAGCGCCCTGCGACTGGATTGCCACCTGCCAACTACCCGCCAGCCCCAGTTTATCAGCACCTTGCGCGAGTTGGCCCAAGCCGCCAACCTGCACGTATTTTTCTATTACTTCCACCAGCTGAAGACCGAAACCAACCTCATGCTTTTTTTCACCAACGGCCGCCAAGGTATCGATTTGCAGCCCAAGCAAGACGTAGACATCCAGCGGTTTGAGCAGGAAGTTAAAGCCGCTTTGCAGGCCCACGGCGGCCAACCAGAGCACCGGGGCGGCCACCACCAGTACCCCGAAACCGGCCCCATAATAGAACTAATAACCGACCAGGACTACGTGCTCTAAGCCAGCCCGCACAGCGGGCGTATCCGTTGAATCCGCGGTTTATACCAGGGCGAACTTCTTGCCAGGCAGCGCCCGCACCACGCCCCGAAACTCCAGCGCCAGCAGCAGCGAGGCTACCGTGTGAATAGGCAGCTGGGCTTTCCAGGCCAGGTCGTCCATGAGGGCTTCGCGACTGGTGGCGGCGGTGAGTACGGCCACTAGCGCAAACTCATCGGGCGTGAAGTCGTCGGCCGAGTAGGAGGGGGCGGGCCGGAACTTGCCGGTTTGGTGCAGGGCGGCGTCCCAGTTCAGCAATTGCTCCAGGTCTTTGGGCTCAGAGTAGAGCGCAGCTTTGTTGTTCTTAATCAGGTTATTGCAGCCGGCCGAGGCGGCCGACGATACGTTGCCCGGCACGGCCAGCACATCGCGGTTGTAGCTCAGGGCCAGCTCGGCTGTGATGAGGGCACCGCCTTTCTCGGCGGCTTCTACCACCACTGTGCCGTCGCAGAGACCAGCGATAATGCGGTTGCGGGCCGGGAAGTTGTAGCGGTCGGGCGGAGTGCCGAAGGGAAACTCCGTCAGCAGGCCGCCTTGCTCGCGCATTTTTTCGGCGGTTTTGCGGTGGGCGGCGGGGTAAATCACGTCGAGGCCCGTGGCCATCACGCCCACCGTTTCCAGCCCTTCCTGCAAGGCGGCGCGGTGCGCCAGAATGTCGATGCCGTAAGCCAGGCCACTTACTACCAGCGGCTTATGCGGCAGCAGGCCGCGCACGAGGGCCTCGGTTTGTTCGCGGCCGTAGTCGGTAGCCTGCCGCGTGCCCACGATGCCCACCGTTTTGGGCGCGTTCAGGTCGGCTGTGCCGTGGTAGTAGAGTAGGGCCGGCGCATCGGGAATTTGCTTGAGGCGGGTAGGAAACTTCTTATTGGTGTAAAACAAGATTTCTACGCCCTCACGCTCGGCTTTTTTCAAGCTGCTTTCGGCCGTTTTCAGGGCCTTTTCGCGCTCGGCCCCAGTCAGGATTTTCACCGTGGCCTCGCCCACGCCGGGAATGCGCCGCAGCTTACCGCTGGGCAGCTGTAGCACGTTGCGAGCCGAGCCGCCATAGCTCATCAACTGCCGCGTGAGCTGCGGGCCGATGCCGGGCAGCAGCGTCAGGGCCAATTCGTGCAGCAGGTCGTCGGCCGGGTTGTAGGGCACAGTAGCAGCTTCGAGGGCTAGGTCGAGTGCGTCGGCGGGGGTAAGGTAGTTTATGAGCAAGTGGGGTGGGGTGTTCTGGCGGCGCAGACGGCTGACCTCACCCCCTAGCCCCCTCTCCACGGGAGAGGGGGCTAGGGGGTGAGGTCAGCCGCGGAGGGCGACAAATTACGACTGTTCCGCTTTCCCCGCCGCGTCAATCTCTTTGCGCAAGCTCACCAAAAAGCCCCGTACTTTTTCCAGGGCCTGAATGGCGTCGATTTTGTCTTTGAGTTGACCACCGCGCTGCTTCATGGTTTCGCGGGCACCGGCTATGGTGTAACCACGCTCTTTCACCAAGTGATAAATGGTGCGGAACGTGTCTACGTCGGCCTGAGTGAAGAGGCGGTTACCCTTCTTGCTCTTGCGCGGGCTCAGTTCGCTGAACTCGGTTTCCCAGAAGCGGATGAGCGAAGTGGCTACACCAAACTGCTCGGCTACTTCGCCGATGGTGAAATATTGCTTGGTGATATCGCGCTCTTTGTAAGGCATGGCGGCGGGAAGGAAGCAGCCGGTAAGGCTGGCTGGCGAAGTTACGGAATCTGGTAGTGGTGGGCTATTTCGTCGTACAGCGGCAGCAGCTCGTTGGCCTTACCCTGCTTGTCAAACACAGATTCCCAAGTATTTAGCGGCTCCCAGATAAAGCTGCCCTTGCCTTTGCCGCCCGGCAGGTTGAAGGCAATATCGTTGACCTCACGCTTGTACTGCGAATATTCCACCACCACTACGTCTTGCTTGTAGCGGCCGGCTAGCTGCGTGAGGTTGGCCCGCAGCTCGGCCAGGGTGCCGTGCCACTTGGGGTAGTACGACTCCCCGATGACGTCAAAGTCCACCTGGCGGGCCAGCATCCGGTCGAGCCAGGTGTTGGAGAGTTGCAGCTGGCCGCCCAGGGCAATGTGCAGCATCACCAGCGTCTGCGGGTTTACTTCGCGCACGGCCTGGGAGCCGGCCTGTGCCAGCTGGGCCAGGATGTCGTAGCGGGCGAGGCTATCGGAAAGCTGGGTATTGGCGTCGGGCCAGAGCATCCCGTGGCTGATTTCGTTACCTACTTGTACCATGTCGGGCGGGGTGCCCTGGGCTTGCAGGGCCAGCAGCACGGTTCGGGTGTAGTCGTGCACCGCCCGCACCAGCGCCGGGCCGTGTAGCGGCTTCCAGGCAGCGGGCTTGAACTGCTTTTGCGGGTCGGCCCAGGTGTCGGAGTAGTGGAAGTCGAGCAGCAGCTTCAGGCCAGCCGCTTTTACCCGCTTGGCCATGGCCAGCGTATGGGGCAGGTCGCAGAAGCCTTTGCCGGGCGAGTAGCCACTGTCGGCCGCCGGGCTGTTGAATATCCGCAGCCGGATGTAGTTAAAGTGGTGGGCCTTAAGAATCTGGATGGCGTCCTGCTCTACGCCATTGTCCGAAAATCTCAGTCCCCGCGCCTCCAACTGGGGCAGAAATGAGATGTCGGCCCCCAGCACCTTGCCCAGCCGGGGCCGGGTGGCTGGGGTGGGTTTGCGCATCTGGGCCTGGGCAGCTTTGGGGCTGGCGAGAGCAACGGCCAGCAGCAGGCTAAGCCAAGTGGGCATCAAACGAAGGAAATACATAGCAGGGTGGGCTAAAAGGGAGGAAGTGCCAACGGCCGGGCCGCTACCTTTGTAAAAAATACCCGGCAATTTTTGTTGCTGAAAAGTAGCCACGAAATACTCGCGCACAAGTGAGTGTGGCAAAAGTAGAACGTCATGCTGAGCGTAGCCGAAGCATCGCGCTCGCTTCGTTGAATCGCAGGCCAGCGGCGCTATCGATTGAGATTAGTATACGAACGAGATGCTTCGGCTCCGCTACGCTGCGCTCAGCATGACGTTCTTTTCCAGTGCGTTTGTCCAGTTCTCTTAATTCAAAAAATGCTTCCCACCGCCAGCCACGTTCGCCAGCAGTTTCTCGATTTCTTCGCTTCCAAAGGCCACCACATCGTGCCCTCGGCCCCAATTGTGGTTAAGGACGACCCCACCCTGCTGTTCATTAACAGCGGCATGGCCCCGTTCAAAGACTACTTCCTGGGCAACCGGCCTGCGCCCCACCAACGCATTGCCGACACCCAGAAGTGCCTGCGCGTGAGCGGCAAGCACAACGACTTGGAGGAGGTAGGCTACGACACCTACCACCACACCATGTTCGAGATGCTGGGCAACTGGAGCTTCGGCGATTACTTCAAAACGGAAGCCATCGCCTGGGCTTGGGAGCTACTCACGGAGGTGTACAAGCTACCCAAAGAGCGCCTCTACGTCACGTACTTCGAAGGCGACCAGGGCGACGGCCTCGGCCCCGACACCGAAACGCAGGCGCTGTGGCGGCAGTACACCACCGACGAGCGCATCCTGCCGGGCAACAAAAAGGACAACTTCTGGGAAATGGGCGATACTGGTCCGTGCGGCCCCTGCACTGAAATCCACATCGACCTGCGCGACGACGCCGAAATAGCCCGGCAGTCGGGTCGCGAGCTGGTGAACGCCGACCATCCGCAGGTAGTAGAAGTTTGGAACAACGTGTTCATGGAGTTTAACCGCCGCTGGCAGCGTAATGGCGCGTCAACCGAACTCGTTGACTTTGAACGGAATTACGCCGGCTCGGAAACCGACAAGAAAAAAGCGGTTTCAAAGAAGCACTCGGAGCTGACGGTGCTCGAACCGCTGCCTGCCCAAAGCGTGGACACCGGCATGGGCTTCGAGCGCCTGATGATGGCTGTGTCGGGCGTGAAGTCGAACTACGATACCGACGTATTCCAGCCGCTCATCCAGTTCATTGCCAAGGAAGCCGGCGTAGAATACCACGGCACTTCGCCGGCCACGGTCAACGACCAGCCCGCCACGGAAAACGAGAAAACTGACATTGCCATCCGCGTCATTGCCGACCACATCCGGGCCATCAGCTTTACCATTGCCGACGGCCAGCTGCCGAGCAACGTGAAGGCGGGCTACGTTATCCGGCGCATTTTGCGCCGGGCGGTGCGCTATGCTTTCTCGTCATTGGGCCAGAAGCAGCCGTTTTTGTACAAGATTGTGCCCGTACTGGCCGACCAGTTCGCCGGCATCTTCCCCGAGCTGAAAGCCCAGCAGGCATTCGTGACGCGGGTAATTGAGGAAGAGGAAATCTCGTTTCTCAAGACACTGGGCACCGGCCTGCGCCGCCTCGACGCGCTTGAGGAAAGCTTGCGCCAAAACGGTAGCGTGCTCGACGGCGCCACCGCTTTTGAGCTAAGTGACACCTTTGGCTTCCCCTTCGACCTCACTGCCCTCATTGCCCGCGAAAAGGGCCTGACCGTGGACGAGGAAGGCTACAAAAAGAAGCTGCAGGAGCAAAAGGACCGGGGCCGCGACGACCAGCAAACCGAGCAAAGCGACTGGGTGACCGTAACCGAAACCGACGCCCCCAACCAGTTTGTGGGCTATGACCAGGACCAGGCCCCCGCCCGCCTGCTGCGCTACCGCAAGGTGGATAAAAAGGGCAAAACCGAGTATCAGCTGGTGCTCGACCAAACGCCCTTTTACGCCGAAAGCGGCGGCCAGATTGGCGACACCGGCTACCTAGAAAGCGACCTGAGCCGGGTGCGCGTGCTGGACACCCGCAAGGAAAACGACCTCATCATCCACACCACCCTGGAGCTGCCGCTGGAGCTGGGCGAAACGTTCACGGCCCGCCCCGACGCGGCTCGGCGCACGCTCATCCGCAACAACCACACGGCCACCCACTTGCTGCAAGCTGCCCTGCGCCAGGTGCTCGGCACCCACGTGCAGCAAAAAGGCTCGCTCGTTAACGAGAAGCTGCTGCGCTTCGACTTCTCGCACTTCACCAAAGTAACCGAGGCCCAGCTGCGCGAAATCGAGCAGGTCGTAAACGAGCGCATCCGCCAGCAGATTCCGCTGGTGGAGCGCCGCCAGGTTCCCATTGCCGAGGCCAAAAACCTGGGCGCGATGGCCCTGTTCGGCGAAAAGTACGGCGATTTCGTGCGCGTAATTACCTTCGATAAAGACTACTCGGTGGAGCTGTGCGGCGGCCTGCACGTAGCCAACACGGGCAGCATCGGCTACTTCAAAATCAGCACCGAAAGCGCCGTGGGCGCGGGCGTGCGCCGCATCGAGGCCGTAACGGCCGGTACCGCCGAAGCCTTCGTAGACCAGCAGCTCGACCTGCTCGCCCAAGTGCGCGAAACCCTCGGCAACCCTCAGCACCTGCTCACCAGCCTCGAAAAGCAGCACGAGGAAATAGCGGCCCTGCGCAAGCAAATCGAGGCGTTTGCCCAGCAAAGCATCAACCAGCAAAAAGAGCAGCTAGCCGCCCAAGTGAAGCCAGTGAATGGCGTCAACTTCCTAGCGGCCCAGGTGCAGGCCACCAACGCCGACGACCTCAAAAAGCTGGCCTACGACCTGCGTCAGGCCGTGCCCAACCTCGCCCTGGTGCTCGGCGCCGAAATAGAAGGCAAGCCCCAGCTAGCCGTGATGCTGGCCGACGAAATCGCCCAAGCCGGCAAGCTCAACGCCACCACGCTGGTGCGCGAGCTGGCCAAGGAAATCCAGGGCGGCGGCGGCGGCCAGCCCTTCTTCGCCACTGCCGGCGGCAAAAATGTGGCCGGGCTGGCAGCGGCTATTGGTAAGGCGGAGGCGCTGGTGGCGGCGGGGAGCACAAAGCACAATTAAGTGCTTAGATTTATTTAATTACACATTCCAAGAACGTCATGCTGAGCTTGTCGAAGCATCTCTACTGTCCACTAAACCAATCGTTTAATGAAGCGGCGAAGATACTTCATTGCGTTCAGCATGACGTTCCAGAGTGTATTCAATTTAGACCAAGCACTTAGTTCATTTTTTATCTTACCCGTGAAACATCCGTTGTTGGTTTTACTGCTGGGCGGGCTGCTGCCCCGGCTGGCAGTGGCTCAGCAGTCTGCCAGCCCGGCCCCTGCGCCTGCTGCCAGCTCTGCGCCTGCTGCCGTGTCGGCACCAGTGCCTGCTAAGCTGGTGCTCTATTTCAATGCCGACGGCCGGCGCATTGCCACCGCCGAGGGGGCCGACCACCGGGAGGAACTGATGTACCACGACAGTATCGGCGGCATTGCCCGCATCTACTACCCATCGGGCAAGCTGAACCGGGTAGTAGGCTACCTGCACTTTGCAGGCGGTATCAAGCATGGCGGCGAAACCAGCTTTTACGAAACCGGCGAGGTAAAAAGCCACGCCGATTACAAGGTAGGCGAGCAGATAGGCCCTTATCTACAATACTACCGCGCGGGCCAGATTCGCCTGCGCACCTACCTGCCCAGCCCCGCCACCGACGAAAAAGTGCGCAGCGATGGTTTTTTGCCCGATGGGCAGCCCATGTCGGCCGAAGCGGCCGAAAGGCTCGACCGCATGCCCACTTATGCTGGGGGAGGAGCCGAGGCCATTATAGCGGCTATTCAGCGCCAAGTTCGGTACCCTACCGAAGCCTTGCGGCGGCAGATTGCCGGCAAGGTATATGCCCGGTTTATGGTCGATGACCGTGGGTTCGTGCGCAATATCCAGATAATAAAGTCTCCGTCGCCCATTCTCAACCAAACGGTGCTGCAAGCCATTACCAGCCTGGGCCGCTTTACGCCCGGCATCAGCAGCAGCGATGCCGTAGACGTGTTTTTGACGGTTCCCATCACGTTTGCTATTCGGTAAGGCGTCCGGTGACACCCCTCGCCGCCCAGGCCCAACCTGCGCTGCCCGTCATCACCAACGTGGATGCGCTGCTGGGCAAGCCGGGCGGCATCCGCTACCTCGATGCGTACCAAGTGACGCTGCCCGGCGCGGATGGTGCCCGCTACTACGACGTGTTGCAGCGACTCGACAGCGCCGGCTTCAGCTGGCACCTGCGCCGCTATGCGCTGGCCCCCCGGCAGCTGGTGCTGGAGCAGTTTTTTACCGGCATCCTGCCCCAGCAGGTGCTCGAAGGGCCCAGCCGCGAGTGGTATGCCAGTGGGCAGCTGCGCGAAGAGCTGGCGTACCATAAAAACAACTTCGCCGGGATGCTTCGCACGTATTATCCTACTGGCAAACCCCGCCGCATCCAAACGTTCGGTGGCCCGCGCACGAGCACCTGCTACGACTCG
Source organism: Janthinobacterium lividum (assembly GCA_050954465.1). Classification (GTDB taxonomy): domain Bacteria; phylum Bacteroidota; class Bacteroidia; order Cytophagales; family Hymenobacteraceae; genus Hymenobacter. Next base: position 77,696 of record JBPBPU010000013.1, read on the forward strand.
CTGGGGCAGCCGCTGGCCAAGTGCCCTCCCTACCACACCTTTGCCACGCTGGGCGGGAAAAATACCTATTCCGGTAAGTTCCTCAAGCTCGTGCAGGAGCAGTATAAGAAGCTGCTGCCGGCCGGCTACCGGGCACCTCAAGGGCTGGTGGTGTACTATGCCTTCCGCATTGACCGCACTGGGGCTGTGCGTGAGCCGCGGGTGCTATCGCCGGCGGCCCCTGAACTGCAAACGGCCATTGTGCAGGCTATTCGGCAATTGCCGGCCTTCGGCCCAGCTTCCTACGAAGGCCAGGCCACGGACGACATGCTGGAAGGAGCCATACAGGTGGGTAACTGAAAGGCCAGCCTGGCAAGCAAGCGTACCCGCCCATCATGTTAATGTTTCTATGCAAAAAATCTGTTTCTACGGTCTGCTACTGACCAGTATGAGTGCTATCCCGGCCGCCGCCCAGCAAGCCGATTCAGTCCGGCTTACTTCTGCCCAAGTGGTGACGGAGTACGTGGACGCCGCCGGCCAGAAGCTTTCCTCGCCAGCCGGAGCCGACCATCGGGTGGAGACGACGTACACCGACAGCCTGCGGGCGCGGGTGCGTGTGTTTTACCCCTCGGGCAAGCTTAAGGAGTTTGCTTCTTACTCCAACCTGCGGCGGCATGTGCTGCATGGGCGGCGGATGGTATACTACGAAAGCGGCCAACTGCACCGGCAGGCCGATTTTGTGGCTGGTAACTACGTAGGCGAACTGCTGGTGTACTACCCCGATGGCACCCTGCGCCGCCGCGACCAGTACGCCGCCGGCAAGCGCACGGCCGGCGAATGCTTTGCCCCCGATGGGCACCCGGTTGCGTACTTTGAGTACGAGCAAATGCCTATCTACCCCGAAGGCACGGGTAACATGGGGGCCATAGTAACGGCCATTCAGCAGCGGGTTCGCTACCCGGCTTCCGCCTTGCGCCAGCGCTTGCAAGGTACTATTAAGGTGGCCTTTACCGTGAACGCGGCGGGTGGCGTGCAGGACGCGCGCATTGTGGAAGGCGTCGACGAAACCAAGTTTCAGGGGGCTGCCTTAAGCGCCGTGCGCGACCTGGAAGCTACGGTGGTGCAGGCAGTGCAACACCTGAAGCAGTTTCAGCCCGGCCAGCAGGATGGCGAAAAAGTAGCGGTACGGTTCACCGCTCCCATAACGTTTAAGATACAATAGGTGACTACAGACCAGCCGCCGCAGGTAAGAGAATCCAACGCCCCAGCTTTATCGTAAACCACGCATGAACCCTGAACTCCCGCCCGCCGATTCCACGTCTGCCGACGACCACCTGCTCGAAGACCTGGCCAGCATAACCGGTTTTTTCAACCCGGAAAATATTTGGCACCAAGAAGAACTGCTGGACCAACTGGACGCCGCCGACGAGTCAGCCGCGCCCCCTGGCCCGGCACCAACGGCCGCCGACTAGCGTTAAAGCGGTAATCTGCCCACCAATGCCCTGCGTTTTATCGTATCTTTATCTTATGGAAGTTGCTACCTACACCCTTGCCGAGGCCACTAAGGCGGCCCCCTACTTGGACTACGCCTGCTGCCTCGATGCTACCGACCGCCCCTCCAACCACAGCGGCGACTGGCCCGAAAAAGGCCAGCACTATCCTGTGCGCGTGGTAGAAAGCCGCCTCGAAGGTATTCCGTTGGTGCATGTGCTCACCTTTCGGGGTGAGGCACCCTACTACAACGCCTTCGCGCCGCACCGCTTCAAGCTATTGCACCGCTTGTACCTGAACTAACTAAAAAAGCCCCGCCAACGCGGGGCTTTTTTTGGCTTTGTAGGTTTGGTTAGGGTTTTATTTACCAGTTTGCTACCGACTTATTGAACATATCGGTAATAATATTGCGGGTTATCTCGCGTACCGACGCCAGGTCGTTGTTAATGGTGGCAATGTCCTGGGTTGAGGCGAAGTCGCGCTGGCTCTGGAAGGTTTGCTCGAAGTCCTGCTTGTTGTCTTTGGTATTGGCGAAGCGTAGCTGTATCTGGATGGTGAGGCGGTTGGCCCCGGCTGTGGGCAGCGTGCCCGCTTGCTGAATGGCGGCCGGCGCAAAATCGTAGGCCGTGATGGTGCCGTCGAACTGCAAGTCGCCATCGCGGGGCACGAGCCGCAGCGTGGTGTTGCGCTGGAAATAGTCTTTGATGTCCTCCGTAAAGCGCTGCGACAGGTAGGCCGGCGCGTTGGGAGCTGTGTTCTGGAAAGTAGCGATGGAGATGGTTTTAACGGTCGGGTCGATGTTGGTGCCATTGAACGAGTAGATGCCGCAGCCGCCGCAAAGCATTGGCAGGCACCATAACAGACAGATTACAAACTGGTTACGCCGATTCGAGGTCATATTGCTTGAGCTTGCGGTACAAGGTGCGCTCCGAGATGCCGAGGTCCTGGGCCGCGTATTTGCGTTTGTTGTGGTGCTTCTTGAGGGCCTTGAGTATCATTTCCTTCTCAATGGCATCCAGCGACAACGTTTCTTCCTCGGTTTCGTGCGAAATGTCTTCGGTTTGGATGGTATCGTCCTCATCGTAGCTCGGGTTCACATCGACTCGTAGCGGCGTAGTGGCGCTGGGCGGCAGATAGTAGCCGGTTTCGGCCGGGGTGTCGGTGTAAGCTGGGTTGTCACTTAAGTTGCTGAAGAGGTGGCTGTTCTGGCGCAGCAGCTCTTGGGCGTCGGTGCTGGCACGGGGGCCGCCGCCGGCCAACTCCAGCACTACTTTCTTGAGGTCGGTCACGTCGCGGCGCATATCAAACAGCAGCCGGTAGAGGATGTCGCGGTCGGAGTAGGAGCCGTAGCTGCCGGCCGCATCGGGTGGGCCGGCGAGGCCGGGCAGCAGGGCGGGCACCTGCGAGGTGTGAGCAGCAGGCAGGTAATGAGCCAAGCGTGGGGCATCGACTTCGCGCTCCAACTCAAGTACCGAAATCTGCTCGGCAATATTCTTGAGCTGCCGGATATTGCCCGGAAACCGGAAGCGCGTGAGTAGCCGCACCGCCTCGGGCGAAAGGCTGATGGGCCGCACGCGGTGCTTCTCCGAAAAGTCGGCAGTAAACTTCCTGAATAACAAGTAGATATCGTCTCCCCGCTCACGCAATGCTGGAACTGTAATAGGCACCGTATTCAGGCGGTAGTAGAGGTCTTCGCGAAACTTGCCTGCCTGTACCCGGTCGAGCAGGTTTACGTTGGTAGCAGCTACCACGCGCACGTCGGTTTTCTGCACCTTGCTGCTACCCACGCGAATGAACTCGCCATTTTCGAGCACGCGCAGCAGGCGGGCCTGCGTGCCGAGCGGCATTTCGGCAATCTCATCCAGGAAGATGGTGCCGCCGTCCGTGACCTCGAAGTAGCCCTTGCGGGCGTCGTTGGCCCCGGTGAAGGCCCCTTTCTCGTGCCCGAACAGCTCCGAGTCGATAGTGCCCTCCGGAATGGCCCCGCAGTTGATGGCAATAAACTGCCCGTGCTTGCGCGGCGAAAGGGCGTGAATAATCTTGGAAAACGACTCCTTGCCCGACCCACTTTCGCCGGTGATAAGCACGGTCATGTCGGTAGGGGCCACCTGCGCGGCCACCTGTATCGCGTAGTTCAGCGCCGGCGCACTGCCGATAATGCCAAACCGCTGCTTGATGGATTGGATTTCCTGGTTAGTCAAGGTCTAAGTTCGTTTTTCCAGCCTAAGCAAATTGTAAGCGCTGACGTGGGGCCGGTATGGGCCGATTTAACTCGTGGGCCATTTCCAGCCACTCTTCAATGATGACGGCCATATTGGCAATCACTTCAGCCTGGGTAGCGCCATCGGCCATACAGCCCGGCAAGTCAGGAGCTTCGGCCAGAAAGGCTTGGTCTTCTTCGCTCCAATAAATAACGATGGGATACTGAAGGGCATGGGTCATAGCTCAGAATCTTCTTCAGTTACTGCATTCTGTAACTGATATTGTATTAACAATTCCCTTACCTGTTTGGCTTGGTAAGGCTTTACTACACTACCAGAAGCTGGTTGCAGGTTAATGATTTCTGCAACGTTGGGGTGCGTAAAAATGTGATGACTGCCTTTAATTCGCAGTTGAAATCCAAGGCTCAAAAGCAAGTTGCAAAGCGCGCTAAAATCAAGTGTTCGGTCGCTTTGGCCAGACAGCAACTGAGCTAAAAACTTTTGCCTGCGGCTCATATCGCCTCACCCAGCAGTGCGCCACCTGTCGTGCTGGTCACTAATACGTCAACGTAGTCGCCCTTCCGGAAAGTACTCTTGGGGAAAATAACCACTTGGTTCTGGCTGTTGCGGCCGCTCAGATGTTCCTGCGAGCGCTTCGAAAAATTCTCCACCAGCACGCGGTGTACACGGCCTACCATGCGGGTGTAGCGGGCGCGGGCGTGCAACTGTTGGCGGTCGATAATCTCTTGCAAGCGGCGCTTTTTGGTTTCCAGCGGGATGTCGTCGGCAAGCTTGCGGGCAGCCAGGGTGCCGGGGCGCTCCGAGTAGAAGAAGTTGTAGCCCATGTCATACTGCGCGAAGTCGATGAGGCTGAGCGTGTCCTGATGCTCTTCTTCGGTTTCGGAGCAGAAGCCGGCAATCATGTCGGTCGAGATGGCGCAATCCTCACCCAGGATGCGGCGCACGGCGGTTATGCGCTCCTCGTACCAGGCGCGGTCGTAGGTGCGGTTCATGAGTTCGAGCACCCGCGAGTTGCCGCTTTGGGCGGGCAGGTGCAGGTAGTTGCAAATGTTGTCGTGCCGGGCCATGGTGTGCAGCACTTCATCGGTAATATCCTTGGGGTGCGAGGTAGAAAAACGCACCCGCAGGTAGGGGCTGATGACGGCCACGCTTTCCAGGAGCTGCGCAAAATTGACGCGCTCGGTGCCGTCTTCGCTGGCCCACTTGTAGGAGTCCACGTTCTGGCCGAGCAGCGTAACTTCCCGGTAGCCAGCGTTTACCAACTCGCGGGCTTCCTGCACAATGCTGTGGGCGTCGCGGCTGCGCTCGCGGCCCCGCGTGAAGGGCACCACGCAAAACGAGCACATGTTGTCGCAGCCGCGCATGATGCTGATGAAGGCCGATACGCCGTTGGAATTCAGGCGCACGGGGGTGATGTCGGCGTAGGTTTCCTCGCGGCTCAGCAGCACGTTCACAGCCTTTTGGCCGCCATCGACCTGGGCAATGAGCTGCGGCAGGTCGCGGTAGGCGTCGGGGCCAACTACGAGGTCCACGATTTTCTCTTCTTCCAGGAACTTGCTTTTCAGGCGCTCGGCCATGCAGCCGAGCACGCCCACGAGCATGCCGGGGCGGCGCTTTTTGTGCGAGTTGATTTGCTTGAGGCGCATGCGCACGGTTTGCTCGGCCTTTTCGCGGATGGAGCAGGTGTTGAGCAGCACGAGGTCGGCCCCGGCGAGGTCGTCGGTGGTATCGAAGCCCTCGGCGGCTAGGATGCTAGTGACAATCTCGGAGTCGGAGAAATTCATCTGGCAGCCGTAGCTCTCGATGTAAAGCTTGCGGGCGCGGCCGTTGCGGGTAGCGGCGCTCACGCGCACATCAAAGGGCAGCGTGGCGGCTTCGGCAACAGGGGCTTTATCGAGAAAATCTAACGTAATGAGCGGTTGAGACATAGCAGGCAAAGCGCCCCAGGCTAGCGGCGCGGTAGATAACAAAGATACGCCGCCGTGACAGAATGGCAGAAGATGCTTTTTTAACTCCCCAACTGCCGGCAAGTTTTAAGCTCCACCTAACGTACCCGGCCCACAGGCCGTAAAGGCTGGCAATACTTCCTATTTTTCTACCTAATACGCATGAAACAACGTACCTCGCCCCAAGCCACCGAACACCAGCCAAAGCCCCGCGCTAAGCGGCGCAACATCGCCCGCAAGCTAGCCGGTGGGGCCCTCATTGCACTAGGAGCAGCTTACCTGCTGCGTGGCAAAAAGAGCCCGGCCGGCTCGCAGGCCGACACCTTGAGCGAATTGCTGCTCTTCGTCAACGACCGCATCGAGGGCTACCAGCGGGCCGCCGCCGAAAGCCACGACGACGAGCTGCGCAGCTACTACCAGGACCGGATAAGCCAAAGCCAGCAGTTCGCCATCACCCTCAACGGCTACCTGGCCCGCGAAGGCGGTGAGCCCGAAACCGGTACCACCCTCAAAGGCAAGCTCTACCGCCAGTGGATGGACGCCAAAGCCCTGCTCACTGACCGCGATGAGCAAGCTATCCTCGCCTCCAACCGCTACGGCGAGGAGTGGGCCATTGCCGCCTACGAGGACGCCCTGGAAGGCACCAAGCTGACCGGCGACGTCCGCGCCGCCGTGGAAAGCCAGCACGCCCAGGCCCAGCAAACCTACGAGCGCCTGAAACAGCTGTCGGCCCAGCAGAAGTAGCCTTAAGCTCAACATTAGCCCCGCGTACCCCGTACAAAACCGGTATTCACCCTTAACCCGACCTTTCACGCATGAGCGATTCCCCAAGCACTAACCTGGGCGGCCTGCTGGCCGGCCTCTTTGGCAGCCGCACTGCTTCCACCGACGACACCGCCCGTACCGGCGGCCTCACGGGCACCCACAAAGTAGTGGGTGGTGCCCTGCTAGCAGCCGGTGCTGCTTACCTCTACAAGCGCTACCAGAACAAGCAGAATGGCGTAACCAGTAACAGCTAATTTAGGTAGCTAGTCTTGTTGCCGGCCCTGCCGGGCGCGGATATTTTCCGCGCCCGGCAGGGCTTTTGGCTTGGGCCGAATGGGTAGAGGTGGTAGGTTCTGGCTTGGTCGCCCTCCGCGTGCGCCTCACCCCCTAGCCCCCTCTCCGAAAAGGAGAGGGGGAACTAGTTTCTAGTTTTAGAATCTAGCTTTTTAGGGCTAGTTCCCCTCTCCACAGGAGAGGGGGCTAGGGGGTGAGGTGAACGCGGAGGGCGATTTACACAAGCCTAGCTAGCTCGCCCGCCAAGCTGGCTTCGGCTCGCGCTAGCTGCACCCGCAGCCGGTCGCGCTCGGCCAGCAGAGCGGCGCGGTTGGTGCTGAGGTAAGCGGCCTGCTCCTCCTCCCCGGCCTGGGCCAGCGCAAAGGCTTCGGCGGCCCGCAATTCGGCCAGCTCGCGCAGCAAGTCGGCGTGGCGGGCGGCCAAGGCGTCGCGCCGGGTTTGCAACACTTCCACCGAGCCCGGCGCGGCCGCAGCGGCCGTGAAAATACCGCGCCGCAGGTCGAGCAACTGCGCTTGTAGGGCGGCTACGTCGTGGCGCTGGTAGGCGGCTTGCACCTGCTGAAAGGCGGCGGTGGCGGCGGGTTTGTGGAGGTCGGCTACGCGGTCGGGGTGGCAGAGCTGGGCGGCTTCGCGGTAGAGCTTTTTGAGGGTGGCGCGGCCGTCGGCGTCGAGGGCGAAGGTGTGGGCGGCTACGGCCTGGGCCTGCTCGCGGTCGTGGGCTTGCTGCTGGTAGCGCTGCTCGGCTTGCTGGTACTCGCGCTCGGCGTAGGTGGACTGCCGGCGCTGCTGCCGGGCCACGTCGCGGCGCAGAGCCAGGACATCTTGCAGCAGCTCGCCTAGCTCGCGCTGGTGCCACAGCTCGAACTCGGTGAGCAGGCGGGTGGCTTCGGCGCGCTCGGCTTCGAGGGCCAGCAGCTCGGCTTCGAGGCGCCGGATTTCGAGGTGCAGGGCAGCCAGGCGCGGGTCGTCCCACACGCGCACCTGGGCGTGGGCGGCCACGAAGGCTTGCAGCAGGTCGGTGGCGTGGGCGTAGCGGTGGGCGTGCAGGGCGGCGAGCACGGCGGCCAGGCGGCTATCGGCCAGGGGCTCGGCTTCGAGGCGGTCGAGGTGCTTGGGCAGGTCTTCGGTTTCGTGCAGGGTCAGCAGCGACTGGATGACGGCCAGGCGCTTGAGCACGCGCTGCACGGCCGGGTCGGGGGCGGGCGCCTCGGCCGGGCCGGTGAGGCGGGCAAACTCGCGCAGGAAGTGCCGGGCCAGCTCGGGGTCGCCGGTGGTGAGCACCAGGTTTTCCTCGTTGTGGTAGGCGGCGCGGTGCGTCCAGTTGTAGGAGCCGGTGAGCACGTCGCGCTCGTCGAGGATGCAGAATTTGTGGTGCATTAGCCGGTTTTCGACCACGACCACGCGCCCGCCGGCCGCTTCCAGCTCGGCAAAGGGCAGCCCGCCCGGCTGGAAGTTGATGGCTTTCTCGTCGCGCGTCAGGCACAGGGCCACGGGTACGCCGGCCCGCTGCCGCGCCAGCAGCGCCGCAAACAACGTGTGGTCGGTAAACCACGCCACAGCGACATGAACAGACTGCTTGGCGAGGCCGATTTCACGGAGGAGTGTAAGCTCCCCCTTAAAGTAGGCCAGTCAAAAGTAGAGGTTGGGCAGCTTGACGAAACTCAATGGGGGTTAGAAAGTTAAGGGCTTCATGGGACCGCAGGTGGTTGTAGTCGTGTTGCCAAAGCTGGCAGTGTTCGCGTACTTGACGCAGACTGCTGAAGAGGTAGGCGTTGAGCAGTTCGCGGCGAAAGG
>JBPBPU010000150.1:0-85452 GCA_050954465.1 Janthinobacterium lividum
GTGCGGAAGGCCGCATCGTACTTGCGGCGTTTATCGGGCTTTTCCATAGGCGGAAAATACTACCCAATTCTGTCTCGTTTAGCTGGACCACCTCAGAGAGCAGTGCGAAATTTGGCGGCTCAACAGTTGAGGCGTTCTACTCGCTAGGATTTACTGACTGCTCCTATTCAATTCAACTACTCCAACTCCTTGATTATAGGGTCCAGCTCGAAATTCAGATAGGGCGCGCTTTCATCGGGCACGGCTCGTTTTAGCTTGGCCACTGCCGCTGGGGTATGCAGCCACTCTAGGAACAGCCTACCCAACAGCTCCGATTTAGTGGCTCTCGGAAACACCCGCTTTTTTAATAGCTGCTTGGTATGGCGGCATACAAACCAAGCCAGGCGCTGGGCGGCTTCCTGATTTTCGGCGGCAGTCCACAGCTGAAGCAACTGGTTGAAATCGGGGTATACGTTGGCGATGGCGGGGAAATAGTCTGCGGAAAAAGTGTCTATCCAATCGGATGCTTCGCTCAACAGCATTTGCCAGAAAGCCAGCAAAAACTGGTGTATGGCCGCTTGCTCCGATGCGGGCCAGGTTTCGTACTTGCCGTAGGTTAGCTTGCCCAGCGCTACGTTTTCGTCAATGCCCGTTGGCAGCGTAGTCAGTAGCTCGAAAATGCGCGGCAGAAAATGCTTGAAATCAGCCACGCCGCCCCAGGTAATCATAGCCTTGAAGTAGTAGCCGAGCAAATCTTCTTCTATGGAAAGCTTGTGCAACGGCTTCGCTAGCAGCGCTTGGTTCCATTGGCTCAGGTCGTGGTACATAGGGCTACCATCCATGTTAGGGTCGGCAGGATATTTCGCAAATACCCGGTACAGTTGCTCAATGGCTTCGTGCAATTCGGAGGTCATATATTGGTTGGTTGAAGCTCACGCACCACGCTGTGCCGCAGTTGTAGCAGACTGTCATAATCAGCACTGCGTCGCTTTGGGATGGGATGAAGGTAATAACAGCCCTGTTCGGTTATCAGAATGTAGTTGCTGTGAGGAACAAAACCGTGCTTTTCCGTGGCAATAACGTTAAAACCGGTAGGCCGCACACTCAACACTTGGAAGACATATATACTGTCACTTTCCGCCAAGCACACCTTAATACTACTTCTTATAACTGCTTTAGTATAAAGACGCAGATTCCCGGCACTCATTTGCTTCGCCAATTCCTTTTGGAATCTAATTCCTCCAAAAAATCCCGAATCCGGGAAGCAGGCCAATGTATTAGGCAGTGGTGGTTTCACAATAATTTCGGCGGGTAGAAATTCGTAGCCACTTTTGGCCCATACGTAGTCGGCAGCTAGCATTCCACCAGCGAAACCCAGCAGTAATATCAGCGAGGCTATTACCCACTTTGAAGGTGAAATTTGTAGCTGCGCTGGCTGATGAACAGCTTTTTTCATTGGTAAAGCTTTATTTAAAAACGGAATTTGCTTCCGACCCTTTTCCGATGCTTTTACCCGCTAAAATCCTCACAGGCTGCACCTTGTTGCTGCTTGGAACCGGAAGTTTCCTCGCCTACCCACGCCTCACGGCCCGGCTCCACCGCTGGCAAGCCCAGCGCCAAGCCACGGCTACCATTGTCCCAATAGCCACCGCCTTGCACGACGGCGACCTGATTTTCCACACCTCCCTTTCGGCCCAAAGCCAGGCTATTCAACTGGCTACGCACTCACCGTATAGCCACTGCGGGCTGCTCTATAAGAACAATGGGGAGTGGCAGGTATTCGAGGCGGTGCAGCCGGTGAAGCTTACGCCGCTGACGCGGTGGGTGGCGCGGGGACAAGGGGGGCACTTTATAATAAAGCGGCTCCACGACGCCCAAACGGCGCTTACGCCGGCCGCACTGGCGCGGCTGCGGGCGGCGGGGCAGCCTATGCAGGGGCGTAAATACGACCTGTATTTTGGCTGGTCGGACGAGCGTATTTACTGCTCCGAGCTGATTTGGAAGGTGTACAACCGGAGCCTGCACCGGCAGTTGGGGCAGTTGCGGCAGCTGCGCGACTTCGACCTGAGCAACCCCGCCGTGCAGGCCAAATTGCGCGAGCGCTACGGCAACCGCCTGCCGCTGGCCGAGCCGGTAATTTCGCCGGTCAGCATTTTCAATAGCCCGGAGCTGGTAACGGTAATCAGCCGCTAAGACTACATAGCATACAAGCTAAAGCAGCCATAGTCGGTGCGCACACCCAGGGCTTCGCCGATAAATTTTACGTGGGCTCTTTTTACTGTATGCTGTAAATCGAACTGGTAAAGCAGGCGCTTGGCGCTAAAATCGAATACGTAGGCCGTATGGCGGTACACCAGCACCAAGCGCGACTCGTCTGGGTTGAAGCAGAATTGCTGCAAATGCTGTCCCGTTTCTGTTTTTAGCCCGGCGAACAAAACCGGGCTACCATCGGCCACGCTAAAGAACAATAGCGGCTGGCCTTCCCCGCGCACCCGCACAGCTAATAGAGTGTCGTTGGCCACAAATTCCAGCTGCGTGGCTTTAGTAAAGTCGCCGGTGAGTGTTCGCAGCAGGGTGCCATTGGTAGTTTTGAGCAACTGAATTTCGCCCCAAACAGTATGTAGCGCCAACAGGTCCCCGTTTTTAGACAACGCTGCGGCAAAAGCCCAGTCACCATTAATGAGTGTAGTAGCGTAGGGCATTTCCAGCAGCGGCTGGCGCGCCAGCGTCTGCACGTACAGGCTGGGCTCGGTGGCAAAGGCCAAATGATATGGGCCAACGGCTACAAACGACGAGCAATTTATACCACGCTGGGTATTGCGTTGCGTCAGCTGCTCAAACTCTCCAGTTACCAGGCTGTATTCGTACACGTAGTGGTCCAGGTCTAGCAGTAGGGTATTGGTCGCGGCGTTGTATGCTATTTGCCAGGGCAGTACCTGTGGCAGCTCAATGGTTTCGAGCAGCTGGCCTGTAGCATCCAGCCGCACCAGGAAGTCGGTTTGGTCTTGCGCCGTTTTGTACCAGCCGTGCTTATATACATAAATGCCTTGCGGGGTACCTACCAGCGACAGGCAGCCCGTGTAGCCCGTCCCCACGTAGTAGTGCAGCAGTGGCTCACCAGCCGTAGCAGCTTCCTGGTGCAGCACGAAGCCTTTTTTAAGGGCTTCCCACTCCTTTTTCTCGAATTGCTGGCGGGCTTCCTCGGCCGTGGCAAAGTCCTTTTGGGTAGTCCGTTCCTTGCCAGGCTTGCCAGTGGCCGTGGTGAGCGTGGTGCCCGCTAGCGTAAGGATGCAGCTGCTGCCAGTCGACGTATTATGCAGGTGGTGCTTCATAGTAAGGAGGCTTTGCGTAGAGTTCACCGAGCCAGAAAGCGTTTCGGCTTACAAAAACTCTTACCAACCCGGTGAACTCCGTGCGAAATAACTACTGAACAACTACCGGGTGGCGCAACCCGGCGGGAGTATTTTTGCTTATTCATGGCGTTAGCTACTTTCAGCGTCGCCCTAGTTTCCTGCCGTTTGCTCTCCACCGCTTATTCTTCCTGGTTTATCCCGCTGTGCCTGGCCGTGGGCGCGGGCTACGCCGCCCTGCTTTACTCGGCCCAGGCGCCGTGGGGCCGCGCCCTCAATTACGCGCTGGCGGGGCTGCGCTTCGTGGTTGTCAGCTTTCTGTGCTTTTTGCTGCTTGCGCCGTTCGTTAAGTCCAGCACCACCCACACCGAAGCGCCTACCGTGGTGCTGGCCGTCGATAACTCGCAGTCAATAAGCCTGTTCACGCCGAAGCCGGTCCTGGGCCAGTTCACGGCAGGGCTGCCGCAGCTGGCGGCTACGCTGCGCGGCAAGGGCTTTCGGGTCGAAACCCGCACCCTCACCCGCGCCGAGGCCGCGCCCGATTCCCTGCGCTTTACCGCCGACCGTACCGACCTGGGCAAGCTGCTCGCCGACAGCCGCGAAGCCAACGCCAACCGCAACCTGGCGGCCGTGGTGCTAGCCAGCGACGGCCTCGTAAACCAGGGCCAGGCCCCGCAGTTTACGGAGTTCACGTTTCCGGTTTTCAGCGTGGCGCTCGGCGACTCGGTGGCCAAAAAAGACCTGCGCCTCTCCGACCTCGTGTACAACCGGGTGGCGTTCAGCGGCAATAAGTTTCCACTCGAAGCCGAAATCGCGTACGAAGGCTACGCGGGCGGCGCGGCCACGGTGGAAGTGCGCGAGGGCGGCCGGGTGCTGGAATCGCGCCGGGTGGCGCTGCCCGCCGGCCGCCGCCGCATAAAAACCACGTTTCAACTCACGGCCCCGGCCCCCGGCAAGCGCCGCTACGAGGTGCGCGTGCTGCCCCAGGCCGGCGAGTTTACGGTGCTCAACAACACGCGCACCGCCTTTGTCGAAGTAGTAAAAGGCAAGCTGCGGGTGCTGCTGGCCGGGGCCGCCCCCCACCCCGACCTCAAAGCGCTGCGGGCCGCCATCCTGGCCAACGACAACTTCGACCTCACCCTGAGCGTGGCCGGCGTGGGCGCCCCGCTGCCCCCCGGCGCCACCTTCGACGTGGCCGTGTTGCACCAGCTGCCGGCGCAAGGTGGCCTGGGCCAGGAGTTGCTGGCGCGGGTGCGGGCGGCACGGGTTCCTGTCCTGTACGTGCTGGGCGCGCAGTCTGACTACGCCGCCTACAACCAGCTCAATGGCGGTCTGAGCGTGCAGCCTAGAGGCGCGCAAACCGACGACGTAACGCCCCTGCCCAACGCTGGCTTTGCCCGCTTCCCGCTCGATGAGGCCACCCGGCAGCGTTTCGCCCAGTACCCGCCGGCCCAAGTGCCCTTCGGCGACGTGCGCCTCACCAACGGGGCCGAGGCCGCCCTTTGGCAGCAGGTGGGCCGCCTGCCCACTCAGAAGCCCCTGCTGGCCTTTGGCAGTGCCACCGCCACCCCCCGCACCGCCACGCTGCTGGCCGAAAACACCTGGCAATGGCGCCTCTCCGAAGCTACCGCCCACGACAACCGCCCCGACGCCTACGACCGCCTGCTGGTGCGCACGCTGCAGCTGCTCACCCAAAACGCCAATAAAAAGCGCCTCGACGTGTACCCCACCCAGGACGCCTTCGGCACCCAGGACGACGTGACGCTGGGAGCTGAAACGTACAACGCTGTGTTCGAGCGCATCTACGACCAGCAGATTACGCTTACCCTCACCGACTCGGCCCGCAAAACTCGCACCCTCACCTTTGCCAATGCGCCCGATGGCTCGGCCCTGCACCTGGGGGCGCTGCCGGCCGGCCTCTACCGCTACCAGGCCCGCGCCACGCTCAGCGGCCAGGCCCAGCAGGCCGCCGGCGAGATTCTGGTCGAAAACCAGCCCCTCGAAGCCCAGGAGTCGCGCGCCGACCACCAGCTGCTGGCGCAGCTGAGCCGCCGCAGCGGCGGGCAGCTCTACTACCCCAGCCAACTAGACCAGCTGGCGCAGGCCATTGAGAAAATGAACTTCAAGCCGGTAATTTCCAGCGAGGACGACCTCAAGGATTTGATAAACCTGAAGTGGCTGTTTTTTGCGCTGCTGGCGCTGCTCACCGCCGAATGGGCCACCCGCAAGTATCAGGGCGGTGTGTGAGGTCAATTATCAATGAGCAATTATCAGTTGTTCAGACACTCATTCTGGCAGGAAAGAGTACGTTAGCTCATCTGAACAACTGATAATTGTTCATTGATAATTGTATATGCGTTACCTCCTCCTCAACAAGCCTTACGAAGTCCTCACTCAGTTTACTGATGAGCACGGGCGGGCTACGCTCAAGGACTTTGTGGCCGTGCCGGGCGTGTACCCGGTGGGCCGGCTCGACTTCGACAGCGAGGGCCTGCTGCTGCTCACCGACGACAAGCAACTGCAGCACCGCCTCAGCGACCCGCGCTACAAAGTACCCAAAACCTACTGGGCGCAAGTAGAAGGCGTGCCCACCGAGGCTGCGCTGGAACACTTGCGCCAAGGCGTACAAATCAAAGAGGGCTTTACGCTACCCGCCCAAGCCCAGGCATTGCCCGAAGCCGCCACAGCCGACTTGTGGCCCCGCACGCCACCCATCCGCTACCGGGCCAATATCCCCACGGCGTGGCTGGAAATCACTATTTCGCAGGGCATGAACCGGCAGGTGCGCAAGATGTGCGCCGCCGTAGACCTACCCTGCCTGCGGCTGGTGCGCGCAGGCCTGGGCGAGCTAACCCTGGACGGCCTGGCCCCCGGCCAGTGGCACGACCTGACGCCGTCCGAAGTGCTGGCGCTCCGGGAGCTGGCCGGCGCGGGCAGCCGCAACGCGCAGCCCTTTCGGCGCACCACTACCACTTATGCTGGCCCCCGCCGCCCCCGCTCCTGATGCTACGCCGCACCTTGTATTCGCTCGCTGGGCTATTTCTGGTAGCTAATGTCGTGGCTTTCTTCCATGCCTGGCGCTTTACCCACTTCACCGAGCCGGGCGGCACCCGCCCCACCGAAAACCCAGAGCAGCTCACCACTGCGCAACGCCTGGACGTACTGCTGACGGGGGTACACATTCCTAAGCCCACCAATGGCCCGCTGCCGACCTACCCAGTGGAGGTGGTAACATTTGCGAGTGCAAATGGGCAGCTAGAAGCCTGGTACGCCCTCCCAGCGCAGGGGCCGCAACGGGGCACGGTAGCGCTATTTCACGGCTACACGAGCAACAAATCGAAGCTGGCAGCCGAGGGCGACTACTTCCGCCACCTGGGCTACGCCGTGCTGCTGGTAGACCAAAGCGGCAACGGCAACTCGGCCGGAACCCGCACCACTGTGGGCCACCACGAGGCCGCCGACGTAGTGGCCGCCGTGGCATATTTGCGCGGCCGGAACCTCGCCCACCCGGCCGACTCGCTGATACTCTACGGCGTGAGCATGGGGGCCGTAGCCATCATGCGGGCCGAAGCCGAGCTGGGCGTGCGGCCCACCGCCAACATCCTGGAATGCCCCTACGGCACGATGCGCCAGACTGCTTATAACCGCTTCAACTCCATGCACGTGCCGCCATTTCCGCTGGCCGATATGCTGGTATTCTGGGGCGGCGTGCAGAATAACTTTTGGGCATTCGGGCTGCAAGGCGAGGAGTACGCCCGCCGCATCAGCACCCCCACCCTGCTGCTGTGGGGCACCGCCGACCCCCGCGTGACGCGGGCCGAAACCGATACCATTTTTGACCATCTGGCGGGCCCCAAGCAGCGGCGCTACTTCGCTGGCGCGGGCCACGAGCCGTACTGGCACCGCGAGCCGGCCGCCTGGCAGGGGGTAATCGGGCGCTTTCTACAGGCACCGGGGCAGTAGCGCGGAGCTTTCGCTTCGTGCATCGCCGCCAAGCGGCGAATCCCCGGCCCCGCGCCGCATAGTGCAATGCCTGCCAACGCGAGCCTCGCCACATGGCGGCGATGCTCGAAGCGAAAGCTCCGCGCTACGCGACGGCTGTACTTTTCGAACCAAACCGGCTAACCATCGGCGGGCAGGTGCAAACCGTCGATTGCGTGGGGGTTCAGGCAATTTTCAGGGGCAGTTTTGTGTACTACTACCAGCAAACGAAACCCCTTTTCCCCCACCACCTGATTATGGAACGGAAGCATTTTTTGAAAAGCCTGCTGCTGGGTGCCGCCGCTGGTCCCGCCCTGCTCACCGCCTGCAAGAAAGGCGATACCGTAACGCCAGGCAGCAGCTCAACCACCACGGGCACTACTACTACCACCACGGGTGGCAGTTCGTCCTCGAACTGCACGGTGGCCCCCACCGAAACCGAAGGGCCGTTCCCGACCCATACGCCGGCTTCCTACGTGCGGAGCGACATCACGGACGGGCGCACGGGCTATAAAATGGCGGCCAACATCACTATCACCAACAGCAAAGGCGGCTGCGTGGCGCTGGCGGGCGTGCTGGTCGATATCTGGCACTGCGACGCCGAGGGCAACTACTCGGAGTACGGCGGCAGCGCCATGCAAAGCACCAACTACACCAGCGTGCACTTCCTGCGCGGCCGCCAAACCACCAACAGCAGTGGGGTAGCCGCGTTCACGAGCATCTTCCCTGGCTGGTACTCGGGCCGCGCCACGCACATCCACGTGCACGTATACAGCGCCAGCGGCACCTCCCTCAACGTCACCCAAATTGCCTTCCCCGAAGGCACCGGCACGGCCCTGGCTGCCGTAAACGGCTACGCCAAAGGCATGAGTGGCTACACCTACAACAAGAGCGACAACGTATTCAGCGACGACACCGCCGGCATCCAGATTGCCACCGTTACGGGCGACACTACCAGCGGCTTCGTGCTGAACATTAATTTGGCTGTGGCGGCGTAGTTGAGACTGGGGTCGTCAAGTAGAACGTCATTCCGAGCTTGCCGAGGAATCTTGCTCGCGTCGTTGAAAACTAAACAATGATGTGAGCGAGATTTCTCGGCAAGCTCGGAATGACGTTCTACATAACAACCTCACAACTCCCCAGTTAAAATATGCCCCGCCTCACGCTCTGCTACCGCAAAATAATCGACGTTACTTCCCAAAAACCCTGGGATAAATTGGTATTTGAGGATTCGTACCGCGAGTTTCGGATGCAGGCAGCGTATTTCAACCAGGAAAACAAATACCGTACGTTTGGTGAAATCCTGCATTTCGTACCCGCCGCCGAGCGACTACATTTCCTAGTAAGCGGTGCGGTGCGCGGGTATATTCAGCAATTAAACAACGTGGTGCCCGACATCGTAAATAATATCGGGAAATATTTTCTGAAATTCGATAAATTTCAATTCGAAATAATTAACTCGGATTTAGCCGACCAGAATAAACACCAGATAGCCATCAGTTTTTACACCGACCCGCTGGTGTGGCACGCCACCATCGGCGACTATATACTGGTGGCCGAGCCGCCCGGCGAAGCTGATGGCGGCGAAGCGGAAGTACTCACTCAACTCTTCCGGCTGCAACCCTACCTTACCATCCACGCCCTGCATCCCGACGACTGATATGATGCTGCAAACGCCCGGCAAAATCTACCTAGCCGACCAGCGGGGCCGTCTCGAAACCAGCGACTTGCGTCGCCTGAGCACCTTCAACTTCGGCGACTATGCCGACGAGCACAGGCAACCCCTGGGCCGCCTCTACGGCTTCAACGAGGAAACCCTGGCCGGCGGGTGCAGCACGGAGTTGCGCGCAACCCAAGCTTCCTACGTGCTGCTGCTGCCCATTACTGGCGATGTAGCCTTTCGCCTCGCTTCAGGCCCATCAGGCACGGTGCAGGTAGAAGAGTTGCAAGGACTGGCGCTGGCCGCCGGAGACTCACTACAGCTAACCAATCCGTATGAGGACGAGCTAATTAGCTTCCTGCACATCTGGCTGCAGGCCGACGTGCCCACCTCCGAAGTAGCCCCTGTTTTTGGCTTCGACCTAGGCAGCAACGAAAATCAGCTCCTGGAAATCATCAGCAACGAGCGGGTGTTTTCGCTCAGCATCGGGCGGTTTATGGGCCGGCAGGAGGCAGTATACCTAGTGCCGCCAAGAGCACAGCTTTTCGCGTTTATACTGGCGGGCGCATTCGAGGTAGAAGGCCGACTGCTACACGAGCGCGACGGACTAGGGCTGTGGGAGGCAAAAGAAGTAGAGCTGGAAGCGCTGAGCAACAACGCAATAGTAATGGTACTGGAAGTACACTAGAGGTACTAAAAACGACAAAAGGGCTGCCCATACGGGCAGCCCTTTCGTCGTTCTGGTAGTTTCGCAAAACTATATTACCACTCTATCGGCCGGCAAATCATCGGCATAATGGGTATGCTCGGCGCGGTAAGTGCGCTCGAAAATGAGCGGAAAGATGAACAGTGTGAGCACCGTACCCGTGAGCAAGCCGCCAATAACTACAATGGCGAGCGGCTTGGAGGTTTCGGAGCCGATGCCGGTGCTGAGGGCAGCCGGCATAAGGCCGATGATGGCCATGAGCGCCGTCATCACTACGGGGCGCACGCGGGAGGCGACGCCCTCTTCGAGGCTACGGTCGAGGCTCATCTTGGCCAGCATATTTTGCTTGAACACGCTGATGAGGATTACGCCGTTCTGGATGCAGATACCGAAAAGGGCGATAAAGCCGATGCCAGCCGAAATCGAGAAGTTGGTATGCGTAATGAGCAGCATGGCAATGCCGCCGATAAGGGCAAACGGCACGTTGAGCAGCACTAGGCCGGCATCTTTGAGGTTGCCGAAGAGAATGAACAGGATGAAGAAGATGAGCGCCAGCGAGATGGGCACCACCTGCGCCAAGCGCTGCGAGGCGCGGCGCTGGTTCTCGAAGTCGCCGGTCCACTTCATGGAGTAGCCTTTGGGCAGTTGCACGGCTTTGTTTACTTTGGCCTGGGCTTCGGCGATGGCCGAGCCGAGGTCGCGGCCCCGCACCGAGAACTTCACGGCCGAGAACCGAGTGTTGTCGTCGCGGTAAATGAGGCTCGGACCCGTTACCGATTTAATGTCGGCGATTTCGGTGAGCGGCACCGTTTTGCCGTTCTGGGTGGGCACCATAAGGGCGGCCACTTCGGTGGGCGTTTGGCGGTATTGCGGCTCGTAGCGCACCCGGATAGGGAACTTGCGCTCGCCTTCGTACATCTGGCTGACCTGCTTGCCGCCCACCGCCATTTCGAGCACGGCGTTGGCATCCGTTTTACTTACGCCGTAGCTGGCCATACGGCGCTCATCGAGGTCGGCGTGCAATTCCGGCTGGCCGATGTTGCGCAACAGGCCTAGGTCGTCGATACCGTTCACGGTTTTGAGGATGTCGAAAACCTGGCGGGCCTTGCCTTCCATAAGGCGCAGGTCGGTGCCATAAATCTTGACCGCGATGGAGCCTTTCACGCCCGAAGCAGCTTCTTCCACGTTGTCGGTAATGGGCTGCGAAAAGTTGAAATCCACGCCGGGGAAGCGGTTTAGCTTCTCCTGCATCCGCCGCACAAGGTCTTCGCGGTACGTCTTGGATTTCATCTTCTTCTGCACCTCGTCGGTGTGCTTTATCTGCACCAGAAACTCGTTGTTATAGAAGCCAGTGGGGTCGGTGCCGTCGTTGGGGCGGCCAGTCTGGCTCACCACGTCGCTCACTTCGGGGAAGCCGATAAACACGCGCCGCATCTCGTTACAAAGCTGGTTGGATGCGTCCAGACCGATGCTAAGCGGCAGCTGCGCCCGCACGTAAATGCTGCCCTCGTTCAGCTCTGGCAGAAATTCGGTACCCAGAAACTGGTACATGCCCACGCCCACCGCCACCAGTGCCGCCGCAAACAGCAAGCTCACCGTTTTGCGGGCGTAGGTGAATACGAATACTTTATGCGCGCCTTTAGCGATGCCGCGCACGAAGAAGTTGTCTTTCTCCCGCACGTTTTTGCGCAGCAGAATCGAGGCCAGCACCGGCACCAGCGTGAGCGTGAAAATCAACGCCCCGAGCAGCGCAAAGCCCAGCGTCCAGGCCAGCGGGCTGAATACCTTGCCTTCTACCTTCTCAAACGAGAAAATCGGTAGCAACGCAGTGATAATAATGGCCTTGGCGAAGAAAATCGACTTGCCCATGTCGCGGCCGGTTTTCTTGATGAGGCCCAGCTTGGCGAGCTTGTTAAACCGCTCCATGCCCACCTCATGGGCCTTGTGGTCAAGCGCCACAAAGAGTCCTTCCACCATTACCACCGCGCCGTCGATGATGATGCCGAAGTCGATAGCGCCCATGCTCAAGAGGTTGGCACTCATGCCTTTCAGCCGCAGGCAAATGAACGCAAACAGCAGCGCCAGCGGGATGATGATGCTCACAATCACCGTGGTGCGCCAGTCGGCCATGAATAGGAACACGATAACCGTCACGAAAATCATGCCCTCGGTGAGGTTGTGAATTACCGTTTCGGTAGAGAAGTCGATGAGCTGCTGCCGGTCGTAAAACGTGCTGATTTTCACGTCGGGCGGCAGAATCTTGTCGTTGAGCAGCTCCACTTTGGCTTGCAGCAGCTTGATAACTTCCGACGGGTTTTCGCCCTTGCGCATCACCACGATGCCCTCCACCATATCGTCGTTGGTGCCCCGGCCCACGCGGCCCAGGCGTGGCAACGCCGACTCGCTTACCTGCGCCACATCCTTCACCAGGATGGGCGCGTTGTTGACGGTCTTGATAACCGTGTTATTAATATCCGAGATATTGTTGAGCAAGCCCACGCCGCGCACCACGTAGTTCTGCTGGCCCTCGTTTATCACATCGCCGCCCACGTTGATGTTGGAGCGCTGCACGGCGGTGTAGAGGTCGAGCGGCGTGAGGCTGAAATCCTGCAACTTGCTGGGGTTCACCGATATCTCATAGCTCTTCACTTCACCGCCGAAGCTGTTCACGTCGGCCACGCCGGGCACGGCTTTCAGGTTGCGCTCGATTACCCAGTCCTGAATGGTTTTCAGCTCGCGGGTACTCTTGGTTTTGCTGGCAAGAGTGTAGCGGTAGATTTCGCCGGTGGGGCCGTAGGGCGGCTGCACCTCGGGCTCAGCTCCTTCGGGTAGGTCGGCTCCGGCCAGCAGGTTGTTTACCTGCACGCGGGCAAAGGCATCGTCCACGCCATCGTCGAAAATCACCTTCACCACCGACAGACCAAAGAGGGTAGTCGAGCGCACGCTGGTTTTCTTCTGCACCGGATTGAGCGCAATCTCGATGGGTGCCGTCACGAATTTCTCAATCTCCTCGGCCGAGCGGCCGGGCCACTGCGTGATAATGGTGATTTCGGTATTCGTCACGTCCGGAAACGCCTCAATCGGCGTGTTCCGGTAGCTAACAACGCCGGCAATAATAGCGGCTAACGTGAGCAGAAATATAAACCCCTTATTTTTCAGGGAAAAGGCAATAATGCCTTGGATGAACTTATTCACTTCGGAGAGTTATAAATAAACTTCAAATCGGCCGTCATTGCGAGCAACGCGAAGCAATCGCACCAGAACGACTTGTTCAGGTACCGTTCTGGTGCGATTGCTTCGCGTTGCTCGCAATGACAATTCGTTTTCTATTTCACGACTAATAATCAGTCGTTTAGCTCGTCGTACACGAGCAACTGGTTTTTGGTAATAATTACCTCGTTCGGCTTGAGGTCGCCGCTCACGTAGCTCACGTCGCCCACCGTTTTGGTTACGTTTACCGCGCGTGTATCCACATGCTGTGCGTCCTTGTAGACGAGCACAAAATGGCGGTCGTTGTTGAATACTACTGCGCTGGCTGGCACGGCCAACTCCTTATTTTTCTCGGTATTCAGGATGTGCACTTCGGCGTACATCTCAGGCTTGAGCATGTAGCCGGCGTTGGTGAGGCGCACGCGCACTTTGAGTGCTTTGCTATCGGGGTCGAGTACATTAAAGACCTTGTCCACCACCCCGTGAAAGTGCTTGCCAGGGTACGAGAGCGTGGTAATATCGGCCCCGTAGCCCACTTTCACGTTGGCAATGTCGGCCTCAAACACGTTGGCGAGCACCCACACTTGGTCGAGGTCGGCGATGGTAAAAAAGCCGTCGGCGTCGGTGTTAGCATTGGTGTACTGCATGCCTTGGGTCACATTTTTATCCGTGATGAAGCCCGAAATGGGAGCCTTGATGGTATAGTGCCCATCCTTCGACACGGCATAGATGCCAAGCTGCTTGTTGGTTTTGCCCAGGTTGCTCTGGGCCTTTTTCAACTCCTCGCGGGCCAGCACCACATCGCGCTGGGCCGCCAGACCGGCCTTAAACTGGTCTTCGGCTACGTCCAGGTTTTTCCTGGCAATATCTACGTCGGTGCCAGCGGTGCTGTTCTGGTTCTGCACGTCGGCAATTTCACCGCTGCGCACCACGGCCAGTACCTGGCCTTGGGTTACGTGGTCGCCTAGCTCTACGCCTACTTTCTCCACGATGCCGCCCACCAGCGGGAATACTTTGGTGGTTTTGTCGCCGTTGGTTACTACCTGGCCGGTGAAAGACTGGTCGCTGCGCACCGGCTCCAGGTGCACTGTGTCGAAAGCTAACTCCTTAAGGGTTTGGGCAGAGAGGTTGAATTTGGGAGCTGTTTCCTTGGTTTCCTGCGTGGCTTCGTCCGGCTTGTGGCAGGCCCCCAGGCCCAGGGTAGCTAGCAGCAGGAAATTAGAAGCGTTTTTGGTTAGCATATGGTTGGTTATGAATTTCTTTCTTGTTTTAAAATCGGTTGTCATTGCGAACGAAGTGAAGCAATCGCACCAGAACGAAACCCAAACGACTCGTTCTAGTGCGATTGCTTCGCGTTGCTCGCAATGGCAATCTAGCAGAGCCGCTACTCGGCCCGGAAAATGGTACGGCCCACAGCTTGGTTCAGCCCCTCAAAGGCCCGCATCCGGTTGGCACGCAAGGTATTAATCTGTATGACGTTATTTTTATACGCCTCATAAAAATCGAGGTATTCCACAATGCTAATGAGGCGCTTGGCGTAGCTCTTTTCGATGCTGTCGATGAGGCGCGAGAAGGGCGTGGTGTCGCGGCTCGTGTTCTGGTACAACTCATTGGAGCGCTGGGCCACCTGGTAGGCTTCGTGTACATCGCGGCGCACCACGAGTTGCTGCTGCTCAAGCTGCGCCTGAGCGTTGCCAATCTGCGCCTTGGCCGCTTGGATATTGCCCTGGTTGCGGTTGAAAATAGGCACGGCCACCCCCAGCGTAAGTGAGTTATAGTTGTTGATGTACGAGCCGAGACGGTCGTAGCTGTAGCCCACTGCCAAGTCGGGAGTAGCCACGGCGCGCTGCAGGCGCAGGTTCAGGTTTTGGCGCTGCACTTCGGCGCGGCGAGCCAGCAGGTCGGCGCGGCGCACCAGGGCAGTGTCGGTGAGGGTAGCTTCGGGGTAGCCGGCCAGCGAGAGGTCGCGCACGCGGGGGCCGTTTACTACTGGGCTATAGGCCGTCTGGGCCGAGTCGCGGAGCAGAATGTGCAAGTCAGCTTGCGAGTTGGCCTGGTCGGTGATGAGGCCCAGGCGCTCGCTTTGCAGCGTAAATAGAAAGGCTTTAAGACGAATAACTTCCTTGAGCGCAATGTTGCCCTTGTCGTACTGGCTCTGGTACACATCCACGGTATGGCTGAGCTGCGGAATCTCGGTATTGTAGATGCGCAGAGTTTGCTGCCGGAAGTAGATGTCGTAGAACGTAGTGCGCAGCTGAAAGCGCAGGGTACGCACCAAATCCTCCAAGTTAAATGACTCGACCACAGCGGCTTGCTGCTGGGCACGGCCGGCAGCACGGCGTCGCCCGGCCAGCGCAAACAGCTGCTGCACCTGGAAGGCCATTTGGTTCTGGCTCCCCGCGCCATCGGCTTCCTGGCGATGTATGGACTGCTGAATAATATTCTGGTCCAACAGGATGGTGGGGTTATCGATGAGCCGGGCCTGTACTGCCAGCGCCTGCGCAGCCGTAATGTTATAGCGCTGGGCCAGCAGCTGCAAGTTATTCTGCACGAAGCGCTGCTCGGCCTCGGGTAGAGTCAGGCGCACGGTATCGGCCACGATAGGGTCAGCGACGGTTTGGGGGGCGGTCGTCTGGGCGTGGGCGGTTGGCGTCAGGCTCAGGCCCAGCGCCAATAACCCGGCGGCAGAAAAGAGCTGGCCGAGTCCAGGTAGCTTATCAATAGTACTGGTAGCGGGTAGCGCACGGCGAAGCGCTTTCAAAAATCCTGGCAAAATCACTGCGTTAAAATAAGTCTTATCTAGTCAATTAAGCAAAGCTAACATGCAGTCAACGGAGTTCATTCATTACTATTGGGTATTCATTAATCCCTCACTCGAAACCCATTAGGGCCGGATTAGAGGAGCATTAGAACCGGATTAGAAACTATTTTAACTCCAAGACTTTCAGCTATAAGATTTTCTTTCTGGCAAGGCCAATAAGTTTTTGGGGAATTAAGCTAGTAGCACAAGCCAGAGGCCTACGCCACCAGCACACTACGCCCCTGCCTGCTCAAATACCAACTCAGCCACTGTGCCCCGGCCCAGCTCCGAGCGTAGCGTGAGCGTGCCGCCGTGCAGCGCCGCAATGCGCTGCGCCAGGGGTAGGCCCACGCCGTGCCCCACCACGCCCCGCACGGCCGCCGACCGGTAAAACGGCTGCCACACCTGCTCCAGGTCGGCCGGGGCGATGCCTATACCGGCGTCGATGATGCGCACCCGGCAGCCATGGCCGGGCTGGCAGCGCAAGCTCAGTACCACGCGCTGCTCGGAATATTTGAGGGCATTATCAACGAGGTTGCCCAGGGCACGCACCAATAATCCCCGGTGTCCGGCTATTTCAAATAAGGCCGGGTCGGCGGGCAAGTCCTGAAGGCTGCCCAGGTCTACCTGCACCCGGCCACGCAGCTCGGGCGCTACGGCTTCGCGCACCTCCCAGAGCAGCTCATCGAGGCGCACTTCGTCGGTGAGAGCTACGGCCCCGCCAGCCTGGGCTAGGTCTAACAAGTTGTTTATCAAAGCTTTAAGTTGCTGCAGCTCGGCCAGTACGGAGGCGGCACCTTCGCGGTAGGCTTCGGCCGGGCGCTCGCGGGCCAGCAGCACTTGCAGCTCGCCGATGCTGGCGGTGAGGGGCGTGCGCAACTCGTGCGAGGCGTTGCGCACGAAGGTGCGCTGCCCCTCAAAGCTGGCTTCGAGCCGGGCCAGCAGGCGGTTGAAGGTGCGGGCCAGGCGCGTGAGGTCGTCGCGCTCACTGGTGCGCAGAAAGCCTTCATTCACGCGCTGGTGCAGGTCCTGGGCCGTGATGCGGTCTACCTGGTCGTTGAGGGCGGCGATGGGAGCCAGCGCCCGCCCCGCAAACAAACGTCCCACGGCATAAATAACGAGCAGACTCAGCACGAAAATACCCGCCATAATACTGGCCAGGCTTTGCAGCCGGCGCTGGCCGTATACGTTTTCAGCGGCGGCCAGAATCACGAAGTCGCCCTGGTTGTCGTGATAAAAAATGCCCGCCGCCTGGCGGGCACCCAGCGTAAAAAACACTTCCTTGCTGCTGATGATGCGGGCCAGCACGGCATCAGGCAGGCGCACGCGCTCATCGGCGGCCACGAAGCGCACCCGGCCGCTGGCATCGTACACCTGCAGAATTTCGCTGGGCAGAGCTTGCAGGTATTTCTTCTCAAAATCGCGGAAGGCAGTGGCCCGCATCTCGTCTTTTTCGAGGTAGATGTAGCTCGTCACTTCCGCCCGTTCGTGCAGCCGCTGCTGAAACTCGCGCTGCGATGAGTGGCTTTGCAGCACGAACACCATCGCCAGCACCAGCAGCAACAGCACGGCCACCGTTCCTAAAAAGAGCCAAGTCAGACGGTTGCGAATGGACATTTTTCAGGTAATGAGGCAATATGGGAAAAGAGGAAGGGCATACTGATTACTTCATTACCCTATCACCTCATCATTCATTTTCCTCGCGCATCACGTAGCCCATACCTACTACGGTGTGAATGAGCTTCTTGGCAAAGCCTTTATCGACCTTATTGCGCAGGTAGTTCACGTACACGTCGATGACGTTGGAGCCGCTGTCGACCGATTCTTCCCAAGTGTGCTCAGCTATTTCGCCCCGGCTCAGCACCCGGCCCTGGTGGCGCAGCAGCAGCTCTAATAAATTGAACTCGCGGGCGGTGAGCTTGACGGGCTGGCCAGCGCGGGCAACAGTTTTGGCGGCCGTGTCTACGGCGAGGTCGGCCAGGGTGAGCAAATGTCCCTTGGTGAGGCGGTGGCCCCGGCGGCGGGTAAGGGCGCGCACCCGCGCCAGCAGCTCCACAAAGTCGAAGGGCTTCACCAGGTAGTCGTCGGCCCCGCCGTCGAAGCCCAGGAGTTTGTCCTGGGTAGTACCCAGGGCCGTAAGCATGAGAATGGGTAGCTCCTGGTCTTGCGCCCGCACGGCTTGCAGCACGTCGAGGCCGCTCTGGCCGGGCAGTATCACGTCCAGGATGAGCAGGTCGAATACCTGACTTAGGGCCAGGCGGCGGCCGAAAGCGCCATCATAAGCTACGGTCACGTCGTACCCTTCCTCTTCCAGCCCACGCCGGATAAAGGCCGACACTTTCGGCTCGTCTTCCACCAACAGGATTTTAGTTGCCATGCGCTGCAAAGTAAGCCGCTTGGTGGCTATAGCCACAAAAAAACTCCAGCCACTGCTGGCTGGAGTCTTTGGGGTGTGAAAGAGTAGAGCTAGTAAGGTACTTGGCTGAATACAGGGTAAAAATTAGACACCGGCTTGGTCGACTGCCGGACGACTAGCCTGCATGAGTGCCTGCTTGGGCAGGGCCTTTGGGCCGGGGTGTCCGCTGGTGTCGGGGCTTAGTTGCCGGCCCTGTCCAGCGCTATTGGCCCAGCCGGTTTCCAGCGCCGCCTCGGTTGAGTCGATGCTGGCACTCATTTTTTCGGCCAGTATACGCACCGGCAGCGACGGAGCTACGGGACGGGTTTCGGTGGCCAGGCTGGCGGCCGGCGCAGTTACCTGCTGGCCGCAGCTGCCTAGCGCCGCTAGCACTAGTAACCACCCGATTTTTTTAATAAAATGTAGCGTTGATACCATAGTGATAAGGAAGACGGAGTTGCGGGCGTTTTACCGTAAGCGAGCAACCATACTCCAAAATTACCACTGAGTTGTCCTATTCCAGCTACTAAAACGGTGAACCTGCCCT
This sequence comes from Janthinobacterium lividum, assembly GCA_050954465.1. GTDB lineage: Bacteria > Bacteroidota > Bacteroidia > Cytophagales > Hymenobacteraceae > Hymenobacter. The sequence goes on from JBPBPU010000150.1 coordinate 18,629, forward strand.
ACCAGCCCGCCAATGCCCTGTTCTACTAGCTGGAATTGACCGCAAGCTAAAGCATACCTTACTCTCTGACGTTACGCCCCTGGCGCGGGCTACTGGCCCGTGCCGAGTTGCTGCGGGCCTCTGGCCCGCACGAGGAGGGCGAAATCGTTCGAAAAATCGTGCTCACGGGCGGGCCAAAGGCCCGCAACAGCTAGGCACGGGCCAGAGGCCCGCGCCAAGTGCGTAACGTCAGCTACTCATCCTCATAGTCCAGGCCCAGGCAGCTGTTTAGCGCCTGCTGTAGTTCGCTGGCAGCATGGAGCTGCCCGGCCTTTCGGCTCACTATCAGTCCTTTGCGGTATACTTGTTCGGCTTCGTCTTTGCGGCCAAAGCCTTCGAGCAGCTTGCCGGCGTGATAGTAGGTGCCCACGTAGTCGGGGTGCTCGGTGAGGAGTTTTTGGTAGTACTCCCAGGCCAGCATGGGGTCGTCGGTGCGGTACTCGGTGGCGAGGGCATAGATGGTGAACGGGTCGTGGGGGTCGTCCTGGTAAAAAACTAACAATTGTTCGAGGCGGCTGGGCGTACTCATAGGGGTGGGTTTTATCTTTGAGGCGAAATTGCGACCTGCGCGCCGCATTCTGGTTTTTTGTAAGGTCGGCCGACCCTTTTTCCGTTGGCAGATGTTATGCAAGCCGACTAATTTTGCCTTCTTTCTCACCCTAACCTCACCTAAATGAAGTTTCTGGTTTGTATTTCCAACGTGCCCGACACGACCACCAAAATCACCTTCACGCCTGATAACAAGGAGTTTAACAAGGCCGGGGTGCAGTTCGTGATTAACCCCTGGGATGAATACGCGCTCACCCGCGCCATCGAGCTGAAAGAAGCTAACGCGGGCAGCACCGTAACGGTGCTCAACGTGGGCGAAGCCGACACGGAGCCCAACATCCGCAAGGCCCTCGCCATCGGCGCCGACGACGCCATCCGGGTAAATGCGGCCCCCAAAGATGCCTTTTTCGTGGCCCAGCAAATTGCGGCCATCGCCAAGGAAGGCGGCTACGACGTGATTCTGATGGGCAAGGAAAGCATCGACTACAACGGCTTCCAAGTGCACGGCATGGTAGGCGAGCTGCTCGGCATCCCGACGGTGGCCCCGGCCATGAAGCTGGATATGAGCGGCAGCACGGCCACGCTGGAGCGCGAAATCGAGGGCGGCAAAGAGATTGTGCAAGTGAATGTGCCCTTCGTGGCCTCGTGCCAGCAGCCCATGTGTGAGCCCCGCATTCCTAACATGCGCGGCATCATGACGGCCCGCACCAAGCCCCTGAAAGTGGTGCCCGCCACCAGCGGCGACGCCCGCACTCAGGTAGCCGAGTTTGCGCTGCCACCAAAGAAGCAGGGCGTCAAGCTCATCGACGCTGCCAATGCCGGCGACTTGATTAAGCTGCTGCGTAACGAAGCGAAAGTGATTTAATACTGTCTGTCATTGCGAACGAAGTGAAGCAATCGCACCAGCACGACACCCGAACAGTTCGTTCTGGTGCGATTGCTTCACTTCGTTCGCAATAACAGACGTATACTAACTTAGAAAACCCCAACGATTATGTCAGTTCTAGTAGTAGTTGAATGTGATAAGGGCGAAGTGAAAAAGTCTTCGCTCGAAGTGGCTACCTACGGCGCCCAGGTGGCTGCCCAGCTCGGCACCACGGCCACGGCCATTGCCGTAGGCGAAGCCTCGGATGCCAGCCTCGCCAAGCTCGGTGAGCAGGGCATTACCAAGGTGCTCTACGACAAGGAGCCGCGCCTCAAGGACTTCGTAAACAATGCCTATACCAAGCTCATTGCCACCGCCGCCCAGCAGGAAGGCGCCCAGGTAATTGTGCTGGCCAACAGCAACATCGGGGCAGCCGTGGGCTCGCGCCTGTCGGTGCGCCTGCAGGCGGCGCTGGCCACCAACGTGGTAGAGCTGCCCAAAACCGATGGCGGCCAGTTTGTGGTGAAGCGCGGTGCATTCTCGGGCAAGGCGTTTTCGGATGTGGCGCTCAGCGGCTCCACCAAAATTATTGCCGTAAAGAAAAACTCGATTGAGGCGCAGCACGCAGCCGGCAAAACGGCCGAAGTAGTGGCATTCGCGGCCCAGCTCAGCGATGCCGACTTTGCCGACGCGCCTAAGCAGGTGGTGATGCAGGACCAGGCCGGCGGCATCCTGCTGCCCGAAGCCGAGCGCGTAGTAAGCGGTGGCCGGGGCATGAAAGGCCCCGAAAACTGGCACCTCCTCGAAGACCTCGCCAAGGCGTTGGGCGCAGCTACGGCCTGCTCCAAGCCGGTGAGCGACGTAGACTGGCGCCCCCACCATGAGCACGTCGGCCAGACGGGCATCACGGTATCGCCCAATCTGTACATCGCCTGCGGCATCTCCGGGGCCATTCAGCACCTGGCGGGCGTCAATTCGAGCAAGGTGATTGTGGTCATCAACAAAGACCCCGAAGCGCCGTTTTTCAAGGCTGCTGACTATGGCATTGTGGGCGACGTGTTTGAGGTGCTGCCTAAATTGACGGCCGCAGTGAAAGAATTGGGTTAGTAGGGTGCGGGGCTCGCCCCGCCCGTTGTTGAACGACGGGCAGGGGCGAGCCCCGTACCCTACATTTTTCCAGGCCTCCAAGCTTTTTCTGCTTTATTTGCCTGAAATTTGAAAAACCCGCTTGCGTTCTTACGTAAGTACCCAACGCCCCGGCGCGGACGCGAGGGCTGGCCCTGCAACCCCCAGCCTCACGCTCCTACCCTCTGACTCATGAAAAAAATACCGCTCGAAATTCTGGGCTTGTCCTCGTCGCAGTCGCAGTCTGGCTCATTTGCCCTCATCCTGGGCGAAAAGCACGGCAACCGCCGCCTGCCAATCATTATTGGCATGTTTGAGGCCCAGAGCATTGCGATTCAAATCGAAAAAATCAGCCCCAACCGGCCCCTCACCCACGACCTGTTCAAGGCCTTTGCCGAGCACGTCCACGTCGCCATCCTCGAAGTCGTGATTTCCGACCTCAAGGAGGGCGTTTTTTATTCGCGCATCGTGTGCTCCGACGGAGCCACTACCTTCGAGATTGATGCCCGCCCCTCCGATGCCATTGCCATTGGCCTGCGCTTCGGAGTGCCTATTTTCACGGTGGAAAGCGTGCTGAGCGAAGCCGGTATCATTCTTTCCGACCTTGATGAGGCCAGTGAGGACGAGGATGAAGACGACCGCGACGAGGACGACGAGGATGACGACGACGACACGCCCCGCCCCGCCGCCAAGCCCACCGAAGCCCGCGAGCCCAGCGGCCAGGTATCGCTCGATGAGCTGACCAAAATGCTGGCCCAGGCGCTGGAAAAGGAGGACTATGAAAAAGCTGCCAAAATCCGCGATGAGTTGAATAAGCGCAACGGCTAGCTTTTGATAGTAATTTTGTATCTGTAGAAGTCCTGGCTGGTAATGCGGCTGGGACTTTTTGTTAACCGCCTCCACGGCTCACCTCACCCCCTAGCCCCCAGAGTTGATACGTTCTGGCGTTATCGCCCTCCCCGACACCTCACCCCCTAACCCCCTCTCCAAAAAAGAGGGGGAACTAGTTTTAGTTTTAGTCTAGAAACTACTTTTTAGAGCTAGTTCCCCCTCTTTTTTGAAGAGGGGGCTAGGGGGTGAGGTGTCGTTGAAGCAACAATAACTATCAATATCCTCCCTATGTCCTTACCCATATCTCATCGGGGCCAGGCAATGCCGGTTTCCCCCTTCCGCAAGCTGGCTCCGTTTGCCGAGGCCGCCAAGGCGGAAGGCAAAAAAGTATACCACCTTAACATCGGGCAGCCTGATATTCAAACGCCTCCTAGCCTGCTCGAAGCTGTGCGGCAGGCCGACATCCGGGTGCTGGCCTACAGCCACGGCGCGGGCACCGACAGCTACCGCCAGAAGCTGGCCGCTTACTACCACCGGGCCGGCATTGAAGTGAGCGCTGAGGAAATAATGGTGACGACGGCCGGCAGCGAGGCCATCCTGTTTACGCTACTCACCTGCCTCAACCCCGGCGACGAATTGGTGGTGCCAGAACCGTTTTACGGCACCTACAGCGCCTTTGCCATCGCGGCGGGCGTGACAATAGTGCCCGTCACGGCGAGTATCGACAACGGCTTTGCCCTGCCGCCGCTGGCCGATTTTGAGGCTGTGCTTACGCCGCGCACCAAGGCCATTCTGCTCTGCAACCCCAGCAACCCCACGGGCCACGTCTACACCCGCGCCGAGTTGGAAGCGTTGCTGGGCTTGTGCCAGCAGCACCAGCTGTTCCTGCTCTCCGATGAGGCCTACCGCGAATACTGCTACGACGGCGCCCGCGCCACCAGCGCCCTCAACCTGCCCGGCGCCGATGACTACGTAGTGGTAATGGATACCATCTCGAAGCGCTACAGCGCCTGCGGGGCCCGCATAGGCTCGCTGGTGACGCGCAATAAAGGGGTGTTTGCGGCGGCCTTCCGCTTCGCCCAGATGCGCATTAGCCCGCCCGGCCTGGGCATGCTGCTGGGCGAGGCCGCCGCCGAGCTGCCGGAAAGCTACTTCGATGAAAACCGCGCCGAGTACCAGGCCCGCCGCGACCTCACCGTGCGCCGCCTGCAAGCTATGCCGGGCGTGTACTGCCCTACCCCCGGCGGCGCGTTTTACGTAATGGCCCACCTGCCCGTAGACGATGCCGAGCGCTTCGGCGAGTGGCTGCTGCGCGATTTCACCCACGACAACCAGACGCTGATGCTTTCGCCGGCCAGCGGCTTCTACCAAACGCCCGGCCTCGGCCGCCAGCAGGTGCGCCTGGCCTACGTGCTGAATTTGCAGGACCTGGACGCCGCTCTTACCTGCCTGGAACTGGCGCTGCTGGCTTACCCCGGCCGCACTGAGCCGGTGCTGGCTGCGCTGGAAACGGCTGAAGCTCTATAGTATCACTAGCTTCTTATGGAAACCACCGCCCCGCCCGCTGCCGCTACCCACGACTACTCAGCTCCCATGCGCCTATGGCACTGGCTGAATGCCGCCCTGGTGTCGGGGCAACTGCTGACCATTCTGTTTCTGAAGGTTATTGTGAACCCGCGGGCGGCGGTGCGCGAGGTGGGAGCGCCGGGCGGCAGCACACTTACCGAGCAGCAGGGGCGGGCCGTGGCGCACGCTATCAGCGAGCGCATCTGGGACTGGCACATCTGGATAGGGCTGGCGCTGGCCGCCACCTGGCTGGGCTGGACGCTGATGCAGGCCCTCGACCCGGCCGGGCGGCGCTTTGGGGCGCGGCTGCGGGCCACCGCCCGGCGGGTAAGCCTGGTGCCGCCCGCCGAGCAGGGCGGCGCTAAAAAGGCGCTATTTGCCAAGCTCACCTACGCCATTTTCTACCTGGCTATCACCACGATGGTGATGACGGGGCTGGCCCTCACCTGGGCCGATGACGTGCCCTGGCTCGGCCGCCTGGAGCACACGGTGAAGGAAATTCACAACGTGACGATGTACGTGATAATCGCCTATACGCTGGTGCACATAGTAGGCGTGCTGTGGGCTGAATTGACAAAGGACAAAGGCCTGATTTCGCGCATGGTGAGTGGGGAATAGCTTGGCGGAGCCCGCTGTTTTTCAACGAACGGCTGTTAGTTTTTCCGGTGTGATGGGTAACTTTGTGGAACCTTGCTTTCCCTCTCCCACCCACCCATGCTGACAACCAAGAAAGTAGCTAAGCGCGAGCTTATTCTGGCCGAAGCGGCCAAGCTGTTCAAAGACCGGGGCTACGGCGGCACCTCCATGCGCGACCTGGCCGGGCAGGTGGGCATGGAAGCCGCCAGCATGTACAACCACATCAAGAGCAAGGACGAGCTGCTGGACAGTATCTGCTTTCGCATCTCGGACACCTACATCTCGCAGCTAATGGCTATTGAGGCCACTGACGCGTCGTACCGCGACAAAATAAAGGCCCTGGTGCGACTGCACATCCGCCTGATGGTGGAAGACGGCGCAGCCGTATCGGTGGCCAACCACGACTGGAAATACCTGCCCGAGCCGCGCCTGACGGAATTTAAGCAGGCCCGCAAAAGCTACGAGAAAGGCTTTGCTGCCCTCATCGAGGCCGGTATTGCAGCTGGCGAGTTCCGGCCGGTAAATGCTTCCGTAGCCTTATTTACGGTGCTCTCGGCCGTGCGCTGGGTAGAATTGTGGTATCGGCCCGGCCGGGGCCTGACGGCCAAAGAGCTGGAGAACAATATCATCACGGTGCTGCTGGGCGGGCTGGCAGTCAATGGGTAAGTTTTTGGCGCGGGCCTCGGGCCCGTGCCGGCTACCCGCAGGCCTCCGGCCTGCACCCCAGAACGAGTCGTTCGGGTACCATGCCACCGTTGCCGGCCAGCGGCCTGCAGGTAGCCGGCACGGGCCCGAGGCCCGCGCCGGTCGCGTTAAGAACTACACTATGAGCCGGTTTCATAACCTCCTGATAAGCAACATTACCCGCGAAACGCCCGACTGCGTGAGCGTGGCCCTGGCCGTGCCCGACGAGTTGCGCGAGGCGTTTCGCTACACCCCCGGCCAATACCTCACGGTGCGCCGCCACCACGGTGGCGAAGAGCTGCGGCGCAGCTACTCCATCTGCTCTTCGCCGCTGGACAAGGAGCTGCGGGTAGCCATCAAAAAGGTGCCCGGCGGCCGGTTCTCAACCCTGGCCGTGGACGACGGCCTGCGCCCCGGCGATACGCTGGATGTGATGCCGCCGCAGGGCCGCTTCTCCCCTACCCTGCACCCCACCCAGGCCCGGCGCTACGTGCTGTTTGCGGCTGGCAGCGGCATCACGCCCGTGTTCAGCATTGCCAAAACGGTGCTGCTGACCGAGCCGGACAGCGAGGTATATTTGATTTATGGCAACCGGGGGCGCAACTCCATTATTTTTAAAGAAGCCATTGAGGGTCTGAAAAATAAATTCCTCAACCGCCTGAGTGTCTTCCACATCCTGAGCCGCGAACAAGGCGACAGCGACTTATTTTTCGGCCGCATCGACCAGGAAAAAACCGCGCAGCTTTTGCGGAAAATTATTCCGCCCACCAGCATCGATGCGTGCTATATCTGCGGGCCGGAGGAGATGATACACGGCGTGCGAGCCGCCCTGGCCGAGGCCGGCGTAGCGCCGGAAAAAGTGCATTTCGAACTGTTTGCTACGGCCAGCGGCCCTCGCGCCGCCGTGGCCGCTCACGCGCCGGGCCAGGACGACCAGAAAAGCCAGGTGGCCGTGCAGCTCGACGGCCGCACCTACCGGCTCGACATGTCGTACTACGGCGACACCATCCTGGACGCTACGCTGGCCGCTGGGGCCGACGCACCCTACTCCTGCAAAAACGGCATGTGCAGCACCTGCCGCGCCCGCGTGACAACCGGCACGGCGGCAATGGACGTAAACTACTCACTCTCCGACACCGAAGTGGCAGCGGGCTACGTGCTCACCTGCCAGGCCCGCCCCACAAGCGAGCAAGTCAGCTTAGATTTTGACCAGTAATAAAGTAGCGCGCACTCTGCGAGTTCGCGAATACTGCAGTTGAAAAACTACGCTATTCGCGGACTCACAGAGTCCGCGCTACTTCTTACGTATTTTCGCCTTCAGAAAACTAACGCTTGTTAGCCTTTGTTCCTGCCCTATGGAAGCTCCCACCCTCACTCCCGACGAACAATTTCAGGCCCGCATTGATGCCGACATCCGCATCGAGCCCAAGGACTGGATGCCCGACGCCTACCGCAAAACCCTGATTCGGCAGATTTCGCAGCACGCGCACTCTGAGATTGTGGGGATGCTGCCCGAAGGCAACTGGATTACCCGCGCCCCGTCGCTCAAACGCAAGGCCATTTTGCTCGCCAAAGTGCAGGATGAGGCCGGGCACGGGCTCTACCTCTACAGCGCGGCCGAAACGCTGGGTGCCTCACGCGACCAGATGCTGGCCGACTTGCATTCGGGCAAGGCCAAGTACAGCAGCATTTTCAACTACCCCACGCTTAGCTGGGCCGATATGGGCTGCGTGGGCTGGCTCGTAGATGGCGCGGCCATCCTCAACCAGGTGCCGCTGTGCCGCACCTCCTACGGGCCGTATGCGCGGGCCATGGTGCGGGTGTGCAAGGAAGAAAGCTTCCACCAGCGCCAAGGCTTCGAGGTAATGCAGACGCTCTGCGAAGGTGCCCCCGCCCAAAAGGAAATGGCCCAGGAAGCCCTCAACCGCTGGTGGTGGCCCACGCTCATGATGTTTGGCCCCCGCGATGCCGACTCGCCCAACACGGCCCAGAGCATGAACTGGCGCATCAAGCGCTTCACCAACGACGAGCTACGCCAAAAATTCGTGGACATGATGGTGCCCCAGGCCGAGTTTCTGGGCCTCACCGTGCCCGACGAGAAAGTACAGTGGAACGAAGAGCGCCAAGCCTACGACTTCGGCGAAATAAACTGGGACGAGTTTTGGGCCGTGGTGAAAGGCAACGGCCTCTGCAACCACGACCGGCTGCAAGCCCGCGTACAGGCCCACGAGCAAGGGGCCTGGGTGCGCGAAGCTGCGTTGGCGCACGCGCAAAAGCGGGCCGAGCGCGAGGCGGTAGCGGCGTAATTCTAGCAAACCACAGGAAAGGAACGTCATGCTGAGCGGAGCAACGCGGAGTCGAAGCATCTCGCTCGAATCGTTCGAGCGTCATTCAACGATTCGAGCGAGATGCTTCGACTCCGCGTTGCTCCGCTCAGCATGACGTTCTGCTAACCAGCACATAGCCAACCATGACCCAATCCGAATGGCCTCTCTGGGAGGTATTTATCCGCAGCAAGCAGGGGCTTGACCACAAGCACGTGGGCAGCCTACACGCCGCCGACGCTACTATGGCCGTGCAAAACGCCCGCGACGTGTACACGCGCCGCCTCGAAGGCGTGAGCATCTGGGTAGTGGAGTCGAAGCACGTACACGCCTCGAACCCCGACGACGCGGCCGAGTTTTTCGACCCGGCTGCCGACAAGGTGTACCGGCACCCCACCTTTTATCAGGTGCCGGACTCCATTAAACATATGTAAGTACAGTAGAACGGAGTGCCACTCCGTTCGACAACCTGACCTGCCCATGACCACCCCGGACCTGCATACCCCCACGCCCGCCGTGGCTGCCTACGACCCCGCCACCCGGCAACTACTGGCCGACTACGTGCTGCAACTGGCCGATACGAGCCTCGTGCTGGGCCACCGCCTGAGCGAGTGGTGCGGGCATGGCCCCATCCTGGAGCAGGATTTGGCGATGGCCAACATTGCTCTCGACCTGCTGGGCGAGGCGCGCAGCTACTACCAGTACGCCGCCGCCCTCGAAGGCCAGGGCCGCACCGAGGACGACTTGGCGTTTCTGCGCATGGCCACTGGGTACCGCAACCCGCTGCTGGTGGAGCAGCCCAACGGCGACTTCGCTTACACCGTGGTGCGGCAGTTTTTGTTCGACACCTACCACTACCACCTGCTGCTGGCCCTGCAAAGCAGCCCCGATGCCCAGCTGGCCGCCATTGCCGAGAAGTCGGTGAAAGAAGCCGCTTACCACCTCAAATGGAGTTCGGAGTGGGTTATCCGGCTCGGCGATGGCACCCCCGAAAGCCGGAAGCGGCTCGACAAGGCCATTGCCACCCTCTGGCGCTACGCCGACGAGCTGACGATGCCCACCACCACCGAAACCGCCCTGCACAACCGGGGCCTGCTGCCCGACCCCGCCGCACTCTTGCCCGCTATGGCCGCGCACCAGACCCACGTATTGGCCGAGGCTACCGTGCCCATGCCAGCCGGGCCGGGCTTCCGGCAGGCGGGTGGCAAAACCGGGCGGCACTCCGAGCACCTGGGCTACCTGCTGGCCGAGTTGCAGTACATGCAACGCACCTATCCGGGCCTGACATGGTAGCGCCGGCCCCTACCGAAGCGCACATCCGGCAGCTGCTGGAAGAAGTTACCGACCCCGAAGTGCCGGTGCTTACCATCCTGGATTTGGGCATCGTGCGCGATGTGCAAGTCGACGGTGAGCAAATTACCGTTACCATTACGCCCACGTACTCGGGCTGCCCGGCCATGAATACCATTGCCACCGACATCCGGCTGCGGCTGCTGGCTGAGGGCTACCCACACGTCGCCATCCACAACCAGCTCAGCCCGGCCTGGACTACCGACTGGCTGAGCGCGGCCGGCCGCCGCAAGCTGGAAGAATACGGCATTGCCGCACCGGTAGCGGGCACGGCCACCGGGCACGTGCTCAACCTGTTTGGCAAGGACACCGCCGTGCGCTGCCCCCACTGCCAGTCCGACAACACCAAGCTGCTCAATCAGTTCGGCTCCACTGCCTGCAAGGCGCTCTACCAATGCCAGGACTGCCGCGAGCCATTCGACTACTTCAAGTGCCACTGAAATAATGAGCAATTAGTAATGAGCAATGAACAATAAGTAGGAGTGTTCACCGCTCATTACTGCTTGCTCATTGCTCATTACTAATTGTTCATTACTAGTTATGACCATCGGAATTATCGGCAGCGGGGCAATGGGGGCGGGCATTGCGCAGGTGCTGGCTACGGCCGGCCACGCGGTGCGCCTGCTCGACCAAAACCCCGCTGCCCTCGACCGCGCCACGGCCAGCATTGCCGCCAGCCTGCACAAGCTGACCGAGAAAGGCAAGCTCACGGCCGAAGCTGCGGCGGCGGCAGCGGGCCGCCTCTACCCTACCACTGCCCTGGCCGATTTTGCCGATTGCGGGCTGGTGCTGGAAGCCGTGGTGGAAGACCTAGCCGTGAAGCAGCAGCTTTTCCGCGACGTGGAGGCAGTAGTGAGCGCCGAGTGCCTGCTAGCGAGCAATACTTCCTCGCTTTCCATTACGTCCATCGCGGCAGCCTGCCAGCGGCCCGAGCGGTTTGTAGGCATCCACTTCTTCAACCCCGCCCCGCTTATGCAGCTGGTAGAGGTGGTGCCGGCCGTGCAAACCCGCGCCGGCCTGGCCGATGAGGTGCGGGCGCTGGTAGCAGGCTGGGGCAAGCGCCCGGTGCTGGTGCAGGACACCCCCGGCTTCATCGTGAACCGCGTGGCACGGCCCTTCTACGGCGAGGCTATCCGCATTTTGGAGGAAGGCATCGCCGACGCGGCTACCATCGACTGGGCCATGACCGAGTTGGGCGGCTTCCGCATGGGGCCGTTTGCGCTCATGGATTTCATCGGGCACGACGTAAACTACCGCGTCACCGAGTCCGTTTTCACCGCCTTTTTCTACGACCCACGCTACCGCCCTTCCCTCACCCAGAAGCGGCTGTTCGAGGCCGGCTACTTCGGCCGTAAAGCCGGGCGCGGCTTCTACGACTATACCCCCGGCGCGGCCCTGCCCGAACCCACCCGCGACGCAACGCTGGGCCAGGCCATTGTGCAGCGCGTGGTAGCCATGCTCATCAACGAAGCTGCCGAGGCGCTGCTGCTGCGCGTAGCCTCGGCCGCCGACCTGGAGCTGGCCATGACTACCGGGGTTAACTACCCCAAGGGCCTGCTGGCCTGGGCTGATGAGTTGGGTTTGCCGCAAGTGCTGGCCACGCTCGACGGGCTGTATGCCGAGTACCACGACGACCGATATAGAGCCAGTGCGCTTCTGCGGCGGCTGGTGCGGGAGGGAAAAACGATGGGCGTAATTTGAGCAATGGGTAGTGGGCGTACTAAAGTTTGTCATTGCGAGCAACGCGAAGCAATCGCCCCAGCACGACACCCGAATATCTTGTTCTGGTGCGATTGCTTCGCGTTGCTCGCAATGACAAACTTTAGTATGGCCATTATTCACGCTCCAATGCCCTTCCAGAGCCGCCGCCGCAGTTCTCCATCGTTGCGCTGCACCTGCCAGATGGGCCAGTAGGCTGAGGCAGCAACCAGGGCCGCCAAGGCGATACGCGCCCACCACCACGGCAGGAAATACAGCGTCCCCGCCAGCGTGAGAGAGGCGACGCTCATCCAGCCAGAGGCGTTATTGCGCATATTGGCAAAATCGATGGATTTAAGCACGGGCTTGGCCTGATAGAGGCTGCCCCAAAGGCCGATGGCCGTCAGGGCTATTGCTGCCAAGGGCAGTAAGCCCAGCAGATGCCAGTAGGAGCCCGGAAATAACCCCAGCAGCAGCGCTGCCGAGAGCAGGCAGTCGACCAGCACCACCGGGCCAACGATGCGCAGGTAAAGCCCCAGCAGGCGCGAGGTAAGGCCCAGGCGCTGCAACTCATTGGCGGCCAGCGGCGCCAGAAAGCCAAACAGGTTATTGTTGGCATACGTGAAGCCAATAACGGGCTGAAGCGCCAGGTAAAATATGGAACTGACTTTGGCATTACCACCCTGCCGCACTATATAAGCCGTAATACCCATTAAAAACACCTTGAATACCAGGCCCATAACCAACGGTGGCCAGGCTTTGCGCACGTACACTTTCCACCCCAGCGGCAGGCGGGCGGTAAGCTCCCCGGCCTGGGCGGTAGCGGCTTCGGCGGGCTGGTAGCGGGCGCTGAAATACGGGGCCAGCCAGTAGAGCTGCGCTGCCCACAGCAACCAGGGCAGCAGCGCCATACCTACTCCCAGCGACGTGTAGTAGGGTGCGCTAGGGTGCGCCAGCCACCAGAGCATCAGCCCCAGGCTGGCCAGGTGCAGCAACAGGAATGGGTGCCGCCAGCGGCCCAGCACCGCCAGAAAGCGCATATTAAAACTGAGCACGGCGGCCCCCAGCACCAGCAGCAAGCTGAAGCCGGGTACCAGCGCGTGGCTCGGGGCCACCAGCATAGCCACTCCCAACAACGCCCCCAGAAGTAGCCGCCGTAGGGTTACCAGGTCAAGCAGAAAGGCCGTCACTACGTTTTGCCGGGCCGATACGGGGAAGTGCTCGGCCAGGGGCCGCACCACCGGCCGCAGCGAGGGCATAAAATCTACCAGCAGCGCCGATACCAGCCACGTAGCATTCATGCCCACCAGCAGCTTCGGCAGCATAGCAGCCAGCTCATCAGAGGTATCTACGTGGCGCAACAGTAAGCCGAAGCCCACGCCATACAGCGCCAGCAGGGTTAGCAGGCCCACCGAGGCGAGGCGCTCGCTGGTACTGTCGGGCCAGACCACGGCCCGCAGGCGGCGGCCCAGCAAGTAGGGCAAAAAGTGGCCTAGCGTTGCGTGGTTAGCCATGTCAGGTCCTGGGTGGTGGTGGTAGTGGGGTGCAGCAGCTCCAGCAGGGCATCGCCGAGTACGGCCCGCTCGCCGTGCACAAAATCGGGGAGGGTGCCCCAATATTTCACCTGGCTTTCGTCGAGCACGAGCAGATGCGTTGCTATTTTTTCGATGTGGGCCAGGTTGTGCGACGACACGAAGGTGAGCGCCTGGGGCCGGTAGCTGTTGAGCAGCGAGAGCACACTATCGGCCGAAAACACGTCGAGGCCGTTGAAGGGCTCGTCGAGAATAAGCAGTTCGGGGCGGTGCAGCAGGCACGAGGCGATGGCGACTTTCTGCTTCATACCCGTCGAAAACGAGCTGGGGCGCTTGCGGCGCACGGTTTCGTAGTCTTCAAGCAGGTGCCCGAGCAGGCTCTCGATGCGGGTTTGGGCATCGGGCAGGTCGTAGAGGCGGGCTACAAATTGCAGGTACTCTTCGGGCGTAAGCTGCTCTACAAGGTAGCCTTGGTTAACGAGCGCGCCCAGGCGGCGCTTTACGGCCACGGGGAAGGTTTCGCCCAAGGGCTGGCCATCGAGCACGATGGCGCCGCTATCGGGCAGCAGCACGTTGGTGAGCAGGTTGAAGAGCGTGCTTTTGCCGGCGCCGTTGCGGCCGACTACGCCCACGCAGCAGCAGCCGGTTTCGGCCGTCAGGCTCACATTATGCAGCACCTGTTTGGGGCCGAAGTTTTTGGAGAGATGTTGGAGTTCTAAGTGCATAAACTGGCAGAATACCGCCACGCAAGGCGGGCCGGAGTTGGAAGCTGAATAACTAAACGGGCACTGGCATTACACCCTGGCCGCGTGCCGGCCGAACATTGCTGCGCGCTCACAAGGCAATTAAGCTCCACAAAAAAGCCCCGTTTCCGACTAGGAAACAGGGCTTTAGCAGAGGGGATGGGATTCGAACCCACGATGACCTTGTGAGCCATACACACTTTCCAGGCGTGCTCCTTCGACCACTCGGACACCCCTCTGAGTGGGGCTGCAAAGATAGGGGGAAATGTAACACTAAGCTCCGGCTTGGTGAATGATTGACTTTGCTTTCATTCGGCTGAATAAGGCGTCCGAACGGCGCTCACGATTCACCAAGCTGGAGCTTGGTGTTACAGCGTTATCTCGCCCCGCAAATCCTGCCCTAATAGCCGCCGGGTTTCGGTGTCGCCCAGACCCTGGCCGAGCACGAACATGAGCTTGGTGATGGCGGCCTCGCTGGTGATGTCGTCGCCGCCGATGACGCCCAGCTCGGTGAGGCGGGCGCTGGTTTCGTAGTGGCCCTGCACCACGCGGCCTTCCTCGCACTGGCTCACGTTGAGGATATACACGCCTTGGCGCTGCGCCGTTGCGAGGCAGCGCAAAAACCAGGCGGCGGTGGGCGCATTGCCCGAGCCGTAGGTTTCGAGCACGCAGCCGCGCAGGCCAGGCACGCCCAGCACGGCCGCTACTACGGCTTCAGTGATGCCGGGAAAGAGCCGCAGCACCGCTACTTTTTCTTCTAGCCGCTGGTGCACTAGCAAGCGGGCGCCAGGCAGCAGGCGCACGGCTTTGTCGTTGAATTCGAGGTTGATACCGGCGCGGGCCAGGGGCGGATAGTTCTCGCTTTTGAAGGCGGCAAACTGCTGGCTCTCTACTTTTTTGGCGCGGGTGCCCCGGATGAGGACGTCGTTGAAAAATACCCCTACTTCGGGCACGCGCACAGTGTGGGCGCGGGGGTGGCGGGCGGCGGCTACCTCCAGGGCCGTGAGCAGGTTGCGGGTGGCATCGGAGCGGGTGCGGCCCACGGGCACCTGCGCCCCGGTAAATACCACCGGCTTGCCCAGGTGCTCCAGCAAAAAGCTGAGCGCGGCGGCCGAATAGGCCATCGTGTCGGTGCCGTGCAGGATGACGAAGCCCGCAAAATCCTGGTAGTGCTCGCCCACGAGCCGGGCCAGCCAGAGCCAGTCGGCGGGCGTCACGTTGCTGCTGTCGATGGGCTGGGGCAGGGCCAGTAGCTCAATGCGGTAGGGCAGCCGCCGCAGCTCTGGCATGAGGCGGTCGAGCTTGCCGAAGTGCATGGGCACCAGCTCCTGCCGGGCATTAACGGCCATGCCCACCGTGCCGCCCGTGTAGATGATGAGCAGGCGCGGGGCCGTGGCATCGGTAGCCTCAGCGGCAGTGGTGAGGGGGAGCATCATGTAGGGTAAGAGCGAGGAGAAAATGCTATGTCATTGCGAGCAGAGCGAAGTAATCGCACCAGAACGAAACCCAGACGTACTCGTTCTGGTGCGATTGCTTCGCTCTGCTCGCAATGACAGGCGTTTTCAGCTACAAACTAAACAGCTCCCGCGCATTGCGGGTAGTGGCTTCGGCCACTGCTTCGGGCGCCTGGCCCAGCAGCGTGGCCACGCGGTGCAGCACCAGCGGCAGGTAGGCGGGCTCGTTGCGCTTGCCCCGGTAGGGCACGGGGGCCAGGTAGGGGCAGTCGGTTTCGAGTACCAAATGCTCCGCGCCAATGTGGGGCAGCACAGCATCGAGGCCGCCGTTTTTGAAGGTGGCGACGCCGCCGATGCCCAGCTTGAAGCCGCCGAGGGCGATGATGCGCTGGGCTTCGGCCACGCCGTCGGAGAAGCAGTGGAACACGCCGCGCAGGGTGCCGTCCTGGGCTTCGGTTACCAACTCAAACGCCTCTTCGAAGGCGCTGCGGGTGTGCAGCACGATGGGCAGATTGTACTGCTTGGCCAGGCGCAATTGTACCCGCAGAGCCTCTTGCTGCTGCGGCAGGAAGGTTTTGTCCCAGTAGAGGTCGATGCCGCACTCACCTACGGCTACGAAGGGGCGCTGGCTCAGCCAGTTTTCGACTACGTATAGGTCTTGCTCGAACTTGGGCCCTACCGAGCACGGGTGCAGGCCCATCATGGCGTAGCAGGTGTCGGGGTAGTCAACCTCTAATTCCAGCATGGGGTCGATGCTGCGCCGGTCGATGTTGGGCAGCAGGATGGTGCCCACGCCGGCCTCTACGGCGCGCAGCAGGGCCTCAGCCCGGTCCAGTTTGAACTGCTCGGCGTAGAGGTGGGCGTGGGTTTCGATGAGATGCATTTGACGAAGAGGGGCGCACGTAACGGCGGCCCTGGTCGGCAAAGCTAAACGCACCGGCTAGCAACGGCAGCCAACTTGCCTTACCGCCTCGCTCAAAAGCTTCGCTCGGCGCTCACCAGCACGTAGGCCGGCAGCAGGTTGGCTTGCATCCTGCTAATGGAGTAGTCGTTGGCATCTAGCTGCTCAAAAAAGCGGCTGTTCGTGATGTTTTTTGCCGACACACTGAAACTGTAGTCTTTCTTGGGCGTTATCAGCCGCAGGTAAGCGTCCAGAAAAAAATTGGTTTTGGGGCTGCTGGCGTTCGGCACGTAATAATCACCGGCCACGGTTAGCAAAATCCGGCGGTTGGGCTTGAAAATCAGTTTGGTGCTGTTAAAAAAGCTTTGGTTGAACAGGCGCGGATTATCGGCTGCCCGCGAAGCTATCAGGCGGTGCTCCAATTGGTTTTCGAAATTGATTTTCCAATCGAGCGCGGTTTTCATGAACAGGATGGAGCTAAGGGCATCCGACCGGTTGTCGCGCAGCCCCGACCGGTTGACGATGTTGCGGTACGTGGAGGCCGAGTAGTCGCTGCTTACCCGCACGGTGCTTTGCAGCGCAGGCACGTACTTTTCCAGCAGGGCGCTGGCGGTCCAGAGCGTGGCCGGCTCGGGCAGGAAAAAACTCCTGGTTTGGGTGGTGGTCGGGGTTATCAGCAACTCCGAGAAGTAGTTGCCGTAGCCCGCCGACCAGCCGCCGCCTACGCTTATCCGCAACAGCTTTTCCAGGTCGTTGAGCAAGAAAAAGGCGTTGGCGGAATACGTGCGCTGCAAGTACAACCCTACCTCGCTGGACTTAATCAGGCGGTTGGAAGCAATGACTGGGTTAGCCACCAGGTATTCTTCCGAAAAAGGCTGCTGCCGGTAGCCACCGCTCACCGACACGGTGGCGTTTTCCAGCACCTTCAGGCCCAGCGACAGGTTCGGCTCCAACAGCAAGCGGCCTTGGCGGCTGGTTTCGGGCAGGGTGGGGCCGGTGAGCTGCTGGCTGAGGTAGGTGGCGGTGAGCCCCGAGCCCAGCCGCCAGCGGCCGAGCTGCCGGTTGTAGCTGGCCGACGCATACGGGGTGGTGGCGGCATACGCGAAGTCGTTTTGAAAGCCGGCTACCGACTGCTCGCCCCCACTACTCACACCGTAGAGCGACGACGTGAAGTAATTCTGCACCGCCTTGATGCCCAAAGTGGCTTGAAATTTATTTTTGGCTGCCCCGCGCAGCAGCACCGCCTTGAGGCTGGAATAATTTTTTCGGAACTCGCTTTGCTGTCGGTTGGCGGTAAAATCGAGGGGCAAATACACAGCTGGCATGAAAGCCAGCTGCTGGGGCACCGCGTTGGCCGACTGCTGCGCTATCACCTGCAGGGCTTGGTTTTCGCGCATTTTCCACGTCCAGGCCAGGGTTTGCGCGTACAGGTTCTCGTGGGTGGTCAGCCGGGAGTGGTAGGCGGTGCTGTCATTCTGCAAGATGTCGGCCTCGGTGCCTACCTGCTCGGTGCGGTAGCGGGCCGTGTATTCGAGCAGCGACCGGGGGGTGGGGCTATATTTCACTTCCAGGTCGCCGCGCAACTGCCGGGGGGTTTTGCGGGTTTCGTACTGGTCGGTGGTGGTGAAGTGCTGCCCTTCCACCACGTTGGTGGTTGAGTAGCGTTGCAGGGCGCTGATGCGGTCGGTGAAGTAATAGACGTTGGTTTTCACGTCCACCCTCGGGCCGGCTTTGAAAACGGCGTTGTAGCTGCTGAAAAGCGCGTGGTTGAGGTTCAGGCGCCGCGAGTCCAGGAAGGAATTGAAATAAGTGTCGGGCAGGTACCGGGTAGCCAGCAGGGGCGCTTCCTTCAGTTGCTCCGGGTTGGGGTTGTTGGCGAAATAATCAAACGGCGAGTTATTTTCGCCGATGTTGTTGTAGGTGGCGGTGCCAAACGACTTCATGGCCGGCGACAGGCCGATGAGACTGGCGTCGAGGGCGGTAGCGAGCGTGGCTGGCCGCATGGGGCCGAGCGCCGCGTTAAGGCTGCCGGAGTAGCTCGTTTGCTTTTCCAGCACCAGGTTCAGGGCCACCCGCTCGCTGTGCTCGATGCCTTTGAGCAGGGGGTTGGCCGAGTAGTGCTCAATGGCCTGCACCTCCTTCACCACGTAGCTGTTGATGTTTTTGGTGCCGATGGAATAATTATCCGCAAATAAATCGGCCCCGTCGAGCTTCACGGCTTCCACCGGCTTGCCCTTGTACTTGATTGCGCCGGTCTTGTCATTGACCTCGATGCCGGGCATCTTGCGCAGCACCTCCTGGATTTTGCGCTCGCTGCCGTCGGCATACGCCGCCACCCGGTAGGCCACCGTGTCTTCGCTCACCCGGAAAGGCGGAAGTTTTGCCTTTACCGTAACCTCCCCCAGTTCCACGGTCGTTTGCTTGGGCAGCCGGAAATCGTGCCGATAGGCTTTATCCGGCCCCGGCCGCACCACCTCGAAGCTTTCGGGCAGGTAGCCGGGCGCTTCGGTCAGCAGCGTAACCCGCCGGTGGGCACCCGTGAGCTTCAGCGCGTAGCGGCCGTTTTGCAGCGGCGCGTAGTACGTGCGCACGCCCGCCGCGGCCGAGTCGGTTACGAGCACGGTGGCCGCTGGCAGCGGCTCGCCGGCCGCGTTGGTTACGCTGCCGTTAATGGTTTGGGCGGCGCTTGCTACCGGCAGCAGCAAGAGCCAGCCGATTAGCTGCGGTGCCTTGTCCATAGCTTAGTAGCTTAGTCCTTCGCCGGTTTGGAGTTCGGGGTAAAAGATTTCCAGCGAAGTGATAAGCACTTTAACCTCTTCATCGTCCGGTATATCTCCTTGCGACCTCATGTATTTGTTGTGCCGCTGAACTGCCTCTTTGTATTTGGCAACAAAGGTGTTCCAATCCAGATTGTCTCGCGCTTTCACCTCCGCCACGTCTATGGGTGGCACTGGGCCTGGGGTTACGTTGGTAGCCCGCCACCCAGTGTAGCCATCGTCGGTTTTGGCTTCTAAAATCAACCCTGGCAACCCTCCTAGTTTCCAAGGGCCGTTGGAGACAGGTAGCTTAGGAGTGTAATAGGCGGTGTAGGTGCGCCCCCGAAATGTGGTGGTGGCGCTCAGGCAAGAATAGCCGAGAATAGTCTGACTCTTACCAGTCAGCTGCCATTTCATATTGTGTAGGGAATCTTTAACGCTGAACCGTGTATTGTTGGTGCCATTCTCAAAATAGCACAGTGAAGCGGGCTTGTCCTTTATAAGACCAGTACCCTTACTACCAACAATTTTCTTGGCAAAGTTTGCAGGAAACTGGGCAAGAAACCTTGATAGCGTACCATTGTCGGTAAGCACATATTTAACTACAGGGGCTTCCGGGTCGGCAGTTTTCTTGATAAGTTCATACGTTACCGTTACGCCTTGAGCAAGAGCGCGTAGCGTGAGAAAAAGCAGGGCGGCAGTTAAGCGGAAAGCATTCATGTGTTAAGTAGTTAGCAGCTAAGTGGGGAGAAGAATCAGCCAAAGCGTGTCAGCAGAAGAGCGAAACAACTAAAAGAACGTCATGCTTTGGCAAGCGGATGCCAGATAAACATGACGTTCTTTATTAAGCTGATTGATTTTCTGGACAAGCTTTTAGGAAGTCAGAAGAATCAACCGGAATGTCATGACTATCTAGCGGACACTTACCGAAGTCTCTCAGATAGCTCATTAGCTGGCCTAAAAGCAGTATCTAACACACTTCAGCAAGCGGACACCGGATAATCACGACAACGTCCTAGGGCATTGCATCAATACGTTTCTTATTTGCGGCAACAGCTTTGTTGCAAGCCTGCGCACCCGAACAATCACAGGTGATAGTAGTGGTTACGATTTGGGAGGTTCCGTCCCAGTCGAATACCTCTTCGGAAACGGTACAGGACGCTCTGAGTAGCGCCTCAGACTTGCTACCAGACACCTCCTGCCGGCTGGCAGTGTTGGCGAAGTTCTCGCCGGTTTTGGCGAAGGAAGCAGTCGCGGAAGCGACGGCCACCAAAAGCATTACTACTTTTTTCATGGTTGAAAAGAGTATGGTGGTCAGATTCGTGGATAGAGCACTAGCTGACCGGGTGGGTGCCTGCTTTGTGGATAGAGATAGTTTCGGCAATACTTCTCCCGCACCGGCAGTTGCCAATCCTCCTCCCTTCAAGCCAGGCTCGGCTAAGACAACAGCATTTTTTCTGCTGTCTTCTTGAAGAAACAAGCATTGCAACTATACCAGCACGTACCTACAGCACCTGGTTGGTCATCGGTGTCGATGGCATCATCAGGCGCTGAGGTTTGCCAAAAATGGGTTCCACTACAAAGAAGTACAAGCTATTTAAGCCAAACTATGGTATTTCCTCGCCAAACTAGTCGAATAACGGGTCGAACAATAAAATATTACCTAAATTTTGCAAATATTTAACGAAATTATACTTATCAGTAATTCGCAAAAGATAATTTTGCGTCAACAAAACTCAATCATACCGCCGCCCCTTCCACTCCACCCCGCGCCGGCCCAGCAGCCGCGCCAGCGTGAGATGCAACGTGAGCGCCAGCGAATAGCCTTCGAAGGGCAGCAGCAGCCAGGCGGGCGGCGCGGGCAGGCCGGCGCGGCGCGTGGCGGCCAGGGCCTGGGCGTACTGCCCGGCTAGTTTCAGGCCGCAGGCGGCCAGCGCTAGCCAGAAGTTGCCGGTAGCGGCCAGCCCACCTACGGCCAGCCAGTAGCCACTCATAAACACCAACCCGGCCTGCACGCGCCCCGGCAGCGCGGCCACCCCGCGCAGCCAGCGCAGCCGCTGCCGCAGCAGCGCCCCCCACGAGGCGGCGGGCTGCGACACCGCCCGCACCCCCGGCGCAAACACCTGCCGGTAGCCGTAGCCCTGCGCATTCACGGCCTCAAACAGCGCGAAATCTTCGGTGACGGAGAAGGGCAGCGCCTCGTAGCCGCCGGTGGCCTCGTAGGCGGCGCGGGTCACGAGCATGTTGTTGCCCATCGCCGTCAGGGGTTGGCCGGCGTCGGTACCTACCTGGATATTGGCCAGTGAGAGCAGCCAGTCCAGCCCCTGCAGGCGGGCCAGCAGGCCCGCGCCAGCCACGATGGTGAGGCCCGTGACGGTGCCCACACCGGGTGCGGCGTGCGCCAGCATGGCCTGCGCCCAGGTGGGCGGCAGCACAATGTCGGCATCGGTGATGAAGAAATAGTCGGCCGTGGCAAGGCGGGCCAAATGAGCCAGCACATTGGCTTTGCCACGGGCCTGGCCCAGGTTTTCCCGGATGGGCACGAGCCGGAAGCTACCCGCGTAGCCGTGCATGGCGGCGGCAGCTACGGCGGCCGTGCGGTCGGTGCTGGCGTCGTCGCCCACCAGAATCTCTACCTGACTAATCGGGTAGTCGAGGGCCCGCAGACTGGCCAGGCAGCGCGGCAGGTTGGCTTCTTCGTTGCGGGCCGCGATGAGGATGCTGATGCGTGGCAGCCGGGCTAGGGGCACTTCCGGCGGGGCACCGCGTCGCGTAGCCAGCCGCCAGGTGACGTAAGCCAGCAGCAGCAGCCAAAGCGCGCAGTAGATGAGTAGAAGGAGGGGCAAGGTTTTTTGGGTTGCTGGCGCACGTTGCAGTCATTCAACTACACCAGTGAATTTTTGGGCCGGTTACGGAGAACCATTCAACGGCAGACTACAAAAGTCTTACAACAAACTTTTGTAGTCGCGCAAGGACAGGCAATTTTTCCCGATGCCGGGTGGGGCCGCTGGTGCAACTGCCGCACCGGGAAGCCGCTCCTATGCCTGCGTTCGCCTGCTGGTATGCGAGCTTTCTTTTATCATGCCCCTCCCCTACCTGAAATACGTGCTGCTGTTGGTACTGGCCGCATCTTTCACCCGCCTGCCCGCCCAAACGCCCGCCGAAATTACCTGGCTCAACCAGCACGCGCAGCCCATCGGCCACCTCACGGCCGGCAATGGCTTTGCCGACCTCGCGCCGCTGGCGGCCGTAGTGGCCCCGGCCCGCGTAGTGGGCTTGGGCGAATGCACCCACGGCACCCACGAGGTATTCCAGCTCAAGCACCGGCTGCTCGAATACCTGGTGACGCAACAGGGATTCACCACGTTTGCCATCGAGGCCGATTATGGCTGGGGCGAAATCCTCAACGAATACATCCAGACGGGCAAAGGCGACTCGCTGACCGTGCATTCGGCCACGGGTTTTGAGTTCTGGAACACCACCGAGTTCTGGGACATGGTGGAGTGGATGCGGGCCTACAACCAACAGCACGCGGTGAAACTCCACTACGTAGGCATCGATATGCAGGACCCCTACCCCAATTTATTTAGCCTTGACCAGTATGCCCAGCAGCAGGCCGATACCGTATTGCGGCGGCGCGTGCGCGTGTTGCGCAGCCAGTACTTTGCCATGCGCGACAAGTGGACCGTTCGCGGTAAGCAGCCTCCTTCAGCCATCAAGCAACTCGTAAAGCGCTTGTCGGACGAGTTGGCCCACTACCTGGAAACTGCCGCCGCGCCTGCCGTCCAGCAGCACCATGCCTGCGTGCTGGTGCAGAAAGCCAATATGATTCAAAATGGCCTCTTCCATCCTCTGGGGCGCGACGAGGCGATGGCTGAAAACGTAGGCTGGGTGCTACAGCAAGACCCCACTGCCCGAGTGGTACTGTGGGCGCACAACGGGCACATTATGCGCGACAGTCATCATCAGAGTATGGGCTATTTCCTGGCTCAGCAGTTTGGGGTGGCTTATGTGCCCATCGGCTTCGCTACTGGTATAGGCACAGCCAGCACCAACAGCTTTGCCGCCCCCTTGATACAGATACCCCTGCAAGCGCCCGTAGCAGGCTCGTTTGAGGCGTGGCTCGACCAAGCCAGCGCCTCCAATTACCTGCTGCCGCTGCTGGCAACCGGGGCAACGCCGCCCGAAGCTCAGTGGCTCGACCAGCGTCGACAGTTTAGGAGCATTGGGGCCTTGGCCTCAACTTCCGGACAAGGGCAGTTTCGGTGGCATCGGCCGCTACCGGAGCTATTCGATGCGCTGTTTTACTTGCATGCCACTACGGCGTCGCAGTCGTACCGGGCGGCCCACCCGAAGAAGTAGCGGCCAGAAAATTCACAGCGCCGCAAACTCATACCCCAGCTCGCCATAGTGCGCCAGCAGCCTCGGCAGCAGAAACCGGAGCGAGCGACTGGCCTTGCGCGAGTCGTGCAGCACTACGATGTCGCCGGGCTGAGTGGCGGCCAGCGTCAGGCGCAGGGCGCGCTCGGGGGTCAAGCCGGGGTCGTAGTCGCGGGTAAGCAGCGACCACATGATGACGCGGTACTGCGGCCGCAGCTGCCGCAGCACGGGCCAGGTAAGGCGGCCGTAGGGCGGGCGGAAAAGCGGTTGGATAGATGTTAGTTGTTGGTTGTCAGTTGTTAGTTCCAAAGCAGCAGGTGGATGTCCGATACCAGCCAACGGGTTACTGACAACTGACAACTGACAACTGACAACTGCTTTCTGACACTCGGCCACGTCGGCCAGATACTCTTGTCGCGGCGTGTTCCAGGCGCTGCGGTGGTGCTGGGTGTGGTTGCCGAGGCGGTGGCCGGCGGCCAGGGCAGTGCGGGCAATGGCCGGGTGGCGCAGCAGGTTGTCGCCCACGCAGAAAAACGTGGCCTGCGCCTGGTGCGCCGCCAGCTGCTCCAGCACCCACGGGGTTTCGTCGGGGATGGGGCCGTCGTCGAAGGTGAGGTAGAGGCGCGGGCGGCCGCTGGGGCCGCTAGGTGCCCCGCGCCACTCGGTGCCGGGGAAAAGCGGGCGCAGCCAGGCCGGCGGGCGGGTGAGCGGGTTGGGGAGCAGCGTCATGTAAATGGAAACCGAAGCCGGCCGAAGCGGGTAAACAGCAACAGCCAGCCTTCATCCACAAATTTAGGCTTGTAGGTGGCCTGTTGTTCGGCAGCCATTTCTTGCGAAGACCTGAACAGCCCAATTCCTAATTCTCAATTTTAACCCTATGCCTCGCAAATCCTTCTCCGAACTCATCAACAGCCCAGGCATGCCGGTGCTGGTTGATTTTTATGCCGACTGGTGCGGCCCGTGTAAAACAATGGCCCCGATTCTGCAGCAGATAGCGGCGCAACACGAGGGCAAGCTGCGCATTATTAAAATCGACGTGGATAAAAACCAGGCCGTAGCCCAGCAATTCCGGGTGCAAAGCATTCCTACGCTCATTCTCTTCCACAAGGGGCAGCCGGTGTGGCGGCAGGCGGGCGTGGTGCCGGCCGCGCAGCTGGCGCAGGTAGTGGGCGCGTATGTGTAGAGCGGGCGGCAATGCCAGATGCAACGCCGGTGTGGACTGGTAACGTTCGCACTACAACCAAACTAAACGCCGCTGCCTGGCGTTGGCGGAGAACCGTGCCGGGTGCGGTGGTTAGTCTATAGTATGAGTCGGTTCTACCTGCTGGTTAGTTTTATAAGTATTGGATTATTAAGCAGTTTGCCGGGCATCAGCTTCGGCCAGGCTCGCCATGTGCTGAGCGGCGTGGTGCGCGGGGCCGACGGCGCGGCCCTGCCAGGCGCGTCGGTGGCCGTGCCGGCTCTGGCGCTGGGCACCGCTACCGAGGCCGATGGCACCTATAAACTGGCCGTGCCCGAGGGGCCGCAGCAAGTGGTGGTATCGTTTGTGGGCTACGTGCCCCAGACGCTGCCCGTGAGCCTGACCCGCAACCAGAAACACAATTTTACCCTGGCGGCCAGCAGCAGCGAGCTGGGCGAAGTAGTGGTGCAGGGCCAGCAGACGCTCAGGGAAAAGCTTACGACCACCCAGATGGGCGTCGAGCACCTGAGCATCCGCGAGGCCAAGCTGCTGCCGGCTCTCTTCGGCGAGGTAGATATCCTGAAAACCCTGCAGCTCAAGCCGGGCGTGCAGAACGGCGGCGAAGGCACCAGCGGGCTTTTCGTGCGCGGCGGCTCCTCCGACCAGAACCTGGTGTTGGTGGATAATGCGCTGGTGTACAACCCAAACCACTTGTTCGGGCTGTTCTCGGTGTTTAATTCGGATGTGGTGCAGAGCGTGGATTTATACAAGGCGGGTTTCCCGGCGCAGTTTGGCGGGCGGCTCTCGTCGGTGGTAGATGTGCGGCTGCGCGAGGGCGACCGACAGCACTACACCGTGACGGGCGGCATTGGGCTTATTTCGTCGCGCCTGGGCTTCGAAGGGCCGATAAACAAGGGCCGGGGCTCGTTTCTGGTGGCCACGCGGCGCACGTATTTCGACGTGTTTACCCGCGCCTACAACCGCGCCAACGAGGGCGTGGAGGATTTCAGCCCCATCCCTGACTACTACTTCTACGACTTCAACGCCAAGGCCAACTACACACTCGGCGATAAGGACGCGCTCTTTTTTACGGGCTACCTCGGGCGCGACGTGTTCGGCTTCACCTCGCCCAACGGCTTCCACTCCGACTTTACCTGGGGCAATACGCTGGGCGTGCTGCGCTGGCAGCACACGTTTTCTAAGAAGCTCACGGCCAATACCTCGGCGGCGGTTACGAATTATAAATACAACCTGGGTAATTCCGTCGACCAGTTTAGCTTCAGCCTTGGCTCCACCATTCTCGACTACACCGCCCGCACCGATTTCGACTACGTGCCCAACGACCGGCACACCATCAAATTCGGGGCACTGGCCACGTACCACAACTTCGGGGTAGGCCGCCTGCAGCGCAGCTCGCAGGACAACAGCGTGAACTACGGGGCCGATGTGGGCTACTTGGGCCAGGAAGGCGGCATCTACGCCTCCGACAACTTCAAGGCCACCGATAAGCTCCAACTAGAGGGCGGCCTGCGGCTAACGGGCTTCCACAGCGACGCCGACTACTTCGGCGGCATTGAGCCGCGCGCGTCGGCGCGCTACTCCCTTACTGATAAGATATCCGTAAAGGGCAGCTACGCGCTCATGTACCAGTACGTGCACCTGGTGAGCAACTCGGGCGCCTCGCTGCCGACGGATATTTGGTATCCGTCGCGCCTCTCGGTGAAGCCGCAGCGCTCGCAGCAGACGAGCGCGGGTATAAGCTTTCTGCTGGGCGGCGGCAAGTTTCTGCTTACTGATGAGGTGTACTACAAATGGGAACAAAACCAGATTGACTTCAAGGACGGAGCCCAGATTTTCGCCAACAATAACCTCGATACGCAGTTCCTCTTCGGGCGCGGCTGGAGCTACGGCAATGAACTATACCTGGAGAAAAAGGACGGCAAAACCACCGGCTGGATAGGCTACACCCTGGCCTGGACCAAGCGCAACTTCCCGCCGCAGCTCGGCACCTCGGGCATCAACAACGGCCACGACTTTTATCCCAATTACGACCGCCGCCATAACCTGACGGCCGTAGTTATTCACCAGCTCAACTCGCGCATCAACCTCACGGCCAGCTTTGTGTATACCAGCGGCGCGCCTACCACTTTGCCACTGGGCCGCTTCGCGGTGCAGGATATTTACCAGGGCGGCATTCAGGCCGTGCCTATCTACCCCGACCGTAACTCGTACCGCCTCATCCCCTACCACCGCCTCGATTTGGGTTTGGTGTACAAGCTCAAGTCCAACCGTTTCGGCCACGAGCGCGACCTCACCTTCAGCATCTACAACGCCTACAGCCGGCGCAATGCCTACTTCGTTTATTTTGAACAAACCCGGGATAAAGCCACCGATATGGTAACCGGCTACCGCGCCCGGCAAGTATCGCTGTTCCCAATTATCCCGTCGGTGACGTACAACTTTAAATTCTGAACCGCAGATTTAACGGATTTCGCGGATACGCCCCCTGCGGGGGCTGACGTTGTGCGCACTGGCGCTGGCCGCCGCCGTTTAGCGTGTAGTGCGTAACGGCAGGCCGGAGAGTGGAGCGAGTCTCCAGACTCGCGTAGCTGATGGCTGGCTAATAAAAAATTGCTTTGGATTATCTATTTTTATGCGCATTAACTCCTTAACATTCACCTTATTTACCACCCTCGCCCTTAGTCTACTAGGCGCTTGCAAAAGCTTGCAGCAGGATGTGAACGTGCCCCTGCCCTACTACGCCAACCAGCTGGTAGTCGAAAGCTACCTGGAGGACGGCGTGGTGCCGCGCCTGACGGTGACGGAGTCGGTGCCGTACCTGGATAATAACCAGGCCGTAGCGGCGGGCTCAGTGCTGCTGCCGCTGCCCAACGGGCAAATAATTCAGGTGCCTGGCGACGTAACCGTGAGCCTGACCTTACCCAATGGGCAAGCGATGCCGCTCAAATTCAGCCCCGGCCTAGATATGGCAACGGGCAAATACTACACCCACATCGGCACTACGCCGGTTGTGGCCCGCACGGGGCAGCAATTTGGCATTGATGCGCAGGACAAGCGCGGGCGGCACATCACGGGCACGGCCGTGGTACCCGGCTTCATCCCCATCGACTCGGTAAAGTACAAGTTTAATACCCTGAGCGGGGCCGATTACAAAGCCTATTTTCTCACAAAATGGACTGACCCCGGTGCCACCAACGACTTCTACCGGATTATGCTGCACAAAGGGAAGCCGTCGAACAACTCCGAAACCGATGCTATCCTGCGCGACCAGCTTTTTAACGGGCTGCCGTATGCGCAGGTGACTACCTACCGCTTCCGGCAGGGCGACACGGTTACGGCCACGCTTTACCACATCGACTCGCTATACTTCGACTTCCGGCAGAGCACCCGCGATGCGCGCAATGCCAACGGCAACCCATTCTCGCAGCCCTCGGCCATTCATAGCACCGTGCAAGGCGGCATCGGCGTATTCACCGTGCTGGTGCACGACCAGAAACAGCTGATTTTGAAGTAAATTTCTTATCTTTAAGCTATGCTAGTAGTAGAAGGCACGTATGAAAACGGGGAAGTGCACTTGGATGCGCCCGTGACCTACCAGCAGCCGGTGCGGGTGCGGGTCGAGTTTTTAGAAGAGCAAAAGCCCGCCAACCGGCCGCGCTTTTCCTGGGATGAGGCTTTGTCCTGGCCTACTACCCCTGGCGTAAATGTTTCCGATGCCGTGATTGAGGAGCGGGAAGAGGAGCGCGGATGAGAATTTTTTCTTGATACGTCGTCGCTGGTCAAGCTCTATTATCACGAGCCGGATTCAGCAGCTTTGCGCGCCCAAATCCACTTCGACCGCGCCACGCTGCTAGTGGCTGAGCTGACTTGGGTAGAAGCCCACTCAGCGATGCAAACGAAAGTTCGGCTGCAAGTTTTGCCCCAGGCTGATGTGGAGCAGCGGCTACAGGCACTGGCTACCAACTGGCCTAACTTCCAGCATATTGCGCTTACTACACCGCTACTCGCCCACGCAGCCACGCTGGTTACCACTCACCACGCCCTGGCCCTGCGCAGCCTCGATGCCATCCAGCTGGCTGCTGCTCTGGCGGCCGGCCCGCTGGATGCCTTCTTCACCCACGACCAGCGCCTGCGCGACGCCGCCATGGCCGAAGGGCTGCCCGTGCGCTAGCTTTGGGCCAGCACCGCTTTGATGAGCGCCGTAAGCTGCGGCTCAGCGGCTGCGGCTGCGGCTAGTATATCGCTGATAACCACGGGCTTGAGCTGGCCGGGGTAGCACAGGTCGGTGATAACGGACACGGCCAGAACGGGCAAATCCAGGTGGCGGGCGGCAATGACTTCCGGCACGGTGCTCATGCCCACGGCATCGGCCCCAATGGTGCGCAGGTAGCGGTATTCGGCGGGGGTTTCGAGCATGGGGCCAGGCACGGCCGCGTACACCCCGCTTTGGGTGGTGTTACTCTGGCCCAAGGCCACAGCGGCCGTGCGGGCACGGGCCAGCAGGTCGGGGTTGTAGGCGGCGTACATGTCGGGGAAGCGCGGGCCGAGGGCGGCATCGTTGGGGCCGATGAGCGGGTTGGTGGGCTGCAGGTTGATGTGGTCGGTGAGCAGCATCAAATCAGCGATGGCAAAGTCGGGGTTGAGCCCGCCGGCTGCGTTGCTCACTATCAATTGCTTTATACCCAGTGCTTTGAGTGCCCGCACCGGCCGCACTACCTGCTCCATAGTGTAGCCTTCGTAATAGTGGAAGCGGCCTTGCAGCACGGCCACTGGCTGCCCGCTCAGCGTGCCCAGCAGCAGGCGCCCGGCGTGGCTCTCCACGGTGCTCACCGGGAAATCAGGGATGTCGGCGTAGCTGATTTCGTGCTGAATCTCAACTTCTTTCGCCAGCGCCCCCAGGCCGGTGCCGAGGATAATGCCCGTAGTAGGCTGGAAGTTGTTGGCCTGCGCCTGGATATAGGCGGCGGCTTCCTGAATGAGATTTTGCATACTGTAGGGGGCGGGGCTTGCCCCCGCCCGTCGCTGAACGAATTTGTTGAAATGGCACGGACGACGGGCGGGGGGCACCCTGCGTACCGAAGCGAAAATATTACAAAGTCAGTCGGTCGTTGCGGCCGTCGGCATCCAAATAGATTCCGTGGTCAAAGGATACGGCCCGTACGGCTTTACCGGCCGGGATGGTGATGGTAGCCTGCTGCTGGTTGGTACGCCAGAGGTCGGGGGTACGGTGTAGGGTTTCGGTGCTGCCGTCGGCGTAGTCCACTTTCAGGTCGACGGGTACGGCGAAGCCGCCCACGTTTTGCAGCGTTATGGTGGTGCCTTGCGCCGTTTTGTCGGCTTTGGTCAGGGCTAGGTCGATGTAACCGTTGGTGAAAAACCAGTTCTGGAAAAACCAATTCAAATCCTGGCCCGAAGCACTGTTCATGCTGTTGAAATAGTCCCACGGAATGGGGTGCTTGCTGTGCCAGCGGGCCATGTACTCGCGCAGGCAGCGGCCAAACAGCTCGTCGCCGAGCATATCCTTGAGGGCCAGGTAGCTGAGCGAAGCTTTGCCGTAAGAGTTGTTGCCGTAGCCGGCCTTTAGCTCGCTGCTGGGCGTGATAACGGGCAAGTCTTCGGCCGTGGCGGGGTCGTGAATCCAGCGCGTAACCCGAAACTTGCGGTAGAAATCGTCGGCTTTGGCTGTCCCGTTTTCGGCCCGCCCGATGAGCAGCTCCAGCGTGGTGGCCCAGCCCTCATCCATAAAAGCGTAGCGGCTCTCGTTGATGCCCATGTAGAAGGGGAAGTAGGTGTGGGCTATTTCGTGGTCTTGCACCAGCTGCGCAAATTGCAGGTCTTTCTCGGGGCTGTCGTTCACCATCATCGGGTACTCCATGTCGGCAAAGCCCTGGAAGGCCGTCATCTTCGGAAACGGGTACGGTACGCCCGGCCAGTTGCGCGAAAACCAGCCCAGCGCGTTCTGCCCGAATTTTACCGACGAATGAAAGTCAGTGGTCGAGTCCTTAAAAGCGGCCTGTACGCTGGCCCGGCGCTTGGTAGCGGGGTCTACTACCACGCTGGCGGCGTCCCACACGTAGTGGTCGCTTAGGCCCAGCGTCACGTCCGAGATGTCGCTGGCCGTCCACACCCAGGTGTTGGTGGAGCCTTGGGTGGTAATGTTCTTTTGGGCCAGGTCGGCGGCTGTAGCGACGTGAATTACCTCGTCGCTGGTCATGGACTGGGCCAGGCGCTTGGCGAAAGCGGGCTGCAATACCTGCTTAGGGTTTTGCAGAGTGCCGGTGGCCCACACCAAGTAATTGGCGGGCACTTTCACGCGCAGGGTGTAGTCGTTGAAGTCGTTGTAGAACTCCTTGCTGTCGAGAAAAGGCAGGCGGTCCCAGCCGTTGTAGTCGTCATACACGGCCACGCGGGGGTAGAAATAAGCCAGGAAGTACGTGGTTTTATCAATCATGCCCTCGCGCCCACTTTGCAGTGAAATGGGGAAGTGCCAGGCAAAGCTGAGCTGCACCGAGCTATGCGGCGGCAGCGGCCGAGGCAGCCGCACGGTTTGCAGCGTGCCTGCGCCCTGGCTATTAAACGGCTGCATCTGCCCCGCCACAGCGAAGGTATCGACCTGCACCCCGGTCGTCAGGTAGTTGGCCGAGGCATCGCCTTCGCGGGCCACACCGGGCTTATGAATGTTCTGCGTGAGCCGGACGACAAGCGTGCGCAGCGTATCGGGGCTGTTGTTGAAATACGTAATCTGCTCGTGCCCCCGAATGTCGCGGGCGGGCGGCGAGGCCTGCACCGTAATATCGTAGCGGGCCGTGTTCTGCCAGTACTTCGGCCCCGGCCGCCCATCGGCGGCGCGGGTGCCGTTGGTAAACGCCCGCTTGATGTCGCGCGGCTGGTAGAGGGGCGTTTGGGCGGTGGCGGCAGTGGCAGCGAGGGTGGCGAGGGCAAGGCAGCTGAATAGGTTGGGCATGGCTGGTGGGTTTCGGTCAGGCAGTAAGCAGTAAATAGTATGCCCGGCAACCCGGCCGCGAATGTCAGCAGGAAATTGCCATTTGCCTTCTGGCACAAGCCTGCGTACCTGCCCTCACTACCCAAGGCACTTATAGTTAGCCGCTTGTATATTGCACTGGCTTTACTTCACCTCCTTTTCTCACCACGTATTATGCGAATGCCTTCTACCCTATTGGCTGGCTTGCTAATGCTGGCCGCCTGCAACCAAAGCGCCGACCCAACCCCCACGCCATCGGTTACGGCGAGCTTCGTGCAGCCGAATTTTTCCGAAGCTACCAACCCGCTCGCCTTCAAAAATTCGTCGCAGTACGCCAGCAGCTACACCTGGAACTTTGGCGATGGCAGCACCGACCACGCAGCTACCCCAACTCATACCTACGCCAAAGCCGGCACTTACCAGGTAACCCTGCGAGCCTACGGCACCCACCAGGATTCGGCCAAGACTGTCCAAAGCCTGATTGTAAGCGACTACAACATTTTCCTTCACGCCACTGCTAAAATAGTGGGTGTCTACGACTGCAAAGTGTACCTGGGCCAAACACTCTACATCTATAATTCCAGTGGCACATTCACGACTCAGTACTCTTACACCCGCCAGCGCGATACAGTGCTGGTTGTAGCGGCTACCGGCGCTCAAACTATTAGAATCAACACCATTAGCGGCTATTACGCGCCCAATGAATCACCATTGGTTAATCCTAAGGGTAGCGGCTACCAGTTTCTATTTCCATTAACCACTGGGGGTAAAGACAGAACAATGGCCCACTTCTATGCAATTGGCGACTCGCTGTTGTTTACCGAGCAGTCGCACGTCGGCCACGGCTCTGCTAGCTTCTACGATATTCACGGCCGCCGCCGCCCCTGAAAAATCTGCTATAAAAAAGGCGCTGCTTCCGGCCGGAAGCAGCGCCTTTTTTACGTCCGGGCAGTAACCTAGTTTATCTCAATCTCATATGGCAACCGTGCCTGCACGCCGTGCAGCTGCATGAGCTGCTGGTACTGGCGCACAGCTGGGTAAAGCGGCCCCAGTTGCTCCTTCAGCACGCGGGCTTTGGCGGCTTCATCGTCCTCGTTGCTGCTGCCGGCGAAGCGGCCGAAGAGCTTTTCTACACTTGAGCGCTGGCGGGGCAGGCGCTGTACATGGTAGTCGCCAGCCTGCAGGTGGGCACGGGCGGCGGCAAGTTTGAGGGCGTCGTCGTAGGAGCCGAGCACGTCTACGAGGCCGATGTTTTTGCCCTCGGTGCCGCTCCACACGCGGCCCGAGGCGATGCGGCGCAGGCGCTCGACGGGCATGTGGCGGCCCTGGGCGGCCTTACTGGTAAAGTCGGCGTAGATGTCATTCACCTCTAGCTGCAACTGCTGCTTTTCGTAGGTGGAGAGCGGGCGCGTGATGGTGGGCAGGTCGGAGAATTTGCCGGTCGTCACGCGGTCGACGGTGATGCCGAGCTTGTCGGCGAGCAGGGGCTGAATGTTGGGCAGGATGCCAAATACGCCGATGGAGCCGGTAATGGTGTTGGGGTGGGCCACAATGGTATCGCAGGCCATGGCAATGTAGTAGCCACCGGAGGCCGCCACGTCGCTCATGCTGGCGATAATGGGCTTCACTTTTTTGGTCAGCACTACCTCGCGGTAGATGATGTCGGAGGCCAGCGACGAGCCGCCGGGCGAGTTGATGCGCAGCACCACGGCCTTCACTTTATCATCGAGGCGGGCTTTGCGGATGGCTTCGGCAAACTTGTCGCTGCCGATGTTGTCGTCGGAGCCCCGGCCCGTTACGATGTCGCCCTCGGCGTAGATGACGGCGATGCGGTTGCCGCTGGTTTTGCCGTCTTTCTCGTCGTCCTGGTCGCTGTCTTCGTAGTCGCTGAGACTCACCAGACTGGGTTTTTTGTCTTTGGCCAGGCCCAACTTGCCGCGCATAAAGTCCTGCACCTCATCGAAGTAGCCGAGCTGCGTCACCAGTTTCAGCCGCAGGGCGTCTTTGGCATTGTGTACTAGCATGGAGTCGGAGATGACGTGCAGGCGGGGCGGGGCAATGGCGCGGCTGGCGGCCACCTGCCCCAGCATGTGGTCGTTGAGCGAGTGCAGGTAGGCCACAGTCTGGAAGCGGGCCGAGTCGGAGAAGCTTTCGCGGATAAGCGGCTCCACAGCGCTCTTGAACGAGCCCACCCGGAAGATGTAGGGCTCGATACCCACCTTATCGAACAGCCGCTTGTAAAACATCACCTCCGAGCTGAGGCCATTGAATTCCAGCGAGCCTTGCGGATGCAGGTAAATCTGGTCGGCTACGCTGGAGAGGTAGTAGCTTTTTTCGGAGGCAATCTCGTGGTAAGCCACCACAAATTTGCCGCTTTTCTTAAAGTCAAGCAGCGCGTCGCGCACTTCTTCGAGCGAGGCCATACCGCCCTGCACCAGCCCCAGATTAAGCAAAATACCCTTAATGTCGCTGTCGCCCTTGGCCCGGCCGATAACTTCTTTCAGCCCCACCAGGCCGATAGTCGAGCGCTGGCTGCCCAGCGGGTTAAAGTCGCCTCCCTCGCTTCGTTCCGAAATGGGCCGGTCGAGCTTCAACTCCAGCACCGAGTTGCTGGCCACAGATTTACTGGAGTCGCTGGCACTGCTGCCGATGGCCGCTACCAGCCCGATAAGCAGCACGAAGCCCAGCACCGAAAATACCACCAGCCCCACTACGGTAGCCAGTACAAACTTGAAAAATTGTACCACAGATTTAACGGATTTAACGGATGGAACGGCTACGCCCGCTGCGCGGGCTGACTACGCTACTGAGTGGCAAGATACAGCGCCCCGGCAGTGCCACTGGTCGGAGGCAGCTGGCGCGGGCCGGGGCTGGTTGTTACGGCGCTAGTACCTTGCCGGGCCGACTCCGGTTAAAACTGCTTACCTTTCAAGCCCCTCGTTCCGATGAGAAACCGCCTCCTCCTCAAGCCTTTGCTAGCAGTAGCTGCCCTTATGAGCATCAGCCTGACACCCGGCCCAACTGTGAAAAAACAGCTTGCCGCCACCCACATGACCCTGATGCCCACACCCGGCTGGACGGAAACGCCCCTCATCAAAAACGCGCAGATGAGCTACGACTACGCCCTGCGCTACCCCGGCCGACGGCTGGAAGTACGCTACGCCCTGCGCCCGCTGGCCACCATGCTGGCCGAGTACGCCCGCAGCAAGCACCAGAAAAACGTGACGATGGTGGACCCCAACCGGATGTACGAAACATTATTCCGTGCCATCGTGCTCAACGTAGGCATGAGCAACCCAGCCGGCTCCGACCCGGCGGCGGGGTTCTCGAAGCCGCTCCAAACATTTCCATCCGAGGCCGTTAAAGCCGAGTTCGGTGCCGATTGGGGTGCCACGGCCCTCATCGAGCCCGGCCCCGAATTTGGCCAAACCTATAAGCACTGTATGCTCGTGGGCCTGCACAAAAACGGCGTGGCCGACGCCTACTGCTTTTACCTGTTCGACGACCAGCAAGACCTGGACGACGTATTATTTACCGACTCTATCCCCAGTATCTTCCATAGCCTGCGGTTCCACTAATCACAGACTTTGCAGATGACGTGGATGGCGCAGATGCGCACGGCGCGAAGTGAAAACGCCTGGTTTGCGCCGCTCGCATCCGCGTTATCTGCAGAATCTGCGGTCTAGTAGCCATATTTCTCCTGCCACCAGCCGCGCAGGCGCTCCCGTATTTTCTCCTCGGCCGGGTTGGTGCCGGGGTCGTAGAAGCGGGTGCCGCTCAGGGCATCGGGCAGAAACTCCTGGTAGGCGAAGTTGCCCGCGCCATTGTGCGAGTACTCGTAGGCTTTGCCGTAGCCCAGCTCCTTGAGCAGCTTGGTGGGCGCATTGCGCAGGGGCACCGGCACCGGGTACACGCCATTGGCGCGCACCTGCGCCTGCGCCGCCCGAATGGCCGTGTAAGCGGCATTGCTCTTGGGCGAGGTAGCGAGGTAAATAACGGTTTGGGAGAGAATCAAGTCCGACTCGGGCAACCCGATTACGGTGCAGGCCTGGAAGCAGCTTTGGGCCAGCAGCAGGGCGTTAGGGTTGGCGTTGCCGATGTCTTCGGACGAGAGAATGAGCAGGCGGCGGGCGATGAACTTCACGTCTTCGCCGCCTTCGAGCATCACGGCCAGGTAGTAGAGCGCGGCGTTGGGGTCGGAGCCGCGGATGCTTTTGATGAAGGCCGAAATGACGTCGTAGTGCATTTCGCCGCCTTTGTCGTAGCGCGCAATAGGGCGCTGAGCTGTGAGCTGCACGGCCGCATCGGAGAGTTGCACCCGGCCGGTGGCGGGGTCGGGCGGGGTGCCTTCCACCACCAGTTCCAGCAAGCCCAGCAGCTTGCGGGCGTCACCGCCGCTGAGGGTCAGCAGGGCGTGGTCCTCCACTATGTCGACCGGGATTTTGCGCAACACCTCGTCCTCGGCCAGCGCCCGGCGCACGATGCTGCGCAACGTGTCGGCGCTCAATGCCTCCAGCGTGTACACCTGGCAGCGCGAGAGCAAAGCCGGAATCACCTCAAACGACGGGTTTTCGGTGGTGGCCCCGATGAGCGTGACGATGCCATGCTCCACGGCCCCGAGCAATGCATCCTGCTGGGCCTTGCTGAAGCGGTGGATTTCGTCGATAAAGAGGATGGTGCCCGCCTGCTTTCGGGCCCGCTCGATGATTTCGCGCACGTCCTTCACCCCCGCATTAATGGCCGAGAGCATGGCAAAAGGCCGTTTCAGCTCGTCGGCCAGCAGCAGGGCCAGAGTGGTTTTGCCCACGCCCGGCGGGCCCCACAAAATGAGCGAAGGCAGCCGCCCGGCGGCCAGGTAGCGGCGCAGCACGCCGGTTTCGCCCAGCAGGTGGGCCTGGCCTGCGTAGTCGGCGAGGCGGCGCGGGCGGCGGCGCTCGGCCAGTGGAGCAGTAGCAGGGGTATCGAAAATGGAAGGCATAGAAAAACAGAGCGAAAATAATGGCAGTGTCATTGCGAGCAATGCGAAGCAATCGCACCAGAACAACGTAGCCTGAACAATTACGGAGGCCGTCAATTCTGTTCGGACTACGTTGTTCTGGTGCGATTGCTTCGCATTGCTCGCAATGACAAACATTAAGTGCCAAACGTTATCCTACCGCATGTCCTCCAAGTTCCGCATTCACGCTGCCCTACTCCTCGCCAACCTTATTTACGCGGCCAATTATTCGTTTTCCAAAGACGTGATGCCGACCTACATGCTGCCGTTCGGCATCGTGACGCTGCGGGTAATTGGGGCGGGGCTGTTTTTTACGGTCCTCAAGTTTCTGGTGGCGCGGCAGGATAAAATTGTGGGCCGGGCCGACAACCTGCGCTCCATCTTGTGCGGCATCTGCGGCATCGGCCTCAACCAGCTGTTGTTTTTTTCGGGGCTCAACCTGACCGCTCCCATCAGCGCCTCGCTGCTGCAAACCATTGCCCCCATCGTGGTGCTGCTGGCCTCGGTGGCACTGCTGGGCGAGCGCCTCACGCTTTGGCGGGTGCTGGGCATTGCGGTGGGCGCGGCCGGTGCGGTGGCGCTTATTCGGGCGCGGCCCGTGCTCGGGGCCACCGTGTATCCGCAGGCCACGCTGGGCAATTTGTACATTCTGGCCAATGCCACGGTGTTTGGGCTGTACCTGGTACTGGTGGCACCGCTTATGCGCAAATACCACGCCTTCACGGTGTTGTCGCGGATATTTCTGGTGGGCGCGTGCCTCATCGTGCCCATGGGCTGGCAGCAGGCGCTGGCGGCCGACTACGCGCATTTCCCGCTGAAAATCTGGGTTGAAATCGGGTACATGGTTTTCTGCCTCACCATTCTGGCGTATTTGCTCAACAACTGGGCGCTGAAATTCGCCCCGCCCTCGCTGCTGGGCGTGTACATCTATTTGCAGCCGGTGATGGCCGTGCTCATTGCCGTGGCCTTGCATAAAGACACTTTCAGCTGGGTGAAAGCCGGGCAGGCGGCGCTCATCTTCCTGGGCGTGTGGCTGGTGAGCCGCAAGCCAGCGCCAGCTACGCCCCCAGAGGCCGTGGCAAAGTAGCGCGGCAGTAGCGCGGACTTTGTAGTCCGCGTGTTGAACAACGGCGTAAACGCGGACTACAAAGTCCGCACTACAAGCGCTGAACCTTACCGAAACCCATTGGTTAGCAAAGCTCTCGCTTCCTGCTTTTCACATGGATTTTACTGGCAAAAATATTCTGCTCGTCGGTGCTTCTTCGGGTATCGGCCTGGCCACGGCTCAGCGCCTGCACGCCAGCGGAGCCACGCTCTTTACCGCCTCGCGCTCGCAGCTGGCTGGGCTGGCTACCACCCACTTTTCCTACGACGCCACCCAGCCCATCGGCACCACCTTCGACGCCCTGCCCGACGTGCTGCACGGCTTGGTATATTGCCCCGGCTCCATTAAGCTGCGGCCTTTCGAGCGGGTGCCACCGGATGATTTTCGGGCCGACTTCGAGTTGAACGTGCTCGGCGCGGTGCAGGTGCTGCAAGCCACCATCAAGCGCCTCAAAAAGGCCGAGGGCGGCGCGTCGGTGGTGCTCTTCAGCACCGTGGCGGCAGCTGTAGGCATGAGCTTTCACACCAGCATTGCCACCGCCAAAGCCGCTGTGGAAGGCCTCACCCGCGCCCTGGCCGCCGAATACGCCCCCAGCGGCCTGCGCGTCAACTGCCTCGCCCCCAGCCTCACCGACACGCCCCTGGCCGCCACCCTGCTCAACACTCCCGAAAAAGCCGAAGCCGGAGCCAAACGCCACCCGCTGCAGCGCGTGGGCCGGCCCGACGACCTGGCCGCCATGGCCGAATTTCTGCTCTCCGACCAGGCCACGTTCATCACGGGGCAGGTACTGGCCGTAGATGGCGGTATGGGCAAGTTGAAATAAGTTCTAGCTTGGTCGCCCTCCGCGTGGCGCCTCACCCCCTGGCCCCTCTCCGAAAAGGAGAGGGGTGCATTCAACGACACCCAAACCAGCTTTTTAGTCGTGATGCCGTGGCTCCCCCTCTCCTTTTCGGAGAGGGGGCCGGGGGGTGAGGCGTCACATGGAGGGCGACGAGCCCTGCGCAACATCAGATAACAAGCCTAGTCACTCCTATGAAAATCACGCTTTTCTGGCACCGGCGCGACTTGCGCTTCGACGACAATGCCGGGCTGGCGGCCGCCTTGCAGCGCAAGGAGCCCGTGCTGCCGCTCTTCATCTACGACCGCACCATCCTCGACAAGCTGGCCCCGGACGATGCGCGGCTTACCTTCATTTTCGACCAGGTGGAGCGACTGGCGCACGAGGCCCACGCGGCCGGCGGCGGGCTGCTGGCCCGGCAGGGTGCGGTGCTGGCCGTGTTCCGGCAGCTGCTGCACGACTACGACCTGGCCGCCGTGTACACCAACGAGGACTACGAGCCCTACGCCACCGAGCGCGACGCGGCCGTGGCCGGGCTGCTGCAACAACACGGGGTGGAGTTTCGGAGCTTCAAAGACCAGGTGATTTTTGCCAAAGACGAGGTGCTGACCAAAAACGGCAAGCCACACCACGTATTTGGGGCCTACTCCAAAACCTGGCAGGCCCGCCTGCAGCCCGCCGACCTGGCCGCCCACCCCTCGACCCGGCTGCTGCCAGAGCACCTAACCCATCCTCACCGGGGCGATGCCGGCCGGCCCACGCTCCGAGACCTGGGCTTTGTGCGGCACGAGCAGTACACGGTGCCCGCCCACCTGCCCCCGGCCGAGGTAGTGCGGCACTACGACCAAACCCGCGATACGCCCGCCCTCGACCGCGGCACCACGCGCCTGTCGGTGCACCTGCGCTTCGGCACGGTGAGCATCCGGGCCGTAATGCGGCAGGCCGAGAAGCTCAACAACAAGCTGCTCAACGAGATGGTGTGGCGCGACTTCTTCATGATGCTGCTCTGGCACCACCCAGCTACCGCCACCGAAGCCTACGACCCCAAGATGCGCCATCTGCCCTACCGCCACGCCCCGGCCGATTTTCGGGCCTGGTGCGAGGGCCGCACCGGCGTGCCGCTGGTCGATGCAGGCATGCGCCAACTCAACCAGACTGGTTACATCCACAACCGGGCCCGTATTGTGGCGGCGGGCTTCCTGGTGAAACACCTGTTTATAGACTGGACGCTCGGGGAGCACTATTTCTCCGAAAAGCTGCTCGACTACGACATGAGCAACAACGTGGGCAACTGGCAGTGGATGGCCGGCACCGGGGCCGTGGCCGCGCCCTGGTTTCGGGTGTACAGCCCCGAGAGCCAGCAAAAACAATACGACCCCGACTTTGCCTACGTCAAAAAGTGGGTGCCCGAATACGGCACCGCCGCCTACCCCGCCCCGCTCATCGACCTCAAAGAAGGCCGCACGCGGGCCATCGAAGCCATTCGCCAAGGGCGGAAATAAGTTTGCCGCCCCGGCCCAGCGGGAGGCAAACATATGTCGCCGCGGGCCGAACCACCCGCCGCCGCGCACGGTTATAGCAGCATGGAAACTGCCCAGCTCAACGCTGCTTACCTCGGCTACCTGCGCCGCCACGGCCACGCGCCCCGCACCGTATTTGCCTTTGCCGAAACGCAGGGTATTTCGGAGGGTGAATTTTACCGCTCCTACGCCTCGTTTGCCGCCATCGAGCGCGAAGCCTGGGCTGGTTTTGGCCGCGAGGCCCGCGCCCAGGCGGCCCAGGAGCCGGTGTGGCAGCAGTACGGGGCCCGCGAAAAGTTGCTGGCTTTCTATTACACGCTGCTCGAAATTCTCAAGAATAACCGCAGCTTCGCGCTGCTCACCTTGGGCCGCTCGCAGCGGCGCATGCCAGCCGTGGTGCCGAAAGTGCTGGACCGATTCGAGGCCGAGTTTGGCGACTTTATCATGGAGTTACTTGGCGAAGGCCGTGCCACGGGTGAGGTGGCCAGCCGGCCGTTTTTGCAGGACGGCTACGGCCGCATTTTCCGGCGGCAGTTGCAATTTATTTTGCTCTATTTCGTGCGCGACGAGTCGGCCAATTTCGAGCGCACCGACGCGGCCGTGGAGAAGGCCGTGACGTTGAGTTTCGACTTGGTGGGCCGCAACACGCTGGATTCGGCTTTCGACTTCGGACGTTTTTTGCTGCAAAAGAACTCGTAAACAACTAGCGCAAACAATTACACAGAACGTCATGCTGAGCTTGCCGAAGCATCTCGCTCACCAACTAACTCAATCGTTGAACCTAGAAGGTGCGACCGATTAAATTAGTTGGCGAGCGAGATGCTTCGGCAAGCTCAGCATGACGTTCTTTTTTATTCAATCTTATTTAATAGCCTGTTATATGTCCGACCAACCCCAGGAATCGCTGCCGACCTCGAAAGTGGCCCGCGCCGCCCGCTTTGCCAAAACCGGGCTCAAAGTGGGTGCCAACTACGTGCAGCACTACGCCAAGAAAGCCGTGGGGGCCGACTCGCCCACCGCCGAGCTGCACCAGGCCAACGCGGCCGAATTGTATGGCACGTTGAGCGAGATGAAGGGCTCGGTGCTGAAGGTGGCGCAGATGCTGGCGATGGAAAAAAACCTGCTGCCCCCGGCCTACGCCGAGCAGTTCCGGCAGGCGCAGTACCAGACGCCGCCACTCTCGGGGCCGCTGGTAGTCAAGGCGTTTCGCGATGCCTTTGGCCGCTCGCCCAGCGAGATTTTTGACGAGTTCGACCCGCAGGCGCGGCAGGCGGCCAGCATTGGGCAGGTGCATTTTGCCCGCAAAAACGGCACCGAACTGGCCGTGAAAGTGCAGTATCCCGGCGTAGGCGCCAGCATCCAGTCCGACATTGCCATGGTGAAGCCGGTGGCCCTGCGCATCCTGGGCCTGCGTGAGGAAACCCTGCGCCCCTACCTGGCCGAAGTAGAGGCCCGGCTCGTGGAAGAAACCGATTACAAGCTGGAGTTGAGCCGGGGCCAGGCCGTGGCCGCCAAGTGCGGGCACCTGGCTAACCTGCAATTTCCAACTTACTACCCGGCCTTGTCGTCGGCCCGCATCCTCACCATGCAATGGCTGCCGGGCCAGCACCTGCGCGAGTTTCTGGCCACCAGCCCCAGCCTGGAAGTGCGCAACCAGCTCGGCCAAGCGCTCTGGGATTTTTACCAATACCAGCTCCGCGAGCTGCGTCAGCTCCACGCCGACCCGCACCCCGGCAACTTCCTGTTTAGCACCACCAATGGCGGCACTGTGGGCGTGCTCGATTTCGGCTGCGTGAAGGATGTGCCGCTCTTGGAGCAGCAGCAGTTTTTGGCGCTGCTTGACCCGGCTACCCTCGACAATCCCGCCCGCTTGGCCGAGTTGCTTACTGAAGCCGGCGTGCTGCGCCCCACCGACGCGCCCCAGCTGCGCGAGTTATACCTACGCACGCTCACGCAGTCGCTGGAATTGGTGGGCCGCCCCTTTCGCCAGCCTACGTTTGACTTCGGCGACCCTACTTATTTGAAAAACCTGTACGCACTGGGCGACGACCTCATGCAGGACCAGGAACTGCGCCAGCAGCGCGAGCCCCGCGGCTCGGCCCACTTCATTTATTTGAATAGAACCTACGTGGGGCTATTTTCGCTGCTTACAGAGTTGGGTGCGGTGGTGCGCACGGCGTACACGGGGTAATTTCGCGGGCATGGATATTCGAGCGGAACTACTGCGGGAGCATTCGGCCCGACGAACAGAAATGCTTACGGATTGGGCTTGTTTTCGCCACAGCTTTTTTCAAGAGCTACTGGGCGTATTCTTCCACGGCAGCCCCCGCGAGCAGCAGTTGGCCGCCGATGTAGTAGGCTGGGCGGGCGAGCAACGACCGCACTGGCTGCTGCCGCACCTGGGGCTGCTGCTCGCCCAGGCGCAGCTCGGCGCTAGCTCCCACCCGGCCGTGCGCCGGGGGATTATGCGCGCTTTGCAATTTGTGGTGGTGCCCACAGAATGGCAGGCAGCGGCCTTTGATACCTGCCTGGCTTTACTGCACGCGCCCGCCGAGCCCATTGCCATCAAAGCCTACGCCTTGACTATAGCC
The DNA here is from genome assembly GCA_050954465.1 of Janthinobacterium lividum. Lineage (GTDB taxonomy): Bacteria > Bacteroidota > Bacteroidia > Cytophagales > Hymenobacteraceae > Hymenobacter. The sequence continues at coordinate 61,295 of JBPBPU010000150.1, forward strand.
GCCCTCCTGGCCCGCCCCTACCCCGAGCTGATTCAGGAGCTGCTGGCCACTGCTCAGCGCGTGCTGGATACCACCGACTCGCGCGCGTTTCGCAGCCGGGCGGCGCGCGAGTTGCCAACGTTGCGCCAGCAGTTGCGGTAACATTTGGGCAGGCAGTTGTTAGCACCTCATATCCTTTTCCATTTCAATTGCCCATGAAAAAACTGTTTCTCCTCGTTGCGGCAGCTTGTAGCTTCACTGCCGCCCACGCCCAAACCACCCTGAGCTGCTGCGCCCGCCCGGCCGGCCCTAGTGCCACCGAAGCCTTTGCGATGCTGCCCACCACCGACCCCGAGTTTTCGGGCGGCCACGAAGCGCCCCTGCCCTACTCCTACCAGGGTGAGGGCCAGGCAATTGAATTTAAAACCGCTGACGGAAAAACCGGCCACGGCTTCGAAATCAAGAGCGCCAAGCCTAGCAACAAGTACCTGTTTGTGTACCAGGAATGGTGGGGGCTCAATGACTACATCAAGAAGGAAGCCGCCACTTACGCACAGGAAATGCCCGGTGTCAACGTCATTGCCGTGGACCTCTACGACGGCCAGGTAGCCACCACGCCCGACGAGGCCGGCAAGCTCATGCAAAGCGTGAAAACCGACCGCGCCATTGCCATCGTGAAGGGTGCCCAGCTTTACGCCGGCCCCAAGGCGCAATTTGCCAGCATCGGCTGGTGCTTCGGCGGCGGCTGGAGCTTGCAGAGCGCCCTGCTTGGCGGCAAGCAAACCGTGGGCTGCGTGATGTACTACGGGATGCCCGAAAAAGACGTAGCCAAACTCAAAACCCTGCATAGCGACGTGCTAGGGCTATTTGCTGAGCAGGATAAGAACATCAGCCCGGCCGTAGTGGCGCAGTTTGAGAAGGACATGGCCACCGCCGGCAAAAAAGCAACGGTGAAGGAATACCCCGCCGTCCACGCTTTCGCCAACCCCTCGAACCCCAAGTACGACAAAGAGCTGGCCGCCGACGCCCACCAGCGCGCCTTGGCTTACCTCAAGGCGCGGCTGAAAGCATAGCCGCCGGCGGGGTGCCTGGACACCAAAAAAATTCCTGCCGCACTACATGCGGCAGGAATTTTTTTTAGTTCCCTACCCCGGTAAAATTGGTCGGAATTTTGCAACAGGTTGGGCGGTGGCAATCGGCTGGTTGCTTTGGTAAAGCGCACGCCTGCTGGCTATTGCCAGGCTGGCGGGCAGCTACCATATTTGCAGCCGGTTGGTGCGCCTCAGCCACTTTCACTCTTTCCCGGTACTGCTATGAAATACCCTTTGCGCTACCCGCCCCACCCATTAGCCATGGGCTTGCTCGGCCTGGGGCTGCTGCTATCCTGCCCGGCTGCCGCCCAAATCCGCCCGCTGGATGCAGCGCAGGCCCAAACCAAAGTTATGGCCCCGGCGCTCCGCCCCGCCAGTGGCGCCGACACTCTGCTGCGCCTGTATGGGGGCTTGAAGTTTGGCCTGAGCGCCAGCCACTTCGCGGGTCAAACCTGCTACGGCTCCTCCACTGGCTGGGACCCCGGCGCGCTGGTAGGGTTGCTGGTTTTTCGCCCGCTCTCGGCGTATAGCGCCGTGCAGGCTGAGGTGCTGTTTTCGCAAAAAGGCGCGCACCAGAACCACTACAACTATGTATACCACGACCCGACTATTACGAGTACCGCCAACACGTACCACGCCGCGCTAGGCTATATCGACGTGCCCGTGCTGGCAGCCGTTGGGCCGGGCGCCGGCACCCGGCGGCAGGGGCCATTTGCGGTGGCGGGGCCGCAGCTAAGCATCGCGCTCTCGAACCGGGAATTTGTGCGCCCCACAGCCGATGAACTCGACGACTCCCACGAGGAAACCATTAGCACCACTATGCGCTCGCTGGCACCGATAAGCCTCGGCTATGTGGTGGGGGTAGGCTACCGTTGGGCCAAGTTCCAGGATGCCTGCGTGGCGCTGGAGCTACGCTACAGCGCCGATTTTACCCAAGTGTACCGCAGCGGCTACGGCGCGGGCAGCCTCTGCCCCAACCCCAGCAGCCAGCTTACCAACGGGGTGTTGCAGCTGCAAGCGAGCGTCTTGTTCGGCAAACCCAAGCATTCGTCGGCCGCTGCCGTGCCGCCGCCCCCGCCGCCCGCTTCGCCGCAACCATCCTGGCCGCCCCGCCCATCGCTGCCTCCCCGGCCCACGCCACCTGCTCCGCCCACCAGAATACCTCCCGTCCGGCCACCACGGCTTCCGGGTGAGGGCGGGATGCCCAGGAATCCGTCGGTGGTGGTGCCTAGCCCCAGCACCCCGGCACCCCAGCAAGAGGTTCCCGTTATTCCTCGGCCCCGGCAAGACATTCCCGTTACCCCCCAGCCCCGGCAGGAAGTCCCCGCTATGCCGGTGCCCCGGCAGGAAGTCCCTGTTAGCCCGGCCCCAGCCCCGGAAACTCCCCCTGCACCACTTCCCCGGCCAGCCACTCCTCCCGCGCCAACGCCCCAGCCCTAGCACGATTGGTTGAGTTGATTTTTGTTGGCTTGGCGCAAAGTAGCTACGTCCTGTGTTGCGGCTCGCTGCTGTTGCACTCCTTGGTTGGGGCAACAGCGGCGAGTCGCAACGCAGGACGTTAGTTTTTCCTGGATATCGCCCTAGAAAATACCCAAGCCTTACGCAACCCGTTATCCTGGCAACTGCCAGAGCTACCCGCAACGGCGTTGGTTAAGCGCAGCAATGCAAGGCGGAGCGTAGCTGCTGAATCTCAGCAGCTACTTCGGCCCAACTCTGCGCCACGTAGTAGGGTGTGGGCTCGGCACCGGGCAGCACCGGCTGGTGTAGTTGCCGGGCGGCCCCAGTCAGCGGCCTGAACCGGGTAGCATCGGCCGCGGCTGCTTGGTGCAAGTGCCGGGAAGAGCTGAGCAGCGTGGCTCCGTAAAAGCGCCGCTGGCCATCGGCCGCTACCAGCAGGCCCAGTTCAAACGTGGCGCGGTCGAAGCGTCGCAGCAAGGCAACCGCGGCTAGGGTAGCTGCCGATTCCCAGGCCTGGCCGAGCGTCTGCAAGGCATCGGCGTACCCGGCATCGAGCAGCAGCGGCAGCCGCCCGAACACGTCGGCAAACAAATCGGGGCCACCGGGGGGCTGGTCGAACTCGGCGAAGGTGCGCAGCCGCGACACAACGGGTAGCTCGCGCCGGGCCAGGGCCGCGTAGTAGGCCGGCTCGGCTACGGGGGCGTTGGTTATGAGCAGCGTCAAGCCGGTGCGCTGCCGGATGGCTTGGCTCAGGGCGTTGAGGTTGGGCAAGCTGTCGCGCCGCAAGCCCAGCTCCGCCAGCCCGCGCCGGAAGTCGGGCGTAGCCCAGCGGTGCAGCAGCGCCACCTGGCGGTCGAACAGCATTTTCCAGATAGTGCCCGCAGCGAGGGTTGTCGGGTGATACGGACGGGCAAGCGAGTGGAGCGTCATAGCAGTAAGGGAGAGCGTAAAGCCAAAAAAAAAGCCCGACCCCAGATGAACTGGAATCGGGCGATAAAGCGGAGCTAGGTAGGTGGTAGCAGGGAGTTAGTTGCTAAGCACCCGTGGCAGCTAGCCATGACGCGCGATTCCGAGGCCCGGATAGGGACGGCAATTCGACAGCATCATAAACAGGTGCAGGTGGTTCATCAGGGGCAAATGTAACCGGAAATGTTGGAAAGTCAAGTGGGGTGGCAGCCAGAGAATGTACAGCTTCCTATCGAGCGGCTGGGCCAACCTCGGTGAGCCAGCGGCTGAGGCAGCTTTTCGCTTCCGCTTCGGTCAGCGTTTCGCCGTTGTCCGACTGGCGAATGCCTTCCTCAATGCGCTTAACAAGCAATAGGCGCTCAAACAGGCCTTCCAGTTCGAAGTTGTCGGGCAAATCTTTTACGGTTTCGAATAGTTTCTCTTTCGTCATGACCTGAAAGTAAGCACAAAAAGCGCAAGTCAGTTCCCGCCCGCCAGCAGCCCCGCTACCGCTACGGCCTCGTCCAGCTCGTCCCAGTGCCGCCCGCACCCGCCGCTTTGGTTTCGGCTGGTAGCGGCGGCTCTGGGTGGGGCGTGGGGAGTCGGGAAACCAAAGCAGCATTGCCCTACTGTGCCCAGTTTACTAATTGCAACCTGTCAATGCGGCTAAAGTGCCGGGTGTTGTTGGTGGCAAGCTGCAAACCGTTAGCCAGCGCGATGCCAGCAATGAGCGTATCAGTGGGGCCGATACTCTGGCCCCGGCTGCGTAAAGTGGCTTCAATCTGGGCTGAAATAGTAACCGCCTCTATCGTAAGCGGCACGACTTGGTGCAGCGCTGCCAACTGCTGAAACTGTTGCATCTGCTGCCGCGCATCCCGGTAAAGCAAGCCGCTAAGCGACTCGTAATACGTGATGATGCTGAATTGCAGCACCCCATTGGCTACCATATACTGCCGGGCCTGCTCTACTACCAACGGCTGCCGCCGCAGCAAGAGCGATACGGTATCGGTGTCAAGCAGCGTGGGGCTCATCATCCAGGAAGGGGGTGGGGCGCGTGAATAGTTCGGCCCGTAGCCGCTGCTGATAGGCCATAATATCGTCCCATACCTCGGTCGGCAACTCGTCGGTGCCTTCCAGAATACGCATTGTTTGCTCAGCTAGCTTCTGATTGGCAGCTTCCTTCTCCTTTATTGTCTGTAGCAGTTGGCGCACTTCTTCCAGATGTTGCGGCGATACCTGCCGCAAGTCCTGCATAATGGTTTCGAGGGTCGTCATAGCCTATTAGTTTACTTACTCTAAGTTACCACGGTTTCTGCCAGCGGCGCAAGGGGTAGCGAGCGGTTGCCTACACCCCGCCCGCCAGCAGCCCCGCTACCGCTACGTCCTCGTTCAACTCGTCCCAGTGCAGCCCGCGCCCGCCACCCCCGATTTCCACCCGTAGCCGCTGCTCCGGCCGCGCCGCGTGCAGGCGCGGGAACCAGAGCAGCGGTACGCTTACCGTGCGTCCGTCGGTGAGTTGGACGTGCATGGTGATGTCGTCGAAGGTCACGGCTTGGGCCAGGGCGGTGGTAGGGCGGTAAGAACGGACCAGAACGGGACGGTTATAGGGCGAAGTAATCATTCCAGGCTTTTTTCTTCTAGATAGCCCCTGTTTGAGTTGAAGTAATATGCCGCTTAAACTCCTCTTCAATCTCCCTCAAAACAGATGGCAACTTATCAAGAGAATTAATAAGCTTCTCAAATGCTACGCCACTCTGCCGTGCAAACTTTTCTGCCAATTCTGGACTATTGGAATTTTGTGCCGCAAGACGGTCGCTTGTCGTCATTTTATTGAATTCTGAAAAAGCATTTTGACAAGCATCGAGCATGCTAATAGCTGACACAATAACATCGTCATTAACATACAGCATTACTTGATGCAAAGCAACTTCCGTTTCTCGGTACTTAGAGAAAAACGCTTGTCGCCGGTTTTCTGCATCTTGCACATCGTTTGGAAATAAGAAATTACCTTGGCTAAAAACTTTTAGCTCATTGAGTTTAATATAAAGTGAGTCTAATCTCGCAAACTTCAGCTTGTTAAACTCAGTGTTAATGATTTGAAAGGAAATATTTTCTCTACTCAGAGCCGCTTTGAATGGCTCAATCTGATGAGCTAAATCGATTTGAATAGAACGTCTGGTATCTTCTAAATCTTTTCTGAATTCCTGTTTTATTTTTTCAGTCTCTGTCACGAGACTTTCATTGAAAACCTTTGTGACCATATTTTTGCTATACTCTTCAATAAACCTTTTTCCGAATAAGAAAAATGCTGCTATCAGCAATACGGTTCCGAGTCCAAATGGCAGAAATAGTGTTTGAATAGTGTCCATGTTTATTTGCAAATATAAACCCCCGCGCCAGCCTCTCAGCCAACGCGGGGGTTTCGTTGATGAAGCAGCTGCAAGCTACTACATATTCTGGATAATCTCTTCGCCAAACTCGCTCGTTTTGAGTAGGGTAGCGCCTTCCATCTGGCGTTCGAAGTCGTAGGTGACGCGCTTGTTGGCGATGGCGGCTTCGAGGCCCTTGTTGATGAGGGCGGCGGCTTCTTTCCAGCCCAGGTGTTCGAGCATCATCACGCCGGAGAGGATGACGGAGCCGGGGTTTACCTTGTCCTGGTTGGCGTACTTGGGGGCCGTGCCGTGGGTGGCCTCGAAGATGGCGTGGCCGGTGAGGTAATTGATGTTGGCGCCCGGCGCGATGCCAATGCCGCCCACGATGGCGGCGAGGGCGTCGGAGATGTAGTCGCCGTTCAGGTTGAGGGTGGCGACTACCGAGTACTCGGCGGGGCGCAGCAGAATCTGCTGCAGGAAGGCGTCGGCGATGCTGTCCTTGATGATGAGCTTGCCCTGGTCCTGGGCTTGCTTTTGCAGGGCGTCGGCCACGGCCACGCCTTGCTTGGCCACGATTTTATCGTACTGCGCCCAGGTGAATACCTTGGGGCCAAACTCCTTCTCGGCCAGCTCGTAGCCCCAGGTTTTGAACGCGCCTTCGGTAAATTTCATGATGTTGCCCTTGTGCACGAGCGTCACCGACGGCAGCTTGTGGTCGAGGGCGTACTTGATGGCGGCGCGCACGAGGCGCTCGGTGCCTTCCTTGCTCACGGGCTTGATGCCGAACGACGAGGAATCGGGGAAGCGAATTTTCTTCACGCCCATCTCGTCCTGCAAAAATTCGAGCATTTTCTGGGCCTGCGGGGTGCCGTTCATGTACTCGATGCCGGCGTAGATGTCCTCCGTGTTTTCGCGGAAGATGACCATGTTGGTCAGCTCCGGGTGCCGCACGGGCGAGGGCACGCCCTCGTAGTAGCGCACGGGGCGCACGCAGGCGTAGAGGTCCAGTTCCTGGCGCAGGGCTACGTTGAGCGAGCGGATGCCGCCGCCGACGGGCGTAGTGAGCGGGCCTTTGATGCCCACGAGGTATTCGCGGAAGGCTTCGAGGGTTTCGGCGGGCAGCCAGTTGTTGAGCTGCTTGTAGGCTTTCTCGCCGGCCAGCACTTCTTTCCACACCAGCTTCTTCTTGCCGCCGTAGGCTTTTTCTACGGCCGCGTCGAATACGCGCTGGGAAGCCCGCCAAATGTCCGGCCCGGTGCCGTCGCCTTCGATAAAGGGAATAGTAGGTTGGTCGGGAACGTTGAGCTTGCCGTTTTTAATGGTGATTTTCTGCTCTGCCATGAGAATGGGAAATTATCTAAATTGAGTCGTAGGGTGGGTGGGAAGGGTAGTAAGAAGAGTACTATCAGAACGTCATGCTGAACGCAGTGAAGCATCTCTACCGCATCGTTGAACGGCGCGGCTGAAGCGACCAAGATGCTTCACTGCGTTCAGCATGACGTTCTTTTACTGCCTGCTTAAAGCCTAATAGCCAAAAATCTCCTTAAGCGTCAGCTGCTGCACGGTGCCGTACTTGGCCAGCTCCTTGAAATTGAGGCGGTCTTTGGAGCCGATAACCAGGATGGTTTGGTTCTGGCCCCGGATTTTGGCTTGCTGGAATTTCTGCAGCTCGCCGAAGGTCATGGTATTGGTTTGGTCGTAGATGTCGCGGCGCAGGTCGTAGTCGAGGCCGAGGCGGCGGGCGCGCTCGTAGCTGAGCAGGATGCCCTCGTGGGTGATGCGGTCGGTGGCGATGCTGTTACGGATGCTTTGCTTGGCGATAACCAGGTTGGCATCGGCCATCGGCATGTCGGTGAGCAGGTTTTCCATGCCGCTCATGGCCTCGGGCAGCTTGTCGCTCTGGGTGCCGATGTAGCTGAGGATGTAGTTCGAGCGGCCCGTTTTATCAGCATTCGCGTAGCGCGACGAGGCCGAGTAGGCCAGCGCCTTGCTCTCGCGCAAGTCCTGAAACACGATGCTGCCCATGCCGCCGCCGAAGTACTCGTTGTAGAGCGCCACCGTGGGGGCCATCGTTTTGCTGTACACGTCGCCCTTGGTGAGGAAGAGAATCTCGGCCTGCACCATGTTGTAATCCACCCAATAAACCTTTTTGTCTTTCAGCGGCTGCTCGGCAAAGTCCTTCGCCGCCGGAGCGTGGCGGAGTTTGGCGGGCGTTTGGTGAAACCGGCGAATTACTCCGTTTACCCCTCCACGGTCATACATACCATCGCGCATAGGAAGGCATTTGATACAGTACTCGGGGGCAATCCTTATTTCTTTGCCAGCCATGATGCTCGGCCCGTAGTACAGCACCCGGTGCTCATACGTGGGCAGCGACTTCAGCAGGGCCGTCAGCTGCTCGGGTTTCAGGGCTTTTAGCTGGGCTTCGGGGACGATGTTGGTGAAGGGGTTGCGCGGGCCGTACTTGGCGTAGTTTAGCATGGCCTGGTTCAGAATCACGCCTTTGTTGAGCTTGGCATCCTGGCGCTGCTTGAGTATCCCGGCCACCTGGTTTTTGAGCGCCGCCACGTCGGGGCGCGGGTTGTTCAGCAGTTGCTCAAACAACCTCACCGCCGGCTCCAGGTTGCGGTCAAGGCCGCTGAGGCTGATGAGGGTGCGGTCCTGGCTGCTGCTGACGGCGAACGAGCAGCCGAGCTTGTAGAACTCCTGTTGCAGTTGCGCGGCGGTGTACTGGCCGGTGCCCAGGTATTGCAGGTAATCGGTGGCTACGTCGAGCAGCGGGTTGTTGTTGGTGCCCAGGTCGATAGCGTAGAACAGGCTGAACAGGCCGTTCTCGCTGTTCTTGGTGTAGTACAGCGGCAGGCCGGGCTTGATTTGCGCGGTCTGGATATCCTTTTTATAATCGACAAACACCGGCTGCAAGTCCGTGCTGGGCAGCTTCGACACGCTGGTGTAGAAGGCCGAGGCCGCGTCGCGGTTGGCGGGCACGGGCGTGATGGCGGGCTTCACCACCTTCACCTTGTTGGGGTCCTGGCCGGTGCGCTTGAACACGGCCACGTAGTTCTGGCCGTAGTTATCGTTGGCGAATTTTACCAGCTCGGTCTTCGTGATGGTGCCGAAGTCCTCGTGCTGCTTCGTGTAGTCGGCCCAGCTTACGCGCTCGATAAACGACTCGTACATGGCCGAAGCGCGGGCCTCGTTGCTTTCGTAGCTCTTGGTGCGCTGCAGCTTCTCGTTGTTCACGATGGCCGGGATGAGCCAGTCGGGGAAGTCGCCGCGCTTCACTTTCTCTACTTCGGCCAGCATCAGCGCCTGCACCTCTGCCAGCTTCTGGCCCTGGCGCGGGGTGCCGTAGAGCACGTGGGTGGAGTAGTCGTCGTTGAGGTCGGTAAACGTTTGAGCTTGCAGCACCTTCTGCTGCTGGTTCAAATCCAAATCAAACAAACCGGCCTGCCCGTTGGTGAGCACCTTGTCCAGCAGCTGCAGGCGCAGGCCGTCGCGGGTGGCTTTGCCGGGCAGGCGGTAGCCCAGCATCACGTTCTCGGCCTGCGGCCCCAGCACCTCCTTGGTCACGGTAGCCGTGAGCGGCTTCTCCACGGGCGCGTTGAAGGCGGGCGCCGGCTTGGCTTGCCAGCCGCCAAAGTACTGGTCGATAAGCCGGATAGTTTGGTCGTAGTCCAGGTCGCCGCTCAAACACAGGGCCACGTTGCCCGGCACGTAGTACTGGGTGAAGTACTTCTTAATCTCGGTAATCGACGGGTTTTGCAGGTGCTCAATCGTGCCGATAGTCGTTTGCGTGCCGTAGGGGTGCGTGGGATAGAGGCTGGCGTTCAGCGCCTCAAACTCCTTGTTGAAATCCGAGTCCAGCCCCCGGTTTTTCTCCTCGTACACTGCCTCCAGCTCCGTATGAAACAGGCGCGGCACCATTTCCTTGAACCGCTCGCTTTGCACGGCGGCCCACTTGTCGAGCTGGTTGCTCGGGATATCCTCCTGGTACACCGTCTCCTCGTTTGAGGTGTGGGCATTGGACCCCTTCGAGCCGATGCTGCCCATCAGCTTGTCGTACTCATTGGGCACGGCGTAGCGGGCGGCCACCCCCGAAATGGAGTCAATCTGGTGGTAGGTGCGCTTGCGGGCGGCCGGGTCGTTGCGTTGGCCCCGGTACGTCTCATACAGCGCCTCAATCTTGTCCAATTCCGGCTTTTCCTTGCTCCAGTCTTTGGTGCCGAGCTGCGAAGTGCCTTTAAACACCATGTGCTCGAGGTAGTGCGCCAGGCCGGTAGCAGTGGCCGGGTCGTTTTTGGAGCCCGCCCGCACCGCGATGTAGGTTTGGATGCGCGGGGCGTTTTTGTAGTCCGATAAATACACCGTCAGGCCATTGGCCAAGTGGTACACGCGCACGCCGAGCGGGTCGTTGGGCGCGGTTTCGTAGCGGTACTCTTTAGGGGCGCTGGGGATTGCCGGGGCGGCGGCCGGGGTGGTAGCTGCCGTGGCAGCGGGCTTGCTCGACTGGCACTGCGTTGTGAGTACCAACGCTGCCAGGGCCGGCAGCAAAAGCAACGATGGTTTAGTCACAAACTTTGGTAGTCAGAGGGGAGGGAATACAATGAGGGGCACAAAGGTAGAAGTTTGGAGGGGGAATAAAAAACGAAATTTTCGCGTAACAAGTACTCCCGACACTGAATGCAGATTAACCACGGCCGCTGTTTATCCGCTTGTAAAACAACCCGCTACCGCTCAGCTATCATCGGCCGCAAAGCATATGCGGCACCAATCCATTTAGTCAGCCAGATTTTCTTTTCCACCTCCCTTTCATAGCTCAAACCGTCCTCACAACCGGCACTTCCCCGGCATCGGCGCGGCCGCCGTGCGCCTCGTTGCCGCCCACAACTAGCAGGTAGCCGCCGACCCCACCGAAGTCCGCTTTCTGGTCTGCCCCGCGAACGCATATACGCCCTCAACGTCACTGGGGCCTCTTCCATGTAGCAGGCCGTGGCCCAGGCCCCAGCATTACTTCGGCCGCTTCAGCGTGCTGGTCAATAATACCGGCTACGGCTTGGAAAATCCGCTCGAATCAGGCACGCCCGTCCAAATTCAGCATTATACTACTAACGCCCGGCCAGCGGCGTAAGCAGGCGGCTCTTTTACCGGGCGGCCCCGGTTACGGAGTAGGTCTGGTGCTGGGGGCCGGCGCCGGTGATGCGCACTGCCTGCCAGCCAGCCGGCAGCGTGGCGGGGCGCTGCACGAGGCCCTGCGGCGTGATGTCGAGGCCGCCGAAGCCCATGAGCACGGCTTGCAGCACGCCGCCCGCGCCAGTGGCAAAGTAGGGGTTGGTGCCGCCCTTGGTTTCGGCAATCACGCGGAAGGGCGGCAGCAGGTTGGGCACGTAGGCATCGTCGAAGAAATGCCGGGCCGGGCCAGCCTGCCCCAGGCGGGCGTAGAGCAGCGCAAACACGGCCTGCGTCATGGCCGGGGTGCCTTCGGTGGGCACGCGGGTGTTGTAGTAGGCTAGGTCTTTGGCAATCTGGGCCGGGTCGGTGACCACGCCCAGTGGGTAAGCCAGCAGGTTCACGTCGGCCTGTTTGATGCCTTCGCCGTGGTAGCTGGCATGCTCCTGAGTGGTACCGTCGGGCAGGTGCAGCAGCGGAATGTTGCGGGCCACCAGGTCCCAGTCGGGGTTGGGGGCCAGGCCCAGCAGGCGGGCGGCGGCGGCAGCGTTTTGCAGGTTTACGCGGGCGGCGGCGTTGGTGAAGGCGTCGTTGTCCACGTTTTCGGCCCACTCGTCGGAGGCCACCACGTTGCGGATGTCGTAGTGGCCGGGGCCGTTGTGGACCACGCGGCTGCTCCAGAAGTCGGCCGTGGCCTGTAGCATCGGGTAGCCTTTGTCGCGCAGCCACTGCCGGTCCTGCGTCACGCAGTAGTACTGCCAGGCAGCCAGCGCCACGCAGGCCGAAATGTGGTGCTCAAACGGGCCGCTCAAGGCCCACACGGGCGTTTCCTCTACGCCCGAGTCGGCGCTTTCCCAAGGGTACATGGCGCCTTGGTAGCCGTGGGCGAAGGCGTTGCGCCGGGCCAGCTCCAGCCGGTTGAAGCGGTACTCAATCAGGGATTTGGCTATTTCGGGATGCAACACTAGCAGCGGCGGGTACATCCACAGGTCGCTGTCCCAGAATACGTGGCCGTTGTAGCCCAGGCCGGAGAGGCCCATCGGCGAGGGCGCGTAGTCGGTGCCGGCCCGCGCAAAGCTGTAGAGGTGATATAGCATACTGTGCACATCCTGCTGGGCCTGCGCGTCGCCGCTGATGGTGATGTCGCTCTGCCAGAGGGCGTCCCAGGCCTGGCGGTGCAGCTCCAGCAGGCGCTGGCGGCCTTCGAGCCGGGCGAAGATGGTGAGGCGCTCGGCCTCGTTGAGCGGGTCGGGGTGGTGGGCCGAGGTGATGGACGAGCCCACCACCGCGTAGCGGTACGTTTGCCCCGCCCGCAGCTGCTTGCCGAACTTCATCAGGTGCATGTTGTTGTCCCACATTTCGTGGATGATGCGCGGCTCCTGCCCGTGGGCTTCCTCAAACAAAAAGCTGGTGCTGGCGCACAGCAGCAGCTTGCCCGTGGGGCTGCGGGCCGCTGAGGTGAGCAGGCTAAGCGTAGCGTGCGGCCGGTCGATTTCGTTGTAGTAGTTCTGCACCTCGCGCAGGGCGTCGGGCGCTTCGAGCACGCTAGCCGCCGTCAGGCCCAGGTCTTTTTTGGCCGTGATGCTCACGTCGAGCAGGGCCGAGAAAGGCAGTTGGCGCAAGGCGTACACGGTGTAGCTGATGCGGGCCTTGTCCTGGTAGTCGAAGCTGGTGGTCAAGGCCGCCCCCCGTAAGTCCAGCTCCTGCCGGAAATTGCTGGCATCGTGCGCATTGAGGCGGTGACCGTCTACCTCAAGATACATGTTGAGCAGGTTGAAGCTGCGCAAAAAGTTACTCACCCGGCCGCGCCCGTACTGGTCGTAGGCACCGGCCAACACTACTTCCTTCACCTGCAGGGGCACCGGCGACGACACGATGCCGAGCATCCCGTTGGCCACCGTCGCGCCGTAGTAGTTGTTGGGGTCGATGTGGTCGGCCACAACGCGCCAGGGGTCGGGCGAGGTGGGCGAAGTAGGCTGAGCGGTAAGGCAGCTGGGCAACAGCCACAGTAGGGCAAATAAGGCAGGCAGGCGAAGCAACATGCGGAATAAAGCCGGGTCTAGGCCCGGCAGCTTGTAAAATACTGCCCGTCCGAACTCGGACGGGCTACCGGATAGATTAAGTAGTCGTGCATAAGTAACCGTACAAAGAGAACGTCATGCTGAGCTTGTCGAAGCATCTTGGTCGCGTCATCGAACGACTCGGATGATGCGACCAAGATGCTTCGACAAGCGCAGCATGACCGCCTTCTTTAGTGTGCGGTTAGTTATGCATGGCTGCTTAGAGGGCTGACAGGGCCAGCACCTGCGCCTCGAAGGCATCGTTGGGCAGGAAGGAGCGGTTTTTGACCCGCGTTTTGTAGGCGTATACCGTGTGGATGGAGTAGCCCAGCACTTGGCTGATTTGCTCGCTGTCGGTGATGCCCAGGCGCATGAGGGCGAAGATGCGCAACTCGGGGGTCAGCAGTTGGTCGTCGGCCAACTGCCGGCCGCTGCCGTCGGGAAAGAGGGCGTTGAACTCGGCTACGAACTTGGGAAACAGGCGCACGAACCCCGCGTCGAAGGCCCGCAGCAGCTCGGCCCGCTCGGCTTTGCTGTCGATGTCGTCGACGAGGCGCTGGGCGGCGGCAGGCTGCCGGGTGGCCAGCAGGGTACCCAGCTTCTTTTGCAGCTCATCGAGCCGGCCCACGTAGCGCGACGCATTGCTGAAATAGTAGCCGATATATTCCTCTTTAATGCGGTTGGCTTCGTTGAGGCGGCGGTTGAGGGCCTCCAGCTGGGCGTTGAGCTGCTGCTGCTGGGCGTTGAGCTGCTGCTGCTGCTGGTTGGTGACGTGCTGCTCGGCGTTGGTGGCGGCCTGTTGGTGGCTGGCCTGCTGCAACCGCCGCAGCTGCAAGTAGATAACCCCGGCCAGCGCCAGCACCATAGCAGCCAGCAGGCCTACCACCCAGGTCGAGGTGCGGGCCTGCTGGCGCTGCCTTTCGGCCAGCGCTATTTTCTGCCCGTCGATACGGGTAGCCAGCGACGACATCTGCACCTGCCGCTGCCGGGCGCGGTAGAAACCGGCCATGCGGCGGGCTTCGGTGAGGTAGGCGAAGGCGCGCTGCAAGTCGCCGCGCTGGTAGCAGTAGTCGGCTACGCTAAACAAGGCAATGCCTTCTTTGGTAGCCGATTGCACGTCGCCGATGGCGGCTTCCGCCATCAAATCCAGAGCCTGGTCGAGCTGGCCGGTTTGCTCACAGATGAGGGCCAGGGCGCTGGCGTTGATGGCTACCTGGTGGGGGGTGAGTGGCAGGCGGCGCAGCTCGGCGTACACAGCTAGGCCAGTTTTGAGGTCGTGCTGCCGCCGGGCTTCAAATAGGCGCTGCCGCAGGTTGACGTAGGTGCCGGGCACTTCGCTCTGGGCCGACGAGTCGGCGTAGGCGTAGGCCAGCCTGGTATAGAGCGGCCGGAAGTAGTGGTCCTGGTCGTAGTCGGCCAGCTCAATGTACACGATACTGCACGCCTCGTAGTACTCCTGGCGGTAGCGCGGCTCAATCTGGCGCACCCGAATAACGCGCAGCGAGTCGAAGGCATCCTTAAACAGGCCAGCCGAGCGCAGGGTGCGGGAGAGCTTGATGCGGGCCGTTTGCAGGCGGCGGGGGTCGTGCAGGCGGTGCGCCAGCCCATTCAGCAGCCGGCTGTAGGCGAAGGCCGAGTCGTAGGTAAAGGCTTCGTACTCATTGCAGATGAGCAGCGCCACGTCGAAGCTGGCGTTGTCGTCGGAGCGGGCGGCCCGTAGCTCCGCTTTAAGGGCAGTCAGCCGGTCGAGCCGGGCTTTGTCGTAGGTAGCCTGTCGGGCCAGGTTCTGGTCGAGCGCGTGCAGCAGGCTATCGGTGCGGCTGCCGCCCGCCCAGCCGGGAGCGGCTGCCAGCAGCAGGCCGGCCAGGGCCAATATCCTCCACACGTATCGTATCGCTGGCGAATTCACAGGCTGAATAATGAGTGAGTAATTACTTTAAACCATAGAATAGTGCAAGGTACACCAATTCGCCAGTTATTAGCTCCCCTATTCGGAAAACGGCGGGTGGTAGCGCAGTCGTGGCTGTACCGCCGGGGCAGCCAGAAGGGAAAGGGCGTTGCCCACCGCTCATGCCTGACGGCTGAGAATAGCTTTTTATCAGCGGAACTACCCAATAGACAGGTAATATTTTTCCGTTTGATTTCTTGGATAACAGATTGTCTTTCAGCACACTTTGCCTAATACTTGGCAATATTCTTTAGCTGCTCCTTCATACTCGGTTTTGGGGTGGACAGCGGGCAAATTCTTTTGTCCTACCCAACCGCCTTGGCCCTTCCGAAAACGATTGCATAAACGCAGCATTTCGGCGGTCGGCGGGAAACCATCCTCCATATCCCACCCCATGCGTACCTGCTACCCTATCAGCCCGGCCCCTGGCTGGCCCGGCCTGCTTTATCTGTTGCTCCTGCTGGCGCTGGGGCTGGCCCACCCGGCCGCCCAGGCGCAGAAGCCAGCAACGGCCCCGGCCGGGCAGCAGCCACAGTGGTGGAAGGAAGCCGTGGTGTACCAGATTTATCCGCGCAGCTACCAAGACAGCAACGGCGACGGCGTGGGCGACCTGCGGGGCATCATGCAGCACCTTGATTATCTCAAGAGCTTGGGCGTGACGGCCATCTGGCTCAATCCCATTTATGCCTCGCCTAATGCCGATAACGGCTACGACATCAGCGACTACCAGCAGATAAACCCCGAGTTTGGTACGATGGCCGACTTCGACGCGCTGCTCAAAGGCATGCACGAGCGGGGCCTGAAGCTGGTGATGGACCTGGTAGTGAACCACAGCAGCGACGAGCACGCTTGGTTTAAGCAGGCCCGCAGCTCGCGCACCAGCCCTTACCGCGACTACTACCACTGGTGGCCCGCCGAGAAGGGCACGCCCTCCAAGCGCTGGAGCTTTTTTGACCCCAACGACGACGCCTGGAAGTACGACTCGCTCACCAACAGCTACTACCTGCACTACTTCGCCCGCAAACAGCCCGACCTGAACTGGGAAAATCCCAAGCTGCGGCAGGAAGTGTACAGCATGATGCGCTTCTGGCTCGACAAGGGAATCGACGGGTTTCGGATGGACGTGATTCCGTTTATCAGCAAGGACACGAGCTGGCCGCCCATCCCGGCCGCCTACCACGGCGACTACCCGCACTTTTATGCCAACGGGCCGCACGTACACGACTACCTGCAGGAAATGAACCGCGAGGTGCTCAGCAAGTACCCGCAGGCCATGAGCGTGGCCGAGGGCGCGGGCGTAACCCACGACGAGGCGCGGGATTTCGTCGACCCGGCCCGCCACGAGCTGAATATGCTCTACCACTTCGAGGGCACCGGCGTTAAATACGTGCCGCAGGCCGCCGGGCCCACCTACGACCTGCTGGAGTTCAAGCGGGTGTACACGACCTGGGAAAAGCTGTTGGCCGAGCGCGGCTGGGGCACTATTTACCTGGGCAACCACGACCAGCCCCGGATGCTGAGCAAGTTCGGCGACGACCGGCCCGCGTTTCGGGAATCGTCGTCGAAGCTGCTGACGACGTTTTTGCTGACCATGCGCGACACGCCCTACACCTACGGGGGCGACGAAATCGGCATGAATAACATCAAGTTCACGGATGTGGCCGACTACCGCGACATTGAGGCGCTGAACCGCTACGCCCAGGCCCAGCGGGCGGGCACCGACGTGGCCAAGGTGCTGGAAACCCTGCGGCGCACCTCGCGCGACAACGCCCGCACCCCCATGCAGTGGACGGCCGGCACCAGCGCAGGCTTCACGGCCGCCACGCCCTGGCTGAAAGTGAACCCCAACTACGCCACCGTGAACGTGGCCGCCGAGGAAAAAGACCCCAACTCCATCCTCAATTACTTCCGCCGGACTACCGCCCTGCGCAAGGCCCATAAGGTGCTTACCTACGGCGCCTACCAGCTGCTGGACGAGCCCAACCCGCACATCTACGCCTACACCCGCACGCTGGGTGCCGAGCGGGTGCTGGTAGTGCTCAATTTCTCGTCGGAGCCGCAGCGCTGGACGCTGCCAGCCGGCGTGGCGGTGGCCGGTGCCCCCTGGCTCACCAACTACCCCAGCCTGAGCACGGGCCCGGCGCTGGCTCTGCAGCCCTGGCAAGCCGCCGTGCTGCCGCTGCGCTAAGAACCTGACTTTCTGGCTTCTTCCTCCTCTCCCACCCATGAAGCAACTCTACCGCACCCTACTGCTGGCGGCGCTGGCCACCGGCTGCGGCCAAGCCAGCCACGACGCGAAGCAGCCCGCCGCTGCCGCTGCCGGAGCGGTGGCAACGTCCGGCCAGTCGGCAGCGGCCGATACGGCCGGCCTGGGCAAAAAGCCCGGTTGGTGGCAGGAAACCGTGGTATACCAGCTCTACCCGCGCAGTTTCCAGGACAGCAACGGCGACGGCATCGGCGACGGCATCGGCGACGGCATTGGCGACCTGAAAGGTATTAGCTCACGGCTCGAATACCTCAAGAGCCTGGGGGTGGGCACGGTGTGGCTGAACCCCATTTACGCCTCGCCCAACGACGACAACGGCTACGACATCAGCGACTACCGCCGCATAATGGCCGACTTCGGCACGATGGCCGACTTCGACGCGCTGCTCAAGGGCCTGCACGAGCGGGGCATCAAGCTGGTGATGGATATTGTGGTGAACCACAGCAGCGACGAGCACGCTTGGTTTAAGTCAGCGCGCAGCTCGCGCACCAGCCCCTACCGCGACTACTACTACTGGTGGCCCGCCGAGAAGGGCACGCCGCCGGCCCGGTTCAGCATCTTCGACGTGAACCACAACGCCTGGCAGTATGACAAGCCCACCAACAGCTACTACCTGCACTATTTCTCGAAGAAGCAGCCCGACCTGAACTGGAACAACCCCCGACTGCGGCAGGAAGTGTACGCCCTAATGCGCTTCTGGGCCGACAAAGGCGTGGACGGCTTCCGCATGGATGCCTTCCAGTTTGTGGCCAAAAACCCCGCCTTCCCGCCCATGCCGGGCCTCACAGAGCAGAACTACACCGATGCCTACAACCACGGCCCCCACCTGCACGACTACCTGCAGGAAATGAATCGCGAGGTACTCAGCCACTACAACCTGCTCACCGTGGCCGAAGGCGCCGGCCGCAACCCACAGGAAGCCATGCTGTTTGTAGACCCCGCCCGCCACGAGCTGGATATGACCTACCACTTCGACGCGGTGCGGGTAGGCCAGCCCGACGGCACCTACCGGCTGAGCGAGCTGAAAGACGTGTTTGGGCGCTGGGAGCAGGAGTTTGCCACCCGGGGCTGGCAGGCCATCTACCTGGGCAGCCACGACCAGCCGCGCATCGTGAGCCGCTTCGGCGACGACCAGCCGGCGTTTCGGGCGGCCTCGGCCAAGCTGCTCAACACCTTCGTGCTCAGTATGCACGGTACGCCCTACTGCTACTACGGCGACGAGCTGGGCCTAACCAACATTCGCTTTCGGCGCAGCCAGGACTACCGCGACGTGCAGGCCCGCAACGGCTTTGCCAAGCTGCGGGCCGAGCACGGCGACACGGTGGCCTACCTCAAGTTGCTGGCCATATTCGGGCGCGACAACGGCCGCACGCCGTTTCAGTGGGATGCC
This sequence comes from Janthinobacterium lividum, assembly GCA_050954465.1. Classification (GTDB taxonomy): domain Bacteria; phylum Bacteroidota; class Bacteroidia; order Cytophagales; family Hymenobacteraceae; genus Hymenobacter. The sequence goes on from JBPBPU010000150.1 coordinate 79,973, forward strand.
ACGCCCCACGCGGGCTTCAGCACTGGTACCCCCTGGCTGGCCGTGAACCCCAACTACTCCACCCTCAACGAGGCCGCCCAAGACCACGACCCGGCCTCGGTGCTCAACCACTTCCGGCGGGCGGTGGCCCTGCGCCAGCAGCACCCGGTGCTGGTGTACGGCGCCTACCAACTACTCGACGCAGCCAACCCCACCGTGTGGGCCTACACCCGCACCCGCGGGGCCGAGCGGGCGCTGGTAGTGCTCAATTTTTCGTCGGAGCCGCAGCGCTGGGTGCTGCCGGCCGGCCTGCAGCCCAGCGGCCCGCCCTGGCTCAACAACTACCCCAGCCTGACTACCGGCCCCACCCTGGCCTTGCAGCCCTGGCAGGCGGTGGTGCTGCCGTTGTAACGGCTTTTAAGTACCCAGACAAAAGTAATAAGTAGCAAGACTTGGGTTTAAAGCTTGATTTTAAGCTACATATATTCTCACTACTTGCTACCTGATTCTGACTACTTACTTACCCCCGGTTTTATGGCCTTTTGCTACCCGCCGCTGCCGGGTGCTGGTCGCGCTTTTCCCTTACTTCCCACTTTTCCCTTTCCTTTTATGCACACACCTTCTTACTCCTCCAACCGCCTGGGCGACGGGCTGGCCCTCGCCGCCGCTCGGCCACAGGCCGCGTGGCTAGCGCTGCTGCTGGCCGGCCTGCTGGCGCTGCTGCCGCTGCTGGGCCAGGCCCAGGCCACTCACGAAGTGTCGGGCCGGGTAACCGACACTAGTGGCGCGGGCCTGCCTGGTGTAACGGTGCTGGTGCCCGGCACCCAAAACGGGGCCAGCACCGATTCCAACGGCGACTTCAAGTTGCAGGTACCAGCCGAAGCTGCTACCCTCGCGTTTTCGTTCATCGGCTACGCCACTCAGCAAGTCAACATCGCGGGCAAAAGTATTGTGGCAGTGAAGCTTAAGGACGACGCCCAGGCCCTGAGCGACGTGGTGGTGGTGGGCTACGGCACGGTGAAGAAAGAAGACCTCACTGGGGCCGTGAGTGCGCTCTCGCCTAAAGACTTCAACAAGGGCACTTTCACTTCGCCCGAGCAGTTGGTGCAGGGCCGCACCTCCGGGGTGCAGATAACCCAGAACAGTGGGCAGCCCGGCGGCGCTTCGACCATCAAAATCCGGGGCAACTCGGCCGTGACGGGTACCGGCCAGCCGCTCTACGTGGTGGATGGGGTGCCGCTCGACGGCCGCTCGGCCCGGCCGGGCCTCACCACGGCTTTCGGCGACAGCCCCGACAGCAACCCGCTCAACTTCCTGAACCCGGCCGACATCGAGAGTGTCAATATTCTGAAGGATGCGTCGGCCACGGCCATCTACGGCTCGCGGGCGGCTTACGGGGTGGTTATCATCACCACCAAGCGCGGCAAGTCCGGCGATGCCCGGTTCGACATCGGCCTGTCGAGCGGCTTCTCGAACATCCTGCGCAAGGTGAAGGTGCTTGATGCCAGCCAGTACCGCGATGCGTTGAAGTATTACGGCGCGCCGGCCGGCAACGACAAGGGCCAAAATAATGACCCACTGGCAGCCATTCTGCAAACTGGAATCGTGCAGAACTACAACGGGGCCGTGAGCGGCGGCACCGAAAATGCCCGCTACCGCCTCTCGCTCGGCTACCTCGACCAAGAAGGCATCATTAAGAAAACTGACTTCAAGAAGTACAGCGCCAGTTTCTCCACCAACCTCAAGTTCCTGGAAAGCAAGAAGCTGGGCCTCGATGCGAGCATCAACGTCAGCCAGTCGCGCGAGCAGCTGGCCCCCATCACCAACAACGGCGACTTCCGGGGCAGCCTTATTGGGCAAGCCCTGCAGTGGAACCCCACCGACTCGCTCTACCAGGCCAACGGCCTGCCGGTATCGCGCATCGGCAGCACTACTATTAACCCTGTGGCTCAGCTCGAATACTACAACGACAACTCGCGGGTGACAACAGCCCTGGCCTCGATTTCGCCCTATTACAAATTTACCGATTGGCTGGAATACCGCGCCCTGGTGGCCCTCAACTACAGCACCGGCATCCGCCGCACCTCCATCGACCAGCGCCTTAACATCTCGGACTACCAGCGGCTGGGCTTCGCCAGCATTAATACCACCGAGCTGCAAACCCAGCAGTTTACCCAGACGCTGAATTTCAATAAAAAGCTGAGCACCGATTTCAACCTGAACGCCTTGGTGGGCTATGAATTCACCAAATATTTCTTTACGGGCACGGGGCTGAGCGGGCTGGGGCCGGTAGATACGCGCACGGGGGCTCCCATCGGTTTCGGAGCCTACGGGCTGGACTACACCAACTACCTGCAGTATTCTAACCCCACGGGCCGCAAGATTTCCTCGTTTGCCGACCCCGAAACCACGCTGCAATCGTTTTTTGCCCGCGCCATCCTCAACTATAAAGGCCGCTACTTGCTCACGGCTACCATGCGGGCCGATGGCAGCACCAAGTTCGGGGCCAACAACCAGTACGGGTATTTTCCCTCGGTGGCGGCGGCCTGGGATGTAAGCCAGGAAAGCTTTTTCCACGTCGAAAAAATTAATCAGCTCAAAGCGCGCATCGGCTACGGGCGCACCGGCAACCAGGAGTTTCCGGCTGGCTCGGCACAGGGGCAGTTTGCGCTACAAGCCGACAACAAGGGCCTGGGGCAGCTCACCAACCCGAACCCAAACCTAAAGTGGCAGTCCGATGAGCAGTATGATGCCGGCTTCGACATCGCCCTCTTCAACAACCGCGTGACGCTGACGGCCGATTACTTCTACAAGAAAACCACCGGCTTGCTTTATCCCCAGACGCCGGCGCAGCCAGCGGCTCCGGGCGGGGCCGTGGTGTGGGAAAACCTGGATGGGTCCATCGTCAACAAAGGAGTAGAGCTGCTGCTGGGGGTGACGGCCATCGATAACCCACGCTTTGGCCTCACGTTCACGGCCAACGCCACGTTCGTGCACAACGAGGTAGCGGGGCTCACCAATACCATCTCCACGGGCACGCTGAGCGGAGCGGGCCTCTCGGGCACCTATGCCGAAGTTATCCAGAGCGGGGCGCCACTCAATGCCTTCTACCTGCGCCAATACAACGGCATCAACCCTGCCACCGGGTTTTACAACGACCTCGGGGCGTTTGCCATTGTCGGCAACCCCAACCCCACCACGCTGGCGGGCCTGAGCACCACCTTCCGCTACAACAAACTCTCGCTGACGGCCAACTTCAACGGCGTATTCGGCAACGTGATTTACAACAACACCTTCAACAGTGTGCTCAACGTGAGCCAACTGCAGGGCGGCAAAAACATTGCGCTCGACGAGTACCAGGCGGGCACGAAGGAGTCGCTTTCGAGTGGTATCACGGCCTCGACCCGCTACCTGGAAAGCGGCAACTACGTGAAGCTTTCCAACCTCACCGCTTCCTACGCCATCGGCGACATGGGCAAGGTGTTTAAAGGGGCCGGCGTGTACGTGACTGCGCAAAACCTATTCCTCATCACCAACTACCGGGGCTTCGACCCCGAAGTGAACACCAACAAGGCCAATGGCCTGGTGCCCTCGGCGGGCATCGACTACACCGGCTACCCCAGCGCCCGCACGTTCACGTTCGGCCTCAACTTTTCGCTCTAACCCACCCACTTTTTATTACCCAGGATATGAAAAAGCTATTTGGTACGGTGGCCTTGCTGGCTGTGCTGCAGTTCACCGACAGCTGCAAGATTAACGAGCAGCTGGATGCCACCCTGACCCCCGACCAGGCGGCCGGCTCGGCCGCCTCGCTCCTTGATGGGGTGTACTCCTCCATGCGCAGCCCGTTCCAGGGGGCTACCCAGGTTTTTGCCCTCTCGGAAGTAACCACCGACGAGCGCCTGATGCCCACCCGCGCCAGCGACTGGGACGACAACGGCGTGTGGCGGGCGCTGCACCAGCGCACCTGGGATGCCGACCACGGCCAGGTACGCGACGCCTTTAATAACCTGGGCGGCGTGGTATTTGCAGCCACCGACATGCTGCAACCCAAGTTCGGGGCCAGCACCCAGCAGCAGGCCGAAGCCCGCTTCCTGCGAGCTTTCGCCTCGTACTGGCTGCTCGACCTTTACAACCAAGTGCCCTACCGGGAGCCGGGTGAGCTAGTGCTGGTGGCTCCGCGCGTATACAAAGGCACCGCTGCGCTCGATTATATCATCAGCGAGGTGACTGCCGTGCTCAACGACCTGCCCAACGCGCCCGTGTCGCGGGCCAATAAGGACGCGGCCCGCGCTTTGCTCATGAAGTGCTACCTCAACTGGGGCGTATACGCCAACCGGCAGACGCCCACGTTTGCCGCCGCCGACATGAACATGGTCATCACCCTGGCTGACCAGATAATCAGCAGCAACCGCTACAAGTTTGCCGCCAACTACTTCGACAACTTCGCGCCCGACAACACCAACATCGGCACCGAGAACATCTTCACCGAGCTCAACGTGGGTGGTGTAACCAGCGGGGCGCAGTATGACCTGTGGCGCTTCATCTCGCACTACAAGATGAACCCAAGCGGCTACAACGGGCCGTGCGCCCTGTCGGACTTTTACAACAAGTACGAGCCCACCGACCTGCGCCGGGGGCAGGCTTACAAGTACAAGAATGGCCCGGCCAACCCCGGCAACCGCGTGAACGTGGGCTTCCTCATCGGCCAGCAGTACGACCTGACAACCGACGTGCCGCTGACCGACCGTAGCGGCGCTCCCCTGGCGTTTACCAGCTCCGTCAAGATTATTGAAACCGGCGCCAACCTGGAAGTAACCGGCATCCGGCCCATGAAATATCCCCCCGACGTAACCAATAACTCGGGCGGCGCCATCGACAACGACATGGTGCATTTCCGCCTACCCGACATCCTGCTGATGAAGGCCGAGGCCATCCTGCGCGGCGGCACGGGCACCACAGCCGGCACCTACGGCAGCACGCCGCTAGCCCTGGTCAATGCCATTCGCACGGATGCCTCGCGCGGAGCCACTGCCTTGGCCGCCGTAACGATGGATGCGCTTTACGATGAGCGCGGCCGTGAGCTGTACCTGGAACTGTGGCGCCGGCAGGATATGGTGCGCTTCGGCAAGTTTCTGGGGCCGCTCCAGGAGGGGCCCAGCAGCACCGACCCGCACTACCTCATCTTCCCCATCCCGAGCCAGCAGCTGGCCGTAAGCCCCAACCTGACGCAGAACCCTGGCTACTAACTACCTGGCCAGCCAGCGGGCGCTAGCTGCCAGCTAACCTGTGTTGCCTCAAGGCCGGTTGGGGGCGTGGATTCAGTGAATTCGCACGCTCCCAGCCGGCCTTTTTTCTATCCCGCTTGTAGCGGCTTCACCATTTTTCTCCCATGCTGCCCCGCCGCGTTTCCATTGCCGACCTGGCCCGGCAACTGGGCATCTCCACTGCTACGGTGTCGCGGGCACTGGCCCTGCGGCCCGAGGTGAGCGAGGCCACCC
>JBPBPU010000152.1:0-84874 GCA_050954465.1 Janthinobacterium lividum
CCGATGCCGTGTTCTCCTCAACCGACGCGGCCGTTGCCGGGGCCTTGCAGGAACTCAAGCGCCAGCACTGCCGCGTGCCGGCCGACGTGGCGCTGGCCGGTTTCAGCAACGCCAGCTTTACCACCCTTACTGAGCCGCCGCTCACCACTGTGGACCGGTGCAGCCGGCAGTTGGGCCACGAGGCCGTAACCCAACTGCTTCGCCTGCTCCGGGCCGAGCCTGCCGATGCCCCGGTGGTACTACGCCCGCAGTTGCTGGTGCGGGCCTCGTCGCAGCGGTTGGCAACTGTTAGTCAGCAACTAATAACAGACAACCAGTAACTAAAACTCAGCGAAGCTTATGCGCTTTCTACCCTTTTTGGTAGTCCTTCTGCTGGCCGCCCCTGCCCTGGCCCAGTCGCCGCTACTCAAACCTACGCCCCGGCAGCTTTACCCTGGCTTGTTCGAGGCGGTGCAGTTGGGGCAGGTGTACCCCGATGGCAAAACCTTCGTGGATATGCTGCCCCGCAGCAGCCCGGCCGAGGTGCTGGCCGCCTACGCCCGCGAGAAAACCCAGCCGGGCTTCGACCTGCGCGCGTTTGCCCGGCGCCACTTCTACCTGCCGGCCGCCGACACCACCGCCTACCATAGCAACGTGCAGGCCGGTCTGCGGGCCCACCTCGACACGCTCTGGACGGTGCTGCGCCGGCCAGCCCGGCCAGTAGTGCCCCCGTACTCGTCGCTGTTGCCGCTGCCGCACTCCTACGTGGTGCCCGGCGGCCGCTTCCGCGAGGTCTACTACTGGGACTCGTACTTCACCATGCTGGGGCTGCGCGAAGCTGGCCGGCTGGGGCAGGTGCGTGACATGGTGGATAATTTTGCTTACCTACTTGATAACCTGGGCTTCATACCCAACGGCAGCCGCACGTACTACCTCACCCGCTCGCAGCCGCCCTTCTTCGCCCAAATGGTGGGGCTGCTGGCTACCGGCCCCGATTCGGTCGCCGTGCTGACCCGCTACCGGGCCGCCCTGGCCCACGAGCATAGCTACTGGATGGCTGGCGGCAATGCCCTGCGCCCCGGCCAGGCCGACCGCTGCGCCGTGCGCCTGCCAGGCGGTGAGTTGCTCAACCGCTACTGGGACACTAGCGACCAGCCCCGCGAAGAGTCGTATCGACAAGATGTGGAGGCCGCCCAACGCAGCAAACAGCCCCCGGCCCAGTTCTACCGCAACATTCGGGCAGCGGCCGCTTCGGGCTGGGACTTCAGCACCCGCTGGCTCGGCCCCGACGGTCAACTCGGCTCCATTCGCACCACCGAGCTGGTACCCGTCGACCTGAACTGCCTGCTGCTGGTGCTGGAGCAAACCCTGGCCCGCGCCAGTCGCGCCGCCGGCCAGCCCGCCGAAGCCCGGCGCTACGACCAGTTGGCCCAGGCCCGCCGCGCCGCCATCCGCCGCTACTGCTGGGACGCGCAAGCCAACTGGTACGTCGACTACGACCTGGCCCAGCGCCGCCCGGCTACTAGTCGCACCCTGGCCGGCGTGTTTGCCTTGCGCTACAGCGTAGCTACTCCGGCGCAAGCCCCGCTCATAAGCCAACGCCTGCAAGCTGAGTTTCTGCGCCCCGGCGGGCTGGTAACGACCACCAACGCCAGCGGCCAGCAGTGGGATGCCCCCAACGCCTGGGCCCCGCTACAGCAGGTAGCCATCGAGGGCCTGCGCCGCACCGGGCAAGCCGCGCTGGCTACCACCGTAACCCAACGCTGGGTAGGCCTGAATAAGCAGGTGTTTCAGCAAACCGGCAAGCTGCTGGAGAAATACAATGTAGTAGAGCTAGGGCTGCCTGGCGGCGGCGGCGAATATCCACTCCAAGACGGCTTCGGCTGGACTAACGGGGTGCTGCTGCAACTGCTCGACAAGCCGCTGCCCTAGCCAACTCAAGTTGTGGGGTACTGTCAGGCGGTCAATTCCCCTCCTTGGCTAAGGAGGGGAATTGACCGCCTGACAGTACCCCACAACTTGAGTTGGCTAACCCAGATTGCGGAAAATAGCGCCGCGCAGCAGTGCCAGGTTTGTAGCCAGTACGCAGCTACCAGCAAGAAAAAGCCCTGCCACATCAAATGCGGCAGGGCTTCTGTCTATTCGGCCTGGGGCGCAGCCTTCGCGCCACCACCCTCAACTGGGCGCGGCCCTTTGCCCCGGTTGCGGCCCCCGCGCTTGCGGCGGCGCTCGCCTTCGGGGCGAGGGGCACCCTCGGCACGGGGTTCCTGCGGAGCCTCACCTTCGGGGCGCGGCTCGCGGGGCGGGCGCGGGGGGCGGGGCGTGTCGCCTTCCGGGCGGGGCTCCCGTGGGGGGCGCGCCTCGCGGGGCGGAGCCACGTAGGCAGCTACCGGCGTTTGGCCGGCATCGATGGCGGCAAGGCGGGCAGCGGCCTGGGCCAGCCGCTCGGCGCGCTGGGGGTCGTTTTTGTCTTCTTCGCGGCGGGGGCCTCGGTCGCGGCCGCCGCGCTGGTCGCCTTCGCCACGTGGGGGGCGCGGGTTCCGGTCGCCGCTGCCGCCTTCGCGGCGCGGGCCTCGGTCGCGGCCACCACCGCCGCCGCTGGAGCGGCCGTCGGGGCGCGGGCCGGTTTTGCCGCGCAGGCCGCTGAAGCGCTTGGGGTCGAACTCGGGGGCAGGGCCGTAGCCGAGGGCTTCCGTGATGGCCTGCTTCTCAATTTCGCGCTCAATTAGCTTCTCGATTTTAACGATGCGGTCCTGGTCCTGGTCGGCAATGAAGGTGATGGCCGTACCGGTAGTGGCGGCGCGGGCGGTGCGGCCAATGCGGTGCACGTAGTCCTCGGCGGCGCGGGGCACGTCGAAATTCACGACATGGCTCAGGCTGTCGATGTCGATGCCCCGGCTCACCACATCGGTGGCCACCAGGATGGGGAACTGCTTGTTCTTGAAGGCCCGCATGGTGTCTTCGCGCTCTTCCTGGGTACGGTCGGAGCTGATGCCCTGGGCCGGGAAGCCCAGCTTGTTGAGCGAGCGCACGATGCCCGCCACGGCCGATTTCTTGCTGGTAAAGAGCACCATGCTTTGCACGTCCTGGGCCTTGATGAGGTGTTCGAGCACTGGCAGCTTCTGGTGGTCGAAGGTCATGTAGAACTGCTGGTTGATGCCGGCGGCGGGCTTGCTCACGGCTAGGCGCACCTCGTCGGGCTCGTGCAGAATCTGCTGCGAGAAGTCGCGGATTTTGCCGGGCATGGTGGCCGAAAACAGCAGCGTCTGCCGCTGCTTGGGCAGCTGGCGCACGATGTTGAGGATGTCGTCGGCAAAGCCCATGTCCATCATCTTATCGGCCTCATCTAGCACCAGATACTTGAGGTCGTCGAACTTGACGTAGCCGAGCTGCATGTGGGCGATGAGGCGGCCGGGCGTGGCCACGATGATGTCGGCCCCGCTGGTGAGGGCGCGCTTCTGCTGCTCCCAGTTTTCGCTTTTGCCGCCGCCGTAAATGGCAATGGACGAAGCTTCTACAAAGTAGCCGAAGCCCGTTACCTGCTCGTCAATCTGGGTGGCCAGCTCGCGGGTGGGCACCAGCACGAGGGTAGAAGTAGTACCATGCCCGGCGTGCGAAATCTTGTCGAGCAAAGGCACGAGGTAAGCGGCCGTTTTGCCGGTGCCGGTCTGGGCGCAGGCAATGAGGTCTTTGCCGGCCAGAATCTTAGGAATCGCCTGCTCCTGAATGGGCGTGGCGTTGAGGTAGTTCATGGCATCCACGCCGGCCAGCAGGTCGTCGTGGAGGTTAAAATCGTGGAACGTCAATGGGGCAGCTGGTAAAGTGAGAAATAGGAGCTGACCCATCTAAGTCCCGGTCAGCAAACCGCTTGATTTAAAACAAAGGTAAGCGCGATAAGTGCCCGGTAGCGTGGCAGTAGCGCGGACTCTGTAGAGTCCGCGAATGGCTTGCCACCACAACTTACGTACTTCGCGGACTTACAGAGTCCGCGCTACTTTCGCCCTTATGTCCCTCGACCGCTTCTCTACCCAATCTGCCCTCTACGCCCGCTACCGCATTGCCTACCCGCCGGAGTTGTACGACTGGCTCTGGCCGCAAGTGCCGGATTGGGCCTGCGCCTGGGACTGCGCCACCGGCAACGGCCAGGTGGCCGCCGTGCTGGCCGGCCGCTTCACCCAGGTGGAGGCTACCGACCTCAGCGCTCAGCAACTGGCGCAAGCCCCGGCCTTGTCGAACGTGCAGTATCAGGTGGCCTCCGCCGAACACACGCCGTTTGCCGACCAGTCGTTCGACCTCATTACCGTGGGCCAGGCCGTGCATTGGTTCGACCCGCTCGCCTACCACCAGGAAGTGCGCCGCGTGGCCCGGCCCGGTGCCGTGCTGGCCGAGTGGGGCTACAACCTATGCCGCCTCGAAACCCTAGCATTGAACCAAGTACTCGATTATTTCCACGACCATACCTCTTTGCCCTATTGGGATGCCAACCGCCACCACATCAGCGACGAGTACGCCCGGATTCCCTTCCCCTTTGCTGACGTGCAGCGCGCCCACTTTGCCGTGAAAAAGCATTGGGCTGTGGCCGACATGCTGGGCTACCTGCGCACGTGGTCGGCCACGGCCAACTATGCCCGGCAACACCACGGGGCCGACATGGTAGCTCTGGTAGCCGACGAGCTGACGCGCCTGTGGGGCGCGGGCGAGCGGGAGGTAGTATTCCCAGTGTTTGCGCGGGCTGGTCGGGTAAGTTGAGCAACCTTTAGGGGAAGAAATCACTCACCTGTTTAATGAAACCAGCAAGCCGATGGCGGGCACTGTGGCTGTTTTACCGAAGCGTGGCCCCGGCGCTGGCAGGCATCTCGCTGCTGGTGTTTGGGCTGGCCCAGCTACCTACGCTCGCCGACGGCCACCCGGCTAGCCTGGTGAAGCTGCTGGTGCTTAAGGTACTGGTGACGCCCGCCGCCTGGTACCTATCGGAGCGGACGCGCCCCCACCAATACTGGCTGTACCTTAACCTGGGCCTGTCGCGCCGGGTACTATGGGGCAGCGCTATCGGGCTGGATGCGCTGCTGTTTGCGGGTGCTGCTGCGGGTATTAACTCTCTATTTCTATGAGTAAGCCCTTGCCCCGCGTGCTGGAAGCCGATGGCATTCAGCTAGCATTTGGGGGGCGCTCCCTGTTGAGCAACGTGTATTTGCGGGTGCAAACGGGGCAGATAGTGGGCCTGCTGGGCCGCAATGGCAGCGGCAAGTCGACGCTGCTGCACACCATTTTCGGGGCCCGCACCGTGCCCGATGCTTCAGTACGGATAGATGGCTGCCGGGTAGTGCCGGCTTACCAGTCGCCCGGTCTGCTCAACTACCTGCCTCAGGCTCCCCTGCTGCCGGCCCACCTCTCCGTACGTCAGGCCGCCCGCCTGCTGGGCGTCGATGCGACGGCCATGCTCACCAACTTCCCCGAGTTGGCTGTCCAGCCTGAGCAGCCCACGGGCCAGCTGTCGGGCGGCACAGCACGGCTGCTACAGGTACTCCTGCTGTTGCACGCCGATACGGCTTTCTCGCTGTTCGATGAGCCTTTTTCGGGCATAATGCCGGTGCATCTCGAAACCCTGGCCGCCGAGTTGCGCCGCGCCACGCAGCGCAAGGGCATCCTGCTCACCGACCATCGCTACGACCAGGTACTCGACCTGTGCGACGCGGTATACCTACTGCACCAGGGCCGCCTGTTGCTACTGGCCGCCGACCCCCGGCCCGAGTTGGTCGACTATGGGTACCTGACCAGCTAACGGTACCCTGTAACAACCTGCTGCCTGCCACCGATACACCCGTTATGACTCCTCCCCTACCCTTTGCCGGCCTGCACGTGCTGGAGCTGGCCACCGTGCTGGCGGGCCCCCAGGTGGGCCAGTTTTTTGCTGAGCTGGGCGCCGACGTGGTGAAAGTAGAGCCGCCCGGCGGCGACGTGACCCGCACCTGGCGCACGGTCGGCGACGACCCCGACAGCAAGGTATCGGCCTATTTCGCCGCCTCCAACTGGGGCAAAACGTCCCTGGTGCTCGACCTCACCCAGCCCGCCGGCCAGGCCAGCCTGCACCAGCTGGCTGGCGCGGCCGACGTGCTCATTGCCTCTTATAAGCCCGGCGACGCGGCCCGGCTGGGTGCCGACTACCCCCGGCTGGCGGCGGCCAACGCACGCCTTATCTACGCCCACCTTACGGGCTACGGGGCAGCGAGCACCCGCGTAGGCTACGATGCTGTGCTGCAAGCCGAAACCGGCTTCATGCACCTGAATGCGGCCAGCCCCAGCGACTTGCCGCAGAAAATGCCAGTGGCCCTGATTGACCTGCTGGCCGCCCACCAGCTCAAGGAGGGCATTCTCACAGCCCTGTACCAGCGCGAGAAAACCGGGCTGGGCGCCCTGCTTGAAGTGAGCCTGCATGATAGCGCCCTGGCGTCGCTGGCCAACCAGGGTGCCACTTGGCTCACCACCGGCCGCGACCCGTTGCCGCTGGGCTCGGGCCACCCCGGCATTGTGCCCTACGGCACTGTGTACCGGGCCGCCGACGGGCAACGGCTGGTGCTGGCCGTAGGCACCGATGTGCAGTTTCGGCAACTGTGCTTGATACTGCAGCGGCCCCGCTGGGCACTAGAGCCGCGCTTTGCCACCAACCCGGCGCGGGTGCAGCACCGCGCCGCGCTGGAAGAGCTGCTGCTGGTGCGCATTGCCGAGCTGCAAGGCGGGGCCCTGCTACACGAGCTGGCCCGGCTGGGCGTGCCGGCCGGGCCGGTGCGCTCGGTAGGCGAAGCGCTGAGCCAGGAAGCGGCCGGGGCCATGCTGCTGCCTGCGGGCGGACCGCAGTTTCCGTACCCAGGGCTGCGCACGGTGGCATTTCGCAGCTCGGCGTGGGCGGTAAGCGAGGAATTGAGCGCCCCGCCGTCCCTGCCGGGAATATAGCTGCACTTGCGGGTTAGCCAGAGGTTACAACGCCGGGGTAATTTTGCCGTTGAGCTTCTTTTGACTGATTCTGCATGAAATTCATTTTTTCGTTGAGCTTTCTGCTAGGGTGCTGCCTGTTGCTAGCTCACCCGGCCCGCGCCTACTCAGTGCTTAGCCACCAGGCTGATATTGATTCCTGTTGGGCACCGTGCTTGCGCCCGGCAATAGAGCGGCGGTTTCCAGGGGCTACGGAGGAGCAATTGCAAGAGGCCAAAGCCTACGCCTATGGCGGCTCCATTATGCAGGATATGGGCTATTATCCTTTCGGCTCGGCGCTGTTTACTAACCTGGCGCACTATGTGCGCTCCGGCGACTTTGTGGAAAACCTACTGCGCGAAGCGCATGACCGTAACGAGTACGCCTTTGCGCTGGGAGCCCTGGCGCACTATGCAGCCGACATCTACGGGCACGAAATAGGCATTAACCGGTCGGTACCAATGCTTTTCCCCAAGCTGAAACAGAAATATGGCCCCGTGGTGACGTATGAGCAAGACCCCGTGGCCCACGGCCGCACCGAATTTGCCTTCGACGTGGTGCAGTTGGCGTCTGGGCGCTACCGCACAGCGGCTTACCACGACTTTATCGGTTTCAAAGTGAGCAAGGAGGTGTTGGAGCGCGCATTTGCCCGCACCTACGGCCTGGAGCTAAAGAGCATTGTGTTCAACGAGGACCTGGCCATTGGCTCGTACCGCTTCGCGGTGCGCAACCTGATTCCACTGGCGAGCCGTGCCGCGTGGCGGGCCAACCGCCACGAGCTGCGCAAAGTAAACCGGCGCGTGCGGCGGCGCGACTACGTGTATAAACAAAGCAAAGCCAAGTACGAGCAGGAATACGGCCGCGACTATGAGCGACCGGGTTTTGGGGCGCGTATTCTGGCGGGTATCATCCGCGTTCTGCCCAAAGTCGGCAAGCTCAAAAACCTCAAATTCATTGCGCCTACCCCTGAGGCGCAAGCGGCTTTTCGGCAAAGCTTCCGCCAAACTATGACCTCTTATTGCAAACTGCTGAGCGACCAAACCAACGAGCCCAGCCAAACCAGCCAACTGCCCAACACCGATTTTGATACGGGGCACCTCACCAAATTCGGTGAGTACCCCCTAGCCGACCGCACGTATGGCGAGTGGCTGCGCGGCTTGGCTAAGGAGGACTTCAAAGGCGTAACGGCCCCCATGCGCCAGAACATTCTCCAATTTTTTGCTACCACTGCCGCTCAGCCCGTAGACAAAGAAGAGCAAGAAAAAAGCAACCGCCTCAAGACCGAAGAGGCCCTGAAGCGGCTGCAGGAATTGAAGCTGTGAGTAAGCCAGGAGTACTACTGGTCCTCGCTACGCCCCCCCCCTATGTTGGGCGCAGGTACTCGGTTGCCTTGGTTGCCGCGCACGGTGGGAATACCCATTTTCTCCTCGCGCTTCTGCTGGTATTTCATAAACTGTGGCGGCGTGAGCACATCCTTAAGCTGCTCGAGCCGCGCCTGGCCCACCGATTCGATATAGGTGCGCAACTTGGCTGGCTCGTCGGCGTGGTTGAGGCGCGCAGTTTCGACCGTGCGCACAGAGTTTAGGTTAATAGCCCGTACTTTTTCTACCTGCGCCGGCGTCAGGCCCAGGGCCTCGGTCATGTTGGCGGTCAGCTTCTCGACGCGGGGGATTACCGAGGATTCGGGGGCCTTCTCAGTCATGCCTGGTATCGTGGTGGCTGGCTTGGAGCTAGGCTTGGCCGGCTGGTGCTTGGTTTGGGCGAGGGCAGCAGTAGCGGGTAGCACCAGCAGCAGGGCCCAGAATAGTGGTTTGGCTGACATAGCGGGGAAAGTAAAACGACGGACAAAAATAACAACGAACTGAAACGCAGAAACCAAGCCAGTTTTAGATAAGCCAGATACCATAAAAAAAGCCGCTGACTAGCAGCGGCTTTTTTCAGAAAAAGGATAATGAGCAAGACCTACTTAATAGTATAGGTCATGGTGTTGAGGTCAAGCTTAATAGTGTAAGTACCAGCAGTAGCAACCTTGATGTTGCTGCCACCCGCTACCAAAGCACCCCCGGTGCTGGTGTTGCTGCCATAGTTGAGCGTCCAAGCCTTATCGGCCCGGAACTTGAACTCATCGGCTTTCAGCGCCATCGTAACGTCGAACGTGTTCGTGGTGCAATTATATTTCATCGGAACATCCGTGTTCCAGTCCACACCCGCCGGCCCAATAATAGCCCAAGCATTCGACCCGGCCGGAGCATTGCAGATGTAGAGGTATGGAGTGGCATTAAGAGCTACAGTAGGAGAATATACCGCTGAAACGTTGTTTGAGTAGGTAGAGGCCAAGCGCACTTCCAAGTCGTAGGCAGTGCTGGGTGTCAGGCCCATGGTAGTGAGCATGTCGTTAAGCGCTTCAACGGAGAGAGTAGTAGGCGAAGTGGTACCAGCACTGAAAGTAACAGGCTTAGCGAATTGGTTGCCCTTTTTATCTATCTGGAAGGTGTACGTCACCGCCGGGTTGTAAGGGTGTTCAGCATTAGCCCAGTTAAAAGTAACGGGTTGCCAAACAAACGTCACCGCAGTCTTGCCAATATTTGCTTGCGACAGAACTACAGTACCAGGAGTAACCGTGAGCGTAGAATTGCCGCTAGAGGACAACGTAGCCTGGGTCTCATCCTTTTTACAGGAGGTGGCTACTACAAGTAGCGTGGCAAATGCTGCCAGCACTTTGGTAAGAGATTTTTTCATGGGTGAGAAAAGTAGTAGGTAGTTAAGTAAGCAGGTGATTAGATGCCTAACCACCTGCTTATCTTTTTGATTCAAATTAATAGCCAGGATTTTGTGGCAGGTTCGTGTTAGCTACCCGGTCAGTATTCGGAATCGGGAAAAGAGTACGGGTGGCCTCAATATCCTTACCAGCCTGTACACCACCTTTGAAGGGCCAGTTATAACCTGTGGTATACTTGCCGAAACGAATAAGGTCGGTACGGCGATGGCCTTCCCAGAACAACTCGCGGCCTCGCTCATCTAAGATGTCGTTCAGTGTGATGGAGGCCAACGGCGCAGCGCCGGAACGAGTCCGAATGGCATTCACGTAAGCCAGAGCTTGGGTAGTTGTCCCCCCCGTACCACCACGCAGCACAGCCTCAGCATACATCAGTTGCACATCGGCGAGGCGGAACATTGGGAAATCAGTATCCGGGAAGTTCCCCGAAGTATCAGAGCCTGATGCTCCCTTAGAGGTAAGATTCTTATACTTCGTAACCGCGTACCCGTTATTGAACGGTCCGATAGTATCGATGCTGATTTTTTGCTTAGTAGTGAAGAACAGCGACTGACGAGCATCGGTACCAACCGCGCCACCAGGAAACAAATTAACCAAATTCGCTTTGGTACGCAGGCCAGCCCAGCCACCACCGATGCCAATAGAAGCAGGCGCAATGGCTCCGCCTGTTGGTGCGTGGGTTAGGTACGTCATGCCACCATAGTTCTGAGTTTTAAGGCCGTCGAACGTGATGGGGAAAATAATCTCGTTACTAGCCGACGTCTTGTCATTATCAGCCAGAAAGAGCCACGAGTAATTAGGGGTAAGCGTGTAGCCAGCACCTAATACCTTAGTGGCATAAGTAATGGCATCAGTGGAGCGGTCAGTGCCTGTGTAAACCTTCGCGTTCAGGTAGAGCTTGGTAAGCAGCGTCCAGCAGGTAGCTTGGTCAGCGCGGGCGTATATGGTGTGAGAAGCTATAAGAGCATTGGTGGCATCAAGGTCTTTCAACTCCGATTCCACGTAGGCAAACATGTCGGAGCCCTTTTTATACTGCGGCACCGTGCCGATGGCATTAGCCTCAGTGGCAAAAGGACCACCCCCAAACAGGTCAATGGCGTGCCAATAGCTAAGAGCCCGCAGAAAACGAGCCTCGGCCCGGTAAGTGCGGATGGTAGGGGCATCGGTGGCCGAGATACCACGTTTGGAAAGGTTATCGTCTGAGGTCTGCCGAATAAACTCGTTGCAGAGGGCAATTTCGTAAAAAATGCGGTCGTAAGTGGCTCGCACAAACTCGTTGTCGGCGTTCCAAGTATTCGTATTAAGGTTCACCAAGTTGCCATCGTTCCAACCGATAATGGCCTCGTCGGTGGTCACTTCCTGAAGCTGCCAGTACTGACGCAGGTACTGCGAAAATCCTTCATCAATTCCCGAAATGTCAGGGGAGCCGGCTGGGCCATTCTGGCCACTCAGGGCGAACGTAGCGTAGAGGCGAGCCAATACTTGCTGAATCTGAACCGGGTCGCGGTAAAGGACATCAGCAGTAGTAGTATAGTCCGGTTGCTGGTTCAGGTCTTTGTTACAAGACGTGGAGAACGTAGACAGTCCAGCTGCCAGCGCGAAGGTCCCCAGGGCACGAGTTAAATTGCGTTGCATGATACAGGTAGGTGGGAAAGATTAAAGACCAAGGCTGAGGCCGACGGTATACGTACGGGGCCGGGGGTAAATTGTATTGTCAATGCCGCCACTTACTTCAGGGTCAATGCCTTTGTAGTCGCTAACCACGAATACGTTCTGAACCGCAAGGCTCAGATTAAGGTTCGTTCCTTTCTTAAAAAGCTGCCCGAAATTGTAGCCGAGCGTCGCATTGTCCATGCGCAGGAACGTAGCGTTTTCCACGAAGTAGTCAGAGAAGTACTGTGCTGTAGTGAAACCAGAGTTGATGACTTCGCGGTTTTTGTTGTTTACAAAGCCGTTGGTAGCATTGTCGTAGTAGCTGCCCGAACGTCGGTTGTTATACACGTAGTTGTTCAGGTTAGCCCGTAGCGAGAAAGCTAGGTTGATGCCGCGGTAGGAGATGTTAGCCCCACCGCCAAGCAGATAGTTGGGGCGACCAGCTTTGTAACGGTACTTATCCTGGCTGTCGATTTTACCATCGCCGTTGCGGTCCACATAGATGCCTTCCAAGGGTTTGCCGTTCTGGTCGTATACTTGCTGGTACACGTAAAACGCTTGGGTAGGATAACCGACGGTGTTAATTTGAATGTTGTTACCTACCCCGCCGGAGATGCCTCCCGTCGGCTGGCCAATATCACTTTGGGAATCCGAGATAGTCAGTTTGGTCAACTCGTTGTGGTTGTAAGTTCCGTTTGCATTTACGGTGACGTTGAGCCGGTCGGATTTCACCAGGTCAAAATTGGCTACCACTTCTACCCCTTTGTTGGTGAGTGAGCCAAGGTTTAGGGTACCATTGTTTGATAAGCCAGAGAGAGCTGGCAGGTTCGTGTTGCTCAGCAGGTCCTTCGTGTCGCGCTTATACACATCCACCGAGCCGTATACCCGGCCTTTGAAAAAGCCGTAATCAAGTCCGATATTATAGGTGGTAGTAGTTTCCCAGGTAATGTTAGGGTTGTACTGGTTGGGGCGCAGAGTCTGATAGAATTGGTTGCCCAACTGATACTGCGCCGTAATGGTGCTGAGCGATACGCTAGGCAGGTAGGGATAGTAGCCGCCAACATCTTGCTGGCCCGTTTGGCCATAGCCAAAGCGTAACTTCAACTCCGAAATGGCATCGGAGTTCTTGAGGAAGTCTTCGCCCTTGATGCGCCAAGCAAAGGCACCAGAGGGGAAATAACCGAAGTGCTTGGGATTAAAGCGCGAAGTACCATCGGCACGGATAGTACCCGTGAAGAGGTACTTGTCGCCAATGTTGTAGTTCAGGCGCGAGTAATAACCGATAAGCACGTTGGTACTGATATTGACAAATGTGCCCGCTAGGTTGGCACCAATCGGCTGCTGATAGATATCGCCGTTGCCCACGTAGTCATTAACTAAGTAGTCGCTACGCTTAAACTTCTGGTAAGAATAGCCCGCCAGCAACTCCAATTTGCCGGGGCCCACAACGTGCTCGTACTTGGCATAGGCTTCCAGCAGGGTATTATCGGCATCCTGCAAATAGTAGTTGTTCACGCCGAGCGTGCGGCCCTGCTGGTTGTTTGAGCCGGAGGTAGTAGGCGAGGTGATGGTGCCCCGGCCGCGTTGGATGTCATAGCCCACATTCACGTTGGCACTCAGGCCTGTGAGGAAGGGTAGTTGGTACGCGAGTTGCAGGTTGCCAACACTGCGCCGCACCGTGCTGCGGTTACGTATTTGGTTGACGAGTGCTACCGGGTTAAGCGTAGCTAGGGTGTTGATTTTACCACTGAGGCTAGGGTCCAGCGACTGGTAGTAGCCACCGTAGGGAGCATAAGCAGCGGCCGTAGAAGTTACCGGCTGCGTGGGGTCGTACACAACGGCCGCGCCAACTGCGCCTTGGTCAGAGAAGTTGTTATCGATGAGCGAGCCCTTTACATTCAAATTTACCCGCAGCTTGCCATCCAGCAACACGGGTGTGAGGCTGATGGAGCCGGTAAAGCGTTTCAGGTCGTTATTAAGCAGCAAGCCATCCTGAGTAAGGTAGCCAGCTGACACCCGATAGGGCAGATTGCCAATGCCACCACTTACACTCACATTGTTGTCGGCTGAGTAGGCATTGCGGTAAATCTCACGCTGCCAGTCAGTGTTAGCCGTGCCCAGTGAAGCACGCTGGCTGGCAGAGCCACGAGCATTTACCAGCGCCCGGAACTCATCAGCCGACAGTACATCGGAGTATTTCTGGATAGTAGCCAGCGAGTGCAGCGTAGAAACGTTGACGCGCGTTCCTTCGCCTATGAGGCCTTTTTTGGTCGTTACCAGAATTACCCCGTTTGAAGCCCGCACCCCGTAGATAGCTGTAGACGAAGCATCTTTCAGCACGGTGATGCTCTCAATGTCGGCGGGGTTAATGAGGGTGAGCGGGTTGGAAGCCCCAGCGATGCCTGCGTTGTCTACCGGCACGCCATCGATGATGATGAGTGGTGCGTTAGAAGCGGCCAGCGACGAGCCGCCGCGAATACGAATTTCAGTGCCGGAGCCAGGAGCGCCGCCGCCAGTCGTAATCTGCACGCCAGCTACTTTGCCTTGAATCAACTGCTCGGGGTTCGTTACCTGGCCCTGCACAAACTTCTTGGAGTCGATTTGCTCTACCGCCCCAGTCAGGTCCTGGCGACGCTGTACGCCGTAGCCTACTACTACGGCTTCACCCAGCGCAGTAGCGCTCTCGGCCAAGCGTTGGGCGGGCACGGTAGCGGTGCCACCGGCCGTTACGGTCACGGGCTGGCGCACGGTGGTGTAGCCTACGTTCGAGAGCACAACGGTGTGGGGGCCGGCCGGCACGTTCGGGATGGTGTAGTTGCCTTCCACATCGGAGGCAGCACCCAGCGTAGTGCCGTCGATAATCACGGTTACGCCCGGAATACCTTCATTCTTGCTGTCAGTTACCCGGCCACTAACGGTGCCAGTGCCGGTTTGAGCCCATACTACTCCTAGCGAGGAGGCAAGGCTGATAAACATTAAAAGGAGAAACCGGAGCTTCGCCAAGTACGGATGTTTCATATGCAGTGAAACAGGGTGGGGAAAAGTGAAAAAAGAAAGAGAAAACGCGGGAAACAAACTGCTGTTGGTTAACCTGAAATTATGGCTACCAGCCAAAGGTTCCGGCATGGCCCACAACTGCCTGCAAACGTTTGCAGAAAAAGGCCTTTAATCCGATAAAAAAACGGTGGATATTTAATGCAAGATACCCTAGAGGCCCCTCACGGCGCAATAGAGTTGGTGAGTGAGCGCTTATTCACAGCTTGCTGCTGGGTTGATATGGAAGCTGGTTTTGCTGCCGGGATTAAGCAAGCCAGCCGGGTGCCGGTTGCCAGCCGGGTGAGCTGCCGCACCCTTTCGGAATAGCATATTTGTTGATTAACTATTTGCCAATCAAAATTTTAATCCTAAACGACATAACTAACACTCGCCTCTCTGGGACTGTAAACCTAGCAGAAACACCTGGAATACACTCTTACTGATGCTTGAACAGCTATCGGATTAAGAGGATTACAGCATGGTCAACAGTTGCATAATTGCCCCAAAGCAGGAATAAAAAAGTACCAGAAAGCAGCGTTTACTCCGCTGGCTGGGGTGTCGAATCCCAGCTCCTTTACTTATTTCCCCAATCTTTCTTCAATGTCTGAGGCTGCTTCAGGAAGTTGAAGCTATTTTGCCCGACTATCGCTTTAGTACAGAGCTAATTTTAGCTTCCGGCCCCTCACTCCGGCTGGCCGTGAAGGCCTTCCCACGGGCTATGAGTCCGATACTTCATCTTTTTTAAGAGCTTCCGACAGCTATTACTCACGTTTTCTCCGAAATTACTTCCCCACCATGCACCTGACCGAAGCCATTGCCCAACACGTACTCGACGTGCACGAGGGAAACAACTGGACCGAAGTTGACCTGAAACACACCCTGCACGACGTAACCCTGGCCGAAGCTTGCACGCTTACCCCTGCTTCGCCTAATACCATTGCCAGCCTAGTGCGTCACCTGGCTTTCTGGAACCGGGTGATGGTTCGCCGGGCGCAGGGCATCGGCACGGAAGTAGGCCCGGCCAATGGCTTCGATGGGCCGGGCCTGCTTACGGATGCGGCGTGGCAGGCGCTGCTGGCCGACTTGTGGCAGTCGGGCCACGAGTTGGCGGCTGCCATTCGGGCGTATCCCGAGGCCCAGTTGGAGGCGCCTATTTTGCCGGCTTATTCGTCGTCCTACAAAAACCTCCAAGGGTCGGTAGAGCACCTGCACTACCACCTGGGCCAACTCGTACTCCTCAAAAACCTGGTACGCAGCCAGGCTACTCATGCTCACTTTCCGAACGTTGCTACCTAGTCTGGGCTTGCTCGCTGCCCTGCTCAGCCCACCCCTGGCCGCCCAAACTACTCTGCGCCTGACGGCCCTGCCAGCCGCTACGCCGGCCGGGCAGCCTATTTATGTAGCGGGTTCTTTCAACGACTGGCAGCCGGCCGCGCTTGGCTACGCCCTGCAGCGGCAGCCCGATGGCACCTACCAGCTTGCGCTGCCCGCCACTGTGCGCGGGCCACAGGAGTTCAAGTTCACGCGGGGCTCCTGGGCTACGGGCGAAGCTGGGGTCGGCTTCCAGGCGCTGGCCAACCGCCACGCCACATTTGGCCCCGGCCCGGCCACGCTCAGCCTGCAAGTAGCCACCTGGCAAGACCAAAGCCCCACCGTCACACCCGCGACCAAAGCCCACACGCTGGCCGCCAATGTGCGCATCCTCACCGATTCGTTTCGGCTACCGCAGCTGCGCGGGCGGGCGCGCCGGGTGTGGCTCTACCTGCCGCCCGGCTACTCCGGCCTCAGCCAGCACCGCTACCCGGTATTGTACTTGCAGGATGGCCAAAATGTGTTTGATGAGGCCACTGCCTACTCTGGCGAGTGGGGCGTGGATGAAACGCTCAACCAGTTAGGGGCCGACGGCCAGGATGCCACCGGCTGCATTGTAGTGGCCGTCGACCACGGCGGCGACCGACGCCTGGACGAGTACTCGCCCTGGCGCAATGCCGAGCTGAAAAAAGGCGGCGAGGGTGACCAGTACACTGATTTCCTGGCGCTCACGCTCAAGCCCTATATCGACCAGCACTACCAGACCCTGCCCGATGCTGCCCACACTGCCATTGCCGGGTCTAGCATGGGCGCGCTCATTTCGCTCTACGCTGGCCTCAAGTACCCGATGGTATTTGGCCGAGTGGGCGTGTTCTCGCCGGCCATCTGGTTTGCCAAAGACTCGCTGCTCGCCTACGAGCGCCGCCACCGCCCGGCCCCGCTAGCCAGCCGCTTCTACTTCGTGGCCGGCCCTGCTGAAAGTGAAACTATGCTGCCGCTTATGGCCGAAACCCGCAACATCCTGCTAAGCCGTGGCCTACCAGCTAGTCATCTGGCCCTCAAAACCCCGGCCGATGGCAAACACAGTGAATGGTTCTGGCGCCGGGAGTTTGGCCCCGCCTACCAATGGCTCATGCGAAGCGAGGTAGCGGGGAAGTAGCGCTCAGCTTTAGCTTGGCGCATCGCCGCAGCGCGGCGAAACTCGCGCCTGAACCCGTTGCAAACACGCGATGCAGTGCCTAATTCGCCGCGCTGCGGCGATGCGCCAAGCTAAAGCTGAGCGCTACTTCCTCTCACTTGCTCAAAATAGCCGTGCCGCCGTTATCGGGCAAGGGCACGAAGCTGATGGCTTGGCTCCGGCAAAAATCCAGCACGGCCTGGCGGGCGCCTTTGTATTCGTCGTTGTTGAAGTCGTGGACGAAAATATAGCCGCCCGCCGCTAGTCGGGGGTAGAAAAAGCGTAGCCCTTCCAGTATCGGGTCATAGAGGTCGGCGTCGAGGCTTACCAGGCAGAACTCGCCTTCCACGCCGGCGGCAGTAGCGGGGAAAAACCCTTTTTTCACCACGCACTGCTCGGGGAACGGCATTTTTTGCAGTACCATTTCCACGCTCGTGTCGGCGAAGTTCTGGTCGCCGCTGGAGAAGCCGTTAGCTTTTTCTTTGGCTACATCCTGGGTTGCGAATCCGGCAAACGTGTCGAAGAGATACAGTTGGCGCTGCGGAAAAAGCTGGTTGAGGCGCTTCGCAAAATCGCCCTTGTACACCCCCACTTCAGCTATGCTGCCGGGCACGTTGTTGCGCAGTATTTCCTGGGCACACAAACCCAACGTGGCGTAGCGCACATAATCCAAGTTGACGGGCAGTGGGGCCGGCTCGTGCTTG
The DNA here is from genome assembly GCA_050954465.1 of Janthinobacterium lividum. Taxonomy (GTDB): domain Bacteria; phylum Bacteroidota; class Bacteroidia; order Cytophagales; family Hymenobacteraceae; genus Hymenobacter. Next base: position 17,606 of record JBPBPU010000152.1, read on the forward strand.
TAAGTCAGCGATTTAGTCAGGTAAATATCCTTAGTTGCCAGGATACTGGCTACCTGGTGAAATAAAAATCGGGCAACACTCATTAGTAAATGACAAGCTTGACTGTAGCTGCCTGGCCAGGTGAGGCCAACGGCAGGTTCAGGAATTTTACCACGCCGGTGGCGCAAGGCCTGGCAAGTTACGGCCGCTACCTGCTACGGCACACCCGCCAGCGGGCCGACGTCTGCCGGCCCGCGCCCGAAAGTTGCGGGAGCTACTGTAAATTTCGCCGATGTTCACTTCCCCCCTCGCTACTTTTCGCCCCGCTTTTCGGTGGCTGCTGGTTATTGCCCTGTTAGCGCTGCCTTTGGCTGGCCGCTCCCAAAACGCTCCGCCCGAAAAGCCCAAAGTCACCCGTATTCTGTTTTTGCTCGATGCTTCCGGCTCCATGATGGCGCCCTGGGAGGGGCAGCCCCGCTGGGAAGTGGCTAAGCGCCTGCTCGCTAAAATGGCCGACTCGCTCGATTCCTACCCCCACCTGGAACTGGGCTTGCGCGTGTACGGCCACCAGCACCCCAATGCCGAGCAAAACTGCCAGGACTCGCGCCTCGAAGTGCCGTTTGCCCCGCGCAATGCCGCCGCCATCAAGGCCCGGCTCAAGACGCTCAAGGCCCAGGGCAACACCCCCATTACCTACTCGCTGGGGCAGTCGGCCAACGACTTTCCGCAAGATAAAACCTCGCGCAACGTGCTGCTGCTCATCACCGACGGCGTGGAATCGTGCAACGGCGACCCTTGCGCCACGGCCCTGGCTCTGCAGCGGAAGCGCGTGTTTTTGAAGCCCTTCGTTATCGGCATCGGGGCGGCCAAGGACTTTGGCCGCTCGCTCGAATGCCTGGGCCAGTACTACAACGCGGCTGAGGTCAAGACCTTCAAAACGGTACTCAACGACGTAATTGCCCAGACACTAGCCAAAACCACCGTGGCCGTAAACCTAACCGACGAAAACGGCCGCCCGGTAGAGTCCAACGTGAACATGACGTTCGTCAACAACGTCACCGGCCAGCCCGAATACAACTACGTGCACTACCGCGACGCCCAAGGCAAAGCCGACGTGCTCGACATCGACGCCCTGCAGAGTTACGACCTCATTATCAACACAGTGCCCCCCGTGCGGCAATCCAACCTCGCCATTAAAGGCGGCAAGGCCAACGTGCTGACCTACAAAACGCCGCAGGGCACCCTGCTGCTGCAAAGCCCCAACATCAGCCCCAACCCCTACGGCGCATCCGTGCAGGCCGTGGTGCGCGCCCAGGGCAGCGCCGCCACCGGGGTAGCCCTGCCCTTCGGGACGCGGCAAAAGCTGCTGGCCGCCAACTACGAAGTGGAATTATTGACGCTGCCGCGCATTGTACAGCGCGTGAGCGTGCGCCAGGGCCAGACCACCACCATCACCTACGCCGCCCCCGGCACCCTCAACATCACCACCGACCTCAAAGGCTTCGGCAGCCTCTACCGCCTCAACGACGACGAGTCGCAGACCTGGATACACAACCTGCCCGAAGCCAGCAGCAAAGTCAACCTGGCCATGCAGCCGGGCGCGTACCGCCTGGTATTCCGCACCGCCACCAGCCAGGGCAGCAAGTTTACCGACGTGCGCAACTTCACCATCCGCTCGGCGCAGACTACGTCGGTGGCCATTTTTGGGCGGTGAGGCACCAGCGTACTACCGCAGCCATATTTCCTGCACCGGCCGCGCCAACAGATTTTCACTATTGCCCCGGTTACCCCAACTAACGAACCTAATAGTAGGATAACTCAGCGTAAGATAGTGCCGCCTTATGAGGTGCTTATCTCCCGCCCAAAACCCGGCTATTTTCGGTACGCCGCCGTTTGGGTCTGAGTCCAACGGTAGCCCATATCTCTTGATAACATCCGCAAAGCTGGCTGCTCCAGGCCGAATACCCCGCGCCGACACAACAGAGGCAGTAGAATCGAAATGAATTTCGTCTAAATGCCCTTTTTCATTTTTAACGCAGAAACTCACCCCTATCCTTTTATAGTATAGCGCGTAGCCAATAACGTTTGTACCGGAAATGCTCCCACCGTCACGCAACCGCCCGTAATACCAAGTCAGTATTTCTTTTTTGCGATAGCGCCGGCCCAACCGCGCCATCACTGATGCCGTCGAATCCTTACCAGGCCGCAAATCAAAGTAGCTGCTGTCGCCTTGAATGACCGTTTGTGCCTGACTGCTCAGCGCCGCCAGGAGTTGCCAAATCAGGTATAAGGTCGTTGGTACTTTCATCTTTACATTGGGCAAGAACGCAAGGAAGTCAAAGGTAGTATTTATCGAATCTATCCTCCACCGCCTAGCCGCTACGGCCGGAATGCAGCCCCAGCTAGCTGCCTAGCGCAAGCGACACTGCTGAACCAGGGTTGAGCACGTTTACCGCCCGGCCGGTTGTTGCGTATCTTTAAGCTATCAGCTAAAAAACACCAGTTCTGGAAATCGTGCTCGAAGTACCAGACAAAGACGCCGCCCGCGTATTGGAGTTGGTAAGAGGCATTAAACGGGTGAAAATAAAATCGCCCCAGCCCGTGCAACCAGCAGTTTCTAGCGGAGTTGGCGGAATCGGTGGAAGAGGTAAAGAAAGTAGTACGGGGCGAAGTGCCGATGCCTACCCAAAGCTTAACGGACTTATTAGACGAGTTGGAAGCAGAGGCTGTTAGCAATAAAGCGTGATGCAGGTTATTCCTAATTCTACCCTGCACCCGTCAGATTAAGCGGTTAAGCAAAAAATACGCTTCATTTAATGCTGACTTGCGCGAGTTGAATGGAAAGTTGGAAGAGGTGCCAACCATAGGGGATGCCCTTGGCCACTGCTGCTATAAAATCCGGTTGGCTATTGCTAGCAAAAACAAAGGCAAGAGCGGAGGTGCCCGCGTTATTACCTACGTGCAAGTAGTAGGCGAAACGGTATTTCTGCTAGCCATTTACGACAAATCAGAGCAGGCTAGCATTAGCGACCAGCAGGTGCTGGAATTATTGGCTCAACTCCCGGAACCGCCCCAATAAGGGTGCGTGGAGGCGCTTTAGAATAGAAACAGGCACCTGCCGGGCTGCAAATACCGTTTTAACGGCCATTAAACCAAGCCCCGCCTTCCAGGCTCTAAGCGACACCACCTAGCCTCGCCCCCGCCCGCCCGTTTGGAAGACCACGAAATCCTGACGAAATTCCAGCATCCCGCCAGCCGCAACCTGGCGTTTAATCAACTCGTGCGCAAGTACCAGCAGAAGGTGTACTGGCACGTCCGGAAGATGGTAGTCGACCACGACGACGCCGACGACCTTACGCAGGACGTATTTATCAAGGTCTGGAAGAACCTCGACACCTTCCGCCAGGATGCGGCCCTCTTCACCTGGATTTACCGCATCGCCACCAACGAGTGCCTGAGCTTCCTGCAAAGCAAGCGGCGCAAGTTCTTCCTGCCCCTGGGCGATGTGGGGGCCGAGCTGGCCGCCAAACTGGAAGCCGACCCCGCCATCGCGGGCGACGAGATTGAGCTAAAGCTCCAACGTGCCATTCTGCGCCTGCCCGACAAGCAGCGCCTGGTGTTCAACCTGCGTTACTACGACGAAATGCCCTACGAGCAGATGGCCCAAGTGACGGGCACCAGCGTAGGCGCCCTCAAGGCCAGCTACCACCACGCCGTGCGCAAAGTCGAGGAATACGTGACGCAGGCCGACAATCCGGCCATATCTCCCGACGAAGCCGGTTAAACTTCCGGCTGTTTTTTTTATCCAACGTTCATGAGTACCCCTTTCCGCCTCGACCAGCACCCGCGCCGACCTCAGCCGCTGAGCACGCCGCCGACGGGCTATTTCGAGCAGCTGCCCACCCGCCTTATGGCCCAGGTGGCCGCCCCGCCGCGCCGCTCGTGGCTGGCGGCCTGGCTGCAACACACGCCTGTATACCTGCGCACGGGCCTCGCCTCCACCCTACTGCTGGGCACGTTCGCCGCCTCGCTGTGGCTGGGCGGCGGCCAGCCCAGCGCGGTGGCTTCCTCCACCAGCCTGTCCGCCGTGCCCCAGGACCAACTGGTGGACTATCTGCTCACCAGTGAGGCCCGCCTCGACCCCGCCGACCTGGCCGCCGTGGCCCCGCATCACCTGGGCATTACGCGCCACTACCTGCGCCCGTCGGCCGCCGAGCTAACCGCGGCCCTTGACGCCCAGCCGGCCGAGGATGCCACGTTGTACTAAGCACCTTATCAGACTATCTATGACCACGTTACGCAGCTTTATTTTAAATACCCTGTGCCTGCTGGCCCTGGCTGCTGGCAGCCCCGCCCTGGGGCAGGGCCGCCAGCAGCCGGGCGGGCGACTCAACCAGCTGGATAATGCCAAAATCGCCTTTATTACGGCCCGCATTACCCTCACCCAGGACCAGGCCCAGCGCTTCTGGCCCCTCTACAACGAGTTCACCACCAAGCGCCGCGACCTCAACCGCTCGGCGCGTCTGCTGCGCCGTAGCACCGACAACGCCAGCCTCACCGACGCCCAGCTGCGCGACGACTTTACCCAGGATTTTGCCATTCGCCAGCAGCAGCTCAACCTGGAAAAGGAGTCTTTCGAGAAGCTGCAAAAAGTACTGTCTCTGCGCCAGATAGCCCAACTTTACCAAGCCGAGCGCGACTTTACCAAGGAAGTGCTTAAGCGTGTGGCGGGCCAGAACGGAACCACGCCGCCAGATAACGGTGGGTAAGCTGCAAGGGAAATCAGCGAATAGAAAGGAGCTTTACGGCTCCTTTTTGTTTGTATAGCCCACCCTCCCGACTGCATGACGCCCCGCCAGCTTTTCCTACGCCACCAGGCCCAAACCTCCGAATTCCCGCTGTTGCTGGAAATTGAGCGGGCCGAAGGCGTGTACATGTACACGCCCGATGGCCGACGCATCCTCGACTTAATTGCGGGCATTGGGGTGAGCAACGTAGGCCACCGCCACCCCAAAGTGTTACAGGCTATTACCGACCAGCTCGATAAATACCTGCACCTGATGGTGTACGGCGAACTAGTGCAGGGCCCGCCCGCCCAGCTGGCGCAGGCCCTGGCCGCCACCCTGCCCGCCCCGCTTGATACGGTGTACTTCACGAACTCCGGCGCCGAAGCCATCGAGGGCGCCCTGAAGCTGGCCAAGCGCCACACCGGGCGCACGGGGCTGGTTTCCAGCTACAATGCCTACCACGGCTCCACGCACGGGGCCCTATCAATTACCGGCTCCGAAGGCTTTAAGAACAGCTACCGCCCGCTGTTGCCCGACGTGACGCACCTGCGCTACAACGAGTTGGCCGACCTGACTCTTATTACCGAAAACACCGCCGCCGTAGTGCTCGAAACCGTGCAGGGCGAAGCTGGCGTGCGCCTGCCGCACCCTGGCTACCTGCCCGCCGTACGCCAGCGCTGCACGCAGGTGGGGGCGCTGCTCATCCTCGATGAGATTCAGGTAGGTTTTGGGCGCACCGGCACGCAGTGGGCCTTCGAGCAGTTTGAGGTGGTGCCCGATATCCTGGTGTGCGCCAAAGGCATGGGCGGCGGCATGCCTATCGGGGCCTTCATTTCCTCGCCCGCTATCATGGCTGGTTTCCAGACCAACCCCATACTGGGGCACTGCACCACTTTCGGGGGGCACCCGGTAAGCTGCGCGGCGGCACTGGCCACGCTGCGCGTTATTCAGGAAGAGAATCTGTTGGCGGGCGTCGCCACCAAAGCCGAGCGGCTGCGGGCCGGCCTACGGCACCCGGCTATTCGGGAGGTGCGCCACTGCGGGCTGCTTATGGCCGTAGAATTCGCGTCGTTCGAGGTGCTAAAGCCGATTATCGACCGCGCCCTCGTCGACGAAGGCATCCTCACCGACTGGTTCTTATTCTGCGATAATTCCTTGCGCATTGCCCCGCCCCTCACCATCACCGAAGCCGAGATTGACGAGGCATGTGCCGGGCTACTGCGGGCTATCGGGACTACAGATTTAACGGATTTAAACGGATAGAACGGATTTTTTGTGGTTCCGCTTACTCGTTAATATATGATAAAAACGGCCGCCTGATTGGGCGGCCGTTTTTATCTGGAGCGGAACCACAAAAAATCCGTTCTATCCGTTTAAATCTGTTAAATCTGTGGTCCCGTTAAGTCTGCGGTTACCGTTGCGGCAGCTCGTTGTAATTCAAGAAGCTCAGGCTTTCTTCTTTGATGCGCTCGCGGGGCACGGCATCTTTTACGCCTTGTGAGATTTTGCGCACCAGCACGCCTACGATGGCGTGGCGGAAGCCGAGCTTTTCGGCCATCATGATGCAGAAATCCATTTCCGTCTCGTCCACGATGCCATCAGCGAGCATCATGTCAACGAGGTCGAAAATTTGGTCGAAGCGCTCGGAGTCGTTGGTAGGCAGGTCGGAGACGCAGTTGGTATCGCCGGCCACTATTTTGCGCACATCGGCGGCCGACACACCGTTTTTTTTGCCTACGGTGACAATGAAATTCATTTCCCGGTCGTCGATGTGGCCATCGGCTTTGGCCAGGGCGGCCAGGTTACAGAGGTGGCCTTTGATTTTCTTGGCCTGCTCATTTTCGAAAAAACCAAACATAGGACTGGTGGGAAAAGGTGAATGATGGATTGGAGTAGCGAAAAGTAAGTAGAAAAGCCGTAACAACCAAGCCACTACTACTACTCAGTGGTTTACTATACGCGCCGGCCCTAAAAATGTAGTAGAAAAAAGCACCAACGTAGGTGCTATGCCTACGGCTTGTGCGAACTTTGCCGGCTTAACCGTCCCTCACCGGGGGCAGGGCGCTTTCAGTATCAGGCTATGATGAAGAGAATTGGAGTTTTTACCAGCGGTGGCGATGCCCCCGGCATGAATGCCTGCGTGCGGGCCGTGGTGCGGGCCGGAGTATACCACGGCCTGGAAGTATACGGCATCATGCGCGGCTACAGCGGCATGATTAAGGGCGAGTTTGTGCGCATGGATTCGGCCTCGGTGTCGAACACCGTGCAGCGCGGGGGCACCATCCTCAAATCGGCCCGCTCGCAGCGCTTCATGACTAAGGAGGGCCGCCAGGAAGCCTTCGACCAGCTTACCAACCACGGCATTGAGGGCCTTATTGCCATCGGTGGCAACGGCACCTTTACGGGGGCCAGCATCTTCGAAAACGAGTTTGGCATCCCCACGGTGGGCGCGCCGGGCACTATCGACAACGACCTCTACGGCACCGACTACACCATTGGCTACGACACGGCCGTGAACACGGCCCTGGAGGCCATCGACAAAATCCGGGATACGGCCGACTCGCACGACCGCTGCTTTTTTGTGGAGGTAATGGGCCGCGACTCGGGCTACATTGCCATTCCGTGCGCCATTGGGGGCGGGGCCGAAATTGTGATGGTACCCGAAACGGCCATGAGCGTAGAGGCCGTTATCGACACGCTGCAGAAAAGCTACAAGCGCAATAAAACCTCGTTTATCGTGATTGTGGCCGAAGGCGAAGAGGAAGGCAACGTGCACAAAGTAGCCAAGCGCGTGAAGGAAGCCCTGCCCCAGCTCGATACCCGCGTCACCATCGTGGGCCACATTCAGCGCGGCGGCTCACCCACCGCCGCCGACCGCCTACTAGCCTCGCAGCTCGGCATCGCGGCCGTGGAGGGCCTCATGAACGGCATGAAAAACGTGATGGCTGGCATCGTGGACCGCAAGCTCATGTACACCCCTTTCGAGGATACTATCTACAAGCGCAAAGTCATCAACCAGAGCTTCATGCGCATGGTGGAGATATTGAGCGTGTAGGTTGGGTGATGGGGTGATGAGGTGAAAAAGAACGTCATACTGAGCGAAGCCGAAGCATCTCGCCCGCTGAGTAATTTAATCGTTGGTGCCGCCTTGGCTCATACGATTGAGCTACTCAGCGAGCGAGATGCTTCGGCTGCGCTCCGCTTCGCTCAGCATGACGTTCTTTTTTATCTTATTCCCCGAAACCCACCCACTCATACCCCGCGTCCCGCCGCAGCCAAGTGAGCTGGCGCTTGGCGTAGTGGCGGGTGTTGCGCTGCAAGAGGCGCACGGCTTCGGCGTAGTCATAGGCACCGTCGAGGTAGCCGAAAATTTCCTGGTAGCCCACTGTTTGCAGCGCCTGGTGGTGGCGGTAGGGCAGCACGCTTTTTACTTCGGCCAGCAGGCCGGCGTCGAGCATCTGGAGCACCCGCAGGTCGATGCGCTGGTATAACGCTTTGCGGGGGCGACTGAGGGCCACTTTCACCACCCGAAAGGGCCGGGCGGCGGCCGTGGCCGCTACGGCCGCCGCGCCCCGGTGGAAGCTCGAAAACGGCTGGCCAGTGCCCCGCGTTATTTCCAGCGCCCGCACTACCCGCTGGTGATTTTGGCGGTCAATGCGCTCATAGCTAGTGGGGTCGGTGCGGGCCAGCTCCGTTAGGAGGGCCGGCAGCCCCAGCGTGGCTAGTTCTTCCAGCAGCAACTGGCGCACGGCGGAGTCCACGCTGGGCAGCTCGTCCAGGCCATCGGTGAGGGCCTGTAGGTACAGCCCCGAGCCGCCCGTGACAATAGCCACTGGCCGGCGCTGAAACAGCTTTTCCAGCACGGCCAGGGCATCAGCGGCGAAGCGGCCGGCGCTATAGTCTTCCGCTATGCTGTGCGAGTCGATGAAGTGGTGCAGCACGCCTTGCATTTCGGCCACCGTGGGCTTGGCCGTGCCGATGCTCAGCTCGCGGTAAAACTGGCGCGAGTCGGCCGACAGAATTTCGGTGCCAAGCTGCTGGGCCAGGGCCACGGTAAGGGCCGTTTTGCCTACGGCGGTGGGGCCAGCCACGGCCAGCAGCACCGGGCGCGGGTCAGTGGCCGTGGGGGTGAGTTGGGCGAGAATTTCGGGGGGAAGCATTGTTTTCAAAGGTAGCAGGCTGCGCCTGACGGCCAGAGCAGGTGAGAATTCTAAACAGCACAGTAAGACGCTGAAAATACCTAACGCAGCCTATTGGAAATCCCGCCTGAACTGCTTACTATTGCCTCACCCTTTCACCAAACCCACACCTACCCGTTATGCGACAGTATTACCCCCCCGCAACGTTACCGGCGTGCTTTAGCGACCCTGCTATGGGCCGGGCTATGGCTCGCCGCCCGGCCAAGCCACGGGCAGCAGTCAACTATGAGGTGCTTAAATGCGCCGGCTAGCGACTCAGCAACTGAGAAGCAGAGCTTCAACACCGTTACGTGCTCGGATATCATGTACGTGCGGGTGAATGTGCATTTCGTGCAGCGTGATGATGGAACGGGCAACTTCCGGCGCTTTGACGGTGGGCAGCAATGTACCCCCGACACCCTGCAAACCGGCTACAGCTACGCGCAGAGCCTGATACAATCCTGCAATGAGCAGGAGGGTAGGAATCCCCCTTGAATCTTGCTCCTGGTAATATACTCACGCCGCAGCCTAAGCGCGTACAATGGGTGTTGCACGGCGTGTACTTCGACCGGAGTACGGCCCTGCGTGAGTTCTACCCAACCTGGTATTCTCTCGCAACCCAGGGCATTCCGATTATTCCTGCTTTTGACCCGCTTTGCGTAGAAGCAGAGTCGGTCATCAATATCTTCATGACGGAAGAATATAGTTCGCCTGCTCCCTACACGGTTTCGATGCCTTGCTGGCCTTTTAACATCGTCAGCCCTGGTATTGGAGGTGTTGCAAAGTGCATACCCGACTGCGCCAATTCAAGCTTGCAGGTACCGGATAAACTGTGGGTAGCCATCGTAAATCCGTGGGTAAACTATCTCTCTCATTCTCCGCCGCAACAAATCGCAACGGTTGCCTGCGTCGTCAACCACGAGTTGTTTCATCTGCTAGGGCTAAATCATCCTTTTACGGCCAATGCCGCCACCGGCACTGGCTTTGCCAATAACTGTGCCGACGCGCCACCCCACCCACAGGCACAGACCACAACTCAACCTTATTTCTACCCCTACTGCGGACATCTGGCCCCGAACGAACCGCTTTGTGATAATACCAGCAAGGTGTCCAACAACGTGATGGACTACGACGACATAAAGATTGCACTCTCGCCCTGCCAGTTGGGGGTGGCACAGGGTAACCTGACCTCCTGCCTGAGTCGCTACATCTACCAATGCACGACCTGCTTGCCCACCGATGCTTGGTTCACGTTGAACCTGGAAAGGTACCGGGGCCTTTCAGGCTTGTGGCTGGAAGGCCGGGCCGCCTTTAATCACGACTGGTACACGTTGGAGATTGACGACGTAACGGTGCAAGGTATCCGCAACCCGGGGCCTCTTGGCCCGCACTACCAGGTTACCAAAAATCGGCAGCTATACCGGGAGTACCTGGACGGGCAGTATAGCTTTCAAGGTGGGCACTCGTACCGCATCACGCTCACCACCCACAAAAACGACAACTGTACTTCCGTGGCTACCTATTCGCAGTATTATAACAAGCCGCGTACTCCCGTTGATGGCCCGCCTCAGGATTCTCTCGTACCAGTTTCCACGCCTACTTCCACTTCCCGCCATGACTAGCAAATCCCTCTATTGGCTGGCCCTGGCGCTGCTGCTGAGCACCCCGGCCCTGGCCCAAACCGCGCCCGGCTGGGGCTGGGTGCGCACCTTCAACGACAACACCCAGCCTAGCCCCACCTCGCTCAGCGAAAACCGCATGGCCGGCGTGGGCCGCGACGCGGCTGGCAACCTCTACGTGGCCGGCTCCTTCATCGGCAACCTCACCATCGGCCCCCCGCCCGCTACCTCACCCTCTCAGGACATGGACGTGTTCGTGGCGAAGTATGACCCGGCCGGCACCCTGCTCTGGGTGCGCACGCTGCACAGCCCCGGCGCCGACGTAGCGATGGACATCGTAGTGTCGCCGGCCGGGCGCTGCACCGTGGCCGGCAGCTACAACCTGTCGTCAGGCGGGTTGTCGTTTGCCGGCTTCGGCTCTTCGCTCGTGCTGCCTCCATCACCGTCGCCAACCACGGCGTGCGGGACGCTGCCCTTCGTGGCGGCCATTAACCCCGACGGCTCGCTGGCCTGGGCCAGCAGCCCCGCACCAGCCGCCGTGTGCGGCTTGTCGACCAGCGGCAATGATTATTATAAAAACCGATTGGCGACCGACGCGCAAGACAACGTATACTGGACCGTTACGACGCCGCCCGTTGGCGCCACTAGTATGAGTGGCAGCCGAGAGGCGGCGCTGCTTAAGTTCAACGCCAGCGGGCAGGTGCAATGGACGCGGCGGGCCGCTACAGCCGGGCAGCCCGGGCAGTCCGTGTTAGCCACTTCCTTGCAAGCCGACCAGGCAGGTAACCTGTATTGGAGCGTGATGAATAGCGACCCGTTCACGCTCGACAATGTGACATATGGGGCTAATTCCTACAACTCTCTTATCAAGCTGGCGACAGCTACCAATCAGGTGCAGTGGGTGAAAGACGACCTGTTTCAAGTCGCAGCCACCTCCGGCAATTACGTCCCCGGCTATTATACTATCGCAGGAATCGACGCCGCCGCCGGCAATCTCTACTTCTGGGTACCCGCCTGGGGCCTGAACATCGCCTACAACGGGCCGGGCAGCCCCATCGTGGTGCCTCCCAACAACCAAGTGCGCCGGTTTTACCTGGCCCAAACCGACCTGAACGGGCAAGTGCAGTGGGTGAAACTGCTGGCGAACCTGACGACCACGTACCCTAACATTGCTCCTGCCCCCGTGAGCGTGTATCCTTCCGGCAACAGTCTGACCGTATTGGCGAAAACCCCTGGCTGGGGCACTGTGAACTTCGTGGGCGACGCCACCACGTACTCGGCCGCGCAAGCCGGGCTGGTGGTGGTGGCACGCTTCAACCCCACCACCGGCCAAACTGAGTGGGTACGTACGGCCGGCACCGACTACGGCGCTTCCGACCCTACTTCGCAAGCCGGCACAACGGCCATCAACGCCGTGGTGGACCCCACGGGCAACGTGTACGTGGCCGGCCTCTACTACGGCCCCGCCCACTTCGGCGGCACCGCGCTTGGCTTTACCAATTCATTCAGCTCTTACCTGGCCAAGCTCGACCAGTCGGTGCTTCCCACCCGGCCAGCTATGCTGGGCAAAACCTGGCAGCCCTATCCCAACCCGGCCACCGGCAGCGTGCAGCTGAGCGGCCTGCCCACCGGGGCGCAGGTGAGCCTGCTCGACGCGCTGGGCCGTACCGTGCGCCGCACCACTTCCACCACCCTCCCCCTCGGCGGCCTCGCCCCCGGCCTCTACCTGCTGCAAGTCAGCGGCACCCCCGAGCCCTACCAGAGTCAGCGCCTGACCGTGGAGTAGCGTTGCTTCCGTTTCTTTCACGAAGGCCGCCCAACTGGGCGGCCTTATTTTTTTTTATAGGGGCGATATTGGCAGCACTTGCTCATACAGTTCCAGCAGCACTTTTTCCTCCTGCTGCCAGCTCCACTCGGCGCGGGCGCGGCGGCAGTTGGCGGCCAGGTGCTCGTAGCGTGGGCCGGGCTTGCCGCCGGGCAGCAGCCGCGCCAGGGCGGCAGCCAGGGTGGCGGGCGCTAGGTCGGGCACCAGCTCGGCTACTTCGTACTGCGCATGGAGGGCGCGGTATTCGGGAAAGTCGATGCAGAGCTGCGGAATGCCGGCCTGCACGTAGTCGAAGAACTTGTTGGCCAGCGAGTAGTAGTAGCTTAGCCCGGTGTTTTCGAGCAGCATAATACCCACAGCCGCCTGGGCCGTGACGGCCCGCAACTCGTGCGGCAGCACGTAGCCCCGAAACTCCACCTGCCCCGACGCCAGCAGCCCCAGCCGGGCGGCCTGCGCCCGCAGCTGGGCCGAGCAGTCGCCCTCGCCGCACAGCACCAGCCGGTGCGGCGTGCCGGGCATGGCCGCCAGCAGCTGCTCCAGGCCCCGGCCCACATTAAGCACGCCCTGGTAGAGCAGGAAGTACTCATTACTGGGTAGTTGCGCATTGCTACTTACTATTTGCTCCTTAACGACTGGCACGTTGCGCACCACCCCAAACGCGTGGCCGGGGTGGCGCTGCTCAAACAGACGAGCCAGGGCCGGCCCCACGGTGTAGCGCAGCTGGGCGCGGGGCACAATGAAGTTTTCTACCGCCTGCCACAGCTTTTGCACCAGCGGGCGGCCCACTACTTCGGGCACTTCGGTAAACAGCTCGTGGGCATCGTAGCCAAAGGGCTGGCCCCCGAGGCGGGCGCGCAGCCAGGTGGGCAGGGCCGCATCGAGGTCGGCGCAGCCCCAGAAGTCGGCGCGCTGCGTAAGCAAATACAGCAGTAGCCGCAGGTTGTATTCGAGGTAAAAGAGCTTGCCGTGCTGAAACCAGCCGCGCAGCCGGTGCTGCTGGTAGGGCTGCGGAGCCAGCGGCACCGAGGCCGGCCGCTGCCAGCCCACCAGCTGCACCGTGTAGCCGGCCCGCGCCAAACTGCCACAAATGCGCTGCATGCGCTGGTCGTAGCTGAGGTCGGTGGTGACGGCAAAAACCAGGCGGGGCGCCGACGAAATAAACTTCACAAAAAGAAACGGACACCCCGACCGGGGATGGTAATTTTACCCGAAATTACCGCTGGGTTTTTGGTTTCCGGTTTTTAGTTTTGGTCTTGGGCAAACCGCTAACCAAAACCACTAACCAAAAACCGCCAACCAAAAACCAGATACCAACCATGTCGCTGCCCCTTACCCTCCAGTTGCCTCCGCCGCCCCAGCTGCTCGACCGGCTGCGGCTGGCGTACATCCTGCTCGACACCGAGGGCCAGCTGCTGGATGTGAACGACACGATGCTGGATTTTACCGGCTTTAGCCGCGACGAGGTGCTAGGGCAGTCGTACTACGACTATTTCGTGCCGCCGGAACTGGTACCGGAGCGCCGCCGCCACTTTCGGCGCATCATCACGCGCGAAACCACCAGCGCTACTTACTACGAGGCCGAAGTACTTACCAAGGCAGGCGTTATCGTGCCTATGCGCTGGCAGTGCCAGACGCTGCCTGATGCGGCGGGCAACGTGGCCGGCCTCTGGGTAGCCGGCAACCTGCAAGTGGCTCTGGAGCCCACCGCTTCCCACTTGGTTTCTACGCCCGAGCCCGCGTACCTGCGCCGGTTTTTCGACTCCTCGCACGACCTTATTATTCACCTCAATGCCGATAATAACTTCCTGTACGTCAACCAGGCCGGGCAGGAAAAGCTAGGCTACACCGAGGCCGAGCTACTGGGCCGCGCCCTGCTCGACATCGTGCATCCGTACTACCGCGCTAAGCTGCTCTACCAGCTGCAGCGCCTCTACGAAGGCCAGGCCCTCGATAAGCTCGAGACGGTGCTGCTCACCAGTGCCGGCCGGCCAGTGCATCTCATCGGCTCGGTGAGCAGCGAGCGGCTGCCGGGCCAGCTGCCCAGCGCCCGCGCTGTGCTGCACGACATCACCGACCGCATCAAGGCCGAGCGGCTCCAGAAGGTCTACTACAGCATCGCCAACCTTGCCATTTCGGCCCACGACCTGCCGGCCCTCTACAGCGCCATCCACCGCGAGCTGAGCAAGGTTATCGAAACCCACAATATTTTCATCGCCCTCTGCGACGACCACGACCAAACGGGGTTGCAGTTCGTGTACTACGTCGACCAGCACCCGTATTTCGAGCAGGGCGGCGGGCGGCCGTTTTCTACGGGCGTTACGGAGTACGTTATTCAGCACCGCAAGCCACTTTTTCTCACCCAGGCCGACTTGCTGCACCTCGTTGACACGGGCGAGCTGACGGCGTTTGCGCGGCTGCCGGCCGTGCTGCTGGCTTCGCCGCTGAGCGTCGGCGAGCGCATTATCGGAGTGCTGGCCGTGCAGGAATACGACCGGGCCGACCTCTACACACCCGGCGACCTCGACATCCTGCACTTTATTTCGAGCCAGGTGGCCCTGGCCATCGACCGCAAAGGCCAGGAAGAGCACCTTACCCGCCAGAATGCCCGCCTGAGCGCCATTTTTGAGAGCGGCACCCACCAGATGTGGAGCTTCAACCGCCAGGGCGTGCTCATGTCGTTCAACCACAATTTCGCGGCTTTTTTCCAGCAGCAGCACCAGCAGCAGCCCTACCAGGGCCTGCCCCTGCTCGAGGCTACCCTGCACACCGACCCCAAATCGATGGGTAGCCTGATGGCCCCGTACCACCGGGCGGCTATCGGGGGGGTGCCGCAGCAATTTGAGCTGCGCCTGACCGATGCCCACGGCCATATCACCTGGCTGAATACTACCCTCGACCCCATTTACCTGCCCAACGGCTCGTTTGAAGAAATCGCGGGCCAGGCGCAGGACATCACTGCCAGCAAAAACGTGCAGCTCACGCTGGCCGCCCAGGAAGAAAAATTCCGCTCCATCTTCGAGTCGTTCCAAGATGTGTATTACCGCATCGACAGCGACGACCGCCTGCTTATCCTGAGTCCGTCGGTGCGCGAGGTGCTGGGCTACGACCCGGCCGAGCTGCTGGGCCAGTCCGTGAATGACTTCTACTGGGATAAAAGCCAGTTCCATCACCTGCTGCAAGCGGCCGGCAACGCGGGCGAGCTGCGCAATTTTGAGGTGCAGATGCGCCACCACGACGGCCACCCGGTGAGTATGCTCATCACCCGGCGGCGCACCGCCAACGGGGCCGAAGGCGTGGCCCACGACATCACCGAAATCCGCCGCATTCAGGACGACCTGCGCCTGGCCAAGGAAGAAGCGGAGGCTGCCTCGGCCGCCAAAACGCAGTTTCTGGCCAACATGAGCCACGAGCTGCGTACGCCCATGAACGGCATCATCGGCATGATAGACCTGCTGCGCCAAACTAGCGACCTCGACGAGGAGCAGGCCGACTACGTGGACACGCTGCACACCAGCGCCGACACGCTGCTCACCATCCTCAACGACATCCTAGACTTATCTAAGATTCAGGCTGGCAAGATGCGCCTGCACGAAGCCCCCCTTGCCGTGGAGGCACTGCTCGACCGCCTGCACGCATTCTTCGCCTACCGGGCCAGCCAAAAAAACCTGCGCTTCAGCTGCCACCTGGCCCCCGGCACGCCGGCCGTCATCATCTCCGACGAAACCCGGCTGCTCCAGATACTCTCCAACCTGGTGGTTAATGCCTTGAAGTTCACCACCTACGGCTCGGTCAGCATTGTTGCCTCGATGGATGAGGAGGAGCCGGGCCCGGCGGGCTACCGCACGCTGCGCTTTGCCGTGCAAGACTCTGGCATCGGCATTGCGCCCGACGATGCGGCCCGACTTTTTACCTCCTTCACGCAGCTTGATACTACGCCCAGCAAGGCCTACGGGGGCACGGGGCTGGGCCTGGCCATCAGCAAGGAACTGGCCGAGCTGCTAGGCGGCACCATCGGCGTTATTTCCAATGTGGGCGACGGCAGCACGTTCTGGTTCACCATCAGCTGCCAGGTGCCGGAGCAGTCGGAGCTGCCCGCTCCCAAGCTAGTGCAGCCGACCAGCCGCTTCCTGCTGCAGCACAATGCCTACGTGCTGCTGGTTGATGATAATACCATCAACCAGAAAGTAGCGCAGCGCCAGCTCGAAAAACTGGGCTGCCGGGTAGATGTAGCCAGCGACGGCTACGAAGCCATTGCCCGCGCCACCGCCCCCGGCGCCGCATACCAGCTGATTTTGATGGACATTCAGATGCCGGGCCTCGATGGCATTGCCGCTACCAGTGCTATTCGGGCGCAGTTGGGAGCCGCCAGCCCGCCCATCGTGGCCATGACAGCCTACTCAATGCCCGACGATGCCGCCCGCTTCGTGCAGGCAGGCCTCGACGACTACGTAGCCAAGCCCGTGCGCCAAGCCGACCTTCATCAGTTGCTGGTGCGCTGGGTGCCGGCCACTGCTACGCTGCCCCTTCCGCCCCCTCCCGCCCCCGAGCCGCCGCTGCCGCCGCAGCTGGATAAGGGCGTATTGGCGCATCTGCAAGACCTAGGGGGAGTTGAGTTCACGGCCGAGCTGTACGACGAGTTTGCGCAGGAAGGCGCGGACCTGCTGCACCAGGTTGTGGCTGCCGGGCAGCGCCACGACCTGCCCGCGCTGCTCGACCCACTGCACCAGTTTAAAGGCGCTGCAGCTACGCTGGGATTGTTACGGCTGGCTAGTCAGGCTCATTTGCTTGAAACTCTGGCGAAAGTTTCGGAAACTCCAACCCTGGAAGCAGAAATCAGTAAGCTGACGCAGTACTTTGCAGCCTATATCACCGCTTACCCGGCTTCGGTACGTGCTGGCTTCCCTGCTTCAGCTTTTTAATTAAGCCTATTAACCCGCTTATTTTTGTTCCTTTATTTCCCTTTCCTCCATTTTCCTCCCTCCTCCTTTTTCCTACCCACTTATGTCAACAGAAACTACGGCCAAAACTATTCTCATTGCCGAAGACAGCTCCGTTATCGGCAGCCTGACGCGCAAGATTCTGGAGCAGCAGAAATACAAAACGGTTCTCGCCAAAAACGGGGGCGACGTGATGAAGCAGCTGGAAAAACAACCCATCGACTGCGTGCTGATGGATATTAACATTCCGGTGAAAGACGGCATGGAATGCACCCGCGAGATACGCCGCCACACTGACGCCCAAATCCGGCAAATCCCCGTTATCGCCATCACCGGCAACGCTCACAACTACTCGCTCGAGCAGTTCCACGAGGCTGGCGTCACTGCCTACCTCCCCAAGCCCCTCGACTTCGACGCGCTGGTGCGCACCGTGCGCGAACACATTGGGTAGCATTTTTTAGTTGTCAGTTAGTAGTTGTCCGTTGTCAGTGAGCCACCGACAGTTAACTGACAACGAACAACTACTAACTGACAACTAAAAAATGAAAGTCACCTTCCTCGGCACGGGCACCTCCTCGGGGGTGCCCATGATTGGGTGCAGTTGCCCAGTGTGCCGCTCGCTCGACTACCGCGACAAGCGCCTGCGCGTGGCCGTACACCTGGCTGTGGAAGGCCGCAGCCTCGTCATCGACACCGGCCCCGATTTTCGGCAGCAAATGCTGCGGGCCAACATCACGCAGCTCGATGCCATCCTGTTCACGCACGAGCATAAAGACCACACCGCTGGCCTCGACGATGTGCGGGCCTTCAACTTCCGGCAGCAGCAGGAAATCCCGGCCTATGCTGAGGCGCGGGTAATCGAGCAGCTCAAGCGCGAGTTTGCCTACGTCTTTGCCGAGCACAAGTACCCCGGCGTGCCCCAGGTAGCCCTGCACCCCATCGACGACCAGCAGCCGTTCGATGTGCTGGGCCTCGCGGTGCAGCCCCTGCGGGCTATGCACCACCGCCTGCCCGTGCTGGGCTTCCGCCTAGGCGACTTCGCCTATCTCACCGACGCCAACGCGCTGCCCGACAGC
This sequence comes from Janthinobacterium lividum, assembly GCA_050954465.1. GTDB lineage: Bacteria > Bacteroidota > Bacteroidia > Cytophagales > Hymenobacteraceae > Hymenobacter. Next base: position 36,007 of record JBPBPU010000152.1, read on the forward strand.
ACTATACAGCAGCTACGCGGCGCCGAAACCATCGTACTCAACGCTCTGCGCCACGAGCCCCACCTGTCGCACTTCACCCTGAGCGAAGCCGTAGCCCTGCTCGAAGACCTGCGCCCGCGCCGCGCCTACCTCACCCATATCAGCCACCAGTTAGGCCGCCACCGCGAAGTAGAAGCAACTCTGCCGCCGTGGATACGCCTGGCCCACGATGGGCTAGTGGTAGAGCAGTGAGTGAATTTATAAATAAGCGAATGAGTGAAGGTCTACAACGGATTTCAGGCTTTGTGCCCCCACTCACTCATTCGCTCATTCACAAATTCACTCCTTGACTTTACGCACCCGCAGGTAATCTAGCATGGCTTGATTTACTGTGCCGTTCATGTTGGTGTTGGCGGGCTCGTAGGCTAGGGTAAGCGTGGTAGTGCCTTTAGGCAGTTGCACCAGGATGGCGTTGGTGAAGCCCCAGTTGCTCCACTCGTCTACGCCGCGCTGGGGCAGCACCACGGTGCCTAGCTGCTGCGCGCCCTGGCGCAGGGTGCGGATAGCGCATTGGTTGTTGGTGTTGGTAGGGCCGTTGCCGTTGGCATAGCGGAAATCCAGGGCGTAGAGGCCAGCTTCGGGTACGGTCACGGGCAGGGTCAGCTTGGGGTTTTTGGTGGTGCTGGTTTCCACGAAGCCCGCGCCGGTGAAGCCCTGGTAGGGCAGCTTGGCGGGGGCGGCCAGGGTTTCGAGCTGCACCTGCTGGGAAGTTTCGCCTACTGGCAGCGGCTCACTGGCAAACGACTGCCTGCCGCCCGCAGCCCCTACTGCAATTACTTGGTATTCAGCATAGCCGGTAGTAGCAGGCGCGGCGTATTCGGTGGCGGGGCCGGAACCTACTACTACGCCGTTTTTCAGGATTTTATACTCCTGCACGCCAGCCTGGGCGGGCCAGTTCAGGCGGCCGTTGGCGAAGGTAACGGTGGGTGTTTCGGGAGCAAAGGCATTGGCTACGCGCTGGGTAGTAGCGGCCGATGCGCTGTTGCTGAGCACAATGCGCACCTGATGGCGGCCGGTAAGCGTGGCAGGCACGGCCGCACCGGCCAGGGGTTGCCCGTCGAGGGTAATGGTTTTTATCTGGTTGCCAAAGCCTTGCAGGTCAATGTCGAGCACGGCTTGGCGGTACTTGAAATTGGTGAGCTGCCGGCTGCCCGCAAACGCCTGCGGCACGAAGGGCTGGAATGCCAGTCGGTCGGACTCGTAGTGCAGGCCAAACATGATTTTGTACACCAGCCCGATGCTGCCCGACAAGCTCCAGAGCATGTTGGAAGAGTTAATCTGGGTGCCTGCAAAGTCGCCGTTGCCGGCCACGAAGTTTTCCTTGTTGGTCAGAAACAGCGCAGCCGGGCGGTACACCGCCGCCATGCTTTCGGTGAGCGAGGCGTCGTTGCCGGCCTTGGCAGCGGCCAGGGCCCAGAAGCTTTGCACAAAGGGCCACACCGCGTCGTTGTGGTAGGGCGGGATGCCCGGAATCTGCGGGTAGATGCACGAAATGCCGTAGGGCGTGGTAGGAATCTTGGCCACCACCGTTTTGGCCCGCTCCTCATCGGCCACCCCAAACCACACGCTCAGCGCCTCGCCCAGCGCCTCGGCCCGCGGCGACACCACCGGAAACAGCCGCCCGTAACGGTATTGCCCATAGTAGCCTTTGTCGCCCAGCCACAGGTGCTGGTTGATACCAGCTTTGATGCGGTCGGCGGTTTGTTCGTGCTGCTGGGCTACGTCGGCCTCGCCTAGTTGCCGGGCCATGAGGGCCAGCACGGTATTGGCCTGGAAGTGAACGGCGTTGGTGCCCAGGTTTTCGCTCTCGTAGATGTCGGCCGGCTGCATCCAGCGCGGGTAGGTTTGCTCGCGCCAGTCCAGAAACGACGACTCACCCCGCGCCAGGCCGGTAGTGGGGTCGTACACGTTCTGCGCATCCTCGGTGAGCGACTTTTTGATAATCGGGTAGATTTTACGCAGCCATTTCTGGTCGCCCGTCACTTTGTAAATTTCCCAGGCGGCCACCGCCCACACCACCCGGTCGGAGGAGCACGGGTAGGCCCCACCCGTGCCGGTATCCTGGATGATGCGGCCCTCGGGGCTCACCTTGCGCAATAGGCTCTTCATGGCCACTTTGGGCTGCAACGTGGCCTGGGCCAGGATGATGGAGTAGCTGATGTCGCGTGTCCAGACGCCCGCCCACTCCTTGCCGGTGCGGAAAGTACTGTCGGGCTCCACGGCGCGGCGGGCCTCTTCGAGGGCTAGGTTGTAGAGCGCATCAGCCAGTGGATACTCGGATTTGTACTGCGGAAAGTCGTCGGTTTTGATGGTCTTCTTCCAGCTGGCCGCCGTGGTTTTGGCTTCGGCGGGCACGTTGAGCGTGAGCGTCACCTCGTAGATGCCGTCGCCGTCGGCGTCGTGCATTTCCAGCTCGGGCTTGTTCACTAGGTTGTCGAAATCCCAGCTGAGCGGGGCCGGGGTGCCGGCCACGAAAACGTGCTTGAAGTCTGGCTGGTAGATTTTCTCGCCCTTGAAGGTGGTAAAAAAGCCGTCCTTCTTGAACGCCGCCAGCACCGGCCGCATGTCGAGCCGGATTTTTAGCTTCGTATTGGGGGCCAGGTATTTGCCGGTGGGCACTGGCTGCGGGTCTACGTAGCGCTGCCCAAACACGAGTACCGGCGTTTCAACCACCGCGCCGGGCGCAGTGGGCAGGGCCAGCACCAGGTTGTCCTGGCCGGGCGGCAGCTCGTTGTCCTTGCCGTTGATGCTGAACTTGAACGTGACTTGCGGGCTCTGCGTCTCGTTGGCCGGCGAGCGGTAATTGGAAGTCAGTTCCGTAGCCGATACGGCGCGGGCGTGGTTGCTGCCCTGCACCACACTATCGCGGTAGAGGGTGTAGGCATCGGACTGCCACACGGCCCCCGTGGCCGCGCTACTGCTACCGCCTTGTTTTGATTGGCACGAAGCCAGAAAAACCGCCCCAGCCAGCAGGCCACCGAAAAGCACCGAATACGTCATGGAAATTAATTAGCGAAGTATTTATTTGTGAATGAGTAAGTTAGCCGCCGGGCTATTCTTGTCGAGCAAGCCGGCTTATTCTTCCCGAACGATTACCCCCACGCCAACCAGTGCCTGCCAGAAGCTGGGATACGACTTGCGCACTACCGCCGGGTTTTCTATTCGCAGCGGCCCGCGCAGTGCCAGTGGCGCAAAGGCCATTGCCATGCGGTGGTCGTCGTAAGTGTTCACCAGTTGGCCGTTTACCTGAAAAGTACCGGGCTGAATTTCAAAGACACCCGGCGCTACTTCCGGCATGTCAGCCCCAAACTTACGCAGCTCGGTTTGCAAGGCAGCAATGCGGTCGGTTTCCTTGATGCGCAGGCTGTGCAGGCCGCTCAGGCGCAGGGGCACACCCTGAGCGGCTGCCACCACGGCCACCGTTTGGGCCAGGTCGGGGCAGTCGGTGAAGTCGAGGGGCTGAGCGAGTAGCTCGGCTGGGTTGGGTGGTATTTGCCGGATGCGCATGCCACTGCCATCGGGCAGATAATAGGTGCCAACTCCCAGCGGCTTCATTATTTTCTGAATAGCCGCGTCACCCTGAAGTGAATAGTTCCCTAAGCCAGGGAGGATGACACCCTTATTAGGTGGAGCCGCGCCGGGAGCTACCAGCGCCACCAGCGCATACCAGTAGCTGGCCGCCGACCAGTCGCTTTCTACCGTGCAATCGACTGGGTGGTAGCCGCTAGGCGACAGGTCAATTCTATCCATCTGGCTTCCAAGCTCCGGTTCAAAGCCGTCCCAACTGAATATCCGGCCCTTGAATCTATGCATTAACCGCGCGGTCATGGCGATATAAGGCCGCGAACCAACTTCACCTGTTAGCCGCAGGTGCAGGGGGCCGGGCAGCATTGGCCCAATCATCAGCAGGGCCGAAATGTACTGGCTGCTCACGTCGCCGCGCACGGCTAGCTGGGCTTTTTGGTCGGTGGTAACTGTCAGCGGCTGCCCACCAAAGCGCAACGGTGGGTAGCCTTCCTTCTCTACATAGTTGATGCTGGCCCCCAGCGTTCGCAGCGCATCTACCAGAATGCCAATGGGCCGCTGCCGCATGCGGGCCGCGCCGGTGAGGGTGCCGCGCCAGCCGCTCACGGCCAGGTAGGCCGTCATAAAGCGCATCACGGTGCCAGCATCTTCGGCGTCGAGCAACTCAGTGGTGGCGGCTTGGCTCAAGAGGCGCTGCATGAGCACGGTGTCGTGGGCTTCGGAGAGGTTAGTGAGCGTGCCGCCGCCTGCCAGGCGTTGTAGCAGCAGCACGCGGTTGCTTTCGCTTTTAGAAGCGGGCAGGTGGGCGGTGCCGGTGAGGGGGCCGCCCGGCCAGGAGAGAGTGGTCGTCATTTTGGTAATTAGTAGCGCGGACTTTGTAATTATCATCTGGCTGTTCAAACGCGGACTACAAAGTCCGCGCTACTACTGTAATATGCCAGCGCCGCCTGCACTTCGGCCAGGGTAATGGCTTGGTCGTACACGCCCTGGCCCAGCCCGTGCAGCAAGGTGCAGTTAATGGTAGCGCCCCGGTTTTTCTTGTCGTGGGCGGCATAGGCGGCAATGGCGGCCAGCTCGGCCGGGGCCAGCGCTATTTTTCCGAAAGACGCTGCCACTACCTGCGCTACCTGCGCCAACTCGGCCGCACCGAGCAACCCGCGCTGCACCGAAAGCCAGGTTTCGCAAACCAGGCCGGCGGCCACGGCTTCGCCGTGGCGCACGGCCCGGCCGGGCTGGGCCAGCAGGTAGCTCTCGATGGCGTGGCCCACGGTGTGGCCAAAATTAAGCAGCTTGCGCGAACCGGTTTCGCGGGGGTCCTGGGCTACAATGGCTTCCTTTATAGCTACCGAATGGCGGATGGTGGCCGTCCAGTCGGGCACCTGGGCCGGGGGCAGGCCGTGCATCTGCGCGAAGGCCGCCGCGTCGGCAATGAGCGCGTGCTTGATGATTTCGGCGTAGCCGGAAAGCAGCTCGGCGGGGAGCAGCGTGCGCAGGAAGGGCGGGTACATGAATACCCCCAACGGCTCCTGAAACACCCCAATCTGGTTTTTGAACCCCTCAAAATCGACGCCCGTTTTGCCCCCCACGGCGGCATCGACCTGTGCCAGCAGCGTGGTGGGTACGCCCACGCACCGGATGCCCCGCTTGTAAACAGCCGCGCAGAAGCCGCCCAGGTCGGTGACTACGCCGCCGCCCAGGCACACGAGCAGCGCGTGGCGGTCGGCTTGGTGGTGGGTGAGCCAGCTCCACACCGACGCGCAGGTAGCCAGGGTTTTATGCGCTTCGCCAGCCTCGATGGCTAGCACCTCGTGCGCGGGCAGGTGGGGCAGTAGCAACGGGTAGCAGTCGCGGGCCGTGTTGGTATCGGCCAGCACGAATAGGCGGCTCGGGGCCGCCTGGCGCAGGCAGTCGGCCAGGGCAGCCAGGGCGTCGGGGCCAATAACGGGAGGGATAGTCACGCAAGAAACAAGCAAGGAAGAGCGCAAATAAACGCCCCCCGAATCTGGCGGGCGCTGGTGCAACGGTTTGCGGGCTACGTTGCTCTTTTAGACAGCCCTCCCCCACTACGCTCCCATGAAAAGAAGCCTGCTCGCCGCCTCCCTGTTTGCCGCCACGCAGCTAGCCACCGGCTGCCAGACCGAAGCCGATGTGCGCCCCAGCACCTACGATACCCTGGCCCTCGAAACCGGCCACTGGGAATGGGACGGCACCGGATACCAAAAGAGCCGCCGCACGCCCGCTACCGAGGGATTCACGCGCCAACTGGTGTTCACGGCCGGGGGCGACATAGTGATTACGCACAACGGCCAGCCCAACAAAAAGACGCCCTACGTGCTCTCGATGGGCACGCTGCCTGCTTGTACCTCTGGCCAGGCCGTTCCCATTATCACGTTCGAAACCGACTCCGACGTGCCCAACAACGACCGCAAAACCTACTACGTCAGCACCTCCGGCACTAACCAGCAGCTGCTGCTCACGGGCGAGGCCGCCTGCGTCGATGCCGGGGCGTACGAGACGTACCACTGGGTGAAAGAGTAAGGAGAGTTTAGTCGGCCGCACAGACAACTCTCAAGCGCAAGCGAAACCAATAATCAACCTGGTACAGGCAGCTTTTTTTTCTTTAGTTAATCGCAGTAGCTCCCTATACTTTATATTTACGCTGTAGGCTTTTCAGTAATCTGGCCGCTTTCGCTTGTTTGTCCTGTATAGTCTTCGCGCACCATGAAAAAATTGCTCCTTTTGCCAGCTCTCTGCGGGGCTATGCAATGCGTCATCAGCTGCCATCATGCAGCAGAAGAAGTTCAACCAGTGCCGGTGCCTGCCCTCACCATCAATACCCAAGCGGCCAACTACGATGTGCTGGCCAACGCTACCGGCCACTGGCAATGGGAGCGCAATGTCAGCGTATCAGGCGTTAGAGACTCCGCAAGGGTGGGCTACGGCCGGAGACTACGTTTTCGCAGCGATAGCACCGTGCTGTTAAGCCGCACTGGCCTAGCTGACGTCTCTATTCCTTACGGCTTTACAGCTGATAATAACCATTTTTGTACTGGAGGCCCTAAAAGTCGTTTTCTGGTTTATGCAACCAACGAACCACTAGTGCCCAACAACGACCGCAAAACTTACAGCTTGCAAACCGGCCTTGGCCCCTCCGCCCCAACAAAGCGCGTGCTCAGTATTAGTGGCGAGGGGGTTTGCGTCGATGCCGGGTCAAGCGAATCCTACCACTGGGTAGCCGAGAAGTAGTCTTTAGAGCCCCGGCCCCAAGTTGGCGGGGCCATCTACGGGGCGGCCGTTCAGCACCTGGGTTTGCAGCCGGATGCTTTCGATGTGAATGAGCTTGTATAGCTCGCCCACGAATTTGTCGCTGACGTTGAGCCGCTGTGCCCATTCGGGGCGGGTTTTGAAAATCTCCTGCCAGCGCTCTATCTGCAGAATTTTCACGTTGTTTTCCTTTTTGTACTCGGCCAGTTCCTGCACCAGGGCCATGCGGCGGGCCAGTACTTCGAGAATCTCGCGGTCGGCCTCGTCCATTTTCTGGCGTAGCTCCTCGGCCTTGTTGCGGTAGTCCACGTTGTCAGAAGAGCGGTAGCGGTATTTTAGCTCGCTCAGAATCTGCTGCAAGCGGGCGGGCGTCACCTGCTGGGCGGCGTCGCTCAGGGCGTGGTCGGGGTCGGGGTGGGTTTCGATGATGAGGCCGTCGTAGTCGAGGTCGAGGGCTTTTTGGGCAATGGGCAAGAGCAAGTCGCGCGAGCCGCCGATGTGGCTAGGGTCGTTGAAAAGCGGGATGTGTGGGAAGCGCGTTTTCAGCTCAATCGGGATGGCCCAGGTGGGTGCGTTGCGGTAGCGCGAGGGCGCATACGTGCTGAAGCCCCGGTGAATAGCCACCAGGTCGTGAATGCCTGCCCGCTCCAGCCGCTCGATGGCTCCGGCCCACAGGGCGAGGTCGGGGTTTACGGGGTTTTTCACCATCACGGGCGTGCCAGTGCCAGCCAGCGCGTCGGCCAGTTCCTGCACGGCGAAAGGGTTTACGGTAGTCCGCGCCCCAATCCATACCACGTCGATTTCGTGCTTGAGGGCATCCTCTACGTGGCGGGGCGTGGCTACTTCGATGCACATGGGCAGGCCGGTTTCGGCGCGGGCGGCTTGCAGCCACGGCAAAGCGGCGGTGCCCATGCCCTCGAAGCCGCCCGGCTTGGTGCGCGGCTTCCAGATGCCGGCGCGGTACATATCGGCTTGTCCGGCAGTTTTCAGGGCGCGGGCTACGGTGAGCACCTGCGCCTCGGACTCGGCTGAGCAGGGGCCGGCGATGATAAGCGGCTTGCCTTTGGCCGCCAGTCGGCGAGTGAAATACGTATCGGCAATGGGGGTATCTTGCATGGGGGAAAGGTAGCCCGAACTCTGCGAGTCGGGGCGTGAGAACGTCAGACCCTGCTATAACCCCGGCTCCCTGAACCGGGTTTAGAAGCGGGGCGTACCTTCGCTATCTGCTCTTCTTTTCCTCCCCTGCTACCCTCCCTCATGGCTACCTCTCCTGCTGCGCCGCCCGCGCCGGTGGCACCCATCTCCTTCGAGAACACCCGCATCGCCTTCGAGGCCAAAACCGACGCTGAGCTGCGCAAGATGTACGCCTTGTTTGCGGCCATGAACAACGGCACCCTGGTAAAAGCCGGCGGCGGCCTGATGCAGGCGGCTCTGAAATGGCACCTGCCCGGCAGCAGCTTCCTCATCAAGCACAGCATTTTCAAGCAGTTTTGCGGCGGCGAAACCATCACGGAGTGCGAGCCCGTCATTGCTGAGCTGGGCCGCTACCACATCGGCACCATCCTTGACTACTCGGTAGAGGGCAGCGGCAACGACCAGAGCTTCGACCGCACCCGCGATGAGATTCTGGCTACCATCGACTTGGCCGCCACCACGCCCAACATCCCGTTCTCCGTATTCAAGGTTACGGGCCTCATGCCCACGGCGCTGCTCGAAAAAACCCAGGCCGGCACCCCCCTTTCCACCAACGAGCAAACCGTGTTTGAGCGCGGCCGCAAGCGCCTCGATGCCCTCTGCGCCAGCGCCCACGAGCGCGGCGTGCGCCTGTTCGTGGACGCTGAGGAAAGCTGGTTTCAGCAAACCATCGACGACTTGGCCGAGGACATGATGCGCCGCTACAACCAGGAGCGCGCCATCGTCTGGAACACCTACCAGCTTTACCGCCACGACCGCCTCGACGCCTTCGAGGCGGCCCACGAGCGCGCTGCTGCCGGCGGCTACTACCTGGGCGTGAAGCTGGTACGCGGCGCTTACATGGAAAAAGAAGCCCGCACCGCCCAGCAGCGCGGCTACCAAAACCCTATCAACCCCAGCAAGCAGGCCACCGACGACCTCTACAACGAAGCCCTACGCTACGCCATCACGCACATCGACCGCATCAGCGTGTGCGCGGGCACCCACAACGAGGCCAGCTCGCTGTTGCTCACCCAGCTTATGCAGCAAGCCGGCCTTGTCCCCGGCGACCAGCGCGTGTGGTTTGCCCAGCTCTACGGCATGAGTGACAACCTGAGCTACAACCTCGCCCACGCCGGCTACCACACCGCTAAATATGTGCCCTACGGCCCCGTAGAAGCCGTAATGCCCTACCTGCTGCGCCGCGCCAACGAAAACACCGCCATCGCCGGCCAAAGCAGCCGCGAGTTCCTGCTCATTCAGAAAGAGCTGAAGCGACGCAAGGGCTAGTAGCGCTCAGCTTTAGCTTGGCGCGTCGCCGCAGCGCGGCGAATATGAGGCCGCGCCGCTTGTTTTCAATGGCCCTAGACGCGTGTTTCGCCGCTACGCGGCATGCGCCAAGCTAGAACTGAGCGCTACTGCCTTGCAACGTCGGCGCGATTTTTGGTATCTTATTCCAATACACGCTTGACTATGGAGTAAGCCTCGACTTACTACCGGGTTTAATCGCTGGATACGACATCGTTCCTACACTCAGTTTCGTAAGTACAAGCGGGTAGCGCCAAGCACTTCCGCGCTGGCGTTTTCGGAGCCGCCCACCCTCCCATTGCCCTATGACTAGTCGTCTTCGCCATTATCTTATCCGCTACGCCCGGCAGCAAGCCGGCACCGTTAGCTACCTGACGCTGGTGCAGGAATCCGAGCTAGGCCTGAACCTGGATATCTCGCACGAGAAGTCGCGCCTCAATGAAATGCTGGCCGAGATTTCGACTGTAGAACACGCCGCCGGCCGCCCCTTGCTCAGTGCCCTGGTGCGCGTGCCGGGCAGCAAAGGCCAGGGCGACAATTTTTACAAGCTTTGCGAGCGCCTCGGTATGGGCGAGTGGCGCAGCCTCAAGCAAGACGAGAATTTTCTGAAAAGCCTGGTGAAAGATTGCCACGAATTCTGGCAGCAGGAAACTAATTATGAGCAATTCGTGCTCAGCGAAACATCGACGGCGTAAAAGCGAATTTGATTTAAAAATGAAAGCAAAATATTTAGACTAAATTTTGGTAATTAAATTTTGTGCGTATATTTGCACCATCATGAACTACTTCTTTGTCCTCCCGCAACTACAACTGCTCCCCACAAAGGTGGGCCGGCTGCCTGTTGCCTAAGGAGTACCCTTAGTTTAGCAACTCGTAACCCGGCCTAATCAGCCGGGTTTTTTTATGCCCTGTAGTCTAGCGGCAGGACGCTTGATTTTGATTCAAGAAACGCAGGTTCGACCCCTGCTGGGGCAACAGTACTGGGTGTGGAGGAGTCAGGTCGTCCTCGCCTGCCTTGGAAGCAAGAAAACGCTGGTTCGAATCCAGCCACCCAGACCAACGCACTGCTAATCGGGCAGTTGCGGTACTCGCCCTTGTGATGAAATTGGCAAACATACGGGTTTCAGACACCCGGTCTTGCAGGTTCGAGTCCTGCCAGGGGCACCATTTCGGGATGTATAGGAGTCTGGCTTATCTAGCTGCCCCGGGAGGGCAGAACACGTCAGTTCAAATCTGACCATTCCGACAGCAACTGCCGCAAATAATTACGCGCAACTAAAACGCCGTGTTAAATAGCGCGCACTTATTTTTTAATTTATGCGACTTTGCCAGAAAATGTAACCCAGAGAATAACTACTGCTTTAGCCAGCGACAAAATTGCTGACGAATTAGTAGCACTGGTGGCTGAATTATCTTCGGCTGGCTGGGCCCGGCTGGAAGTATACCAGTTATTTCATAATTTCTGGCTTTGCCTGCCCGATAATGCCCCGCATACAGAACCGCTCGAAGTAGTATTAGACCGAATAAGCGGTTGGTGCGCGCCTACTTATACCCTACTGCCCGACGAGCCGATAAACCAGCTGGGTATATTTCGCAGTTTAGGTGTCAGCGAAGCGATAATTTCCGTCAATGAATCAGAACCTGCCTGTTCAGAATTTATATCCGATGTTTTTTACATCGGCAAAACGGATGGGGAATTTCTAACGTTGCGGCAAGCCGGCAAAGCTCTGCGCGTGCGGCCAGATGGCGTGCAACGAATCAGGTACGAAGGATTTTACGCAGGCGACTTCGTACAAACCAAACCGCAGGATGGGACCAGTTCCTCCCGGCAAGGGCAGATTTTCCGGCTGCTTTATCATTACCAAAAGCAGCAACTGCTTTATTACCTAACCGGCTTGAATGGGGAGAAAATAAGCAAGCGGTATTTTGCCCAGGACTTACAGCCTATAAGCCGGAGCGGAATATTTTAAGTCAGGGGCGGCAACCCGCACCCGGCCCGGCCCGTTAGTTAGCCGAAGCCGCGCAGCTTATGCCGGCTAGTACTCACCCACCCCTAAAAATTTCTTTCACATGAACACGAATGATGCAAACAACCCGATGAATTCGGGCACCGGCGCAGGCTCTAACTATGGCACCAGCAACACCGGTACCGGCCTCGGCAATAGTGGTACCACCAGCACCGATAGCACTACTTACAACGCCGGCACCGGCGCTAGCAGCGGCACGGGCGGAGCTACCTCCTCCAGCGCAACTGATGGCGACGACTTCAGCGCCACCGCGAAAGGTGCCGCAGTAGCTGGTACCGTGGGTGCCGCAGTAGGCCGCGGTATAGATGCAGTACAAAATACGGCCGACCGTGCGGCTCACGCCGTAGCAGACGAGCCTTACCGCGAAGGCAGCACTACTACCGGTATGTTCCGTGACCGTGCCAGCGCAGAGAAAGCTTACTCGGCCATGCACAGCCGTGGCTATGACAAAGACGACGTGCATTTGCTGATGTCGGACGAAACCCGTGACAAGCACTTTGCTGATGGCACCCACACCGAACTGGGCGACAAGGCAATGGAAGGTGCAGGCGTAGGCTCGGCCATTGGCGGCACGGCTGGAGCTATCATCGGTGCTATCGCGGCCATCGGCACGTCGGTAGCCCTGCCGGGCTTGGGCCTCATCATTGCTGGTCCGCTGGCGGCTGCGCTGGCTGGTGCTGGCGCAGGTGGCCTCACGGGCGGCTTGGTAGGGGCGCTGGTGGGCTCGGGTATTCCCGAGGAGCACGCTGCTGAGTACGAGCAAGGCATTAAGGACGGCGGTATTGTAATGGGTGTGAAGCCCCGCAATGCAGAAGATGCTAAGTACTTCGAGCAGGAATTCAAGAACAGCGACGCTGATAAGGTTTATCGTTATTAATTCTTGACTCAGGTCATTTAGAAAGCCGCTTCCAAATGGGAGCGGCTTTTTTTGTGCATGTAGGGTAAGCTTTAGCTTGCCGTTTGGACGACTGGCAAGCTAAAGCTTACCCTACACCACGCCTTCATAATCCGCTTTTTCTGATTTTCGTCAACCATTCTGCTCGCTCTTTAGTTAAGGAAGCTTGGCGACGACTTTCCCATCCGTTCGCCTTCGTGCTGTAATGGCTTCCCTGGGCGGAGGCTTTTTTCTGGTTTGTAGGAAGTAGTTATGTGGATAGTAAGACTGGCTCTGGCGCGGCCCTACACCTTCGTAGTGATGGCGCTGCTGATTTTAATCGGGGGCGTGCTCACGATTCAGCGTATGGCGGTGGACATTTTCCCCGACATTCCCATCCCGGTGGTGGGCATTGTGTGGACGTACTCGGGCATCGCGCCCGAAGAAATGAACCAGCGTATTGTGGTGCCCGTAGAGCGAGCCATTACCACGACAGTAAGCAACGTGGAGCACCAAGAAAGCCAGAGCCTTAAAGGTATCGGGCTGATAAAGGTGTTCTTCCAGCCTGGCACCAACCCCGATGCGGGCGTGGCCCAGCTCACGGCTATTAATCAGACGCTGTTGCGGGCGCTGCCACCCGGCATCACGCCGCCGCTCATTATCCGCTACTCGGCTTCCAACGTGCCTATTGCCCAGACTTCGCTCAGCTCGGAGACGCTGGGCGAGTCGGACCTTTTTGATGCGGCTAATGCCTTCATCCGGCCGGGGCTGGCGGTGGTGCAGGGCGCGTCGGTGCTGCTGCCGAACGGCGGCAAGCCCAAGCAAATAATGGTAGACCTCGACCCTGGAAAGTTGGCAGGCAAGAATCTGAGTGCCAACGACGTAGTAAATGCGCTTTCCACCCAAAACCTGATTATTCCGGCGGGCTCGGCCAAAATCGGGAACCGCGAGTACGACGTGCGACTCAATTCCAGCCCGGAGGCGGTGGCTACGCTCAACGACCTGCCTGTGAAGACGGCCGAGGGCGTGACGACCTACATCCGCGACGTGGCGTTTGTGCACGAAGGCGCGGCAGTGCAAACCAACATTGTGCGCCAGAACGGGCGGCGCACGGCCATTATTCCGATTCTAAAAAGCGGTTCGGCTTCGACGCTCGCCATCATCGACAACATTAAGAAGGCGCTGCCGAATATTCAGGCTAATGCGCCGCCCGGCCTGAATATTAAGCTCTTGTTTGACCAGTCATTTTTCGTGCGGGCAAGTATCAAGGGCGTAATCATTGAGGCCAGTATTGCGGCGGGGCTCACGGCGCTCATGATTCTGCTGTTTCTGGGGTCGTGGCGCTCCACGCTCATTATCGCCATCAGCATCCCGCTTTCCATTCTGGTCAGCATTATTGTGATGAATATTCTGGGGCAAACCCTGAATATTATGACGCTGGGCGGGCTGAGTTTGGCGGTAGGAATTTTGGTGGATGATGCGACGGTGGAAATCGAGAACATTCACCGCAACATGGGCCAGAAGAAGCCTTTGAAACGCTCAATTCTGGACGGGGCGCAGCAGATTGCGACGCCCGCGCTGGTGGCAACGCTGGCTATTTGCATTGTGTTTGTGCCGGTGTTTTTCCTGGGTGGGGTGGCTTCGGCTATTTTCGCGCCGCTGGCTACGGCGGTTATTTTCGCCATGCTGGCCTCGTATATCCTCAGCCGGACGCTGGTGCCCACGATGGTGATGTTCCTGCTGCGCAAGGAGTTGCCCATCTACCACGCACAAGAGGAAGAGGAAGTACCAAGCGCGCACTTCCGCAACGGCCGTGAAGTGACGCAGGGCGAGCGCGACCTAGCCCGCCTGCGCCGTGAGCAGTTCGAAAGAGACCATCCCAGCGGCACGCCCGAAGAAGAAGCCGAAGCAGGTATCACCGACGACGAGCGCAATGCTGGCGAGGCCATCACCAAAACCTGGGTCTGGAAGCTGCACACGGCCTTTGAGCACCAGTTTGAGCGATTCCGGAGCGTGTATAAAGGGACGCTCGACTGGGCCCTCTCGCACCGCCCAATGGTGGTGACGGCCTTTGTGGTGCTGTTTGTGGGGTCGCTGGGGCTATACCCATTCATTGGCCAAAACTTCTTCCCCACCGTGGATGCCGGGCAGCTACGCCTGCACGTACGGGTGCCCACCGGCACGCGGGTTGAGGAAACCGAGCAGCGCTTCCGGCAGGTGGAAGGCGTTATCCGGCAGGTAATTCCGGCCAAAGAGTTGGATTTGGTTCTCGATAACATCGGCCTGCCCGTGATACCCATCAACCTGCTGCTCAGCGACAACCCTACCATCGGGGCCGGCGACGGCGAGATTCTGGTGAGTATGCACGAGGAACACGGGCCGACGGGCGAGTACATCAACGAAATCCGCCGCCAGATTCACCGGCAGTACCCCGACCTGATTATTTTCTTTCAGCCCGCCGATATCGTCAACCAAACGCTCAACTTCGGGCTGCCCGCGCCCATCGACATTCAGGTAACGGGCCGCGACAAGCTAGCCAACCAGCGCGTAGCGGGCGAGTTGAAAAAGAAAATAGCCCAGGTCGAAGGCGTAGTTGATGCCTTTGTGTACCAGGCATTTGACCAACCCCAACTACGCCTCGACATCGACCGGGTGCGAGCCCAGCAAGCCGGCCTGGCCCAGCGCGACATTGCCAACAACGTGCTCGTGAACCTGAGCAGCAGCACCCAAACCACCCCCAACCAGTGGCTGAACCCCCAGAACGGCGTGAACTACCAGGTGGCCGTGCAAACGCCCCCCAGTCAGCTCGCCAACCTCGACGAGCTGGGCGGCATCGCCGTCACGGGCCCCGGCCAGCCTAACGCCCAACTGCTCAGCAACTTCACCCAGATACGCCGCACTCAAACCACGGCCGTGGCCTCGGACTACAACATCCAGCGCACCGTAGACCTCTACGCCAGCGTGAGCGGGCGCGACCTCGGCGGCGTGAGCACGGATATACGCCACATCATCGCCGACGCCGAGAAAAAGCTACCCAAAGGCACGACCATCGTGCTGCGCGGCCAGTCGGAGTCGATGCGTACCTCGTTTATCGGCCTGGGGCTAGGCGTGGCGGGCGCTATCGTGTTGGTATACCTGCTCATGGCCGTCAATTTCCAGAGCTGGCTCGACCCGCTCATTATCATCACGGCCCTGCCGGGGGCCCTGGCAGGCATCCTTTGGATGCTGTTTGTGACCCAGACCACCCTGAGCGTGCCTGCCCTGATGGGCGCCATCATGTGCATCGGCGTGGCCACGGCCAACTCCATTCTGCTGGTGACCTTCGCCAATGAGCGGCGCGAGGAAGAGCCCGACCTCTCGCCCCGCGATGCAGCCCTTGATGCCGGCTTCACCCGCCTGCGTCCCGTGCTGATGACGGCCCTGGCTATGATTATCGGCCTACTGCCCATGTCGCTGGGCATGGGCGAGGGCGGCGAGCAAAACGCCCCGCTCGGCCGCGCCGTTATTGGCGGGCTGCTGCTGGCTACGGGCACCACGTTGTTTTTCGTGCCGATTATGTTTTCGTATTTGAAGAAGAAAGAAGAGGCTCCAGCCGAAGCTGCGGCCGCGCCGCAAGTGCAGGCCGCGTAGCTTTTCGCATGCAATTGAATTCGCCTGTCATTGCGAGCAACGCGAAGCAATCGCACCAGAACGACACTCAGACGACGACGTTCTGATGCGATTGCTTGGCGTTGCTCGCAATGACAGACGATTATCGGTTACCTACATCTCTATGCCCAACGACCCAAACGAACCTCGAAAAACCGGCGGCACTGGCCGCTTCTGGCTGGTTATCATCATCTTGCTTGTCGTGTTCGGCGTGCTCTTCACCATTGGCATTCTGCCGCGCCTGCGCCACGGCAAGGAGTTGACCCACGAAACCGAGCAGCAAAACACCGCTACGCCCGTCGTGACGGTGATGCCTGCCAAGGCCGCACCCGACACCACCACCGTCACGCTGCCCGCCGACCTACGCTCCAATCACGAAACCTTCGTGTTTGCCCGCGTCAACGGCTTTGTGCAGAGCTGGAACGGCGATATCGGCCAGCGTGTGCGCAAAGGGCAGGTGCTCGCTACCATTGCCACGCCCGAAATAGACCAGCAGATAGCCCAGGCTACGGCCAACCTGGAACTGGCCCGTAGCTCTTTCGCCCGCCTCACCAGCGTAAGCCTGCCGGGTGCTATTTCGCAGCAGGAGCTGGATGCGGGCAAAGCGCAGTACGCTGCTCAGCAGGCTGTAGTGAAGCAATTGGAAGCGCAACGCTCGTTCCGACAAGTAGTTGCGCCCTTTAGCGGCATCGTTACGCAGCGTAGCGTAGACGTGGGCTCGCTCGTGACAGGCGGCAACGCTGAAGGCACCCAACTCTTCAAATTGGAACAGACCGATACCATCCGGGCTTACGTAGACGTGCCGCAGAACTTCGCAACCGGCATCCGGCGCGGGCTGCTGGCCGACGTGCTGATACCCGAGTTTCCGACCCAGCCCTTCCACGGCCGGGTGGCCCGCGATGCCCAGGCCCTGAACGACCAGACCCGCACCCTGCGCACCGAAGTGGTGCTACCCAACCGCAACCAGCAGAAGCTGCTGCGGCCCGGCGTATATGGCCAGGTGCGGTTCCGCCTGCCCCAGACCACGCCCAGCGTCCTCATCTCGGCCAATGCCCTGGTGCCGGGCATCGACCAGAAAGTAGCCGTGGTGCAGGACGGTAAAATTCACTACCAACCCATTGTGGAAGGCCGCGACTTCGGCTCGACACTGGAAGTGACGCAGGGCTTAAAAGGGGGTGAATTGCTGGTTATCAACCCCGCCGAAACTCTCACCGAGGGCCTGGCCGTGAACACGCGCAAAGCCCCCGCCCCTGTCAAGCCCGCCGGCCCGCCGGCTCCCAAGCCCCGCCCCAACGACCCCGATGCGCCCCGCGTATCGTCGCCGGTGGGCAAATAACCCTGGCGCGGACCTCCAGGCCCGTGCCGACAAGTCGCAGGCCTCTGCCCTGCACCCCAGAACGATGCCCGAACGGCTTGTTCTAGCGTTGCAGGGCAGAGGCCTGCGAGTAGCCGGCACGGGCCTGGAGGCCCGCGCCAATCGCTAAATCTATTTTTAGAATGCGTATTCCTCTATCCCTTACTGCAATGGCCCTAACCGGCTGCTCCGTAAGCCATTACCATTATAACTCACCCGCAGTACCCGTGCCCACTGCCTGGAAAAACACGGCCCCCGTGGATTCGTTGGGCCGGGGCCGGGCCGAGGTGCCCGCGCCCGTAATGGCCGACACCACGCGGCACCAGCTTATCCAGGTGCCCACTGTGCCGGCTTGGTGGGCCACCTTCAACGACACTACCCTGACCCGGCTCGAAACCCAGGTGGCCGCCCAGAACTTTACGGCGCGGGCGGCCGTGGCCCGCATCGACCAGGCGCGGGCGCAGTTGCGCATTGCCGAAGCCCAGCGCTCGCCGGTGCTGGCGCTGGCACCGCAGACGTATCACTCGCAGCTTTCGGCGTTGCGGCCGGTGCAGTCGGCCGCGATTCCA
Organism: Janthinobacterium lividum; assembly: GCA_050954465.1. Lineage (GTDB taxonomy): Bacteria > Bacteroidota > Bacteroidia > Cytophagales > Hymenobacteraceae > Hymenobacter. The sequence continues at coordinate 53,788 of JBPBPU010000152.1, forward strand.
GCTGCCGCCATCGGGCAAACGCAGTTCTACGTGCCGCTCAATGTGAGCTACGAGGTAGACTTGTGGGGGCGGCTGCGGCGCGGGGCCCAGGCCGCCCGCGCCACCGAGCAGGCCAGTGAGGCCGACGAGCAGGCCGTGCGCCTGGGCCTGTCGGCTGATGCCGCCGATACGTATTTCAGCCTGCGCGGCCTCGATGCCGAATTGCTGGTGCTGGATAGTGCCCGCCAGGCCCGCCGCTACAACGTGCAGCTGACCGCCGCCCGCTTTAAAGCCGGGGTAGACAATGAGATAGGCGTGCGCCGGGCCGAAACCGAGTTGGCCACCGTGGAGGGCAGCGCTATTGAGCTGCGCCGCCAACGGGCCGGGCTGGTAGCCTCGCTGGCTACTCTCACGGGGCGGCCAGCCAGTAGCTTCGCGTTGCTCTCGCTGGCCCCCGACTCGGTGAGCTACCAGAGTGCTTTGCCCACCGGCCGCACCGTTGCGCCGCGTGCTACTCCGCCCACTTTACTGCCCCCATTACCGATTATTCCGGCCAACCTGCCCGCTGGTTTGCTGGCCCGCCGCCCCGACCTGCGCCGCCAGGAGCGCCTACTAGCTGCCGCCGACCTACGAGCCGACCAGGCTCGCCTCAACCGCTTGCCCAGCCTGCTGCTCAACGGCTTTGTAGGACCCCAAAGCTCCCGGCTGGGCGACCTGCCCAAAGTCACGGACGGCTACACCTACTACGTAGGCGGCGGGCTAAATATCCCGCTGTTTGACGGGGGTCGCCTGCGCGGGGCCGAGCAGCTGGCCCGCGCCCAAGGCCGCGAGTCGGGGGCCGTGTACCAAAACACCGCGCTTACCGCCTACCAGGAAGTGGAAACTGCCCTGGCCGACGTACGTGCCAACGAAGCCCAGCTAGCGGCCCGCCAACGCGCCCTGCGCGCCGCGCGCCTGGCCGGCCTGCTCACGCTGGAGCGCTACCGCCGGGGCCTGAGCGACTACTTCGCCGTAGTAGACGCCGACCGCCAAACCCTGGATGCGGCCCGCTTGGTGGTGCAAACCCAAACCGCCCAGCTGCGGGCCGCCGTGGCGCTGGTGCGGGCGCTGGGCGGCAGCTGGCAGTAATCTAGGATAAAAAAGAACGTCATGCTGAGTAAAGCGAAGCATCTCGCTCGCAGAGTAACCTAATCGCTGAACCAAATCGGCGTTATCGATTAAGTTAATTGGTGAGCGAGGCACTTCCTTCTGCTCAGCATGACGTTCCGTTTACCCATTCATTCTCCTCCTCAAAACCACTGGCAGGTTAACCGGTTAATCTGAAATAACAAACCCTTCCCGTTTCCTTATGTCGGCTTCTACTCGCAACATCATCGCTTGGATTCTGCAAGGGCTGCTGGCTCTGGCTTTCATTCTTTCGGGCGCTCACAAGTTTATGGACCTACCTAAAACTGTGAGTGGCTTCACTGGTATGGGCCTGCCCGCCTGGTTTGCCTACTTCATTGCCGGGGCTGAAATAGCGGGCGGCATTGGGCTGTTGCTGCCGCGCCTCACGCGGCTGGCAGCGGCGGGGCTGATTATCATTATGCTGGGTGCGGTATACGTGCATGCCACCAAAATACCCGGCGGAATTGCTACCGGAGGGCCTGCCATTGCGCTGCTGGTGTTGCTCATCGTGGTTCTGGTACTGCGCCGACCTGCGCCGCTGGCTACTTCGTAAATTGCAAAAAATCCTTTTCAATTGTTAGCGCCGGGCCATGTGCCCGGCGTCTTTTTTTAGATGAACCTCCTTTATTCCTATCTGCGCCGCTACTGGCCACTACTGATGCTGGCGCTGGTACTGGCGGCCGTCAACCAGGTTTTTTCGCTGCTCGACCCCTATATTTTTCGCCGGCTGGTCGACCATTTCGCCGCCCAATATCCTGATGTAAAAAGTCTGCGGCTAGTGCCGTTCGGGCCGTTTTTCTGGGAGGCTATCCCCTTTCTGGGCACCATGCTGGGCGTGGCCATGGTGTCGCGCATTGCCAAGAATTTCCAGGACTACTACGTGAACGTGATTACGCAGCGGCTAGGGGCCACCATGTACTCCGATGGCCTGCGCCACTCGCTCGACCTGCCCTACCAGGTGTTTGAGGACCAGCGCAGCGGCGAAACGCTGGGCAAATTGCAGAAGGTGCGCCTCGATGTGGAGAAGCTCATTCAGAGCTTCGTGAATGTGCTGTTTACGGCGCTGGTGGGCATCATTTTCGTGATGTGGTACGCCATTACGGTGTATTGGCCCATTGCGCTAGGGTATTTTCTCACCATTCCGCTGCTCGGCATCCTGAGCTTTGTGCTGAGCAAGCGCATCAAGGTGATTCAGAAAACCATTGTGGCCGAAACCACGGCGCTGGCGGGCTCTACCACCGAAAGCCTGCGCAATATCGAGCTGATAAAAAGCCTGGGGCTGGCCCAGCAGGAAACCGAGCGCCTGAACGGCATCACGGCCAAAATCCTGAAGCTGGAACTGCGCAAGGTGCGCTATTTGCGTTCGCTCTCGTTTGTGCAGGGCACGTTTGTGAACTTGCTGCGCAACGTTATTATTTTGCTGCTGCTGTATTTGCGGGTGCAAAATCACATCAGCCTGGGCGAGTTTTTCTCGTTCTTTATTTACTCGTTCTCCATCTTCGGGCCGCTGCAGGAGCTGGGTAGCATCATTGGCACGTACCGCGAAACTGAGATTTCGCTGGGCAACTTCCAGCAGATTCTCGACACGCCCCGCGACGTGAAGCCCGCCCACCCGCAGGCCGTAGAGCACCTCGACACGCTCGCCTTCGACCACGTTTCGTTCAAGCACCTCACCGCCCCCAACCCGGCCCTTAGCGACATCTCATTCAGGGCGCAGCGCGGCGAAACCATCGCCTTTGTGGGCCCCAGCGGCTCGGGCAAAACCACGCTCGTGAAGCTGCTGGTGGGCCTCTACCCACCCCTCACCGGCCAGATTCTCTACAACGACATCCCCGGCACCGCCGTCGACCTCGACCAGTTGCGCGAGCAAGTCGGCTTCGTAACGCAGGACACCCAACTCTTTGCCGGCACCATCCGCGAAAACCTGCGCTTCGTAGCGCCCCAGGCCACCGACCAGGAGTGCCTGCAAGCCCTGCACCAGGCGGCGGCCGACACGCTGCTGGCCCGCGCCCCGCTGGGCCTCGATACGGTAATCGGCGAGGGCGGTGTGAAGGTATCGGGCGGCGAAAAGCAGCGCCTCAGCATTGCCCGCGCCCTGCTGCGCCACCCGGCTCTGTTAGTGTTCGATGAAGCTACCTCGGCCCTCGACTCGCTTACGGAGGAAGAAATAACCCGTACCGTGCGCGAGTTGTCGGGCCAGCAGCAGCACATTACCGTGCTCATTGCCCACCGCCTGAGCACGATTCTGCACGCCGACCGCATTTTTGTATTGGAGCGCGGCCACATTGCCGAGCAGGGCCGCCACGACGAGCTGCTGGCCAGCAAAGGGCTGTATTACGCTATGTGGCGCCAGCAGATTGGCGAGCGCAAGGAAACCGGCGCGGTGCTTGTACGATGAGGGCGAGCGGGCGAAACCTATTTTTGGGCTACTCATTCGCTGGTTGCCCAATGAAAATAGCTTTTCTTTCTGGCCTCGGCTTGCTGCTGACGGCTTGCAGCGGCGCACCCGACTCCAGGTCGGCCACCGTTACTCAGGTGCCTGCGCCAAATGCTAGCCGTTTCCAACGCATAAAGTACAAGTTTTACCGCGACAAGGCCGGCCGGCTTTTCGAGGAGAGAGAATGGGCGCAGGACGAAGGCGCAACGCTTGGCACTTGGTACGATAGCACGGTGGCAGTACGCAGAACCAACGGCCCCACTGAGGTGCTGTTGTCGGACGTTATCGACCTGGATTCTTACCAGGAGTTGGGTAACTCGTCGTTCTCTAAGGATAAGAAACGCGTGTACTACTCCCATGCCAACAGTGGAGGTGGCTTCCGCACCGTCGTCGGCGGGGCCGACCCGGCCACCTTCCGCGCCTCGCCCGACTACCAGTATGGCTTCGATGCCAAGCATGGCTACTACTGCGACCACCAGCTAGCCGGCCTCGACGTGAGGCGGCGGCAGTTGCTTTACGGCGACACTATGGCGCATTTTATTGCCTACGTGAAAGACGCCCGGCGCGTATTCTATGAGAACACTCCCGTGTCCGGGGCCGACGCCCCCACCTTCCACTTGGTGCGAGGCCGAGCGTGGGAAGCCGAGGACAAAAACCACCGCTACCAGTGCTGCGGCCAGCGACTGCGCTAGTGGCAACTCCAGCGTTTAAGCTTCTGCTACGTCTCATCCCGGCCCGCTAGGTAGTTCGACAAAATTGATTTTGCAAAAGGAACGTCATGCTCATCTGGCGTCCACGCAGTGAAGCATATTGGTTGCTTCATTTAACGGCGCAGATGAAGTGACCAAGATGCTTCACTGCGTGGACGCCAGATGAGCATGACGTTCACTACAAAAGCATGAGGGACAGCACTAGAATTATCAGAACCCAGCAGGCGGAAATAACTTTCAATTTGCACGCCGACCAAACTGGCTATTCGGCTGCGGCTGTTGATTTCGGAGGCTACGAACAACTGGAATTTTCTATTGACCGGAAAGAACCGTTCAGCGAAAAAACCTGGGATAAATTACCGGAGCTGCTGGATTTTCTGGCTCAGAACCTGCCCGCCTCTGTAGAAAAAGCGCTGCCTTTACTGGTGCATTTTGCAGCAGCTTCCGGCTTTTTCAAGTCTGCTGCAACAGGCCGGTTAGCTTTTGAATTTGTGGATTGGGTGCAGTTGCCGGACAACTCGACCAGCTATGCGGGCCGCTGGCAATTCGAGTTGGTTTTCCAAGCGCAAGACGACCTCGACGTCTATGGGCGCTGGCTGGTTGCGTTTGATGGTTCCTGCATCAGCGGCATCCGGCGGGAAGCCTGGTAGCTGCCCCGAACGCAACTTTCCACCGCCGCCCGCCAAAAGAGGCCAATATGCACTTCTCGGTTATTATCCTCTTCTACAACCGGCGAGACCTGCTGCCCGAAACCATAGCCAGCATGCGCGCCAGCGGCAACCCCAGCGTTTAAGCTGCTGCTGCGCCTCATTCCCGGCCGCTACTTATCGCCAATCAGCACCTGCGGCGAGCCTTTGCCCAGGATAATGACCTTGGCGTTGGGCGAGGTGGCAATGGCCTGCTGCGCCTTGATGGCCTCGTATTGCAGGAGCTTGTCGCTCAGTTCGGTGTTCACGATGCGCTGGTAATCGGCGATGCCTTGGGCTTCGACGCGCTTGCGCTCGGCCTCCTGCTTTTCCTTTTGCAGCACAAACTGCATTTTTTGGGCATCCTGCTCGGCCGAAATCTTGCTCTCGATGCTGGCTTTGACGGACTGCGGGAGTTGAATATTGCGAATGAGGAGCTGGTCGAGGTGCAGGCCGTTGGTGCGAAAATCCTTCTCGATGGCGGCCAGGATGCGGGCCTGAAACTCCTCGCGCCGGGTCGAATACAGCGCCACGGCATCGTAGTACACGGCATTGTCGCGGATGCGGGTGCGCGAGATGGCCCGCACAATCTTCTCCTGGTAGTCTTCGCCGATGGTTTCGAGGATGTGCGGGGCCTGCGCCGGCACCACGTGGTAGAGCACTGTGAGGTCGATAACTACTTCCAGCCCGTCGGCCGACAGCACCCGGATGGCATCGTCGCCGGCCTGCTGGCCCTCGCTACGCACCGCCGACATGGTGTAGTTCTGGGTGCGCGTGTCGAAGCGCGTCACATCCACAAGCGGGTTGACCACACTCAGGCCAGGTGATAGCACCCGGCGCTGTACCTGCCCAAACAGCGTTTGCACGCCCACCTGCCCTACGCCTACCTGCACCACCGTGCTGAAGGCAAAACCCAGCAGTAGCAGCGCGCCTCCCAGCAGCAGCAGCCCACCCCGCCAGCGGCTGATGACGTCCGGATAGCGGTTGGCATTCAGTCCAAACACCAAGGTGATAATTCCTAAAATAATAAGCAGCATGAGCAAAAAGAGCCAGCTATTGGCAGGTAAAGGGTAACGGCCAGGGGGAGCCTGGCCCGAGATATAAACCGGGCCAGCAACTTGGCTAGGCTACTATCTTAACCCCCACCCGCCCGGAAACGTGCGCGGCGGCCCCGCCACAAGTGCAACCTTACGGCCCCGCCTGCCGAACAACGGGGCCATGCATTTTACCGTCATCACCCCTACCTACCAGCGCCGCGCCCTGCTGCCCGAAACCGTCGCCAGCGTGCGCGCTAGCATAAGCGCCCCACTCGACTTTTCGTTTGAGCACCTGCTCTACCAGAATGGCCCCGACGACGGCACCGCCGCCTACCTAACCAAAGCCGCCGCCCAGCCTGGCCCGCCGCTACGCTACTGGCAGCACCCCGAGCGCCAGCGCCCTGGCTTCGCCCGCAACCAGCTCAGCGCCCAGGCCCCAACCGAGGCGTGGATAGTACCGCTCGACGACGACGACATCCTGCTGCAACGCACGCTTTACCACTACGGCGCACAGATTGAGGCCAACCCCGGCCGGCCCTGGCTGGTGGCCGACTTTCTGCGGGTAGATGAGGAAGGGCGCTACCTGCCTCACGAAGACTATTACGCTTGGCGCTTCGACTCGCCCACGGCTATGCTGCAAGCTATTTTCCGGGCCGAGCACTTTATCCAAGGCAACGTGTGCTACAGCAAGGCGCTGCTCGACACCGTGGGCGGCTACGACGCCGAGTTGCCCATGGCCGAAGACCTGGATTTGTACGTGCGTTTTCTGCTGGCTGGGCACCTGCCGGTGGTGTGCCCGCATAGCAGCCACCTGCACCGCTTCCACCAGAACAATACCAGCCAGGGCGTAGATGCCGCCAAGCATCACGCTGACTTGCAGGTGATTTACGACAAGTACGCTCAGCAACTGCGGGCGCTGGGAATTGAGTTTTAATTAACTACTGTTACGCAGTCACTTGAAACGTAACCCGGTCTGACCGCCGTAGGCGGTCTGACCGGCTGTTGGCTAACATCGTTCGGGTATATTGTTCACTCAGCAGCCGGTCAGACCGCCTACGGCGGTCAGACCGGGTTACGTTTCAAGTGACTGCGTAACGTCAGTTAACTAACTGCTGCCACGCAATAGGTGCGACTGGTGCGGGCCTCCAGGCCCGTGCCGACTACTCGCAGGCCTCTGGCCTGCAACGGGAGGGCGAAATCGTTCAGGAATCGTTCTGAGGTGCAGGCCAGAGGCCTGCGAGTAGTCGGCACGGGCCTGGAGGCCCGCACCAGTCGCACCTATTGTGTAAGCCCTGGCTTAGTAAATAGGCGGTTAGCTGTTCAACTCCAGGAAGTTCAGGCGCTTTGTTCTTACCTTGGCGGCTCACCAAAACTTCCCGCCCCATGCGCTTTTCTACCCTGGGCTGGCCGGCCCTGGCCGCCTCCCTCCTACTCGCCGGCTGCTCGCGCCACGCCGACGACCAGCAGCCCGCTCCCACCCCCAGTTTCAGCGAGTTGCTCACGAGCCAGCAACTCGACCAGGTTATCTGGCAGCACTTGCGCAGCGAAGGCAAATTTGAGTGGACGGGCCAATCGGACCAAGCTGTGTGGAGCGCCACCCAGCTGCGCGACAGCGTATTATCGGTAGGCTACGCACCGGCAGATTTTCGCCGGGGCACGGCCCTGCCCGACAGCCCGGCGCAGCAGCCGGCGTGGCAGGCGGCCCGCGCCCAGGTGCTGGCCGTGGTGCTGGAAGAGGAACGCAAGGCGCATCCCGGCATCACAGCCGAGCAGCTGCTGGTATTCAAGGAGAGCGAGCTGCCGGTGTTTGCCGTACACATTACCCAGCTCAGCACCGTGGGCCGCCTGCGCGCCCTGAACCTAGTGCGCTACGCCGAGCCGATGGCCTACGAGCCGCGCCCGGCCGCCTCCGAGGGCGGCCGCCTAGCCAGCAGCCTCAGCGACAGCGGCTGCAGCCTCGACCCAGCCGACAACACCCTGGTGGCGGGCACCGACTACACCGTCCTCAACGGGGCCAAGTCGGGCTGGAACCAGGCCGACCAGTACCACGGCATCCGCAGTGCCTGGAGCCAGGCCAGTGGGGCGGGCATCAAGCTATTGGTAATTGACTCGGGCTGCTCACTGGCGCAGACGGGCCTGAACGCGGGCTTCAACCAGGGCCAGAGCAGCGGGCGCACCATGGAACACCTGGTAACGCTGCCGCGCAACTCCATTTTCGGGATTCCCTACGGCGCCACGCCCACGCCCAACGACGAGTGTGGCCACGGCACCAGCATGATAGCCACGGCTACTGCCCCACGCGGCACGGTAGGCGCACCCATCGGCATTGCCTACAACGCCAGCGCCGTGACGGTTCACGCCTCGGAGGATGTATATCTCGACGATAGCCGCGAAATCCAGGGTGCTTCGGATGCCTTTATGCTGGCGGCAGGCCGCACCGACGTGCGCATCATCAGTATGAGTATGGGCAAGCTCACTAGCAGCTCGCAGCTGGCCGATGCCATCCAGTATGCTTACAACCGGGGTAAGCTGATTTTCTGTGCGGCGGGCACTTCCTTTAGCTGGACGGCTGGTTGGGCGGGCGTCATTTTCCCGGCGTCTATGCCCGAAGCTACGGCCTGCACCGGCGTCAAAACCGACCTGCAAACCCGTTGCGATATCTGCCACGAGGGTAGCAAGGTGGATTTTGCGGTGGTGATGGAAACCACGGCCGGCCACCATGCGCTGTGCCTGGCCTTGAGCGGCAACGACCCGGCCACGGTGGGCGGCTCGTCGGTGGCTACCAGCAGCATGGCCGGCATGGCCGCCGTGGTGTGGAGCAAGTACCCCACCGAGACCCGCGACCAGATTAAAAACCGCCTCATTGCCGCCGCCAGCAACCGCAACGGCCGCAGCAGCACCATCGGCTGGGGCCGCGTAAACCTGGGGGCTGCCGTGGGAGTGTTGCCACTGTAAACCCGTTTTCAACCTGTGATTTTACTACCATTTTTCGACAAAGGCAGCCCGCTTTGAGTACCAACTCAAAGCCCCATGAAACGCCTGAACAAGCTCAAACAAGCCTTTGGCTGGGACGATAGCCGCGACTTTGCCGTGCTACCACCCAAATTTTCCAACATTCAGATTGCTCGTATTTTCTACTGCAAGCACGAATGCACCTATTGTTTTCCCCACGGCTGGGAAACGCGCAATTCTACCCTCAGCAACTGCCAGCGCAGTTGGAAGCGCTTCCGCCGCACGCAGTGGAAAATGCGGAGTTGTTAAAAACCAAAAAGCACCTGCCACGGCAGGTGCTTTTTGGTTTTTAAGCGCGTTGCTTGCGCTACCCCATAGGCTGAAAGCCTAGCTGAAGATATCAACGAGCGGAATTTTCACGCCCAGCACCTCGTCCAGAGCCGAGCTGCCATTGGCATAGGAACGATAGGTAGTTGGCCCGGTGAAGATGGCAATAGTGCCCACGGCAGGTAGCACTATCCAGCAGGATTTTGCCCCGGCCGCCAGAAAAAGCCGGGCTTTTTCCAGCAGCGAATCCAGGTCTTGCTTGGGGGAGAGAATGTCAATGGTTGTCAGCGGCACATCCTGCGTCCAGAGTACGTCGTGCTGCATATCAGGCGTGCGCTTGGCAAAAACGGTTAGGTCGGGCACAGTTTTCTGGTCGTCCAGCTTCAGGTTGGTTTCTGACGTAACAGTGTGCGTTTTGCGCAGGCGAATATTTAATTCGGTTATCAAGTTGGCTTGCACGAAGCCGTGATTAAAGCTAGGTATAGGCTTGCCGCGTTCGAATTCGTAATCCGATAGGGTAGTTTCCAGCGCTTCCATGGTGCGACGTTTTTTCAAAGATAACCAGCCACCCAGCAATTCGTTCCTTGGCGACAAAACACGTTTTTCCGCTAAACCTCTTTCCTTTACGGCCGTTTCTGACTCCAACCTTTCTTTCTCTTTCCCATGCCCCTTTCCCCCGACGTTCAGCAGCGCATCAACACCTGGCTCTCGGCCGGCTACGACGCTGATACCCAGGCCCAAATCAAGCAGCTGGTGGACACCCAGCAGGACGACCAGCTCAACGACGCTTTCTACCGCACCCTGGAGTTTGGCACCGGCGGCCTGCGCGGCATTATGGGGCCGGGCTCGAACCGCATGAACCGCTACACGCTGGGCATGGCCACCCAGGGCTTGTGCAACTACTTGAAGCAGAGTTTCCCCGGCCAGGAAATAAAGGTCGCCATTGCCCACGACTCGCGTAATAACTCGCGCTTGTTTGCCGAAACGGTGGCGGGCATTTTTTCGGGCAACGGCATCACGGCTTACCTCTTCGATGCGCTGCGGCCCACGCCGGAACTCTCGTTTGCCATCCGGCACCTGGGCTGCCAGAGTGGCTGCGTCATCACGGCCTCGCACAACCCCAAGGAGTACAACGGCTACAAGGTGTACTGGAACGATGGCTCGCAAGTGGTGGCCCCGCACGACAAAAACATTATCGCGGAAGTCAATAAAATCACCGAAGTCAGCGAAGTCAAATTCGACGGCGACGCCAGCCGCATCCACACCATCGGGCCGGAAATAGACCAGGCGTACCTGGCCGAATTGAAGAAGCTCAGCATCGACCCGGCTGCCATTCAGCGCCAGGCCGGCCTGGGCATCGTGTACACGCCGCTGCACGGCTCGGGCATCATGCTAGTACCGAAGGCGCTGGCCGAATTCGGCTTTACCAACGTGAGCGTGGTGCCCCAACAGGCCACGCCCGACGGCAATTTCCCAACCGTGCAGTCGCCTAACCCGGAGGAAAAGTCGGCTATGCAATTGGCCCTCGACCAAGCCAAAGCACAGAATGCCGACATCGTGCTGGCCACCGACCCCGACGCCGACCGCGTGGGCGTGGGCGTGAAAAACGGCAACGGCGAGTGGGTGCTGCTCAACGGCAACCAGACGGCCGCCCTGCTCACGCACTACCTGCTCTCGGCCCGCCAGAAAGCCGGCAAGGCCCAGCCCAACAACTTCATCGTGTACACCATCGTGACGAGCGAAATCCTGGGCGACATCGCGCATCACTACGGCGTAAAATACTACCGCACCCTCACGGGTTTCAAGTATATTGCCGGCCTCATCCGCGAGCTGGCGGGCCAGGAAAACTACATCTGCGGCGGCGAGGAAAGCTACGGCTTCCTCATCGGCGACTTCGTGCGCGACAAAGACGCCGTTTCGGCCTGCGCCCTGGTGGCCGAGATGGCTGCCGTGGCCAAAGACCAGGGCCGCACCCTCTACGAAGAAATGCAGCGCATGTACGCCGAGTACGGCCTCTACGTGGAAGACCTGATTTCGCTAACCAAACAAGGCCAGCGCGGAGCCGAGGAAATCAAGGAAATGATGGCCAACCTGCGTCAGAACCCACCCGCCGCCCTGGCCGGCTCGCCCGTGGTAGAAGTGCGCGACTACGACCAAGGCCGCATCCGCCACTTGCGCACCGGCCAGGAAGAGCCCACCGGCGTCGAAAGCTCCAACGTGCTGCAATTCATCACCGAAGCCGGCGACAAGATTTCGGCCCGCCCCAGCGGCACCGAGCCCAAAATCAAGTTCTACTTCAGCGTAAAAGAGCCGCTGGCCTCGATTGCTGACTACGAGGTGACGCAGCAAAAAGCGCACGCCAAGATTCAGCGCATTATCGAGGAAATGCAGTTGAAATAGGTTCGCATAAACAAGTAGGGTGCGGGGCTTGCCCCCGCCCGTCGTTGAACAATGTCGTTCAACGACGGGCGGGGGCAAGCCCCGCACCCTACTTGTTTATGAAAGCCGCTAGTTCCGCGACACCTGCATGCTTTTCACCTGCTGGGTCAAATCCAGCACCATGCCGGCGAGCTGCTCAAGCGAGACGCCGCCGATGGGGAACGAGTTGCTAATGTAGCTTTTAGCTTCCCAGATTTCTAGCACATCCTCGGCTTTCACATCGAAGGGCGAGTACGTGGGGTTGTCGGAGTGCAGGGCAAAGAGGTGGTTCGGCTTCAGCTTGTTGTATACGCGCTTGAACACGATGCCTTCCTTTTGGCTCACCACAATGCAGGGCGTGCCGTCCTTGATATTATTCCACTCGTCTACGTAGCGGCCCACGATGGTGGTGCCGCTGGCAATGGGCAGCATCGAGTCGCCCGCGATTTCGAAGGCGCGGTAGGTGCCGGTGCTCGCCAGCATGGGCAGGCGGAAGCGGGGTAGCTCCTCAATAAACTCGCGGTCGGCGTACCCGTTGAGGTAGCCGGCAGCAGCTTTGAGGGGCACCAACTCGATGTTTTCCTTTTCGTCGTAGCCTACCGTGAAGGCCAGTACCCGCAGGGGTTTGTCTTCGAGCGAATTATCGGTGAGCGGACCGGCTTCGCGCAGGGCGGCGGCGGTTTTAGCGTACTTCTTCTTGGTGAAGTCGGTAGTAGCGAGCGAGTCGAGCGGGATGTTAAAGAGGCGCGCCATGTTGACGAGCGTAGCCAGGCGCGGCTCGGCGCGGCCTTCTTCGTAGGCCCCCACCAGGGAGCGTTTAATGGCCAGCTTATCAGCTAGTTGGGCTTGCGTCAAGCCTAGCTCGCGCCGCCAGAATTTGAGGTTGGTATTAATCATAAAAGTAGGAAAGGCTAGGTGAGAACTGGCCCAACGCGACGGGCTATCGACGCACAAAACGCACAACAACGGGCGCAAGTTACTAATTCCATTAGATATTTCAACGCTAACGCAGTGGGAATTGTTAGGTTGCGGCGATTTTGAGCGGGTTTCGCAAAAAAAACAGCCGCCTGCTGGGGCGGCGGTAGCGGGCGCAGCGGCAGGCAAAACGCTACAACTTTAGGCTGGGCTGGGCGCCCTTGGCCCACCACTCACCGTTTTCCCAGTAGGTGGCCCAGCCGTATTTGTGGTAAGCAGGGTCGATAGCAAGCGAGCGGTTGCCAGCCTCGAAATGCGGAAACATGTCTTTGGCAAACGGCATAACTGCTGTTACGCATTGGCGCGGGCTCCTGGCCCGTGCCTTCTACCCGCAGGCCGCTGGCCTGTAACGGGTGAACGAAACCCAAACGATTTCGTCCGCCCTGTGCAGGCCAGCGGCCTGCGGGTAGTCGGCACGGGCCTCTGGCCCGTGCCAATGCGTAACGTCAGGGAATAATATTGGCTGTCCACAGCACGCGTTGCGGTGTTGCCTGCCCTCCAGGAGTGGCTGCCGTGCCTTCAAACGGCTGCGGCTGGGCAGTAGCATCGCATCGGCGGCGGCTTCGTAGCGCTGCCATGCCGCCAACTCTTGGCGCTTGAGCACGGCATTCCAGGCTGCCAGGGCAATGAGTAGCAGCAGCAGGAAGCCACCGTAGCGCCAAGCTATTTTCATAAGGAATGGCTGGAATCCGGCTCCACAACTGGTAGGTCAAATGGTATCCATCTCAGATGTAGCGACAGCGCATTGGCGTGCCGCCTGGTTGGTTCTGCCCACCATTCGTCGTTTTCCCAGTAAGTATCCCAGCCTAGCTTGTTGTATTTCGGATTCATCTCGGGGGTTCGCTCGCCCTGCACGAAGTCGCGGTAGATAGCTGGGGCGATAATAAATACGTTATCGGCTACCGTAAACGAGTTGGTTTGCGCCGTAGCGCCGTTACGATGCGTGCCTCGCAACATCAGCGAGCTGTTCCAGCCGGGCGAAATATCACCGGCTGCCATCACGTAGCCACTTGCCCGGTGCGGAGCCAGATAACACGCCAGCCATGCTTCGCCCTCCAACGTGCCTGGGGGGCCCAGGCCAGTTTCGGTTAGCTGCAACTGGGCTACCAACTGGTAGCAGGGGGGCGGGCCGGGGTCTTTGCCAGGATGTTTCCGGCGCAGGGCCGCTAGTTCGCGGGGCCGTAATAGCTCCGACATATCCGGTGCATTAGGCGCCTCGATGGCCCTGACGCGCCGGATGGTGAGGGTGCCAGCGAAAGGCTGCACCATTTTATGGAAGCGGTACTTCCCCTGCACTGCGTACACATCGGGCTGCCGGGCATCGCGGCGAGCCTGCAGTAGCACCAGCGTAAAGCGGTAGTGGTCGGGGCCGAAGAAGCCTTCCAGGGTGGGCTCCTGGGGCCGGTCGGCACTACACCAGAGCTTGGACAAATCGTACTGGCCAAGTAGCGCAAGTTGGGGTTGCGTCAGGGTGTCAGCAGCGGTAAAACGGGTAGGTGCGGGATACTGAGTAAGCTGCGCAATGTGGGCAGCAGCCAATGAATCCACGGCTGGGGCGGGCGAGGCGGCCACCGGAGCGCGCACGTTTTGGGTAGCGGGCTGGCAGGCGGTACCAGCCAAAGCCAGCGCGAAGCATAGGAGCCGCCTGTCCATCATTATGCAGGTTTAAGGGAGTGCCATTCAGCTACTAAAGCTACAAGGCGGCGGTGGGCTTGGGCGCGTCGGCCCACCATTCGTCGTTTTGCCAGTAGGTGTTCCAGCCCAGCCTGGCGTATTTGGGGTTGAAATCTATTTCCCGACTGCCGACAATAAAATCTTTAAACACCTGTGGCCCTCTGTAATTGATTATCTCCTGCACCCACACCACGGGCTGCACGCGGCCGGTAGCATTGTTAGTCCAGGTGCCCGCATATTTCACTGCGCCGCCCTGGGTGAGTGTATTCTCGGTGCGCGATTCCTGAAGCACGGTGCCATCTTCGACCCGGAAATCGAGCGCTACCGTGCCCCGGTATACGCCGGCCCCGCGCTGGGTAGCATCTTCGCGCAGCTCGAAGGTGCCGATGGCGGTGTACATGTCGGGCTGGTTGTTTTGCTCTGTGAGGTACTTCGTCAAGTCACCTTCTTCCTGTGCCTTTGCTATTTCCTGTATTTCCTGGGCTGAGTATTGGGGCTGTTCCACCACCTGCGTGATAGAAATAGTGCCGCTGAAGGGCGTAATGACCTTTTTGTAGCGGCTTTTGCCCTGCACCTCAAACACGCCGGGCTGGCCCGTGGGCTGCATCCTCGTCAGGGCCATTTCGATGCGGTAGCCGGCCGGGCCAAAAAAGCCATTCTGCACCTGCAACGCTGTATCGCCGTCGTTGGTCAGAGATTGCAGCAAGGGCGCTACATTATACCGACGCAGCAAGGCCAGCCGGCCCGGCGCAACGGCCGCGCCGGGTGTAGAAGCACCGTTCGTTTTCAGCGCAACGGCCACTGGCTGGGCAGCAGGAGCCGTGGCGGCGGTGGTGGGCGTGGAGGTGGCCTGCGGCTGGCAGGCGGTGCCAGTCAGGGCCAGCACGAGGTACAGCGGCAGCTTGTTCATGTTTGCAGGTGAAAAGGTGAGGCTGGTAAGGATGAGGCTACAGGGTCAGTTTGGGTTTGGGGCTGTCGGCCCACCACTCGTCGTTTTCCATGATAGTGTTCCAGCCGTATTTGGCCAGTTTGGGGTTGACTTCTTCAGAGCGCATTCCCAGGCCCATTTTGGCGAGGGCACTGGGCACTATCACGCCGTAGTAGTTGGCCCAGGCTACGGGCTGGTGTCGGCCGGTTTGGTTGTCTTGCCAGGTACCTTCAAAAATCAGCCCGCAGCCGATGGTTGGGTTTTCCTGGCCGGTGTCCATATCCATTCCGAATGCCTGCGTAGCCTGGTGTTGCGGGCTTACCTGAAAATCGAGCGTGGCCCGGCCCTGGCAGTGGCCTGCGCCTTTGGTGGCGGCCGTTTCGCGCAGCTCGAAGCTGGCAAAAGCCGTGTAGCCCCGGTTAGCCTGGCTGGTGAGGACGGACGCCGTATCGGGCAGGGCGGCCAGCCGCGTCACGGTGATGGTGCCGGTGAAGGGCGTAATAATTTTCTTGTAGCGGTCGCGCCCCCGAAAATGGAACACGTTGGGCTGCAGCGAATCGCGCCGGACGTTATCGAAGTAAAACGACATCCGGTAATTGTCGGGGCCATAAAACCCTTCCATCGCCTCGTGGCGCGCATCACCGAGCCAGGCGGGTGCCAGGTCGACTTGCTGCGCCAGTTGCAGCACGGCCGCCGTAGAGTCGGTGGGGGCGGGCGCAGTGGCTATGGCAGCCGGCGCAGCGCTGGCGGCCGGCAGGTTGGCGGCGGTGTGGGGCTGGCAAGCGCTGGCAGCCAGGGCTAGGAATGGCAGGTACTTCTTCATAGTTGATAAGAAATTGGGGAGCGCGACGCTTGCCGAATCACGCCCTAAAGGGAGAGTTTGGGTTTGGGCGTGGCGGCCCACCATTCGTCGTTTTCCCAGTGCTCGTTCCAGCCTAGCTTGGCGTATTTGGGATTAATCTGGCCCATACGCTCGTCAAGCATAAAATCTTTGTATACGTTGGGTGCCACGGCGGCGAGCCAGGGGCCAACGGTAAAGGACTTTACCTGCCCGGTTGATACATTGAGGCGGTTGCCTTGCAGCAGCAGGCCGCTGCCCCGCGTAGGCAGGCTGGGTTCAATGCCTTCGTGGTTGTATACCCTGACATAACCGACGGGCCGAGAGGGAACTACGTAAAAATCAAGCAGCACTTCGCCTTCAAAAATGCCGCTGTTTTCCTTCGTCTCTTCCCGTAGCTGTAGCTGCGCCCGTGCCGTGTAGGTGCGCCCCGCCACCGAATCCGCCGCATTTGAATCGCTGATGGCTACCGCCTGCAAAAAACCCGGATAAGCCAGCCCCGCTATCTGCCGCACCGTCAGGGTGCCGCTAAAGGGCCGGATGTTTTTGCGATAGCGGCATTTGCCCAGCACGTAGTAGCGGGTTGGGTTATCAGCATCGCGCTTTACCTGGCTGAAAACCATCGCAAAATGGTAGTGGTCCGGCCCAAAAAAGCCCTCAAACGTTGGGTTATTATCTGAGTCGTCGGCGTTTTGCCAGAGCGCCGACAGGTCATACGTTTGCAACAGCTGCCGCATGGGAGCGACAAGCGTATCGGCAGCAGCAAACAGTAGCGGCAGCTTGGCAACAGCCGCAGGTGGTGCAGCCGCGGCCGGCGGCGCTGGCAGCTTACGTACGGTGGCCGTGGCAACTGGTGGCGCGTGGTGCTGGCAGGCGGTACCAGCCACCGCCAGCACAAGCACTCCAAGTAGCTTTTTCATGCGCCCAAGTTACTGCGCATTTTCCCTAGTATTTCGCGCAAAAAATACCGGCCCAACCCCAGTTCCAGCAACGTTTCGGCCAGGATTAAGTTGCCCACCCACGAGAGCCAAGTAACTGTGAGGTAGGTTTCTATCGGCTTGGTATGGAAGACGTAGAACATGAGGTAGCTTTCGCCGCGCAGGGCCAGGGCAGCCAGCGTCACGGCGTAAGAGCGCACCATCCAGTCGGCGTGCCGGGGCCAGTTGCGCTGCCGGGCGGCCCGGTAGGCCAGCCAGGTGCTGCCCCACCATACCAGGCACTGCAGCGTGAAGCCGACCTGCGCCACCAGCCCGCCGTTGGCAAACAGCGCCAGGATGAGCCCCGACGGCGCGGCCAGCCCCAGAATGCCCCCCACGTAGCCCAGCCCCAGCCAGCGGTGCAGGCGCGGGCCCCGGCCCGCCACCCAGGGCAGCCACTGCAGCAGCCCCAGCACCAGCACCACCAGCGCCGTGGTAATGTGGATGTAAAAGCCCAGCCGGAACCAGCCGTTGTCGTTGGTGTCGTCGCTTTTGGTGGTGAGGAAGTTGATGCCCTTCTCGAACGAGTAGTAGGGCAGCGTTTTGGTAAGCATCAGCCCCGCGAAGGCGGCAACGAGCAGGGCAGCAAGCAGCAGGAGGAGTTTACGCAGCATGGTTTTTAAGCCCTTCATGACGCGCAAATGTAGAGTAGCCTGTACTTTGCGCTACCCGTACCGATTTTCACTTTACTTGTATGTTCAAACCAGCCACCCTCCGGGTTTGTGCGCTCGTTGCCTTGGTGCTTTCAGGGCTGGGGCTGCTCATTAGCTTGTTGCTGCTGCGCCAGCATCCCGAGGTTATTTGGTCCGTTTTGTCGAGGGCGCTGCTTATCTGGGCGGCTTACCTGGGCTACCGGCTCGCTTCCTATAAGCTCTACGAAGAGGAGTATAAAAAAGTCGGCATCAGAATTTACCTCATTATTCTAGCGTTTTTCGTTTACCTCTTCCTGGGCGGTTTTGTGGGCCTGGGTCTGGCAGTAGGAGTACTTGCTACCCTTTGGGGATTAAAAAGAAACTACGACGAATGGGAGCAGAATAATCCGGCTGAAGAGCCAGAAAATGGCCCGCTCTAACGCAAGTGCGTAGCGTAGCTTATATAGTTCGCGCTACCTCAACCATAACTCACAGCCTATTAGCCAACGTAGGAAGACCCGTTCACCTTTACTACTGCTTACTCTTATGGCTAAAACCGGAGCCGAACTGCTAGTCGAGCGACTACTGGCGTGGGGCGTCGACACCATTTTCAGCCTGCCCGGCGATGGTATCAACGGCATTTACGAGGCGTTGCGCACGCACCAGGAGAAAATAAAGTTGGTGCTGGTGCGCCACGAAGAATCTGCCGCCTTCATGGCGTGCGGCTATGCCAAGTTTACGGGCAAGCTGGGCGTGTGCCTGGCTACGGGCGGCCCTGGCGGCATTCACCTGCTCAACGGCCTCTACGATGCCAAATACGACGGGCAGCCAGTGCTGGCTATCACGGGCAGCGCGGCCCACGACCTCAGCGGCACCTACTGGCAGCAGGACGTAGACCTAGTAAAAGTGTTCGAGGACGTAGCCGCCTGCAACGAGCGCGTGATGGGGCCGGGCCACGTCGAAACCATTGTGGACCAAGCCATTCGCACGGCGCTGGGGCAGCGCACGGTGGCCCACCTCTCCTTTCCCAAAGACTTGCAGGACTGGACGACAAGCGACGATAAAACCTCGACCCAGAATGTGCCCGAACACACCCGCCCCGTGGCCGTGAGCTACGCCACGGCCCCCGCCCAGGCCGAGCTGCAGCGGGCTGCCGACCTCATCAACGCCGGCCAGAAGGTGGTTATCCTGGCCGGGCGGGGCGCCCTGGGGGCGCGGGCCGAAGTGCTGCAACTGGCCGAGCTGCTGGGCGCGCCCATCCTCAAGGCGCTGCTGGGCAAAGGCGTGGTACCCGACGACTCGCCCTACACCACCGGCGGCCTGGGCTTGCTCGGCACCGCTCCCTCACAGGATGCGATGGAGGAGTGCGACACGCTGGTACTTATCGGCTCGCATTTCCCCTACCTCGAATTTTACCCCAAGCCCGGCCAGGCCCGCACGGTGCAAATCGACCTCGATGCGGCCCACATCGGCCTGCGCACCCCCGTAGAAGTGGGCCTGCTCGGCGACAGCCAAACGGTGCTGGCGGCCCTGCTGCCCCTGCTCACCCGCCAGGCCGACCGCAGCTTTCTGGAGAAAGCCCAGGAGCGGATGCTGCACTGGCGTGAGGTGCTAACCGAGCGCGGCACCCAGGAGGCTCAGCCCATGAAGCCCCAGGTGATTCCGCATACCCTGAGCCCGCTGCTGAACCCCGACGCCATCGTCACCTGCGACTGCGGCAACAATACTACCTGGGCCGCCCGCTACATTCAGATGCAGGAGCATACGCTCTTCTCTACCTCGGGCCTGCTGGCCACGATGGGGGCGGGCCTGCCCTACGCCATTGCAGCGGCCGTGGCGTACCCCGGCCGGCAGGTAGTGGCGCTGGTTGGCGACGGCGGTTTCACCATGCTTATGGGCGAGCTGGTGACGGCCGTGCGCTACAAGCTACCTATCAAAGTGTTCATTTTCAAGAACAACGCCCTGGGCCAGATTAAGTGGGAGCAGATTGTGATGGAAGGCAACCCCGAATTCGGCGTGGATTTGCAGCCCATCGACTTCGCCAAGTTTGCCGAAGCCTGCGGGGCGGCCGGCTTCACCATCACCGAGAACGGGCAGGCCGAGAGCACCATCCGCGCCGCCCTGGCCCACGATGGCCCCGCCGTAGTCGAGTGCCTGGTAGACCCCAACGAGCCTGCTATGCCCGGCAAAATCAGCACTGCCCAAGCCATCGAGTTTGCCAAAGCCCTGGCCCGCGGCGAGCGCGACACCAGCGAAATCATCAAGAACGTGGTGAAAAACCAGTACCGCGAAGCCGTGGCAACGAAAGGGCGAAGCTTGCTGAATCTTATTCCGGGGCTGTAGGTTTCAATAGAGAAGCGCCTGCCTCGGTAACGGGGCAGGCGCTTTTTGGTGGCCGGGACTATAGAGTGGGCTTTGGGGCCTCAGCCCACCACTCGTCGTTTTGCCAGTAGTCGTTCCAGCCCAGTTTGGCGTATTTGGGGTTGAACATATCGCCACGGTCGCCAATGCCGAAGTTGTGGAGAGCCGGCGGGGCCGTAGTGAACACGTTGCCACTGAGCAGCAGCGGCTTGCGGGCGTGGGTGCGGTAGCTCACCCACTGGCCCTGGTAGAGGATGCCGGCTCCGCGGGCCGGCGCTATGGGGCTGTCGTACATGAGCGTGGTCGCCATTTGCAGCTTGCCCTTGCCATCGAGGTAAAAGTCCAGGTGGCCGGTGCCGGAAAATTCGCCGGCCGTGCTCGCCATCTCCGGCTGCTCGCGGAAGCTGAAGACTGCTTTGGCGCTGTACACGCGGCAGGTGCTGTCAAGCTCCATGTACCCGGCCGAATCGGCCATGGCGGGGCTCATGGGAGTGAGCCCCGTAATGGTGATGGTGCCCTCAAAAGGCGAGATGGTTTTTTGAAACCGGTTTTTGCCTTTCACGTGGTATAGGCCAGGCTGCTGCCCGTCGCGGTGGGCCTCGGTGAAGAAAAAGGCAATGCGGCGGTAGTCGTCGCCAAAAAAGCCGTCCATAGGCTCCTGCAGCGATGGCGAGTTGCTTTCGTAGCGGCCCTGCCAGAGCGGCGCCAGGTCGAACTGCCGTAGCAGGGCAGGTGGCAGAGTGGCGGCTTGCGCGGTAGCAACGGGCAGGGCCGTGGTTGCCTGGCTGGTGCGGGTAGCGGCCAGGGCCTCGTCGCTAGTGGTATCGGTTTTCTGGCACGCCGTGGCGGCCAGCGCCAGGGCGAGTACTCCGAGTAGCGTTTTCATGGCCGGCTTTACGTAAGTTACTAGCTGCCGGATGCTGCCGCATAATCCAATGCTGCCTCCACAGCAGCGGCATCCAACTGCGGGTACACGCGGAGCAGGTCAGTGACAGTTGCGCCTTCCGACATTTTGCGTAGCAGTAGTTCTACCGTCAGGCGGGTGCCGCGAATGACGGGCTTACCCAGCATAATTTCGTGGCTGGCGGTGATGCGGGAAGTTGGCATACAAAAAATTTCTATGAGCTACAAATTCTTTGCTGCTGAAGCTGATAAAATAGCGCTACTAGAGTTTCTATTCTCGAAAACAAACCTCCAGGTTTTTGACAGCTATTCGCCTTTGGGGCAAACCGTCCGTCAATACAAGTGCTTGGCTGATGTGACTTCTGCTTTCGACCTGAAAATAGGCAGCCAGTTCGCCGTGACTTTGCAACTTTGGTCGCCGAATTTTGATGGGAAGATTTCCTTTCCGAAAATTAAGCTAAATCCAAAATACTGTCAAGGCCACACCTTCCGCTACCAAACTGCTGGCTGGGGACTGATTCAATTATATTTCGGTGGTGAGCAGAACGGAATACTACACCATTCGCACCTCGGAAATTGGAGCGAAAGAGGTGCGTTAGCAGCGGCCGATAAGCAGGATGAAGCTGAAATAACAAGCTGGAATTGGCGAGAAATTAACCGCGTATCCAGACAAATCAGATACTTCATCCACCAAAAGATGGCAGTTGCTAAGCTTGGCAGCCTGGGGATTTTACCAGATGCCCAGGAACAAATAGCGCAGGGAATTGCGCTAAGCTTAAAGTAGCGCCCTATCCCCTCCCCCGCCGCTGCTCATAGAGCCCGGCCAGGCGCAGTTGGAAGTAGTCGTACTTCTCGCGCAGGTGGTCGAAGAGGTCGCGCAGGGCGGGGGCGCCGCCGAGCTGGGCGCGGGCGGTGGCGATTTCGGCCAGTTGCGAGTCGGAGAGAAAATCCTGGAGGCGCAGGTCGTAGCCTTTGGTGTAGGCACGCTCCAGGTGCTGGCGCATGGTGCTGGCGGCCAGGCCGCGCTGCTCGGCTATCTGCTCGGGGGTAAGGCCCTGGCGGTGGAGCTGGAAGGTTTGCTCCTCGCTTTCGTTGAGGGTGCGGTCGGCGGTTTTTTGGGCGGCGGTGCGGGGGGCGGGGCTGTAGTCGTCCGAAAAGGGCGGCACGGGGGGCAGCGAGTTGTCGTCGTCGGCCGGGATGGGGCGCGGGGGCGCGTGCTGCAAAATGGCCTGGATGAACGCCTCGCCGTAGGTTTCGAACTTCTTCATGCCCACGCCCGACACCGCGAGCATGGCCATGCGGCTGGTGGGCTGCTCGCGGGCCATTTCCTGCAATGTCGTATCCGTAAATACCACGTAGGGCGGCACGCCCTGCTCGTCGGCAATGGTTTTGCGCAGCTGGCGCAGGCGCTCGAACAGCTGGGCTTCGGGCGAGCCGGTGGTGGCGGCGGCTTCGGCGGCGGCTTTTTTGCTGGCGCGGGTGGGGCGCTCGGCTTTCTCGGCTACCTGGAATTTCTTGAGCGACACGGGCATCAGGCCTTTGAGCACCTGCTGGCCGCGCTCGGTGATTTTGAGCGAGTAGCCTTCCTCGTAGGCAATGTAGAAAAGCCCGTCGTTGAGCATCTGGTGGATATAGCTGTACCAGTCGAGGTAGGGCAGGTCATTGCCGGCGCCGTAAGTTTTTATCTGGTCGTAGCCGTGCTGCAGCACCGCCTGGTTGCGCATACCGCGCAATATGTCAATCATCAAATTGATGGCCACGCGCTGATGGGTGCGCACGCTGGCCGAGAGGGCTTTCTGGGCCAGCAGGGTGCCGTCGAAGGTGGTGGGCGGGTTGCGGCAGATGTCGCAGTTGCCGCAGTCGTGGCCCAGGTCTTCGGAGAAGTAGTGCAGCAGGATGCGGCGGCGGCAGGCGGCAGCTTCGGCAAACTGCTGCATGCGCTCCAGCTTGGCCTGGTTGAGCTGGGCCTGGCGCGGGGGCACGTCCTTGGTCACCATCTCGCGCATGGAAATGACGTCGGCGAAGCTGTAAAAAAGTAGCGCCGTGGCGGGCGAGCCGTCGCGCCCGGCGCGGCCGATTTCCTGGTAGTAGCCCTCGATGTTTTTGGGCAGGTTGTAGTGGATTACCCAGCGCACGTTGCTTTTGTCGATGCCCATGCCGAAGGCGATGGTGGCGACAATGACCTGCAAGTCATCCTGCAAAAACGCTTCCTGCACTTTGCCGCGCTGCAAGGGCGTCATGCCGGCGTGGTAGTGCCCGGCTTTGATGCCCTTTTGCAGGAGCTTGGCGGCCACGGTTTCGCAGGTTTTGCGCGAGAGGCAGTAGATGATGCCCGCCTCGTTGGGGTGGCGGCCGATAAAGTCGAGGATGCCGCCCATGCGGTCTTGCCCCGGCCGCACAATGAGGTTGATGTTGGGCCGGTCGAAGCTGGACAGAAACACCTTGGGCTCGTGCATGTTGAGCTGGGTGCGGATGTCGCGCTGCGTGAGCCGGTCGGCCGTGGCCGTGAGCGCAATAATAGGGATGCTGGGAAAGTGCGTGCGCAGCTGCCCCAGCTGCGTGTACTCGGGCCGGAAATCGTGGCCCCAGCTCGAAATGCAGTGCGCCTCATCAATGGCAAACATGCTCACGTTGAGGCGCGATAAAAACGGCAAAAACCCATCGCTCAGCAGCTTCTCAGGGCTCACGTACAGCAGCTTGAGGTGCCCGCTCATGGCGGCGCGGGTAATGTCGCCGGCCTCGCTCTGGCCCACGCTGCTATTGATGTAAGCAGCAGCTATGCCGTTGGCCTTCAGCGCCTCCACCTGGTCTTTCATGAGGGCGATGAGCGGCGACACGACCACGCACAGGCCTTCGCTGACGACGGCCGGAATCTGGAAGCACACGCTCTTGCCGCCGCCGGTGGGCATGAGCACGACGGTATCCTGGCCGGCGAGGATGCTCTGGATAATATCGCCCTGCATGGGGCGGAAGTTGTCGTAGCCGTAGTAGCGCTTGAGGGCCTGGCGGGCGGCAGTGAGGGCGGGGGCGGTTTCAGTAAGCATATCGGGGTCGTTCTGTCGGCTCACCTCACCCCCCGGCCCCCTCTCCCGTGGAGAGGGGGAGCCAGACGACTTAGGAGGAATGGGGTTTTCAGCGGTGCTAGTCAGGTGTTTCTTGATAGTTGCCAGTACGCGGCCCAGTTGGTGCAGTACCTGGTCGTTAGTAAAACGCAGTTCGCGGTATCCTAATTCTGTTAGCATAAAGGTACAGCCCCGGCCGTACTCTGCTTGCTCGGGCGTCAGGTGCACGTCGCCGTCTACTTCGATGGTAAGGCAGGCTTTGACGCAAATAAAATCAACAATAAACGAGCCGATAGCATGTTGGCGACGGAAGCGAACGCCTAGTTGCGAGCCCCACAACCCTTGCCATAACTGCGCTTCGGCTGGGGTAGGCTGCCGCCGGTTCTGGCGGGCATAGTCCTTCATGCTTTTGCGCCAGGGCCGGGATTCCGCAGTGAAAACGTGGGAGGTTATATCACTAGGTTCAGGTGGAGATGGTAGCTCTGGCATAGGGTAGCAAGATAACAACGGGTCGCCCTCCGTGGCGCGGCCGTTCACCTCACCCCCTAGCCCCCTCTCCGATGGAGAGGGGGAACTAGCTCTAGTTTTTGCTCTAAATCAGGAGACTAAAATCTAGGCTAGTACTAGAAACTAGGTCCCCCTCTCCACGGGAGAGGGGGCTAGGGGGTGAGGTGAACGGCCGCGCCACGGAGGACGACCCAGCCGCACAAAAAAACGGCACCCCCTCGCGAAGGTGCCGTTCTCAATAAATAAACGCAGTTACTTACTTCACTGCTGTTAGGCAGTAGGCGGAGTAGCGCTCAGCTTTAGCTTGGCGCATCGCCGCGTAGCGGCGAATCTGGTACCGCGCCGCTTGTTGCAACGGCCCCAGACGCGAGCTTCGCCGCGCTACGGCGATGCGCCAAGCTAAAGCTGAGCGCTACTCCGCCTACTGCCTAACAGCAGTTACTTCATCAAGCCACTTTTCAGCCCGTCCACCGCAAAGCCTTGGGCATCCTTGGCTTCGGGTACTACGGCGGCCATGCCGAAGAACTCGTGCGTGACGCCGTCGTAGTTCTTGTACTGCACGGTTACGCCGGCTTTCTGCAGGTTGTCGGAGAGCATTTTGCCCTCACTCATCAGCGGGTCGTACTGGTCGGTAATGATGGTGGTGGGGGGCAGGCCCTTGAGGTTGGCGTGTACCAGGTCAATCATCGGGCTCTTGCCGTCGGCGGGAGTGCGCAGGTAGTACTTGAAGAACCAGGCCATCAGGTCTTTATTGAGGGGCTTGGTTTTGGTGTTGGCCAGGTACGAGGGCGTGTTCATGTCGTAGCCCGCGATGGGGTACACCAGGAGTTGATACTTTGGCAGGGCTACTTTTTTGTCGCGGGCCATCATGCTCACGGCGCAGGCCAGGTTGCCACCTGCACTTTCGCCGGCTACGGCAATTTTATTGGGGTCGCCCTTGAGGCTGGCGGCGTTCTTGGTTACCCACTCGTAGGCAGCAAACGAGTCCATGTGGGCCGTGGGAAACTTATGCTCCGGTGCCTGGCGGTAAGCCACCGACACCACCATGGCACCGGTTTGCTTCACCAGCGACTGCACCGAGGCGTCGTAGGTATCGAGGTTGGCAATAACCCAGCCGCCGCCGTGGTAATACACGATAACCGGGAAAGGAGCCGTGCCGGTTTTGGGCGTGTAGACGCGCACTTTCACGCCGGGGGCCACTTCCTTGCTCATAGTATCAGCGGCGGCGGGCGGGGTCGGAATCTTGAACTGTGCCATCGTCGCCATAGCAGCGTCGGCAGCGCTGGGAGCTTTGCGAGCTTCGGCGGGCGTCATGGCTGACATAGGCTTGGCAGCGGGGCCGCCGCTAAGGGTGGTTAGCTGCTCGATGACGGCGGCCATTTCGGGGTGCATATCGGTGCCCCAGGCGGGGTTCGGGCCGCTGGGCTTCACGGGCATAGCCATTGCCTTGCCGGCCGTGTCGGCGGGCACTGCCGCTGGCGTTTTGGCCGAGTCGGCGGGGGTGCTGGTGGTGGTTTCGGTGGTGGCACCGCCGCCGCACGAGGCTAGTAGGCCCAGGCTGAGTACGCTGGCCGTAGCGGCTTTGAAAAGGTATTGCATAGCTTGCAAAAAGGGGTTAAGAATGCTGGTGCTTACGGGCGTGTTAGCTCCACAGTTGCACAATTCCCTAGCTATAAGCCGTTTGCTGGCTATATTTCAAAAGCTTAATTTACTAAATCTCAGGCTGTAGGCAGCGCCCGGCGGGTGCCCCGGTACAACTCGTATTTCAGCAGGCGGCAGTCGATGGGGCCGTTGAAAAGCGGGATGCGGCGCGACACTTTGAGGCCGATGGCTTTGGCGGCTTCCAGGTTGCCGGTAAACACGAATGCCGCGTAGCCCTGAAAGTTGGTTTTAAGCGCGTCGCCGATGGTTTTGTAGAGCGCGTCCATCTGCGTTTCCTCCCCTATCCGCTCGCCGTAGGGCGGGTTGGTAATGACGAAACCGGGCGCGTGGCTTTCGGGTGGGCGGGCGTCGCGCACGTCGCGCACGCTCAGCCGGATGCACTCATCCAGCCCCGCCGCCTCGATGTTGGCCGCCGCCTGCTCCAGCACGCGCGGGTCGAGGTCGGAGCCGGCCAGGTAGGCTTGCGGCTCTTCGATGCGCTGGGCTTCGGCGGCTTCGCGCACCTGCTGCCAGAGCGCCTCGTCAAAGTCGGGCCAGTTCTCGAAACCAAACCGGCCCTGGTGAAACAGGCCCGGCGCGATGCGCTGGGCCAGCAAACCAGCTTCGGTGAGGATGGTAGCCGAGCCGCAGAGCGGGTCCAGGAGTGGGGATTTTTGGTCCCAGCCGCTGAGCAGCACCAGGCCGGCGGCCAGCACTTCGTTCAAGGGGGCTTCGTTGGTGCCCTGGCGGTAGCCGCGCCGGTGCAGCGAGTCGCCGGCTGCGTCGAGGCTCAGGATTACCTCGTTTTCGAGCATGCGCAGGTGCAGCCGAATATCGGGGCTGCGGGTGTCGATGCTGGGGCGCTCGCCGGTGCGCTCCCGAAACTGGTCTACGATGGCGTCTTTGGTGAGCTGGGCCACGTAGAGCGAGTGTTCGAAGCTCGACTTGTTGACCACGGCCGTGATGGCAAACGTCTGGCCGGGGCCGATGTAACGCTGCCAGTCGATGCGGCGCACCTCATCATAGAGCGCCCGCTCGTCGGGGGCATAAAAATCGGCGAAAGGCCGCAGCAGGCGCATGGCGGTGCGGCTCCAAAGAATGGCGTTGTAGAGCAGCTTTTTGTCGCCGCTGAACTCGACGGCGCGGCTGCCGACGTACTCGATGGTAGCGCCGAGCTGGCTTAGCTCTTCGGCCAGCACTTCTTCGAGGCCAAACTGGGTGGTGGCGGTAAGGTACATGAGGGCAAAGGTCGGGCGTGGGTGGGTATACCGCCCACGCCCGACCTTTGCCCAACTTTCTCTAGCCGAGCGCACTCCTTGCTTGCTTGCACATATGAAAAGGCTATTTGCAACCCTATTATGCCTCCTGACTTTCACCAAAAACCAGGCCCAGACCAAAGCATATGTAGACCAGAAAACCAAAGCCTTCTCGCTGACTGCCAACATCCGGCAAGACCACCAATTTTTCGGCTACGCCGCCCCGAGCGTCAAAGCGAAAAGGCTCATTCTCTTTTCCATTTTCACAAATGCTATTAAAGGCAACCCCTACAAGTGCCCGTTAGGGGCCTACTACGACACCAGCGGCCTGAAAACTGAGGACACTATCCGCTACGTGTCTGCTACCCGCAACTTTGTGAAGCTCCAGTATATGAGCGCCACGAAAGGTACTACGCCGTTTTATGTACAACGCAGGTTCGTCAGCCTGCAATAGCCTTTAACCAACTTAGGACTTACGCAACCGGCTCGTCAGAGTAGCCGCGAAGCGGCGACATGTTGCTAGTAAGTGTTTGGAAAACAGACCAGAGCTGCGAAGCTGCGGCACCCGTCGTTCGGGCAGAAGTGCCGCAGCTTCGCAGCTCTGACAACTTGCAAGCACCTGATAACTAACAACATGTCGCCGCTTCGCGGCTAACCAAACTCCCTGATTGCGTAATTCCTACAACTACTGCACTAGCAAGCCGCCCATGAAAAAACAGTTAAACCAAGTAGCAAAAATACAAGGCTTCCGGCAGTTCCTGCTGGCCCGAATTAGCGGCCTCACTACCGCGCAGCTCAACGAAATTCCGCCAGGCTATAATAACAATATTATCTGGAACATTACCCACCTCACCAGCGCCTTGCAAAGCCTGTGCTACGTGCGAGCCGGGCTGCCCATTGCCATTGATGAGCGGTATTTCACACCATTTCTGCCCGGCACCAAGCCCGAGCGGGTTATGGATGAGCCGGAAATTGAGCTGGTTAAAACCATGTTTATAACGTCCGTCGACAAGCTGCAAGCAGATATGGAGCAGCAGCTTTTCCAAACGTATTCGCCCTCCGAGCGCATTGCCGCTATTTATGGCGTAGAAGTAAATACCATTGAGGATGCGTTGGATTTTGTGCTCTATCACGAAGGTTTTCACACGGGCTACGTGCTGGCACTCAAACACCGGTTATAATTTTATTTTATGCCAGATTTTTTCATCATCGCGGGGTGCAACGGGGCCGGCAAAACCACGGCCTCCTTCACTATTTTGCCCGAAATACTGAATTGCCGCGAATTTGTAAACGCCGACGAAATTGCCCGGGGCCTGTCGCCCTTTCAGCCCGAAAAAGTAGCCTTCGACGCGGGCCGCATTATGCTGCAACGCCTGAGCTACTTGTTCGAAAGAGGCGAAACTTTCGCCATCGAAACCACGCTGGCTACCAACACCTACAAGCAGAAAATCACTGCCGCTCAGCAGCAGGGCTACACCGTGACGCTGCTTTTCTTCTGGCTCAATAATGTGGAGCTGGCCAAGGAGCGCGTCAAAACGCGGGTTCTGGAAGGCGGCCACAACATCGAGCCGGCCGTTATCGAGCGCCGCTACCCCGAGGGCATCCGGCACCTGTTTGCCAGCTATTTACCGCTGGTAGACGAGGCTCTTATTTTCGATAATTCGGAAGGCGAGCACGTACTGCTAGCCGAAAAATTCAACGGCAATTTGCACGTAGTCAATAGCGAGAAATTCAACCAACTTAAGCAGCAGTATGAAAACGGAATTTGAGCGCCGCGATAAAATTCTGGCGGGCCTGAAAGTCGCTTATGCGAAGATGCTGGAATTTAAGCGGCAGAAGAACAGCGAGGTGCTGGTGATGCGCGAGGGGCGGATTGTGCGGCTGAAGCCGTAAGTTTTTATGGGCGGGTGGTGCCCCGACTTCTTTGTCGTGGCACCACTACTATCTCGCGCCGCTTTATTCAACGAGTAGTGGTGCCACGACAAAAAAAATCGTGGCACCACACCAGTCACCACCAGGTTCTACCCTTCAAGCCGGCCCCACCACTGGCCGGCTTTTTTGTACCTTCCGCCCCCATATGGCTCTATCAACTACCTCTTCCGCTCCTACCCTCGCCGCCGCTCCGCCCCGCTCCTACGCCGGGCCGATGGTGCTCATGACCACCTTGTTTTTCCTGTTCGGGGCGGTCACTAACTTCAACGACGTGCTCATGCCCTACCTCAAGGACGTGTGCCAGCTCACCGATTTTCAGTCCACGGCCGTGCAGTCGGCCTTTTTTGGGGCGTATTTTCTCATGTCGCTGCCCGCAGGGCTGGTGCTCAAAAAGCTGGGCTACCAGCGCGGCATCGTAGTGGGGCTGCTGGTGATGGCGGGCGGGGCGCTGCTCTTCATTCCGGCGGCCGACTCGCGGGCCTTTGCCCTGTTTCTGACGGCGCTGGCGGTGCTGGGGGCGGGTATCACGCTGCTGCAAGTGGCGGCCAACCCCTACGTGAGCGTGCTGGGGCCGGCGCGGGGCGCGGCGGCGCGGGTAAGCGTGGTGGGAGTGGCCAACAATTTCGGCGGTAGCCTCTCGCCGCTGGTGGGGGCGCTGGTGCTTTTTGGCGGCTCGGTGGCCCTCAAGGCACGGCTGGCCGCCCTGCCCCTGGCCGAACGCCTGGCCCAGGAGTCGCAGCTCGTGAAAGGCCCGTACCTGGGTTTGGCGGCCTTCCTGCTAGTGCTGGCGGGCGTGTTTTTCTTCTTGGTAAAGCTCCCGGAAATCGAGAGTATGTCGGCCGATACGGAGGAAGTGCGGGGCGCCGAGTGGGCCGGCGATGGCACACTAAAAATTACGCATCGCCAGAGCGCGCTGGGCTTCCCGCATTTGGTGCTGGGCATCGGGGCCATTTTTGTATACGTGGGCGTGGAAGTAGGGCTCGGCTCTTTCCTCATTCGCTACGGCGAAAGCCAGGGCATTCAGCAGCTTTCGGGCTTCACGCAGGCGCTGGTGCGGGGCCTGAACGTGGCTACCAACTTTGCGGGCACGCTGTTTGGCCAAAGCCCGGCCCCCATTGATACCACGGCGGGCTTCACCAAGGCGGTGGGCGCGGTGCTGGTGTCGTCGTACTGGTTTGGCTCACTGGTGGGGCGGCTGCTGGGCATTCCGCTACTGCTACGTTTCCACAACCGGGTGCTGCTGGTGGCAGTGTGCGCGGCTGGCGTAGCGCTGGTAGGCGCGTCGGTGCTAAGCCAGGGCGAAACGGCGCTGTGGCTGGTGGTGCTTTGCGGCCTGTGCAACTCCATTATGTGGCCGGTTATTTTCCCGCTGGCCATCACGGGGCTGGGTCGCTTCACCAAGGAAGGCTCGTCGCTCTTGATAATGGCCATTGTGGGCGGGGCACTTATCCCGCCGCTCATGGGCTTCATCGCCACGCACGGCGGCGGCCTGCGGGTAGCCTTCGTGGTGCCCGCGCTGTGCTACGCCTACCTGCTGTTTTATGCGCTGAGCGGCTACCGGGTACGGTAAACCAACGTGCTCTTGAATAACGCCAAACCACCCCGCCTAACGTTAGGCGGGGTGGTTTGGCGTTCGGCGGGGCCGCTTAACGTCGGGCGGGGGTCGCCGAAGGTTGGGCGCGGGTAGT
>JBPBPU010000157.1:0-84550 GCA_050954465.1 Janthinobacterium lividum
CTTCGGAGAGGGGGCTAGGGGGTGAGGCGAACGCGGAGGGCGAAAAGCTAGAACTTAACAGCTCTGGGGGGCTAGGGGGTGAGGTGAGCCGCCAGAACGATTTTTATTCTACTAAAAAACAACAACTTACGTGTCCTCTCTAAGTCAATTTTCCTTGCAGGATAAAGTCGTCGTCATCACGGGGGCTACCGGGGTGCTGGGCGCGGCGTTCTCGCTGGCCGTAGCCGAAGCCGGTGCTAAAGTCGTGCTCATGGGCCGCAACGCCGAGCGGGCCGAAGCGCGGGCCGCCGCCATTCGGGCAGTGGGTGGCGAGGCGCTGATTATCCTGGCCGACGTGCTCGATAGGGCGCAGCTGGAAGCTGCCCGCGATACCATCCTGCACACCTGGGGCCGCATCGATGGGCTGGTTAACGCGGCGGGTGGTAATATGCCCGGTGCTACCGTCGGCCCCAACCAGGATTTGTTCGACCTCGACATTGAGGACACCCGCCGCGCTGTAGACCTGAATTTGTTTGGCACCGTGCTGCCGACCACCGTTTTTGGGCGGGTGATGGCGGCGCAGGGCCGGGGCTCCATCGTCAATATCTCGTCGCTCACGGCCCAGCGGCCCCTCACGCGGGTGCTGGGCTACACGCTGGCCAAGAAGTCGATAGAGGCCTACACCCAATGGATGGCCGTGGAGCTGGGTTTGCGCTACGGCGGCGGCCTGCGCATGAATGCCCTCGCGCCCGGCGTGTTCCTCACCGAGCAAAACCGCCACCTCCTGCTCGAAGCCGATGGTGCCCTCACCGAGCGCGCCAGCAAGTTCATCGCCGGCACTCCCTTTCAGCGCTTCGGCGAAGCCGAGGAGCTAACCGGCACCCTCATCTACCTGCTCAGCGATGCCTCCCGCTTCGTCACGGGCGAAACCGTGCTGGTAGACGGCGGCTTCAATGCGTACAGTGGAGTGTAAAAGGCGAATTAAATAAAATCGTGCTAACTGTGCATTGTTATTTCCTGTTGTTACGCTCCTTCTGCGAACCCCAACGGGGTTGCGTAGGCTAGCCCAGAGTTGGCGAAGCCTACTCTGGGTTCTGATACCGGCTATTATTCGAACCCCCACGGGGTTCCGTAGCTTGCCGCCCAACGAACTACGGAACCCCGCTGGGGTTCGATAAACGGTCCCTGCTGCTACCCAGGGTAGGCTTCGCCAACCCTGGGCTAGCCTACGAAACCCCGTTGGGGTTCGCAGAAGGAGCGTAACGTTAGTTACTTAACTTCTTAAAAATATGTCTCTTATTCAAAGCTGGCGCTGGTTTGGCCCCCAGGACCCGGTAAGCCTGGCCGACATCCGGCAGGCCGGCGCTACCGACGTGGTATCGGCCTTGCACCACATCCCGAATGGCGACGTGTGGCCGGTGGCCGAAATCCAGGCCCGGCAGGCGCTGGTGGCCCAGGCTGGGCTGACGTGGAGCGTGGTGGAAAGCGTGCCCGTGCACGAAAACATCAAAACCCGCACTGGCAATTACCAGCAGTACCTTGCTAATTACCAGGAGTCTATCCGCAACCTGGCCGCCTGTGGCATCTACACGGTCACTTACAACTTCATGCCGGTGCTCGACTGGACGCGCACCGACCTGAGCTATGAAGTAGCCGACGGCTCGCGGGCGCTCCGCTTCGAGCGGGCCGCCTTTATAGTGTTCGATGCGCTGCTGCTGCGGCGGCCCGGTGCGGCGGCCGACTATTTGCCCGCCGAGCTGGCCCAGGCCCAGGCCCGCCTCGATGCCATGAGCGAAACGGAGCAGCAACAGCTTCAGCGCAACATTATTGCCGGGCTGCCGGGCAGCGAAGAAAGTTTCACGCTGGCGCAGTTTCAGCGGGCGCTGGATGCCTATGCGGGCATCGATGCCGAGCGGCTGCGGCAGCACCTGATTCTGTTTTTGCAAGCCGTGGTGCCCGTAGCGGAAGAAGTGGGCGTGCGCCTCGCTATTCACCCCGACGACCCGCCTTATCCCATCTTGGGGCTGCCCCGGGTGGTGAGCACCGCCGCCGACGTGGCCGCGCTGGCGGCGGCCGTGCCCTCGCTCAGCAATGGGCTCTGCTTTTGCACTGGCTCGTTTGGGGTGCGGCCCGACAACGACCTGCCCGGCATGGTGCGCCAGTTTGCCGACCGCATCCACTTCATCCACCTGCGCAGCACCCAGCGCGATGCCGAAGGCAACTTCTACGAAGCCAACCACCTGGAAGGCGACGTAGACATGTACGCCGTAGTGCGCGAGCTGCTAGCCGTGATGCAGCAGCGCCAGGTGCGCCTGCCCATGCGCCCCGACCACGGCCACCAGATGCTCGACGACCTGGCCAAACGCACCAACCCCGGCTACTCAGCCATCGGCCGCCTGCGCGGTCTGGCCGAGCTGCGCGGGCTGGAACTAGGCATCAGCCGTAGCCGGTAGCCTGCTTGCTTCCACACTGCCGTTTTACTACCTGGTGCTATTCTTACCCCTCATGTCCAACTGGTTTTCCACTCCCCTTTTCCTGTTCAGCCGAGCCTGTTTCATCGCTCTCACTGCTACGCTCTGCCAAGCGCAAACGGCTCCGGGGGTGCCGGCCAAAAGTGTAGGGCCACCCAGCCGCCAGGCGGCCCTGATGAGCCACGAAGCGGAAATCGACGCGCTACTTAAGAAGTTGACGCTGGAAGAAAAAATCAGTATGATTCATGCAAACTCGGCCTTTGCGGCTGGGGGAGTTGCGCGGCTGGGCATTCCTGAAATAGGCACTTCCGATGGGCCGCATGGGGTGCGCCCCGAGCAGGGGCGCAACTGGAAGGGTGTAAAAGGCGCCAACGACGCAGGTACCTACCTACCTACTAACAATACCCTGGCCGCTACCTGGAACCCCAACCTGGGCTACGCCTACGGCACCGTACTGGGGAGCGAAGCTGCTTTTCGGGGCAAGGACATCATCCTCGGGCCGGGCATCAACATTGTGCGGGTCCCGCTCAATGGGCGCAACTTCGAATACCTCAGCGAAGACCCGTACCTGGTGGCGCAGATGGCCGTGGGCTACATTCGTGGGGTGCAGGCCCAGGGCGTGTCGGCCTGCGTCAAGCATTACGCCGCCAACAACCAGGAAACGCACCGCAGCGACATCGATGTAGAGATGAGCGAGCGCGCCCTGCGCGAAATCTACCTGCCAGGGTTTCAGGCTGCCGTGCAGCAGGGCGGGGCGTATTCGCTGATGGGCTCTTATAACAAGTTTCGGGGCCAGTTCGCCACCGAAAACGCGTACCTGATGAACACCATCCTCAAGGGTGAATGGGGCTTTAAGGGCCTGGTAATGAGCGACTGGGGTTCGAGTCACAATACCCAGGATGCCCTGCGCAACGGCACCGACCTGGAAATGGGCACCGACCTGGTGCTCCGCAGTAACAACGTCGACCAGAGTGCGGCCGCCAGCACCAGCCCGGCCCCGGCCGGCTCTATTTACGACCGTTTTTACCTGGCGGCCCCGGCCCTGGCAGCTGTGCGGAAAGACCCCTCCCTGGTGCCGTTGCTAGATGATAAAGTACGCCGCATCCTGCGGGTGGCGTATGCCACCCACCTACTCGGCAGCCCCAAGCGCCCGGCCGGCGCTTATAACACTAAAGACCACCAAGCTACGGCGCTGAAGGTAGCGGAAGAAGGCATTGTGCTGCTCAAGAACGAAGGCAGTCTGCTACCCCTGCCCAAGACGGTGAAGACGCTAGCGGTTATCGGGGCCAATGCCGACCGGGCCAATGCTGGCGGCGGAGGCAGCGCGCAGCTCAAGCCCACCTATGAAATTACTCCCCTGCAAGGCCTGAAAAACGAGCTGGGCAGCGCGGTCCGCATCACGTATGCGCCGGGCTACAACATTGCCCGTGGCCAGGGGGCCGACCCCCAGCTGATTGCCGAAGCGGTGGCCGCCGCTAAAGCTGCCGACGCCGTAGTTTATGTGGGCGGCTCGACCCACGGCTACGATTACCACAAGTGGAGCGACAATGCCTACGACGCGGAGGGAGTCGACAAGCCCGACCTGAAGATGCCCTTTGGCCAGGATGAGCTGGTGCGGGCCGTGCTGGCTGCTAACCCGCGCACCGTGGTGGTGCTGCTGGGCGGCGGCCCCATCGAAACAGCCGCCTGGGTCAGCCAGGCCCCGGCTGTGCTGGAAGCCTGGTACCCAGGCATGGAGGGCGGCAATGCCCTGGCGCACATCCTGTTTGGCGACGTAAACCCCTCGGGCAAGCTGCCCTTTACCTTCCCGGTGAAGCTGGAAGACTCGCCGGCCATGAAGCTGGGCGAGTACCCCAGCACGCCCGGCAACCCCCTCAAACAGACCTATAAGGACGATATTTTCGTGGGCTACCGCTACTATGACACCTACCAGGTGGCCCCGCAATTTGCCTTCGGCCACGGCTTATCCTACACCACGTTCAAATACGACCAGCTAAACGTGACGCCCGGCCCGCAACGCGCTACGGTGAAACTTACCGTCACGAACACCGGCCAAATGATGGGGGCCGAAGTAGTGCAGGTGTATGTAAAAGAAGAGAAAGCCAGTGTAAAGCGTCCCGAAAAAGAGCTGAAAGCTTTTCAGAAAGTATGGCTGCGGCCGGGTGAATCAAAAACCGTGGTGCTAACCCTGGAACCAGGCGCTTTTGAATACTACAGCGAAACCCAGAAAAAGTGGGTGCTGGAGCCCGGCAAGTTTCAGGTGCTTGTCGGCAGCTCTTCCCGCGATATCCGCTTGATGGGCAGCCTAACGCTGTAAATGCTTATTCATCCAGAATAGATTTGTCCAGAGCCTGTTAGGTACTTCCCAGCACGCCCTGGCACTCGCCGCACCACCAGAGGCTTGCTGGCGCGACAGAAACTGCCTATATCGAACCGGCGTTCGAAAAACCTCCCTTTAAAAGGCCCCGAAAACCTGCGTTTTCGGGGCCTTTAGCGTAGAGGGCAGCTTGCATCGTTCGCAAAATAGTAGGTTTGCGAAGGGAGTTTACTTGGTGTACACCACGTTAAATCTGCCATCCGTTATTTGCATGTTCGGTTTGCCATTGCCAACCAAGGTCCCTTCAAACGTACCGGAAACAATGTGCGCTACCGTATCCAGGCGCGTGAGGATGCTACTGGTGGGGGCAGGGGCAAGGAAAACCAACTCAACCGCTGAGTATCGTCAGTGAAGCCGAGGTAGCGCTTGCAAGCAAAAAAACAGTGCTATATAATGCCAGAATTGAATTTAACTCAAACAGCTTCTCAGCCTTATAGATTCAGGAGTAGGTGGCCGGGGTGAGTAACCAGGCGGTTATCATTAGTATAAACTGACACTTCTGGTGTACTTTTGAATGAGTCAGTTTACAAGGCAGCGTGTTAGCAACGTGTTGGATAAGTTATTCTTTATGCGATTAGCTGCGTGGTGGCCGGGGGCACTCTTGCTGCTGGGGATGGCCGGATGTGGGCGGACGACGAAGACGCCGGTTTACCGCATTGGGTTTTCGCAATGCAGCACCGCTGGGCCGTGGCGCCAGGCCATGCTGGCGGGCATGGAGCGCGAACTGAACTTCC
This sequence comes from Janthinobacterium lividum, assembly GCA_050954465.1. Classification (GTDB taxonomy): domain Bacteria; phylum Bacteroidota; class Bacteroidia; order Cytophagales; family Hymenobacteraceae; genus Hymenobacter. Next base: position 5,562 of record JBPBPU010000157.1, read on the forward strand.
ACCCCGAAGCGCAGCTGCGGATGCTGGATGCCCACGACAACAGCGACCGCCAGCAGCAGCAGATACGTGAGCTGGTGCAGAGCGGCATCGACCTGCTTATTGTGTCGCCCTACGAGTCGGAGCCAGTGACGCCGGCCGTGGAGGAAGCCTACCGGCGCGGCATTCCGGTGGTGCTGCTCGACCGGCGCACGGCCTCGCCGCGCTACACCGCCTTTGTGGGGGGCGACAACGAGCAGGTAGGCCAGACGGCGGCCCGCTACGCCGCCCGCCTGCTGCACCAGCACGGGCACGTTATTGAGGTGCTGGGCACGCCGGGCTCATCGGCTACATCGGGGCGGCACCAGGGCTTTGCGCGGGCGCTGGCCGACTACCCCGGCGTGCAGGTAGTAGGCCAGGTAACCGGCGACTGGAAAGACCGGGCCCTACAGCCCGCCCTCACGGCTGCCCTCAAATCCCACCCGGAGGTATCGCTCATTTTTGCCCATAACGACGGCATGGGTCGGGGCGCGTACGAGGTGTGCCAGCGCCTGGGCCTGGCCCGGCAAGTGCGCATTCTGGGCGTAGACGGCCTGGCCGGCTCCGAGGAGGGCCTGGATTTGGTGCAGCGCGGCGAGCTGCAGGCATCCATGCTCTACTCGCCGGGCGGCGAAGACGCCATTCGCACGGCCCTCAAGATTTTGACCAAAGTCCCCTATAAGCGCGAGAACACGCTGGGCACGATGGTAATTGACTCGACCAACGTGCTGACTATGCAGCAGCAAACTGACAAGATGCTGAGCCAGGAGCAGGACATCGAGCAGCAGCAGACCTTGTTGCAGCGCCTGGGCGCTACGTATGCCCACCAGCAGCTTGGGCTCTACGGCCTGCTGGTGTCGCTGCTGGGTGCCTTGGCGCTGGGCGCGCTGGCCTGGCGCTCGGCTCGCAAAAACCGGCACATCAACCAGCAGCTGGCCATTCAGAATGCCGAGAACGACAAAATAAACCACCAACTGCTACAGCAAAACGAGGAAATCCGCTCGCAGCGCAACCAGCTGGAGGAGCTGGCCGAGCAAGCCCGCACCGACACCGAGGCCAAGCTGCGCTTTTTCACCAATTTCTCGCACGAGCTGCGCACCCCGCTCACCCTCATCCTGGGGCCGGTGGAAGAGCTGCTCGGCAGCAGCCCCGACCTGAGCAGCGCCCAGCGCCAGGACCTGAGCCTAGTGCGCCGCAACACCCAGCGCCTGCTGCAACTAGTGAACCAGCTGCTGGACTTCCGCAAGATAGAGGTGGGTAAAATGGCTGTCCATGCCACCGAGGGCAACTTGGTGGCCTTCGTGCGCGACTTGGTAGATGTGTTTGAGAAGCCCGCCCGGCTGCAAGGCGTGCGGTTGCGCCTGCTGGCCGCCGAGCCGGTGCTCACGGCCTGGTTCGATGGCAATATCCTGGACAAGGTGTTCTTCAACCTGCTGTCTAATGCTTTGAAATTCACCCCCGAAGGCGGCACCATTACCATCAGTGTGCAGGCGGCTGAAGAGGCGCGGGCGCTGCAAGTGAGCGTGGCCGATACTGGCCGAGGCATCAGTGACCAGGACCGGGCACACATCTTTGAGTGGTTTTACCAGGGCGACCAAGGGGCCGTGGCCAAGGGCTCGGGCATGGGGCTGGCGCTGGCCCAGGGGCTGGTGCGGCTGCACCAAGGGCAGCTGGCTTTTAGCAGCTTGCCAGGCCGGGGTAGCACCTTCACTGTGACCTTGCCCCGCGAGCTGCCCGAAGCCATGCACGCCACCGAGCCCGCCGCCGTCACCTTCGCCCTCGATGAGCCCGAACCGCTGCCCGCTGTCCTTACCCCCGACGTGCCGCCCCCGGCCGAGGCCGCGAACGAAACCCTGGTGCTGGTAATCGAAGACAATGCGGAAGTCAACGACTTCCTGGCCCGTAAGCTGCGGGCCGACTACCGCGTGGCCAGCGCCACCGACGGCCACACCGGCTTCCGGCTGGCTACTGAACTTATGCCCGACCTGATAGTGTGCGATGTGATGATGCCCGGCCTCAGTGGCTTAGAGGTAGTGACGCAGCTGCGGGCCGACTGGCGCACCTCGCACATTCCGGTGGTGCTGCTTACGGCGCGGGGTGCCCCCGAGCAGCAGGTAGAAGGCGTGCAGGCCGGGGCCGACCTTTACCTCACCAAGCCCTTCAACCCGACCTTTTTGCTCGAAAGCGTGCGCACCCTGCTCAGCAACCGCGCCCGGCAGCGCGAGCACTACCGCCGCGAGCTGGCTGTGGACGGGGCTACCGTGGCCGTAACCTCGCCCGACCAGAAATTCGTGGCCGACCTCACGGCCGTAATCGAAGCCAACCTAACCAAAACCGACCTGAGCGTAGAGGAGGTGGCCCGCAGCCTCAACATCTCGCGGATGCAGCTCTACCGCAAGGTCAAGGCCGTGCTGGGTACCGGCGTTACCGACTTCATCCAGAGCCTGCGCCTGACCAAGGCCCGCGAGCTGTTGCTCGATGATAAGCTAAGCATTGCGGAGGTGGCGTATGAGCTGGGCTTCTCGTCGCCCTCCTACTTTTCTACCAGCTTCCGCAGCCGCTACCAGCTCTCGCCGTCCGAGTTTCGGGCGCGGCATGCTCCCGCTACTCCTTGATATAATTTCAAAAGTCGTGTCCTAAAAGTGAATCCACGCCGGTTGCGGCGTGGATTTTTTATTTATATTCTACTTGAAAACCAAGTAGTTGACAGAAAAATCAACTTGTGAACGACGGTTGTAATAAATGGGCAAGAGTAAGTGCTCACCCACTAGGGAATTTTGTAAAGTGAAAGTCCCCGGCCGCTTTGGGGCCAGCTCTCACAATCGTTTGCAGAGTAGAGCAAGGTCAACTGCCCACCTGCTTTTGTATTCGCCACCTTTTCCATCTCTCACCCAACTTATTCTCCCATGCCGTTTCCCTTACCATTCCCACGCGGCTCCCGGTACCTCAGGAAGGTCCTGCTAACCCCCGCGCTGGGCTCGCTCGCGCTAGGGGCCAGCGCGGCTCCCCTGGCCGCTGGGCTACCTGCTATGAAAACCCCGGCGGCCATCACCGCCCCCCAGGACGTGCCCGTCACCGGCCGCGTCACCGACATGAAGGGCGAGCCGCTACCCGGCGTGACGGTGCTGGTGAAAGGCACCACCATTGGCGCGACCACTGACGCCAACGGCCAGTTTTCGCTTACCGTGCCCGAAAGTGGGCGGTTGGTATTCAGCTCCATCGGCTATGCCAGCCAGGAGTTTGCCATTGGCAGCACCACCGTTTTTCAAGTAAAGCTCCAAGACGACACCCAGTCGCTGAAAGAAGTAGTAGTAGTGGGCTACGGCACCCAGAGCCGTCAGGACTTGACCACCGCCGTATCGTCGGTAAGCGGCACGTCGCTGGCCCGCCAGCCAGTAGCCAGCTTCGACCAGGCCCTGCAGGGCCAGACGCCCGGTGTGCAGGTAACGGCGGGTTCGGGTGCGCCCGGCGGGGCCATCAACGTGCGCATCCGGGGCAACTCCTCGCTAAGCCTTAGCGGCTCGCCGCTGTACGTGATTGACGGTATCCCGGTATTTCCTAACTACGAACAGGAAATTAACAACAACAACCAGCGCCTCAACCCACTTGCCGCGCTCAACCCCAACGATATCGAGCGCATCGACGTGCTCAAGGACGGGGCCGCATCGGCCATCTACGGGCTGCGGGCCGCTAATGGGGTAGTGGTTATTACCACCAAGCGCGGCAAGGTAGGCCAGGCCCAGGTGGGCCTGAGCGCCTACTATGGCCGCCAATACCTGCGCAAGAAGCTCGATGTGCTTAACTCCCAGCAGTTTGCCAAAGAGTATAACGAAATTCTAACCAACGGGGGCCGCGCCCCGGCATTTACCGACCCCAACAACCCGCTTTATACCGGCGACGCGGCCAACCCCGGCCCCTTCAACACCGACTGGCAGGATGCTATTTTCCGGCCGGCCAGCATCCAGAGCTACCAGCTCAACGTGAGCGGCGGCACCGATAAAACCCGCTACTACGTGGCTGGCGGCTATTTCAAGTCCGACGGTATCAACATCAACTCGGGGTTTGACCGCTACAACTTCAAAATCAACCTCGACCAGCAGCTCAGCAGCCGGTTCCGGGTGGGCACCAGCCTCAATGCCAGCCGCACCAGCACCAACGGTTCGGTGCGCTCGGAGGCGGCGCTCGGCAACTCGGGCACGGTGCTCGGGGCGCTCACCCAGCTGCCCACCATCCCGGTGCGCAACACCGACGGCACCTACGGCACCAACACCTACACGCTGAGCGACAACCCGGTAGGCAACCTGCTCGAAACCAGCAACCTGGCGGCGGTGTACCAGTTTCAGAACAACTTGTACGCCGAGCTGGACGTGCTCAAAGACCTGACGCTGCGCTCGACGTTCGGGATAGATTTCCGCTCCTCGGCCGAGAATTCCTTTTACAGCATCAACTACCCCGGCACCTCGGCAGCCGACCCCTCCACGCGGGGCTCGGCCAACGTAGGGAACTCGCTGTCGCTGAATTGGCTCAACGAAAACACGCTGACTTATAACAAGACCTTCGGCGACAAGCACCACCTCACGCTGCTCGGTGGCGAGTCGATGCAGTCGTATGACCGCCGCACCTCCGGGGGCGGCACCAGAGGATTTACGTCCAACGCGGTGCCCTACCTAAGCGCCGGGGCCACCGCCAACGGCATCCCGTACAGCTACGAAGAGCAGTATTCGCTGCTGAGCTTCTACGGCCGGGCCATTTATAACTACGACGACCGCTACCTGGCCACGGTAAGCTACCGGGCCGATGCCAGCAGCCGCTTTAGCGGGGCCAACCGTTTTGGCTACTTCCCGGCCGTTTCGCTGGGCTGGCACATTTCGAAGGAGAAATTCTTCCCCGAAAGCAAAACTGTGTCGGACCTGAAGCTACGCGCAAGCTACGGGGCAGTAGGCAACTCCGAACTTCAAACCCCTTACCAACGCTTCTCGACCTACAGTCTGGGCTACAACTACCAGGGCACCGGCACGGCTATCGTGGGCGGCGGCTCGACCAACGTTATCGGCAGCGATGTGCGCTGGGAAACCACCTACCAGTATAACGCGGGTATCGACCTGGGGATGTTCAACAACCGGGTAACCTTCACCTTCGACATCTATAACAAGCGCACCGAGGGGCTGCTTACTGCTGTAAACATTCCGCAGAGCACGGGGGCTGGTACGCTGAACGTGATTCAGAACGTGGGCACCGCGCAGAATCGGGGCATTGAGATTGGCATCGTGACGACCAATGTGGAGTCGAAAGATGGCGGCTTTGGCTGGACAACCAACTTCAACGTGACCGGCAACCGCAACAAGCTGGTTGACCTGGGCACCACGACCAACACCAAAAACGAGCAGATACCCCGTACCCTCGTCGGCGGCTACAACATTCAGCAGCCCGGCTCGCCCTTCGGCTCGTTTTATGGCCACCAGGTGCTGGGCATTGTGCAGTCGGATGCCGAAGGCACTGCGCTGCCTAAGCAGAACAGCTTAGCTCCCAAGGCCGGCGACATCCGCTTTCAGGACACCAACGGCGACGGCGTAGTGAACGACGACGACCGCATTATCATCGGCAACCCCAACCCCAAGGCGTTTTTCGGCTTCACCAACAACTTCTCCTACAAGGGCGTGGAGTTGAGTGTGTTCTTCCAGAGCAGCGTCGGCAACGACGTGTACAACCAAAACCGCACCATTACCGAAGGCCAGACCACGGCCCTCAACCAAAGCACGGCCGTGCTCAACCACTGGACGCCTACCAACACGAATACCGACGTGCCGCGCCCCGTATTTGGCGACCCCAACGGCAACAACCGGGTATCGACCCGCTTCATTGAGGATGGCTCTTACGTGCGCCTCAAGAACCTGACCGTGGCCTATACCGTGCCGGTAGGCATCTCCAAGCACGCCGCCATCAAGAACCTGCGCGTGTACGCCACGGCCCTAAACCTGATAACCTGGACCAACTATTCGGGCTACGACCCAGAGGTAGCCGCCGACCCGCTGGCCAACACCAACCTCGGCCGCGACTACGGCGTGTATCCGCAGGCGCGCACCTACACGGTGGGCCTCAATGCCACGTTTTAATCCTTCGCCTCAAGACCTGAATTCCCGATGAAAAAGCTATTTATTTTGCCCCTGGGGGGCCTGCTGCTGCTGGCGGGCTGCGACTTTCTTAAGAAAGACCCGCTGACCAGCATTACGTCGACCAATTTTTTCAACACGGCCAGCGATGCCGAATCCAGCCTGACGGCGGTGTATGACGCCCTGCAGGGCGGCGGCCTCTACGGCCAGGACTACTACACCATCGGCGAGATGCCGAGCGACAACTGCACCAGCTCTAACGCCGACGTGAACGCCTTGCGCACCATCACCTGGACGCCCTCTACCAACCAGGTAGGCAACCTGTTCCGGCAGTGCTACCTGGCCATCAACCGGGCCAATGTGGTGATTAAGTACGTGCCTGGCGTAACCATGGACGCGACTCGCCGCAACCAGATTGTGGGCGAGGCCCTCTTTGTGCGGGGGCTGTGCTACTTCCAACTAGTGCGGGCCTACGGCGACGTGCCGCTACGCCTGCTGCCCACTGAGGGCAGTACCCCCGCCGAAGTGAACCTGCCCCGCACGGCCACTGCCGACGTGTATACCCAGATAGTGGCCGACTTGCAGCAGGCGGCCACCCAGATGCCCGCCTCTAACCCGAACCGGGCCGCCAAGAACGCGGCCAATGGTATCCTGACCCGCGTGCAGCTTACCCAGCGCAACTGGGCCGCCGCCCAAACAGCGGCTAACGCTGTAATTACCAACAATGTCGCCCTGAACGCCAGCTTCAAGTCGCTGTTTCCGGCCGAGAATAAGGGAGCCGAGTCGCTGTTCGAAATCCAGTACGCTGGTACGGCCGACGGTAACGACCTGATTGCTGACGAAGTGCTGCCCCTGCCCTTTGCCACGTACTCTTACCCCAAGTTCAACGTTCCCACGGCCGAGCTGATTGCCTTCGCCGATACGGTGAACGACAAGCGCTGGGCCTTTAACGGGGCCATTAACAGCAGCGCCGGCAAGTACGTGGGCCGCGACCATGTGAGCTATATCGACGCCAAAAACCCCAACACCACTGGGGCCAATGCCAACGACCGGGGCCCGTTCGTGTTCAAGTGGACCAGCATCGGCAACGGCTTCAACTCGGTAGATAACTGCTATGTGCTGCGCTACGCCGAGGTGCTACTGAACTACGCCGAAGCCGTGAACGAGCAAACCGGCCCCTCAACCGACGTGCTGGCTAAGCTGAACTTAGTGCGCCAGCGCGCCGGCCTTGCGGCCCTCACCACGGGCTCGACCCAGGCGGCCAGCAAGCAAACCATGCGGGCCGAGATTGAGCGCCAGCGCCGCCTGGAGTTTGCCTTCGAGGGTGAGCGCTGGTGGGATTTGGTGCGCTACGCCCGCCACACTATAGCTGATGCCAGCGCCGTGCATACCATTACGGCGCTCGACCTCATTTCCTCGAAGCACAGCACCGGTACCGCTCCTAATCTCGTTCCCGGTCCCCGCGACCCAAACTACCTGCTGTTCCCGCTTCCGCAGTACGAAATCAATACCAACACGAATCTGAAGCAAAACCCCGGCTACTAGTGAAGGCTTGCATGAGTGAAGGAGTGGATGATTGGGCCCAGCTACTCAGCCATTCACTCACTCGTCCATTCACTCACTGAATAAAGCTGTCGTGCCGGGGCGGGGGTGGGAAAGTGAAAAAGCGCTTCTCTGCCTTGGGCGACACGCTGTTGTCAACGCTGCTAAACTCTCTCTCTATCCATGAAGAATTCCCTTATCGGCGGCTGTGCTGCGCTACTGGCGCTGGTGCTGCCCGGCCCGGTCCGGCCCCCGGCCCGCCCAGTGGCGGCGTCCAGCCAAAAGGGCGTGTGGATAACGACGCCCGACCAGACGCAGCTATTGCATCAGCAGCCGGGCCAGCTCAAATTCGGCAAGGCTACTGCGAGCGGCGCGGTGATTGAAGTAGATGACAGGCACCAGTTTCAGACGATGGACGGCTTTGGTTACTGCCTCACCGGGGGCAGCGCCGAACTGCTACACGCCATGAGTGCCCCAGCCCGCGCCAAGCTGCTGCACGAGCTATTTGGCACTGGCCCCGACGACATTGGCGTGAGCTACCTGCGCATCAGTATCGGGGCCTCCGACTTGGATGCACAGGTGTTCAGCTACGACGACCTGCCTGCCGGGCAAACCGATGCGGCGCTGGCGCACTTCAGCCTGGCCCCCGACCAAGCGCACCTGATTCCGGTGCTGAAAGAGATACTGGCCGTGAACCCTAGTCTGAAGCTGCTAGGCTCGCCCTGGAGCCCGCCTACGTGGATGAAAACCAACGATGCCAGCAAGGGCGGCTCGCTCAAGCCGGAGTGCTACGGCGCTTATGCCCAATACTTTGTGAAGTACGTACAAGGCATGGCAGCGGCCGGCATTACCCTCGACGCCATTACGCCGCAGAACGAGCCGCTGCACCCCGGCAACAACCCCAGCCTGCTGATGCTGCCCGAGCAGCAGGCCGAGTTCGTGGGCCAGCACCTGGGGCCGGCTTTCCGGGCGGCGGGCATCAAAACCAAGATTATTTGCTACGACCATAATGCCGACCGGCCCGACTACCCGCTCACGGTACTCGGCAACACGGCGGCCAACCCCTACGTGGACGGCTCGGCCTTCCACCTCTACGCGGGGCCGATTGACGCCCTGAGCAAGGTGCATGACGCATTTCCGACCAAGAACATTTACTTCACCGAGCAGTGGGTGGGCTCGCGCACCGCCTTTGCGGGCAACCTGGGCTGGCACGCCAAAACCCTTTTCATCGGCGCACCGCGCAACTGGGCGCGGGTGGTGCTGGAATGGAACCTGGCTGCTGACCCGGAGCAGAACCCCCACACGCCCGGCGGCTGCAACCAGTGTTTGGGCGCCATCACGCTGGCTCCCGGCGACCAGGTGACGCGCAACGTGGCCTACTACGCCGTGGCCCAGGCCAGCAAGTTTGTGCGCCCCGGCGCGGTGCGCGTAGCCTCCACCAGCACCGGCGTACTGCCCAACGTAGCCTACCGCACTCTCGACGGCCGCCACGTGTTGCTGGTGCAGAACGACCAAACCACACCCCAAACCTTCGGCCTGCGCTACCAGGGCCGCACCGCGCCCGCTACCCTGCCAGCCGGAGCCGTAGGCACCTACGTATGGTGAGAACCCGCTAAAAACCTAATCCCAAATACCCAACACCCAACCCCAAATAATCAACCCCAACTCCAAAAACCTTTTCCAAACCCCACCCCCAACCATGAAAAAACTGTTTACCCTCTCGACCCTGGCCACCTTCGCTCTGGCGGCCTTCAGCGCCCAGGCGCAATTCACCGTGGATGGCACCTTGAGCGCCACCGAAGTAGGCACCGGCGTAGGCAAGTACCAGCTGGCTGGCACCTACACCAACACCCACGCTACCGCCGACCGGGGCCTGAAGTCGCTCTACATCGGCACCACGGCTACTACGCTCAACATCATGGTAGTAGCCTCGCCCGAAACCACGAACTACCAGGCGCTGGCGCTGTACCTCGACATGCCCAATAAAACGGGCATCGCGGCTGGTACCCAGCTGCCCGGCGGCGACGACACCTCGTCGCAGCTCCGCAGCAAGCCCACCCTGGACATGCCTGTGGACTACGCCTTTCGGGTAACGTCTTCGCCCCTGGGCACGGGCGGCTCCAGCACGTACTACAGCAAGCTCGACTACACGGCTACGGCCAACACCGCAGGCAACTTCCCCGATAAATACCTGGGGCCAGCCGACAAAGCCGGAACGGCGCTGGTGATTACCGATGCTACTACCAACATTGTGGATGCTCGCTTTGCCTTCATGACCAGCACCTCGGGCAGCGTAGCCTCCAACACCAGCACAGGCTGGGAGATGCAGATTCCGCTGGCCTCGCTGGGCGGCGCGGCTACGGGCAGCACCATCCGCATGATGGCGGCTTACCTGAACGATGATGCCACCTTCACCGCCGAAACGCTGCCCCAGATTGCGGGCCAGACGGTTGCCCTCGGTGCTACTCCCAACTTCTCGACCATCGCCGGTCAGCAGAACTATTCCTACCAGGTAGGTACCGGCCTGCTGGCTGCCCGCGCAGCCAGCGCGGAGCTGCCCACTTCGGCTTACCCCAACCCCCTGGCCGCCGATAGCCGCCTGACTTACACCGTAGCCGACGCCTCGGCTCCCGTAACCGTGACCGCCTACAACAGCCTGGGCCAACTGGCCCTGACGCTGCTCACCGACGCTCCCCAAACCACCGGAGAGCATAATCTGGCCCTGGCTCCGCTGCAAAAGCTGGCCGCTGGGGTATACCTGCTGCAAGTGCGGACTGGCAACCAGCTCAGCACCCGCCGCGTGGTAATAGAATAACCCGGAGCAAACAGTAGCGCGGGCTTTCAGTCTGCGAGTTCAGGTCAATAAACTGCCTTGTCTCGCGGATTGAGAGTCCGCGCTACTACACTTTCCCTCGCTAAAAATCACGACTTGCCCTATTACCAGGCCGCTTGGCTGCTATCCGCTTTACCTATCTCCTCCATTCGCATGTTTTATCCGACCCGTTATCGCTGGCTCACCGCCGCACCGCTTCTCACTTTGCTCGTGCTACTAGCTGGCAGCTGCGGCAAAAAAGACGATAGCGGCAGTAACCCAACGCCCACGCCTACAACGCCTACCACACCCACCACTACCACCTCCGGGCCCGTAACCTCGTGGCTGACCACGCCCGACAAAACGGCCCTCTTCTACCGCCAGAAGCTGAGCGGGCAGTTTGTGGCCAATACCAACACTGACCCCACCATTGTGGTGGATACCACCCAGACCTACCAGACGATAGATGGCTTCGGCTACGCCCTCACCGGGGGCAGCGCCCAGCTGATGAGTCAGATGTCGGCTAGCAGCCGGGCCAGCCTCATCAAAGAACTGTTCTCGCCCGACTCGGTGGGTGTGAGCTACTTGCGCGTGAGCATCGGGGCCTCGGACCTGGACGCGACCACCTTCACCTACGACGACGGCGCGGCCGACCCCACACTGGCCAACTTCAGCCTGGCCCCCGACATGACCTACCTGATTCCGGTGCTGAAGGAGATACTGGCGGTTAGCCCGAACATAAAAATCCTGGGCTCGCCCTGGACGGCCCCGCCTTGGATGAAGCAGGGTGCCAACACCGGCAACCCCTACATCGGGGGCAGCCTGCAAACCCAGTATTACGCCGCCTATGCCCAGTATTTTGTGAAGTACATCCAGGGCATGAAGGCCCAGGGCATCACCATTGATGCGATAACCATCCAGAATGAGCCACTCTACGGCGGCAACAACCCCAGCATGGTGATGCAAGGCAGCGAGCAGGCGGCTTTCATCAAAAACAACCTGGGGCCGGCGCTCAAGGCGGCGAGCCTGACTACTAAAATCATCGGCTATGACCACAACCCCGACGCGGCCGGGCTGAGCTTCGTGAGCGCCTTGCTCGGCGATGCCGCCGCAGCGGCCTACGTCGACGGCACCGCGTTCCACCTCTACGGCGGCACCATCGGTGCCCTGGACGGGGTGCATTCGAGCTTCCCCACCAAGAATATCTACTTCACGGAGTTCTGGACGCAGTCGCCGGGCACCACCACGTTTGGCAGCGACTTGCTCTACCACGTCAATAACATGGAAATTGGAGCCGTGCGCAACTGGAGCCGCAACGTGCTGGAATGGAACCTGGCCAGCGATGCTAACTATGGCCCGCACACCAGCGGCGGCTGCACGCAGTGCCTGGGTGCCATCACCATCAACGGCAACACCGTGACGCGCAACGTGGCCTACTACACCGTGGCCCACAGCAGCAAGATAGTGCGCCCCGGCTCGGTACGCGTGGCTACCAACCAGCCCACCAACCTCTCCAACGTCGCCTATAAAACTCCTAACGGCAAGCGCTGCCTCGTGGTGCTGAACACCGGCTCGACGGTACAAAACTTTAACATCCAGTACAAAGGCAAGGTAGTGAGCACCGCCCTCTACGGCGGCTCGGTAGGCACCTACGCGTGGTAAAGTAGCGCGGTAGTAACCCTGTCATTGCGAGCATAGCGAAGCAATCGCACCAGAACGTAATCGTTCACCTCGATACCATTCTACTGCAATCGTTCTGGTGCGATTGCTCCGCTACGCTCGCAATGACAGGGCTTATTCAACAACCAAAATATCCCATCACATGCTGCCCAAACGCTATTTCCTGGCCGGCCTGCTGACAAGCGGTGCGCTGCTTCCGGCAGCCGGCCAGGGGGTAGCTGTGCCCGGCCCCATCTGCCAGACGGTGGCGGGCCGCCTGCAAGGCACCCGCGAGGCGGGCGGGGTGCTGGTGTTTCGGGGCGTGGCTTACGCAGCAACTCCGGCGGGAGCCGGGCGCTTTATGCCGCCCCGGCCGTTGCCGGGCTGGGCAGGCGTGCGGCCCGCTACCAGCTTTGGCCCGAAAGCGCCGCAGGGTGGTACTACCGGGCCGCAGGGCGACGAGAACTGCCTGACGCTGAATGTGTGGACGCCTTCGCTGCGCGCCGCCCGCCAGAAGGCCGTGGTGGTGTGGGTGCACGGCGGCGGCTTCACGGGCGGCTCGGGCGACGACTTTCCGGGCGGCAGCTTCGCAGAGCGCGACAGCCTCGTGGCCGTAAGCATCAACTACCGGCTGGGCAGCTTCGGCTTTTTGCAGCTGAGCAGCGCACTGGGGCCGGCCTACCGGCAGGCCGGCAATGCGGGCCTGCTCGACGCCGTGGCTGCCCTGCGCTGGGTACACCAAAACATTGCCGCTTTCGGCGGCGACCCGGCGCGGGTGACGGTGATGGGCGAGTCGGCAGGAGCCAAGCTGGTGGGCGCGCTGCTGGCGACGCCGGCCGCCGACGGCCTCTACCAGCAAGTAATTCTGGAAAGCGGCGGGGCGCAGGCCGTGCGCGACACCATGACAGCCGCCGCCGTATTGCCGCGCCTGCTGGCCGCGCTGGGCTTGCGCCCCAACCAAGTAACCCAGTTGCTGACGCTACCCACGGCCGACATCGTGCGGGCGCAGCAGCAGCTAACGGCCGGGCCGGGGGGCTTGCAGCTATTTGGGCCGGTGCTCGATGGGCGCACCATCCCGGCCGACCCGCTGGCGTACCTGGCCCGGCCGGGCCGGCCGCCGCTACACGCCCTGGTGGGCACCAACCGCGACGAGGCGGGCTTGTTTATGGGCTTCTGGCCGGCGCTGCGCCAGCCTAACGCGCAGGTGCTGACCGACTTGTTTGGCAGCAACGGCGGGCAAGTGTGGCGGGCGTATGAGCAGGCCCAGCGCAGCCAGCCCAGCGACCAAGCCTGGCTGTGCACTACCACCGACTACCTCTACCGGCTAGCCTCATACCGGCTGGCCAGCACCCTGGCGCAGGCCGGGCAGCCGGTGTGGCTCTACCGCTTCGACTACCGGGCACCGGGCGGCCCCGGCCCGGTGCATGCCCAAGAGCTAGGCTACGTCTGGAATACACTCAAGCCTACGGCCACCCGCTCGGCGGCCGGGCTGGCGCTGGCCCGGCAGATGCACCAGCGCTGGGTCAGCTTCATTGCTACCGGCACGCCGGGCGCGGAGTGGCCTGCTTACGCCTCGGCCCGGCCCCAGGCAATGGTGTTCGACTCGGTGAGCCGGGCCGGGCAGCTGCCGCAGCCCTACGAAGACGCGACTTTTCCAAACCAGGCTTTTCACTTATAGGAGCTTTTTAGAGCTTAGAGTTTAGAACTGAGAGCTTAGAACTCAGGGCTGCCTCCCAGAACATTCCCATGACATAATATAAGCTCTGAGTTCTAAGCTCTGAGTTCTAAAAATCAACAACATATGTTACTACTGCAACGAGTGCTGCCGGTATTGCTGGCGGCTGGCCTTACGGGGGCCATTTTTAAGGCGGGCCACCCGGCCAGTACGCCCCCGCCGGCTTACTCGGCAGCGGGGCGGCAAGTGCAGGTGTACGCCACGGTTCAGGGCACGGCCCAGCGCCTGAGCGCCGGGCCGGTGCTCAATTTCCAGCCGGCCAGCCAGCCCCTCGAAACCCAGGTGTGCGTGTTTGTAGACCCCGACCACCAGTTCCAGACACTCATGGGCATTGGGGGGGCGCTGACCGATGCCTCGGCCGAGACCTTTGCCAAGCTGTCCAAGGCCCGGCAGCAGGAGCTGTTGCAGGCTTACTACAACCCGGCCACGGGCATTGGCTACTCACTGGCCCGCACCAACATCGGCAGCTGCGACTTTTCGAGCGACAGCTACACCTACCTCCAGGACAACGACGCCAGCCTCAAAAGCTTCAGCGTGAAGCACGATGAGCAGTATCGCATCCCGCTCATCAAGCAGGCGATGGCGGCGGCGGGCGGCCAGCTGCCGCTGTTCGTGAGCCCCTGGACGCCCCCGGCCTGGATGAAAACTAACCACGACCTGCTGCACGGCGGCCACCTGCTGCCGGAGTTTCGCCAGAGCTGGGCCGACCACTACGTAAAGTTCATCAACGCCTACGAAAAGCAGGGTGTCCCCATCTGGGGCCTCACGGTGCAGAACGAGGAAATGGCCACCCAGAAGTGGGAGTCGTGCGTGTTCACGGCCGAGGAGGAGCGCGACTTTATCAAGGGCTACCTGGGGCCGACGCTGCACAAAAGCGGCCTGGGCGATAAAAAGCTCATGGCCTGGGACCACAACCGCGACCTGGTGTACCAGCGCGCCAGCGCCGTGCTCGACGACCCCGAAGCAGCCAAATACCTCTGGGGCATCGGTTACCATTGGTACGAAACCTGGACCGGCAGCGGCATGCTCTTCGACAACGAGCGGCGCGTGCATGAAACCTACCCCGCTACCAACCTGATGCTCACCGAGGCGTGCATCGAGAAATTCGACCTCGAAAAAGTAAACGACTGGAAGCTGGGCGAGAAGTATGGCACCTCCATGCTCAACGACTTCAACGCCGGCACCGTGGGCTGGACTGACTGGAACATCCTGCTGGACGAAACCGGCGGCCCCAACCACGTCGGCAACTTCTGCTACGCGCCCGTCATTGCCGACACCCGCACGGGTAAGCTCATTTACACCAATATGTACTACTACATCGGGCACTTTTCGAAGTTCATCCGACCCGGTGCCCAGCGCATTGCCAGCACCAGCAACCGCGACTGGCTGCAAGCCACCGCCTTCCGCAACCCCGATGGCAAGGTGGTAACCGTGGTGCTGAATACGAGCGAAAAAAAGCAGGACTTCCAACTCTGGGTGCAGGGCCAGTCAGCCACCACTACCAGCCTGCCGCACTCTATTATGACGATGGTAGTGAAGTAGTGCAACGTACGCCTCACCCCTAACTCCAAACCGTTAAGTTTTGGCGTCGTCGCCCTCCGCGTGCGCCTCACCCCCTAGCCCCCTCTCCGAAAAGGAGAGGGGGGACTAGTTCTAAAAGCTAGAAACTAGAATTACAGACTAGTTCCCCTCTCCTTTTCGGAGAGGGGGCTAGGGGGTGAGGCGCACGCGGAGGGCGACCCCAGCAGAAACTGATATAGGGGGTGAGGAGCACCCCAGAACAGTCCTTCCTCTCAGCTATGAACCCCGTCACGCTCAAACAAGTAGCCTACCAGCTGGGCCTCTCCGCCTCTACGGTGTCGCGGGCACTGCGCGACGACGCCAGCATTAATGTGCAGACCAAGCAACGCGTGAAGCAGGTGGCGGCCGAGCTGCGCTATCAGCCCAACCCGCACGCCCGCAGCCTGCGCACCCGCGCCAGCCGCACCCTGGCGGTGGTGGTGCCGGAGGTGAGCGACGGCTTCACGCTGCTGGCGGTGAGGGGCGTGGAAGAAGCAGCCGACCAGCAAGGCTACCATGTACTGCTCTACCTCACCCACCATTGCGCCAGCCGCCAGGCCAACGTGTTGCGCCACTTGGCTGGCGGCCTGGCCGATGGGGTGTTGCTGACGCCGATAGACGGCCCGGCGGCCGGGCTGCTGACCAGCCACCTGCCCCTGGTATGTTTTGGCCCAGCCGGTGTGGGGCCTGGCGCGGCTACCCTGCCTTTACCGCCTGCCGGGGCACCGCCGGCCTATGATATTGGCCAGGAGGCTGCCCGGCAGTTGGTGGCGGCTATTGCCGGCCAGGTTCTGGCGGCGCGGCCCCTGCACTAGCAGCCGCCGACCGGGCTGGCTCGCCGGGCTTCGACGCGCAACTGCCCACTAACGGAGCCGGTGACGCACTTTCTGACTTATTTACCTATTTCCCACTCTTTTATGAAACAACTCCTACTCCTGGCCCTGGCCAGTTGCCTGTCGCTACCGGCGGCGCAGGCCCAGACCGTGCGCGCCGCCCTCATCGACTTCGGCGTGAACGATGTGACCAACGGCAACATCACGCCCAGCCCGGACGCCAACGGCAACTACTGGAACAACGTGCTCAACAACACGGGCGTGGCTGATACCTTCCGGCTGGTGGATAAAACCAACGTGGCTACCGGCATTAAGCTCAAGGTGGGAGCCAACTTTCTCACCAACGGCATTGCCACGGGTGGGCTGCTGAGCCCCAGCGCCGCGCTGCTGGGCGAGTACGCCATTGCCACGGCCACGCAGGACTACTTTTTCGTGCAGGGCACGGGCACTACGGCCGTCGGCACCCTCACCATGAACGGCTTCGACCGCACCAAGCGCTACGTGTTTCACGTATTCGGCAGCCGCCAGACCACAGCCGAAACGCGGGTGTCGCAGTACAAATTCACTGGCGCTACCGTCAGCACCGTTACCCAGACTACCACGGGCACCAACGTGGGGGCCAATGCCTACCCCGGCAACAACAACACCATCACCAACTCGGACACGCTCATGTCCGATAACAACGGCGTGATTCAGCTGGAGCTGAGCAAGGTAACCGGCTCGTATGCTTATATTAATCTGATGCGGGTTGACATTCTGCCGGCCCGCACTACGAGCACTGGTAGCACGTTTTTCCAGAACCCTGGCTTCGAGCTGGGCAACTTCAACTTCTGGACCACCGTGGCGCGGGGCACCGGTGCCACTACCACCATCAGCACCACCACCAAGCACGCGGGCACCTACGCCGCGCAGCTGAGTGGCGGCAGCCTGAGCCTGGAGCAGCAGATTACTTACGCCAGCACCATCGGCACCACGGCCCAAAAGCTGAGCGGCTGGTTTTATAACCCCGCTACTGGCGGCCTGCAAGGCAGCCAGTCCGTGCGCCTGGAACTGCTCTACTACAACAGCAGCAACGCGCTGCTAGGCCAGTACCGCTCCGATTCGCTGCGGGCTACCTCCACTACCGGCACCTGGACGCAGCTTTTTGCCACGGCCACCATCCCCACCGGCACGGCCTACGTGAAAGGTGCGGCCGTGTGGCGCAACCAAGCGGGGACTACTGGCAGCGTCTACTTCGACGACCTGCTACTGGAGCCCTACACCGTGCCAATTCCGCAGAACCCGCTGAAACTGGCGTACATGGGCTCGTCGGTGTCTTACGGCACGGGGGCTACCAACGCCCACGGCTACTCGGCCATCTACTCCGACCTGCTGGCGGCCCGCGCTACGGCCGGCACCGGCCAGCCCTGGGTGACGGTCAACATCTCGGTGCCCGGCAACTCCACCGTGGACGTGCTCAACCGCTACAACGCCGACCTGCTGCCCCAGCACGCCAAGTACGTGGTGTTTGCGCTGGGCCTGGGCAACGAGGGTATTCTGACTGGCGGCCAGACTATCTTCAACCAGTATCGCACCAACATGCTTACCCTCATCAACAAGGCGCGGGCTGATGGCATGATGCCGCTGGTGACCAACAACTACACCCGCAACGACTACACGACCACCGAGTACGCCTTCGTAAAACAGATGAACCTACTTATGCACGGCTGGAACGTGCCGAGCGTGAACATGCTCGGGGCCGTGGACGACCTCAGTGGCCAGGGCCGCTGGGCCCCCAACTACTGGTTCGATGCCCTGCACCCCAACGACCTAGGCCACGCCGAGCTGGCGCACACCATTGTGCCCTCGCTCTTCGACGCCCTCAACGCTGGCAAGTTCCTAGTAACGCGCCGGGCCGCCACTAATGGCATCACGCTCACTAAAACCATCGGGGCCGCTACGACCATCGTGCGCTTCGTACCCGAGGATGTGGTGCATCCCTTTACGCAGGCCGTTCGCTTCAAAACCAGCACCAAAGGCCAACTGGTGGAAATTCGCGACAGCGCCGGCATTGCGGCTGGCACCATCGTCATCAATGCCGCTGGCAAGCTGGTGTATACCTCGGCCAAAGGCCGGGTAATCAACGGCTCGGTAACGGTGAACAACAACAAGTGGCACAAGCTGGTACTCAGCCACTACTACGCCCGTGGCTATACCTTCCTCTACGTGGACAGCGTGGCCGAGGGCTCGGTGGCCGAGCGCCTGCGCCCCACCCGCTTCGACCTGGGCGGCGCGGCCGCTCCTACCAAAGTGCAATTGCGCGACTGGCTGTTTTACCGCTCCGGCATGAACGCCGACGAGGTACGCACCATGGCCGCCGACTCGCTGCTCAAGTCGAGCCTGGAAATCTACGCCCCCCTGGACGGTCGCCGCATCGCGGCCACCGACTCGCTGGCTAACCTGGCCCAGAGCACGAATACGGTAAGCAAGCTGGCTGGCCCGGTAGCCCTGGCCGCCAGCGCCAGCGCCCTGGCTGCCCAAATCAGCCTTTACCCCAACCCCGCCACCAGCCAGGTGCGCCTGCTGGCCCCCATTAGCCTGGAAGGCACGGCCGTAATGCTCTACGACGCTCTGGGCCGCGTAGTGCTGAACACTGCGGTGCACAACGGCACCCTTAACGTGGGTGCGCTGCCGGCTGGGGTGTACTCGGTGCTGCTGCGGGTGAATGACGAGGCGGTGCATTTGCGTCTGGTGCGGGACGCGGAGTAGCTTATTCGCCCTGCAACGACACCTCACCCCCTAGCCCCCTCTCCAAAAAAGAGGGGAACTAGCTCTAAAAAACTAGCTTCTAGTACTAGAGCTAGTTCCCCCTCTTTTTTGGAGAGGGGGCTAGGGGGTGAGGTGAGCCGGGGAGGGCGACTATACCCCCAACCATGAAACGCCTACTAACCTTCCTCGCCCTTCTGGCCATCCCCGCTTTCAGCCACGCCCAGCAAACGCGCGAAGACTGGCCCGACCTCGCTCGCTACGCGGCGGCCAACCAGCAGCTGCCCGCTCCTGCGCCAGCCCGGCCCCGGGTGGTGCTCATGGGCAATTCTATTACTGACTTCTGGCCGAAGGCCGACTCGGCTTTTTTCAAGGGCAAGACCTACGAATACGTTGGCCGGGGCATCAGCGGGCAGGTATCGGGCCAGATGCTGCTGCGCTGCTGGCCCGACGTTATCGCGCTGCGCCCGAGCGTGGCCGTTATCCTGAGCGGCATCAACGACATTGCCGAAAACCACGGGGCCTATAGTCCGGAAGGCACTTTGCACAACATTATGGCGATGGCCGAGCTAGCCCAGGCGCACGGTATCCGGGTGGTGCTGTGCTCGGTGCTGCCGGCCTACGACTTTCCGTGGCGGCCGGGTATGCAGCCAGCGGCTAAGGTGGTGGCCCTTAATAGCCAAATCAAAGCCTACGCCAACCAGCACCACCTGGTGTACCTCGACTACCATACCGCCATGGCCGATGCCCGCCAGGGCCTGCCCGCCGCGCTGGCCGCCGATGGTGTGCATCCCACGCTGGCCGGCTACCGCCTAATGGAGCCGCTGCTGCAGCAAGCGGTAGCGCAGGCGCTGCGGCGCAAGTAAGCGCTGGGCGGTCAGTCCGCTGGGTGCGTGCCTCCTGAAAACCCAACCTTCCTACCCATGCGCCTGAAAACTCTGCTGCTTTTTTGCTTCGCTGCCACCACGGCCCTGGCCCAAACGCCTTTGCTGCGCGCCGAGGGGCCGAAAATCGTGGATGCCCAGCACCACGAGGTGTTGCTGCGCGGCATGAACCTGGGGGGCTGGCTCTTGCAAGAAGGCTACATGATGAAGCCCGGTCAGGGGGGCACGCAGGGCTCCATGAAAAAGGTACTCTACCAGGTGGGCATGAGCGACGCAGCGGTGGAAGCATTCTACCAGCAGTGGCGCGACAACTTCATCACCAAGGCTGATATCGACTTCATCGCGCAGCAGGGCTTCAACTGTATCCGGCTGCCGCTGCACTACGACCTGTTTCTGACCTCTGCCCAGCGGGCTGTGCGCAACGGTGTCATTCGCGGCACGGTGCCGTATGCCGACTACGTGGCGGCGCTCAAGCGCTGGCAGCAGGCCGGCGAGCTATTCCGGGAGCCGGGCAAGCTGGAAGCCATCCGGCTGATTGACAAGATGCTGGCCTGGTGCGCGGCCAATAAGCTGTACGTGGTGCTCGACCTGCACGCCGCCCCTGGTGCCCAGGGAACCGACTCGAACATTGCCGATATCCTGCAAGCCAACGATTTCTGGCAGGAGCCGGTGTACCAGGACATCACCAACGGCCTGTGGGCCACCCTGGCGCGGCGTTATAAGGACGATGGCCGCATTGCGCTATACGACCTGCTGAACGAGCCCAACGGTGTGCCCGGCGGCAACCCAGCCATCCAAAAAGCGCTGGAGCGGCTCATCAATACGGTGCGGGCGCAGGGCGACCAGCACCTGCTGCTGCTGGAAGGCAACGGCTACGGCAACAACTACAACGGTCTGGAGAAGAGAAGCTTCACGCACCCCGAAAACCTGGTGTACAACGCCCACCGCTACAGCATTCTGCCCAAGTACCCGCTCAGCAACGCCCCCGACGCCAGCAACCCCGATGCCAACCAACTCGGCACCATTGGCAACCTGCTGCGCTTCCGGCAGGCGCAAAACGTGCCGGTGTGGGTGGGCGAAACCGGCGAAAACAGCGCCGCCTGGATGGGCGAAGCTGCCCACAACCTCAACGAGGCGGGCATCGGCTGGTGCCAGTGGACTTATAAGCGCTTCAACGATAAGCCCATTGCCGCGCTGCTGCGCATCAAGCCGCCCTACCTGGTCGATGTGAAAAGCGCCGCCGAGCTGCCCCAGATTCTGGCCGACATTCAATTTAAAAACTGCCTGCCCAATCCTGAGGTCATCGCGGCGCTCAAGGCCGAACTGGCATCGAAAACCGACGCTCCTAAACAGCCATGAGATATTTCTTGCTTCTACTGGCCTTGCTCACCGGCCTGCGCCTGCCGGCCCAGACGCCGCCGGCCGGGCGCGTGGTAGTAACCTACCTCGACTCGAAGTTATTGAAAGGCAACCCCGGCGGCGAAAACCCGCGCCGCCGCGTGAGCGTGTACCTGCCTGCCGGCTACGAGGCCAGCGCCCCGCACCGCTACCCGGTGGTGTACTACCTGCACGGCTTCACCTGGAACGACAGCCTGATTTTCAACAAGGACGGCCTGAAGGCGCTGCTCGACGAAGCCATCGCCGCCAAGCAAATCCGGCCCTTTATTATGGTGGTGCCCGACGAGCAAACCCGTTTCGGCGGCAGCTGGTACACCAATTCGGCTACCAACGGGCCATGGGCTGATTTCACGGCGCAGGAGCTGGTGCAGTTTGTAGACAAGAACTTTCGAACCCTGGCCCGGCCCGGCAGCCGGGGGCTGGCGGG
This sequence comes from Janthinobacterium lividum, assembly GCA_050954465.1. Classification (GTDB taxonomy): domain Bacteria; phylum Bacteroidota; class Bacteroidia; order Cytophagales; family Hymenobacteraceae; genus Hymenobacter. The sequence continues at coordinate 27,282 of JBPBPU010000157.1, forward strand.
CCACTCGATGGGCGGCGGGGGCACCCTGCGGCTGGCCTTGTGGTACCCCGGCACCTGGGCAGCGGCCTACGCCCTGAGCCCGGCGCTGGTGGGGCCGCACCCCAGCTACCTGCCCGGCGCAGGGCTGCCCCAGGCCCTGCGGGCTACCAGCGCCACCGATGGGCTGGGCCCACACGCTGTGCTCTCAACGGTAGCGGTGTCGCGTGCCTTTTCGCCCAACCCCAAGGCCCCGCCGTTCGGGGCCGACCTGCCCGGCTCGCTGGGGGCCGACAGCCTGGCCCGGCGCGATGCCGCGCTGGCCCGCTGGGTGGCCCTCACGCCTACTTACCTGCTGCCCACCCACATGGCCGCGCTACGGCAGCTGCGAGCGCTGGCCTTCGACTGGGGCGCGCAGGACGAGGTGCGCCATATTCCGCCCACCTGCCGTACGTTTAGCCTGTGGCTCAGTAGCTTTGGCATCCGGCACACGGCCCAGGAGTACGAGGGCACCCACGGCAGCCGCATCATGGGCCCCACCGGGCGGATGTACCAGCAGGTGCTACCGTTTTTCAATAAGTACCTGGATTTCGAGCCATAAAAAAGGTCTTTACCCGAAGCTTTTTGCACGCTGTTTCTGCTGGCTCTGGCCATGCTGTAACTGGCTACCGCAACTCACCCTACTGCCCAATCAACCCGACCGCGCCGGTGTACTTGCTACTGGGCAGGCTTAATAACCCGCCAGTGTGTCACCCGTGCAGGGCAACCCCTACTTACCTACTTTAACCACCTTTCCCACCCTTCTGAATGAAGAACCTCTTTACCTGCTTGTGCTTCGCCCGCCCGCTGGCGGCCGAGTTAGGGGCACCGCCGCAACTCGCCCCGTACCGGCCACTCCCAACCTCTTCTCACCCTATGAGGAAACCCTTACCTCTCACCACCACCACTAGCAACCGGCTGAGTCGGTGGCTACTAGGCGTGGTAGTAGTGCTGCTGACTACCGTTAGCGCCCAGGCCCAGCTTAGTGGCCCCAAAACCATTGGCACCGACTACCCCACGGTGGCGGCGGCCATTACGGCCCTCAACGCGCAGGGCGCGGGGGCGGGCGGCGTCACGTTCAACGTGCCAGCGGGCTACACCGAAACGTTTGCCTCGCCCACGGCGGGGGCTATCACTACGACTACGGGCACGGCAGCTAACCCGATTGTGTTCCAGAAGTCGGGCACTGGGGCCAACCCGGTTATCACGGCGGGCGTGGGTACGAGCACCACGGCCGATGCCATCATCTCGCTGTCGGGTGCGGACTATGTGACTTTCAACGGCATCGACCTGACCGACCCGACCAGTAACGCCACGGCGACCACGGCTATGGAATTTGGCTACCTGCTGGGGCGCAACGGCGCTGGGGCTACCCTGGATGGCACCAATAATAACAGCATCCGCAACGGCACCATTACGCTGCAACGGGCCTACACCAGCACCACCAACAACACGCCCTACGGCATTTTCAGCACGGCAGGCACGGTAGCAGTGCCCTTCACGGCCCTGAGCGCCACCAGCGCCACCGCCACCGGGCAAAGCTCGGGCAACACGTTTGCGGGCAATACCATCCAGAACGTGAACGGCGGCATTTACCTGCAAGGGCTGGCCGATGTTGCGCCCTACACGAACTACGACCAGAACAACACCGTGGGCGGCACTACGGCCGCTTTGGGCAACACCATCCAGAACTATGGCGGCGCGGCCATTCAGGCCTATGGCATCCGGATGCAGTACGAGAACAACATGATAGCCACCTACAACACGGTCAACAACGCGGGCAGTGGCGGCGTGGCCTCGGTCAATACCTTATATGGCATTTATTCCCACGGAGGCATCAACGTTACTACCACCCTGAGCCGCAATACGGTGACGCTGGTGCAGGCCGCCAACAGCAGCCAGGTAGCAGCCATTTACAACAGCACGAGTGGCACGGGGGCCTTAACGGTGGACTACAACACCATCAGCATGACTGGCAACGGGAGCACGGGCACGCTCTACAACTGCTTCAACAGTGGGGCCTTCACCACGGCCTCCGCTACCGTTTCGTTTAGCAACAACACCGCCACCTACTCGGCACCTACCACCGGTGCTACCAACGGGTACTACGTGGTTTACAACTCGGGGGCCCTGGCGGCGACGGCGAACGTGAACAACAACACCTGCCTGAACGCGGCCAATACCGTGGCCAGCACTGGTACGGTGGGGTTTTTTTACAACACCAGCAACAGCACCGGGGCCATCAACTTCCAGAACAACCAGTGGACGATGAACCGGACCGGCGCGAGCGGCTCGGTGTACGGCTACTTTAACGGGTCGGCGGCCACGGGTGCGCACACATTCAGCGGCAACAACTTCTCGAACATCACCCTGGCCGGCACCAGTGTTTTCTACGGCTTCTACGTGAGCACCACTGCCGCCCAGCTGCAAACCATCACGGGCAACACGATGACCAATATCGTGGGTGGCTCGGGCGGTACGGCCCCGCTCTACATCGTAGCTGGAGCCAGCAGCTCGGCTATCTCGGGCAACACGGTAACCGGGGTGAGCGGCACGGGGGTCGTCTACGGCATCTACACGGGCGCTAATTTCTACGGCGGCAACGTGAGCGGCAACACGGTGGGCAACGTGTCGTCGTCGGGGGCCAGCAGCTCGGTGGTTGGTCTGTACATTGGCGGCACGCCTGGTACGGCCGTAAACGTGTCGGCCAATAAGGTGTACGGCATCAGCAGCAGCGGTGCTACCGGCGTGGCCTATGGGGTGTACGGGGCAAACACCGGCACTTATACCCTCACCAACAACCTAATTGGCGGCATCACGGCCTCGGCCTCGACCAGCCTGCAAGGGGCAGTGGGGGTGTACCTAAGCTCCGGCGCGGCCGCCAACCTCTACTACAATACCATTTACCTCAATAATACCAGCAGCGGGGCTACGTCTGGCTCGACCGGCCTTTACCTGGGCACGACCACTACCACGCTCGATGCCCGCAACAACATTGTGGTGAACACGAGCACGTCGGCCGGCACGGGCGGCTACACGTCGGCCTTCAGCCGGGTGAGCGGCACGGCGGGCACGGCCCCGGCCAACTACGCCACCACCTCCAACACCAACCTCTTCTACGCTGGCACGCCCTCGGCCACGAACCTGCTGTATGTGGAGGGCACCATCACGGCCACCAACGCCCAGCAGACGCTGGCTGCTTACAAGACGTTTATGGCTACCCGCGACCAGAATTCGGTCACGGAAAACCCACCCTTCGTCAGCACGACCGGCACGGCGACTACCTTCCTGCACATCAGCACCGCCACGGCTACCCAGGTAGAGAGCGGCGGCACGCCCGTGAGCGGCATCACCACCGACTACGACGGCGATACCCGCAATACGAGTACGCCCGACATCGGGGCCGACGAGGGCACTTTCCTGCCGAGCGACCAGACGCCGCCCGTCATCACCTACACCCCGCTGGGCAACACAAGCACCACTACCAGTCGCACCCTGGTGGTGACTATTACTGACGCCAGCGGCCTGGCCACGGGCACCGGGGTCCCGCGCATCTACTACCGCAGCGGCACCAGCGGCACCTATTTCAGCGCAGTGGCGACGACGGTTTCGGGCAGCAGCTACACCTTCACTATCAACTACGCCAACATCGGGGGCACCCCGGCAGCGGGTACCACCATTCAGTACTACGTGGCGGCGCAGGATGCCAGCGCCGGTAGCTACGTGAGCACCAGCCCCAGCGGCGGCTCGGGCACCAACCCCCCTGGCAGCACTGCCCCCACCACGCCCAACTCGTACCAGGTGTTGCCGGTACTGAACGGCACGTACTACGTAACGGCCACCGTGGGCTCGTCGCCGACGCCGGCCAAGGAATTTGCGACCCTGACGGCGGCCGTGGCCGCCTACAACAGCAGTGGCCTGGGCAGCGCCGTTAGCTTCGTGCTGCTCGATGCCAGCTACAGCACGGCCGAAACCTTCCCGATTACGCTAACCAGCAACCCCGATGCCAGCGCGACCAACACGTTGACCATCCGGCCCGGCACGGGCGTGACGACCACCATTGCGGGTAGCGTGGCTACCGGTGCGGTGCTCAAGCTCAACGGGGCCGACTACGTCACCATCGACGGCTCGAATGCGGGCACTACCAGCCAGAACCTGACCATCACCAATACCAGCGCGACCGGCAGCGGCAACGCAGTGCTGTGGCTGGCGGCCGCCTCGACCACCGACGGGGCGACGTTTAACACGGTGAAGAACACCAACCTCACGGGCACCTCCAGCACGGGCACTCCGCAGTTTGTAGTGTTCCTGGGGGGCGGCGGCGTGGGCGTAACCGCGCCCACCACCAGCACCCCCATTGCCAACTCCAACAATACGCTCAGCAACAACCTCATCACCAAAGGCTTCTACGGCGTGTTCGTGTATGGAGTGTCGGCCACCAGCCTCGACCAGGGCAACACCATTACGGGCAACCAGCTTGGTCAGCCGGCTACCGGCACCGGCTTCGGGCAGGAAGGCCTGCGCATGGTGTACCAGCAAAGCCCGACCATAACGGGCAACGAGATTCAGAGCGTGACCAACGGTACCACTACCTCCAACCTTTACGGCATTTTCCTGGCCGACTGCAAGGGCGCGGTCGTGAGCCGCAACTCGGTGCATAACTTCAGCTACACCGGCACGGGCACCACCAAGGTGTGGGGCATCGAAATCAACACCAACACCTTCAACACAGCCACCAACGCCAGCGCTCACCGCATCGACGACAACCTAGTGTACGCCCTCAACTCCACAGCGGCCAGCGGCACCTGGAACACCATCGGTATCAGCGCCAACGGCGGCTACGGCGACCAGTTTTACTACAACACGGTGTACCTGAGCGGGCAGCTGAGCGCGGCCGGCGGCACGGGCGGCTCGGCGGCCTTTGCCAACGGCAACCCCAGCATAACCACCCCGTCGACCAACATCGACGTGCGCAACAACATCTTCAGCATCATCGGCGGCACGGGCGGCACCACGGCCACTCCGATATATGCCAACTACAACTACGCCGCCACCTACGCCGGCAGCACCCTCAACTACAACGACTTGTACGTGACGACGGGGGCCACCGGGCTGGCGGTAATCGGCCACTTGACCAACAATGGCTCGCCCACCGGCGACTACGCCACGCTGGCGCTCTGGCAGGCTGCTACCGGCCAGGAGGCCAACTCGGTGAGCGTGGACCCGCAGTTTACTCAAACCACGACCGTACCCTACAACCTGACCCCCGGCAACATCGCCCTCAACAACGTGGGTACGCCCCTTGCCGGGGTCACGACGGACTACACCGGGGCCACCCATAGCACGACGCCCGATATCGGAGCCATTGAATTCACCCTGGTTACGGTTGACCTGGCCGCCGCCGCCCTGGTGGCCCCGGCTACCAGCAGCACCTGCTACAGCACAACCGAGCCAGTGAGCGTGAGCGTGCGCAACACAGGAATCACGGCGCTCAACTTTGCCAGCAACCCCGCCACCATCACGGTAGTGGTAACGCTGCCCGGCGGCACCACCCAAACCCTGACCACCACCCTGACCACGGGCACGCTGGCCGTGGGCGCTACCCAGACCGTGACGCTGCCCACTACGCTGAATATGACTACGGTGGGCACCTACTCGTTTGCCATCACGGCCACCGTAACCGGCGACCAGAACACCAGCAACGATGTGCTGACGCCGGCTCCCACCCGCACGGTGGTGGCCCCGGTAGCCGGTACGCTCACGCCGGCTAGCAGCGCGATTTGCCTCAGCGGCACGGCCACCTTGACCCTGACGGGCGCAGCCAGCGGCAGCATCCAGTACCAGAGCAGCCCCGACAACGTGACGTTTACCGACGTGGCGGGGGCTACCAGCGCTACCTACACCACCCCCACGCTGACCACCACGACCTACTACCGCGCCCAGGTGCGCTGCAACACCAACACGGCGACCTCGAACGTGAGCACCGTGACCGTAAACAACCCGCAGGTGGCCAGTACCAACTCGCCGGTGGCGGTTTGCACGGGCAATACGGCCACGCTCACGGCCACGCCGGCCACGGGCAGCTCGGTGCGCTTCTTCAGCGCGGCCACGGGCGGCACGGCCCTGGCTACGGGTACTTCCTACACCACCCCAGCCCTCACGGCCAACACTACCTACTACGCCGAAGCCTTTACGGGCGGAGCCGAGCGGGTAGGCCCCGTCGACAACACGTTTGGCGCGGGCGGGGGCCTGGCTTCCACTTATGCTGAAGTATTCAACGTGACTACGGCCGGCACGCTAACGGGCGTATACGCGTATCCAACGGCGGTTGGCACCAGCGTTATTCAGCTGCTCAACAGCGCCGGCACGGTGCTGCAAACTTACACGGCCACGTTTACGGCAACCGACCTGAACGTGAAGACGTTCGTGCCGCTGAACTTCCCGCTGGCAGTGGGTACGGGCTTTCAGCTGGTAAACTCGTCGACCTCAACGGCCACCCTTTACCGCAACACCGCCGGTGCGGCAGCTACCTACACCTCGACCAACGGCTCAGTAACTATCACGGGTAATACGTTCGGGACGGCAGGTTACTATTATTTCTTCTACGACTGGACGCTGAATGCGGAGTGCGTAGGTACTACCCGCACGGCCATTCAGGTGAACGTGGTGCAGCCGGGCACGGCCAGCTTCCCGGCCAATATGGCCAGCACCTGCGGCACTACCGGCTACCAGTTGGCGGGCACCATCGGCGGCGGGGCCACCACGGGCACCTACACTACCAATGGCACGGGCACTTTCTCGCCTAATGCCACCACGCTCACCGCCACCTACACCCCTTCGCAGGCCGACATCACGGCCGGCTCGGTGACGATTACCCTCATGGCTACGACGGCCGCCTGCGCGGCGGCTACGGCTACGCTGGCACTAAGCATCAGCCCGGCGCCGGTAGCCACGTTCAGCTACCCGGCCGGCACCTATTGCACTTCCAGCAGCGCTAGCGTGGCTCCCACGCTGCCTTCAGGGGCTACGGCGGGCACGTTCACGGCCAGTCCGGCCGGCCTGAGTGTCAATGCCGCTACGGGGGTAGTGACGCTGAGCAGTTCGGCAGCCGGCACCTACACCGTGACGAAGACTGTCGCGGCCAGTGGGCCGTGCGCAAGTACGTCGGCCACGGCTACCATTACCGTTACGCCCCAGACTACGGCGGGCTTCAGCTACAGCGGCTCGCCCTTCTGCCAGTCGGCCAGCAACCCCACGCCCACCATCACGGGCACGGCGGGCGGCACCTTTAGCGCCCCTACGGCCCTGAGCATCAACGCCAGCACGGGTGTTATCAACCTGAGCGGCAGCACGGCCGGCACCTACACGGTGACCTACACGGTAAGTGGTGCTTGCGGCAGCAGCAGCACGCAAAGCGTAACGATTTCTAACCCCAGCACGGCGGGCTTCTCGTATGCTACGGCCACTACCTGCGCCGGCGCGGCGGCCACCAAGACCCCCACGCTGGCTACTGGCACAACGTCGGGCACCTTCACGCTGCCCGCTGCCACGGGCCTCGCGGTGAACGCTACGACGGGCGTAGTAACTATCAGCGCCACGGCTGCCGCTGGCATCTACACTGTGACCAATACGGTAGCCGCCAACGGCGGCTGCGCCGCCGTGACGAATACGGCCAGCTTCACGATTACGCCCCAGACCACGGCGGGTTTCAGCTACACTGGCTCGCCCTTCTGCGTGAGCGGCACCAACCCCACGCCCAGCATATCGGGCACGGCGGGTGGCACGTTCACTTCGACCACGGGCCTGACCGTTAATGCCACGACGGGTGTTATCACCTTGAGCAGCAGCACGCCGGGCGCCTACACGGTGACCTACACGGTGGCCGGTACCTGCGGCAGCAGCTCGACTCAGAGCGTGACTATCAACGCCGCACCTACGGCCGGCTTCTCGTATGCTGCTGGGCCGTACTGCGCGAGCGGCACCAACAACCCGACAGTGACGCTGACGGCAGGAGCCACGATGGGCACGTTCAGCTCCACCACGGGCCTGACTATCAACGCGATGACGGGCACAATTACACTCAGCACGTCTACGCCGGGCGCCTACACTGTGACCAACACGGTAGCCGCTGCCAACGGCTGCGCCTCCGTAACGAGTACGGCCAGCGTGACCATTAACGCCGCCCCCACGGCGGGCTTCTCGTATCCGTCTGGCACCGTCTGTGTCGGCAGTAGCACCACGCTTACGGCCACACCGGCCACGGGCGCTACGGCAGGCACGTTCACGCTACCCACCGCCACGGGCCTGACCATCAATGCCACGACGGGTGCCGTGACGGTAGCCGCTACGGCAGCAGCCGGTATATACACGGTGACGAACACAGTGGCTGCCGCCAATGGCTGCGCCGCCGTGACGAGCACGGCCAGCTTCACGTTGTCAAGCACCTCTTCAACGGCCTTCAGCTACAGCGGCTCACCCTTCTGCACAACGGGCACCAACCCCACGCCCACCATCACGGGCACGGCGGGCGGTACCTTCAGCTCTACCACGGGCCTGACCATCAACGCCAGCACGGGCGCGATTACGCTCAGTAGCAGCGCGGCTGGCACCTACACCGTGACTTATACGGTGAGCGGGGCCTGCGGAGGCAGCAGCACCCAGAGTGTGGCGATTACGGCCCCGCCCACGGCGAACATTGGCTATGGCGCTACGAGCTACTGCACGACCACCACGGGCACGGTAGCGCTGGGTATCGGCACGGGTTCGACGCTGGGCACCATCACGGCCAACCCAGCCACGGGCCTGACCATTGCGGCCAACGGCACCATCACGCCTTCGACCTCGACGCCGGGCACGTACTTCATCACCAACACGGTGGCCGCCAGCGGCGGCTGCGCAGCCGTGACGGGCGGCACCACAGTCGTCATCGTGGCGCCTGGCACGGCGGGCTTCTCGTACCCGGCCACCACGGCGTGTGCGGGCACAGCCACGAGCCTGACTCCAACGCTGGCCAGTGGGGCTACGGCGGGCACGTTTACGCTACCCACCGCCACGGGCCTGAGCATCAATGCCACCACGGGCGCAGTAACGGTGGGGGCCACGGCCGTGGCCAGCACCTACACCGTGACCAACACGGTGGCCGCCAGCGGTGGCTGCGCGGCAGTGACGAGCACGGCCACGTTCACGCTTACCCCGCAGACGACGGCCACGTTCAGCTACAGCGGCTCGCCCTTCTGCGTAAGTGGCACGGCTAACCCCACGCCGACGGTGACGGGCACGGCGGGCGGCACGTTCAGCTCGACTACGGGCCTGACCATCAATGCCACGACGGGCGTAATTACCCTGAGCAGTTCCACGCCGGGCACCTACACCGTGACGTACACGGTGGCCGGTGCTTGCGGCAGCAGCGCTACGCAAAGCGTGATTATCAACGCTGCCCCCACGGCCGGTTTCTCGTATGCTACGCCCGGCACGGGTGCGGCCTGTGCGGGCGGCACGGGCACGTTTGCCCCCATCCTGGTTACCGGCGCTACGGCGGGTGCCTTCTCCTCGACTACTGGCTTGAGCCTGAATGCGATGACGGGCGTTATCAGCCTGGCCGGCTCCACGGCGGGCACCTACACCATCACCAATACGGTGGCGGCCAGTGGGGGCTGCGCGGCCGTCACCAGCACGACGACGTTCACAGTGAATCCAATACCGGCTACGCCCACGCTAGCGGTGTCGGGCACGCCAGTCACGGGCATCACGCTCACTTCGTCGTCGGCTACGGGCAACCAGTTCTACCTCAATGGGGTGGCTGTTACCGGGGCTACGAGCCAGACGTACCTGGTGAACTCGGGCAAGAACAATGGCTCCTACACGGTAGTCGTGACGGGAACGGGTGGCTGCTCGTCAGCTACTTCGGCGGCTGTAGCGGTAACGGTGACGGCCACGGCCACAGCGGCGACCCTAACCAAGCTAACGGTGTACCCGAACCCCACGCGGGACGGCTACCTGACGCTGGAGCTGAGCGGCTACCGCGAGGCCGTAGCCGTGACGGTGGTAAACGCCGTGGGCCAGCGAGTGTACGAGGGTACCATCAGCGGCAGCGCCCTGACGCAGAAGCAGACGCTCAACCTGAGCGAGCTGGCTACGGGCGTGTATCTGCTGCAAGCTCGCACGGCTAGCGGTGGCGTAGAAATACGCCGCTTCGTGCGCGAGTAACCAGCCCGGTGCCACTAGCACTTAGTTGAAAAGTAAAGTCCTGGCTGGATACCCCACTTAAACAGGGGTTGTCCGGTCAGGATTTTCCTTTTACTTAACTGTTGTTACGCCGGTCGGGGAGTAGCGCTCAGCTTTAGCTTGGCGCATCGCCGCAAAGCGGCGAAGCTCGCGTACGGGGCCGTTGCGTTAAGCGGCGCGGTGCCGGATTCGCCGCTGCGCAGCGATGCGCCAAGCTAAAGCTGAGCGCTACTCCCCGACCGGCGTAACAGCAAAGCCGACAGGGCAAGTACATGAGCCGGCTCCGACAGCGCACCGTGGAACCCGTATTTGGCAGCTAAGTAGTCGTGTATAAGTAAGCGTATTGTTCTGGCGTTGCGCCTCACCCCCTGCCCCCCTCTCCGAAAAGGAGAGGGGGCACCGGTCATGCTACCAACGGCTGGCTCCCCCTCTCCTTTTCGGAGAGGGGGCTGGGGGGTGAGGCGTAACGGTCGCGCCGTTTGTACGCTTAATTATGCGTGCCTACTTAACTGTAGCACTACGGCCGGAAGAGTTGCCCCTGCCGGGTGCGGTAGCCACGGGTATTCAACTCAGTTGCACTGGCTGCGAGTGTCGGGCTAAGCGGCGAACCGCTTGTTGGCTACGTGTTCCCAGGCATTGTCTCGCGCCGCAGCGCTGCCTGGGAAGCGCTCACCTCTTGCTCAACCAGAACCATTGGGCCAAACTTAAAACGCGCCGCTGGCATCTATCATAACGCAGCCGATAGCTGGGGCAAAATGGCAGCTTTTAACTTGCGCCTCCACGCTTTTCCCATCCTGCTATGTCCTACTCTGCTACTACGGCCCGCCTGCTGCTAGCTGCGCCGCTGCTACTGGCGGCCTGCCAAGGCTCCCCTTCCTCGCAGCAAGCCGCTGTTACGGCTTCGCCCACCGCTGCCCCAGTCGATTCGGCAGCCCAGCCGCACTACCTCAGCCAGCCTCTGTTGCGGGGCATTTACACCGCCGACCCGTCGGCGCACGTATTCGACGGCAAAATCTATATTTACCCCTCGCACGACATTGAAGCGGGCATTGCGGAAAACGACAAGGGCGACCACTTTGCCATGCGCGACTACCACATCCTGTCGCTCGACAGTGTGGGCGGCAAGGTCACGGACCACGGCGTAGCCCTCGATATTAAGGACATTCCCTGGGCTGGCCGCCAGCTGTGGGCCCCCGACGCCGCCTTCCGCAACGGCACCTACTACCTCTATTTCCCGGTAAAGGACAAGCAGGATATATTCCGCCTCGGGGTAGCTACCAGCTCCTCGCCGAGCGGGCCGTTCAAGGCCGAGCCGCTGCCCATTGCGGGCAGCTACAGCATCGACCCGGCCGTATTTACCGACACCGACGGGCAGGCGTACCTATACTTCGGCGGCCTGTGGGGTGGCCAGCTGCAACGCTGGAAAACCGGCACCTACGACCCGGCTGCCCCCGACAAAAAGCCAGATGGTGACGAGTCTGCCATCGGCGCCCGGGTAGCCCGGCTCAGCGCCGATGGCAAGCACTTTGCTGGGCCGGTGAAGGAAGTCGTCATCCTCGACTCGGTGGGCAAGCCGCTACTGGCCCGCGATACCCGCCACCGCTTTTTTGAGGGTGGTTGGCTGCACAAATACCAGGGTAAGTACTATTTCTCGTACTCGACCGGCGACACTCATCTATTGGTGTATGCAGTGAGTGCTTCGCCCACCGGCCCCTTCACCTACCAGGGCGTGGTGATGCAGCCCGTGCAGGGCTGGACTACCCACCACTCCATCGTAGAGTTTCAAGGCAAGTGGTACATCTTTTACCACGACACGCAACTGAGCGGCAAAACCTGGTTGCGCAACGTGAAAGTGACCGAGCTGAAGCGCCGCCCCGACGGCAGCATCATCCCGCTGGTGCCGTAGCGAGCCAGGAGTTCAAAATAGATTAAAAAAGAACGTCATTCTGAGTTTGCCGAGGAATCTCGCTCGCCAACTAATTCAATCGATAGTGCCGCCTCGGTTCAACGATTAAGTTAGTTGGCGAGCGAGATTCTTCGGCAAGCTCAGAATGACGTTCTTTTTTAATCTATCTGCTTGTGTACGAATACCAAATAACCCACTCAAATCTGCAGCCGGAATAGCTCGCCCTGGTTTTTGAGCGACGACTGGCGAATAATCAAGTCGCCGGAAATGACGCAGGTACGGGGCTGGAACTGGTCTTGTTGGGCTATTTGCTCCAGAAACAGCTGGGCTGCCTGCTGGCCGATGCGCTGCGGGTGCAGGTCAACGGTAGTGAGGCTGGGCTCAATCATGGTGGCTAGAAACTCGTCGCCGAAGCCCGCCACGGCCACATCTTGCGGAATGCGCAGGCGGCGGCGCTTCAGTTCAGCAATGACTGTGAAAGCGTCGGTGTAGCGAATGGCGAAAATGGCATCGGGCGGTTCGGGCAAGGCCAGCCAGTGGTGGAGCGTAGCCAGGGTCGACTCAGTTTGGAAGTTACCGTACACCACCCATTCAGGCTCAAAAGGCAGCTGGTACTGGTGCAGGGCGCTGCGGTAGCCCGCCACCCGCTGCCGGCTGATGAGCAGCGACTCGGGCCCGGCCAGCACGGCAATGCGCCGGCAGCCTTCCAGAATCAGGTGCTCCGTTACGGCAAAGGCCCCGCTCCAGTCGTCAATCATCACCCGCGAGCTGCTTACGGCCTCGTCTACGCGGTCGAAATGCACCACCGGGATGCCCCGGCAGGCCTCAGGCAGCACATGGTCGAAGTTCTCGGTTTCGCGCGAGTGGCAAATGAGCAGGCCGTCGACCTGGCTGGCTATCAGGGCCTGCACGTTGCTCACCTCCGTGGTGTACGACTCTTTCGACTGGCAAATCATGACCCGGTAGCCGGCCTCGCTCGCCACCTGCTGAATGCCGCTGACGGCGGCGGCGAAGAAGGGCCGCTCAATGTCTGGAATAACCACCCCGACGGTGTAAGTAGCGCGGTTTTTCAAGCTTTGGGCCAGTAGGTTGGGCTGGTAGTTGAGCTGGCGGGCGGCCTCCAGAATGGCCTGGCGGGTGGGCGAGCTGATGTCGGTGTGCCCGTTGAGCGCCCGCGACACGGTAGAAGCGGCCACTCCCACCTGCCGCGCCACGTCGCTGATGGTAGCCTGGCGGCGGCGGCGCGACAGCGTGCCCACGGGGCGGGCCTCTGTGAAGTGATACTCACAGGCTTTGCAGTAGTAGCGCTGATTGCCCCGGACGAACCCGGCTTTTAGCACATCGTCGGGCAGGCCACACTTGACGCATTTTACCATAACAGGGTGGGATAAAGAAAGATGGATAATACAAAGGACGTTGCAGACTGTCAGAACACCTAGTGATACGAGGAATCAAAAAAATATTTTCACCAAATTTAACTATCGGAAACGTTTGCGGAAACGTTTCCGATAGTTTGTCATTCAAAAAAGTCTGAAAAAGAAGATTTTATGCTTGATTTCCTCTTGAACCACCTTCTACATTTGATTGCTTATTCAGCCAATGCCCAGAGTAAGTGAGTAAGTAATCACCTGGCGCAACGGCTAGAATAGGTTAAAAATAATTGCATTATTTATAGCGCTTTGCTATGCTACACACTATGCGCTGGTTCGGTCCTCACGACCCGGTTTCACTGCAAGACATTCGCCAGGCCGGCTGCGCCGGGGTCGTGACGGCCCTGCATCAGCTGCCGGTGGGTGCCGTGTGGCCGGTGCCGGACATTGAGGCCCGCCAGCAGCTCATTGAGGCCGGCAACGAGCGTTATGCGCCCCTGCACTGGGCCGTGGTCGAGAGCCTGCCGGTACACGAGGACATCAAGAAAGGCCGCGCCAGCCGCGACGAGTACATCCGTAATTACCAGCAGAGCCTGCGCAACCTGGCCGCCTGCGGCATCCGCACGGTGTGCTACAACTTTATGCCGGTGCTCGACTGGTCGCGTACTGACCTGAATTACGAGCTGCCCGACGGTTCGCGGGCATTGCGGTTTGTGTGGCAGGACTTTGCAGTATTTGACTTGTGCATTCTGCAGCGCCCCGGCGCGGCGGCCGACTACGAGCCCGCCGTGGCTGAGGCCGCCCGCCAGCAGTTTGCCGCCATGAGCGCCGAGGCGGTAGCTCAACTCACTAACACCACGCTGCTGGGCTTGCCCGGCTCCGAGGAAGCCTTTGAGCTTCAGGGATTTCAGAGCTTGCTAAACGAGTACGCCGCCATTGATGCGGCCACGCTTACGGCTAACCTGCACTACTTCATCCGGGCCGTGGCCCCAGTGGCCGAGGAAGTCGGCATCGGACTCTGCATTCACCCCGACGACCCGCCTTTTCCGCTGCTGGGGTTGCCCCGCGTGGTAAGCACCGAGGCCGACCTGGCCAACTTGCTGGCCGCCTGCGACGTGCCTGCCAACGGCCTCACGTTCTGCACCGGCTCGCTGGGCGTGCGCCCCGACAACGACCTGGCCGGGATGGTGGCGCGCTTCGGCGAACGCATTCACTTTGTGCACCTGCGCACCACCCGGCGCGAGGCAAACCCGCGCAACTTCCACGAGGCGGCTCACCTGGCCGGCGACGTGGATATGTACGCTGTGGTGCAGGCACTGGTGGGCGAGGAGCAGCGCCGGGAGGCAGCGGGCAAGGCTATTACCGCCCTGCCCATGCGCCCCGACCACGGCCACCAGATGCTTGACGACTTGCACAAGAAAACTTACCCCGGCTACTCAGCCATCGGCCGCCTCAAAGGGCTGGCCGAGTTGCGCGGCCTGGAATACGGCCTGCGCCGGGCACTGGCCGACGCGGACTTGCCGGTTATGGCTGCTTACGCGGCTCAATAAATAGCGAGCAGGCTAGGGTAACACCTTAGCTGTCAGCTTGATTACGCCTGCCCTTCTCTCCTCCACTTTCCCACCCACCCGCCATGTTGCTGCGCAACGTGTTCCTGCTTTTGCTACTCGTAGCCGCCGCCCGGCCTAGCCGGGCCGACGACGGCTACCGGCTGTGGCTGAAGTACGACCGTGTGGCCGATGCCGGGCAGCGGCAGCAGTACCAGCGGGCGGCGCAGTTTGTGGCCAGCACGGGCACTACGCCGGTTCTGCAGGCAGCCGCTAGCGAGCTACAGCGTGGGTTAAGTGGGCTTCTGGGCCAGCCAGTGCCAGTAGTAGCAGCGGCCGGCTCCCGCACGGGCGGCATCGTGCTGCGCGTGGATGCGCAGGCCAGCGCTGCCGGGCAGCCGCTCAAGGCCGAGGGCTACCGCATTTCCCCTGAGAAAAACAACCTGGTTATAACCGGCCGCACCGACCGGGCCGTGCTTTACGGCGCCTTTGCACTGCTGCGGCAAGTGCAGACGCGCCAGCCGCTGGCGGGGCTGAATACCAGTAGCAACCCGCGCATTAATTACCGCCTGCTCAACCATTGGGACAACCCCAACGGCACTGTGGAGCGGGGCTACGCCGGCAACAGTATCTGGAAGTGGTACGAGCTGCCCGAGCGCCTCGACCCGCGCTACACCGACTACGCCCGCGCCAATGCCTCGGTAGGCATTAATGGCGTGGTTGTCAACAACGTGAATGCCAGCGCCCGCTACCTGTCGGCCGAGTACCTGGCCAAGCTGGCGGCCGTGGCGGGCGTGCTGCGGCCGTACGGGCAGCGGGTGTACCTGTCGGTATTCTGGGCCGCGCCCAAGGTGCTGGGCGGGCTGGCTTCGGCCGACCCGCTCGACCCGCAGGTGCGGGCGTGGTGGGCGGCTAAGAGCGACGAAATCTACCGCGCCATTCCCGACTTTGGGGGCTTCCTGGTGAAAGCCAACTCGGAGGGTGAGCCGGGGCCACAGGACTACCAGCGCAACCACGCCGATGGCGCCAACATGCTGGCGCAGGCCCTGGGGCAGCACGATGGGGTGGTGATGTGGCGCGCCTTCGTGTACCAGGCTGGCAGCGCCGACCGCTTCAAGCAAGCCTATGAGGAATTCCAGCCGCTCGACGGCAAGTTTGACCCCAAGGTGCTGGTGCAGGTGAAAAACGGTCCCATTGACTTTCAGGCTCGCGAGCCGTTTCACCCGCTGTTTGGGGCCATGCCGCGCACCCCGCTACTGCTCGAAGTGCAACTAACGCAGGAGTACCTGGGCTTTGCCACGCACCTCGTGTACCTGGCCCCGCTCATCAAAGAGTGCCTCGCAGCTGACACCTACGCCAAAGGCCCCGGCTCGACGGTAGCTAAGGTGGTGGATGGCACCGTTGACCAGCACGAGCTAAGCGGCATTGCGGGCGTAGCCAATATTGGCACCGACCGCAACTGGACCGGGCACCCCGTGGGCCAGGCCAACTGGTACGCCTTCGGCCGCCTCGCCTGGGACCACACGCTCAGCCCGCAGGCTATTGCTGAAGAATGGACGCGCATGACGCTCACCAACGAGCTAGCCGCTGTGCGCGGCATCACGGCGCTGCTGGGGCAGTCGCGCAGTATTTATGTGCGCTACACCACGCCGCTGGGGCTGCACCACATTATGGGCGAAAGCATCCACTACGGCCCGCAGCCCTGGCTGGCCAAGGCCGGCCGGCCCGACTGGACGGCCGTGTACTACCACCGGGCCGACTCCGTGGGCCTGGGCTTCGACCGCACTGCTACAGGCAGTAACGCGCTGGCATTGTATAAGCCCGAGGTGCAAAAGGCGTGGGGCACTGCCGCTACCTGCCCGCTCAACTACCTGCTCTGGTTTCACCATGTGGCCTGGCGGCAGCCGCTGCCCACCGGCCGCACCCTCTGGAACGAGCTATGTACCCGCTACTACACTGGGGCCGACTCGGTGCTCTGGCTGCAGCAGCAGTGGGCCAGCGCCCGCCCCGCCCTCGACCCGGCCCTGTACGCCGACGTAGCTGCCCGGCTGCAAACGCAGCGCAAGGAAGCCTTGTGGTGGCGCGATGCCTGCGTGCTGTATTTCCAGACGCTTGCGCGCCAGCCCATTCCAGCCCCATTGGTGCCGCCTACCCGCACCCTGGCCGAGGTTCAGCGCCTTGTCAGCCTTTACCAACTCAAGTAATTCCGGCTATTCATTTTCGATTCTACCATGCCTTCCTCTATCCTCTCGGCCAACGGCCACCATACTCCCGCCGCTACCCTACTGCCCAACGTTACCCCGCAAGCCAACGTGTTTTCGCTGGCCGGCCGCGTGGTCCTCATCACGGGCGGCGGCAGCGGCATCGGGCTGGCTATTGCCGGGTGCATGACCACGGCGGGGGCCACGGTCATCATCACGGGCCGCCGCGAGGCGGTGCTGGCCGACGCCTGCGCCGGGCTGGGCGAGCGGGCGCACTACCTGGTCAATGACGTGTGCGAGCTGGCCTCGCTGGATGAGCTGGTGGCGGAGGTGGAAAGTACCTACGGCCCGCTCGATATTCTGGTCAACAACGCGGGCATCAACATGAAGAAGCCGGCCCTGGATGTGACGGACGACGAGTTCAGCCGCATCATCCATACCAACCTCAATGCCGTGTTTGCGCTCACCCGCGCTGCTGCCAAGCGCATGGTGGCCCGCCGTAGCGGCTGCATCCTCATGATTTCGTCGATGGCCGCCTACTACGGCATCGACCGGGTGGTGGCTTATGCAGCCTCCAAGTCGGCGGTGGAAGGCATGGTGAAGGTGCTGGCTTCGGAGTTTTCGGCCCACGGCGTGCGCGTGAATGCTATTGCCCCCGGCTTCATTGAAACCGAGATGAGCCGCGCCGCCATGAACTCCGACCCCGACCGGCGCGACCGCGCCATGCGCCGCACCCCGATGGGCGCCTTTGGCCAGCCCGACGATATCGGCCACGCCGCCGTGTTCCTGGCCTCCGAAGCTGCCCGCTACATCACCGGCGTGTCGCTGCCCGTGGATGGCGGCAACTCGATAGGCTTCTGAGTAGTGCATTTGGTGGAGTTCTGTCATTGCGAGCACAGCGAAGCAATGACAGAACTCCACCCACACGACTCGTTCTGGTGCGATTGCTTCGCTGGGCTCGCAATGACAGAGTTGCCCTGAATGAACCCAACAGATTTTCCCACTTTTTTAATTTTTCCCACCCATGAACACACGCTTACCTTCTCGCCAGCCGCAACGCGGCTGGAAATGGTCGCGCCTGCTGCCCCTGCTACTGCTGGGCGGTGGGGCAGCCTCGCTGGCCCCGCAGGCTGCCTACGCCCAGGTGGCGGGGGCACATACCGTAACTGGTAAAATCACGTCCGACACCGGGGAAACCCTGCCGGGCGTTACCGTTATTGTGAAGGGCACTACTACCGGGACTACCACCGATGTGGATGGCAACTATACCCTGGCCGTGCCCGATGACAATTCCGTACTCACGTTCAGCTTTGTGGGCTTTGGCCGGCTGGAAGTTGCGGCGGGCAAGCGCACCAATATCAGCCCCACGCTGGTGCCCGAAACCCAGGCCCTGAACGAGGTACAGATAGTAGGCTACGGCGTGCAGAAAAAGAGCCAGGTGACGGGGGCCATCTCCACGGTGAGCGACGAGCAGCTGCACGACGTGCCGGTGGCCAACATCGCCCAGGCCCTGCAGGGCCGGGCGGCGGGCATCAACGTGTCGAGCGCCAGCAACTCGCCGGGCCAGAACCCAATTATCCGCATCCGGGGCAACCGCTCGTTTGCCGGCTCCAACGACCCGCTGCTGGTAGTGGACGGCGTGCCGTATGATGGCAGCGTAAACGACCTGAACCCGGACGATATCACGTCGCTGGAAATCTTGAAAGACGCCTCCGCTACGGCAATTTACGGGGCTCGGGGGGCCAACGGGGTTATCCTCATTACCACCCGCCGGGGCAAGGCCGGGGCGCCCCGCGCCACGTACAGCGCCTACGCCGGCGTGAAAAAGCCCTATGGCCGCTTCGATTTGCAAAACGGGCAGCAGTACTACGATTTCCGGTCTCAGTCTTACCTGGCCAACGGCCAGAACCCCCTAACGGCGGCCGGCTTCCTGACGACTAACGAGCAGGCCAACTACAACGCGGGGCGCGACTTCGACTACCAGGGCCTGATTTTCCAGAATGGGCACATCCAGAACCATTCGTTGGGCGTGAGCGGCGGTACCGAGCAGACGCAGTACTCGGTTTCGCTGGGCTACTACGACGAAACGGGCATTGTGCCGGTGCAGGGTATTCAGCGTTACTCGCTGCGGGCTACCCTCGACCAGCAAATTGGCAAGCGGGTGAAAATCGGCCTCAACACCCTCAACAGCTACACCAACTACGACGACCCTAACCTCAACATCCTCAATGGCATCCTGACCAGCAGCCCCCTGGCCTCGCCCTACGATGCCAACGGGATTCCGATTCTGAACCCCAACAACGATACGGCCCTGGGCAACCCGCTCAACTACTACACCACCGATGCCCACCGGGACAACCGCCGCCGGCTGCGCACCTTCAACAGCCTGTATGCGCAGGTGGAAATCATCAAGGGCCTCAACTACCGCCTCAACATCGGGCTGGATGGGCGCTCGGAAAACAACGACACTTTTTACGCTTCCCAGACGCCGGCCCGCAACGGCGGCCAGAATGCGGCTTCGCGCTCGCAGAGCCTGGCCTTCAACCTGCTGGCCGAAAACATCCTCACCTATAACCGTTCTTTCGGCAAGCACGACCTGAACCTGACCGGCCTCTACAGCGCCCAGAAGTACAGCACCGACGGCTTCTCGGCTGGCTCGCAAAACCTGCCCACCAACTACCAGCTCGACAACAACCTGGGGGCCGGCACGCCCACCGCGCCAAGCAGCTCCCTGAGCGAGTTTACCTTTATCTCCTATATGGCGCGGGCCAACTACGCCTTCGACAACCGCTACTCAGCCACCCTCACGGTGCGCTTCGACGAGTCGTCGCGCCTGGCCCCCGGCAACAAAGCCAAGGCATTTCCGTCGGGCGCCGTGGCTTGGAACATTGCCAACGAGAGCTTTCTGAAAGGCAAGGAGTGGGTGAGCAGCCTCAAGCTACGCGCCAGCCTGGGCCGGGTGGGCAGCACCGCCATCAGCCCCTACCAGACGTTGGGCTCCTTGCAGTCGGGCCTGGGCAACGGCTACTATAACTTCGGCGCCACGGGCGCGGTGGGCGTGTTGCCCGCCAGCATTCCCAACTCGAAGCTGGGCTGGGAGTATACGACGACGACCAACTTCGGCCTGGACTTCGGCTTCCTGCAAAACCGCATCACGGGTAGCATTGAGCTGTATCAGCAGCGCACCAGCGACCTGCTGCTGCCCGTGGCCCTGCCCGCTGCCAGTGGCTACACCTCGTTCTTGCAGAACCTGGGCCAGACGCAGAACCGGGGTCTGGAAATTTCGCTGACTACAGTGAACATCCGGCCCAAAAACGCCGGGGGCTTTGAGTGGCAGACGGACTACAACTTCACCATCAACCGGGAGCAGGTAGTTGACCTGGGCCTGGGCACTAGTGCCGACGGCAACCAAACCAGCGACGTGGGCAACCAGCGCTTTATCGGCCAGCCGCTGTACGTGATTTATGACTACAAGAAAGTGGGCATCTGGCAGCTGGGCGAAGAAGTGGCCGCCGCCAAAGCCGGCAGCAAAGTAGGCCAGATTAAGCTCGACGACCCCAATGGCAACGGCATCGTGGATACCGGCGACCGCCAGATTATTGGCTCGCGCCAGCCTAAGTTTGAGGCCGGCATGACCCAGCGCTTCCGCTTCAAAGGCTTCGACCTCACAGCCGTGGGCCTGACCCGCGTGGGAGCTACCATCGTAGACCCGCTGCTGTTCGGCAACTCGTACTTCACCACCTTTGAGGGCCGCCGCAACCAGATTAACCTCGACTACTGGACGCCCACCAATCCCACCAACGCCTTTCCGCAGCCGCGCATGGGCAACGGCGACTTCCCGCCCTACAGCCAGACGCTGGCTTACATCGACGGCACGTTCATCAAGGTGCGCAGCATCGACCTGGGCTACACCATCCCGGCGGCCTGGGCCAAGTCGGCCTTTTTGAGCAGCGCCCGCATCTACATTCAGGTGCAAAACCCCTTCACCTGGTCGCCGGTGAGCTACCTGCAGAAAAACAAAGCCATTGACCCCGATGCCCTCTCGTACTCCACGCGCTTCAGCTCGGGCGGCCCCAGCAGCATCTCCTTCACCGATGGCGACCTCAACAGCGCGGCTGGCACCGCCGGACGGGGCGTGAACTACCCCGCCACCCGTGCCTTCATCGTGGGCGTGAACCTGGGCTTTTAACCTTCCTTTCAACTTCTCAGCTACTAGTTTTTATGAAAAAGACCACCTTACTGCTCACCGGCCTCTCGGTGCTGCTGGCTACAGCCAGCTGCAAGGACACTTTTCTGGACGAAACGCCCCGCTCTACCCTGGTACCGTCGTTTCTGGGCACGCCTGAGGGCGTGCAGGCGGGCCTGGTAGGGATATACTCGGGCCTGCGCAACGTGTCGATTTCCGACCAGGAAGCCGCTATTTTCGGCTCGCAGGGTACCGATGAGTTCATGCGCGGCATTGCTGCCACTCAGGGCTTCGAAGACTACAACCGGGCCTCACTTAACTCGAGCAACTCGGCGGCCACCAACTACTGGAGCTACTGCTACCGCTATATCAACGGGGCCAATGGCGTGATTCAATACGCGGCTTCGGTACAGGGCCTCGCGCCGGCTACCGTGACGCAGGTAGTGGCCGAAACCAAACTGCTGCGCGCTTACTACTACTTTATGCTGGTGCAGTTCTACGGCGACGTGCCCCTGAACCTCGTCTTCGTGGACACGCCTACCAAGGACATTGTGCGCGCCCCGAAAGCCGACGTGTACAAAGCCATCATCGCCGACCTCACCGACGCGATGAACACCATCGCCGATAAGGCTGCCCAGCCCGGCCGCGTAACGCGGGCCACCGCGCTGCACCTGCTCTCGAAGGTGTACCTCACCCGCGCCTCGTCGTCGGCCAAGCAAAGCGGCGACTATGCCAGCGCTGCCCAGTACGCCACCGAGCTCATAACTAACCAGGCCCGCTACGGTGCCGCCCTGGAATCCGACGTGGCCAACATCTTTGTCGAGGGCCGGGAGAATGGCCCCGAAATCCTGATGAACGTGCAGTTCAACACCGACCCTACCTTCACGGGTATTTCCGACAACGGGGCCGGCAACCAAGGCCAGAACCAGAGCAACTTCTTCTACCGGGGCCGCTACGACCTACTGCCCAACATGGCCCGCAGCATCGTGTACGGCCGGCCCTTCGGCCGCCTCATCTCTACGCCCTACCTGCTCAACAGTTACATTCTGCCCAGTGAAACCACCGACCGGCAGTATCGCACCACCGACACCCGCTACAACAAGTGGTTTACAACCCTATGGCTGGTGAACTCGGTTGGCAACAACGGCGGCACGGCCTTCAACCCGAAGGCTGTGGCGGGCGACACGGCCGCTTACTATTTTGGCCGCGAGATTTCGGCCGCCGAGCAGGCTCGCATCAACGCCCGACCCAATGGCCGCTACGCGGTGGGCACCCCCAGCACCTACACCACCCAGTTCTCGCCCTACATCAACAAGTTTGACGACACCACCCGCCCGGCTACCAACACCAGCTCCGACCGCCCGCTGATACTCCTGCGCCTGGCCGAAACCTATCTCATCGCGGCCGAAGCGAATATGTACCTGGGCAAGATGGACGATGCGCGGGTACTCCTCAATACCCTGCGCGAACGGGCCGGTGCTACCGGCAAAAAGAGCCTCATGGACATCACCAATGCCCAAATCACCATCGACTTTATCCTTGATGAGCGCAGCCGCGAGCTGTGCGGCGAGCTGCCCCGCTACCTCGACCTGATACGCACGGGCAAGCTCATCGAGCGGGTGCAGAAGTACGTGCCGGCGCTGGTAAATACCAAAATCTCGCCTACCGGTGGTACTGATAGCTACGGCTCCGACGCGGCCAAGAACATTGTGCTCGGCAACACCCCCGACCAGTTCCTGCTGCGCCCCATTCCGCAGGCAGATATTGACCGCACCCTGGGCCAGCCCGGCGGTGGCATCAAGCAGAACCCAGGGTACTAACCCGGGCTGCTTAACCAAATGAAATAAGGCGCGACTTCTCCCCGAAGTTGCGCCTTATTTATGAGAGCGTAGCCCACTTGGATGGCTTTTGCTTTAATACGTTGAAAACCAGCGCGCACTTCCTGCTTCCGTTCGGCTTGTCCTTTGCGCTGGCTGCCCCTGCCGCCCAGGCGCAGGTGCGCTTGCCGCGCCTCGTGAGCAGTGGCATGGTGCTACAGCGCGAACAGCCCGTGCGCCTCTGGGGCTGGGCCGCGCCCGGCGAAGCAGTAACCCTCACCTGGCAGGGTACCACTTACCGGACTACTACTGGCCTGGCCGGAGGCTGGGAGGTAATATTGCCCGCACTAAAGGCGGGTGGGCCGTACACCCTGGATATTGCGGCCAGCAACCACCTCACCCTGCGCGACGTGCTAGTGGGCGACGTGTGGCTGTGCTCGGGGCAGTCGAACATGGAGCTGCCCATGCGCCGGGTGCGCGACAAGTACCCCGATGTGGTAGCCCAGGCCACGAATACCCGCATCCGGCAGTTCCAGGTGCCCATGCGCTACGAGTTTCGGGGGCCGAAAGCCGACGTAACCAGCGGCACCTGGGTGGCCGCCGACCCACAAACGGTGCTCGACTTCACGGCCGTGGGCTACTTTTTTGCCCGGGAAATTAACGCGACCTATCAGGTACCCATTGGGCTGATAAAAGATGCCGTAGGCGGCTCCCCGGCCGAAGCCTGGCTCAGCGCCGACGCGCTCCGGCAGTTCCCCGCTTACGAACAGCAAGGGGCGGCGTACCAGGACAGCGCCTTGGTAGCCAGCACGAAGCAGCGCGAGAACGCGGCCGTGGCCGCCTGGTACCAGCGCCTGCATCAGGCCGACCAGGGCGAGGTGCCCGGCCAGCCCCGCTGGTACGCCCCCAGCTACGACGCCAGCGCCTGGGCTACCCTGCCCGTGCCCGGCTACTGGGCCAGCCAAACGCCGCTGGGCCCGGTAAACGGCGTAGTCTGGTTTCGTAAGGAAGTGGAGGTGCCCGCCGCTATGACGGGCCAGCCCGGCCGCCTGGAGCTGGGCACGCTGGTCGACGCCGACTCTACTTATATCAATGGGCAATTGGTAGGCACGACCAGCTACCAGTACCCGCCCCGCAAATACGACTTCGGTGCCGGCATACTTAAGGCAGGTAAGAACGTGGTGGTGGTGCGCCTCATCAGTACCAGCGGGCGCGGCGGCTTCACGCCCGATAAGAACTACCAACTCACGGTGGGCGGGCAGATGCTGGACTTGCGCGGGCCGTGGCAATACAAGCTGGGTGCTACCCTGCCGCCCACGCCCGGCACTACCACGTTTCAGTACCAGCCGGGTGGCCTGTTTAATGGCATGGTGGCGCCGGTGGTACCTTACGCTATCCGGGGCGTACTTTGGTACCAGGGCGAATCGAACACCGGCCGGCCCACAGACTACCAGGCCCTGACCACCAGACTCATTGCTGACTGGCGGCACCACTTCCAGCGGCCCAACCTGCCCTTTCTCTACGTGCAACTGGCCAATATCAACGCTGCCAAAAAAGAACCCGGCGAAAGCAACCAGGCCCTGGTGCGCGACATGCAGCGCCGCCTGCTGGCCCTGCCTCACACCGGCATGGCCGTCAGCAGCGATGTGGGCGAGTGGAACGACATTCACCCTTTGGACAAGCAGACCGTAGGCCACCGCTTGGCCCTGGCCGCCGGGCGCGTAACCTACGGCGCGACCAGGCTGGTGGCTGCTGGTCCGCTTTACGAGTCGGCCAAGGCGCACGGCAACGAAATGGTGCTAACGTTCAGCAGCGTGGGTGGCGGGCTAGTGGCAAAGGGCGGCCCGTTGGGTGGCTTCACGGTGGCCGGGGCCGACCACCGCTTCGTGGTTGCCCAGGCGCGCCTGCAAAGCAACCAGGTAGTAGTAAGCAGCCCCGGCGTGGCGGCCCCCGTGGCCGTACGCTACGCCTGGGCCGACAACCCCGCCGACGCCAACCTCATTAACCAGGAGGGCCTGCCCGCCTCGACTTTCCGCACCGACGATTTTTAAGTTAGCCCTACGTTACGCGGGGTAAGCCCGAAGCACCCATGAAATATCTACTTGGCTACGACATTGGTAGCTCTTCCATCAAAGCCTCGCTGCTCGACATCGACACCGGGCGCTGCGTGGCGGCCGTGACCACGCCCACCACCGAAATGGGCATGGACGTGCCCCAGCCCGGCTGGGCCGAGCAGCGCCCCGAGCGCTGGTGGCAGGAAATCATCAACGCTACCGAGAAGCTGCGCGTCACCTACGGCTTCGACGCCACGCTGCTGGCGGCCATCGGCATCACGTACCAGATGCACGGGCTGGTGCTGGTGGATAAGGGCGGCCATGTGCTGCGCCCGGCCATCATCTGGTGCGACAGCCGGGCCGTGGCGCTGGGCAACCAGGCCTTCAGCGAGTTGGGCGAGGCGTTTTGCCTGGAAAACTTCCTGAACTCGCCGGGCAACTTCACCGCCTCGAAGCTGAAATGGGTGCGCGAGAACGAGCCGGAGCTGTACGCGAAAATCCACAAAATCCAGCTGCCTGGCGACTACATCGCCTATAAGCTGACGGGCGAGCTGCAAACCACCGTCTCGGGCTTGTCGGAGGGCGTATTCTGGAATTTCAAGCGCCAGGCCATCGCGCAGGAGCTGCTCGACTACTACGGCATCAGCGCCGGCCTGCTGCCGACGGTAGTCGACACGTTCGCCATCCAGGGCCGCCTCACGGCCGAAGCGGCGCAGACGCTGGGCCTGGCGGTGGGCACGCCCATCAGCTACCGCGCCGGCGACCAGCCCAACAATGCCTTCTCGCTCAATGTATTGAACCCCGGCGAAGTGGCGGCCACGGCCGGCACCAGCGGCGTGGTCTACGGCATCAACGAGACGCTGGCGGCCGACCCGCGCTCACGGGTCAACTCCTTTGTGCACGTCAACAGCACCCCCGAGCGCCCCCGCAACGGCGTCCTGATGTGCCTCAACGGCACCGGCATTTTGAACAGCTGGCTGCGGCGGCTGGTGGGCGAGCTGCCCTACGAGCAGCTCAACCAGCTGGCCGCGCAGGCCCCGGTGGGCGCGGGCGGCCTGTGCTTCCTGCCCTTCGGCAACGGGGCCGAGCGCATCCTCGAAAACCGGCCCTCGGCGGCGGTGCTGCACGGTATGCAGTTCAACGTGCATGGGCGCGAGCACGTCGTGCGGGCCGCCCAGGAAGGCATCGTGTACGCCCTCAACTACGGCATGGACATCATGCGCGCCTCGGGCGTGCAGGTGCAGCGGGTGCGGGCCGGCCACGCCAATATGTTTCTCTCGCCCACGTTCCGCGAAGCCTTCGTGAACGCGGGCAACCTCACCCTCGAACTCTACAACACCGACGCGGCCCAGGGCGCGGCGCGGGGCGCAGGCATCGGCGCAGGCATCTACGCCAGCCCCGCCGAAGCCTTCGGCGGCCTGGAACTGCTGCTGACCCAGGAGCCAACCCCCGCGTTGCGCGAGCAGTACCAAACCGCGTACTCGGACTGGCAGACGCTGCTGGAACGGGAAGTGCGGCCAGCGGAATTGCTGCTGGCTTGATTTATCGCCCTCCAAGGAACCCCACCCCCTAGCCCCCTCCCCAAAAGGGAGGGGGAACTAGCCTAAAAACTAGAAGCTAGTTCCCCCTCCCTTTTGGGGAGGGGGCTAGGGGGTGGGGTGAGCGCCAGAACAACTAATTTTTTACCCCCAATCCCCCTTTTCCCCCAACATGGCAACTTCCGAGCATTTTCCCGGTATAGAAAAAATCAAATACGAGGGCCGCGAGTCCGACAACCACCTGGCGTTTAAGTGGTACGATGAAAGCCGCGTGGTGGCGGGCAAGACCATGAAGGAGCACCTGCGCTTCGCCACGGCGTACTGGCACACGTTTGTGGGCACCGGCGGCGACCCGTTTGGCCCCGGCACCAAGACGTTTGGCTGGGACGCCAACGCCGACATCGTGGGCCGCGCCAAGGACAAGATGGACGCCGCGTTTGAGTTTTTCACCAAGCTCGGTACGCCGTATTACTGCTTCCACGACATTGACTTGGTGGATGAGGGCGCTTCGCTGAAGGAGTACGAGAGCAACCTGAGCACCATCGTGGACTACGCCAAAGCGCATCAGCAAGCCAGCGGCGTGAAGCTGCTCTGGGGCACGGCCAACGTGTTTTCGCACCCGCGCTACATGAACGGCGCGAGCACCAACCCCGACTTCACGGTGGTGGCCCATGCCGGCACGCAGGTCAAGAATGCCATCGACGCGACCATCGCGCTGGGCGGCGAAGGCTACACCTTCTGGGGCGGCCGCGAAGGCTACATGACCCTGCTCAACACCAACATGAAGCGCGAGCAGGCGCACCTAGGCCAGTTCCTGACCATCGCCCGCGACTATGCGCGTAAGCAGGGCTTTACGGGCAAGTTCTTCATCGAGCCCAAGCCGGCCGAGCCCACCAAGCACCAGTACGACTTCGACGCGGCCACGGTAATCGGCTTCCTCAAAGAGCACGGGCTGGAGAAGGATTTCATGCTGAACCTGGAAGTGAACCACGCCACGCTGGCCGGCCACACCTTCCAGCACGAGCTGCAAGTGGCCGCCGACGCCAACCTGCTCGGCAGCATCGACGCCAACCGGGGCGACAACCAGAACGGCTGGGACACCGACCAGTTCCCCAACAACCTCAACGAGCTGACGGAGAGCATGCTCATCATCCTGGAGCACGGCGGCATCTCGCCGGGCGGCATCAACTTCGACGCCAAAACCCGCCGCAACTCGACCGACCTGGAGGACATTTTCGTGGCCCACATCGCGGGCATGGATACGTTTGCCCGCGCCCTGGTTACGGCCGACAACATCCTGCAAAAGTCGTCTTACAAGAAGTTCCGCACCGAGCGCTACGCCTCATTCGATTCGGGCCACGGCGCCGAGTTTGCCAAGGGCGGCCTCACGCTGGAAGACCTGCGCAAGATTGCCCATGAGAGCGGCGAGCCTACGCCCCGCAGCGGCAAGCAGGAGTGGCTGGAAAGCGTTATCAATCAGTACATCTAACGTCGTTCTGCTGGCACCCCCACCCCCTAGCCCCTTCTCCGCTTAATGCGCGGAATCCTGCGGGGGAGGGGGAACTAGCCCTAGTTTCTAGTCTAGTACTAGAACTAGTTCCCCCTCCCCCGCAGGATTCCGCGCATTAAGCGGAGAAGGGGCTAGGGGGTGGGGCTGCCAGCAGAACAACCCATCTATGAAATTCCTGCCTACCCTCGCCTTCGCCTTGGTGGCCCCGCTCACGGCACTGGCCCAGGCCACGGTGCCCGTGATGGTGCAGGCCGGCAACCCGAAGCTGCTCATCAGCAAGCACATTTACGGGCACTTTTCGGAGCACCTGGGGCGCTGCATCTACGGCGGCTTCTGGGCCGATAAAGACTCGAAAGCGCCGCAGCAGGGCCGGATTCGGCTCGACATCGTGGCGGCGCTCAACAAGATAAAGGTGCCCAACCTGCGCTGGCCCGGCGGCTGCTACGCCGATGCCTACCACTGGCGCGACGGCATTGGGCCGACGGCCCAGCGGCCGCCGCGCCTCAACACCTGGTGGGGCGACAAGGTGGAGGACAACAGCTTCGGCACCCACGAATTCCTGGAATTGTGCGGCCTGCTGCACTGCGAGCCCTACCTGGCGGCCAACGTGGGCAGCGGCACCGTGGAGGAAATGGCCAACTGGATGGAGTACCTCAACTCGAACGCCGACACGCCCCTGACCCGTCTGCGCGCCCAAAACGGCCACCCCGAGCCCTATAAGGTGACCATGTGGGGCATCGGCAACGAAAGCTGGGGCTGCGGCGGCAACATGACGCCCGACTATTACACCGACGTGTACAAGCGCTACGCCACCTTCGCGCATAACTACCCCGGCAGTCCGCTGCTCAAGCGCATCGTGAGCGGGGCCAACGGCGACGACGCCAACTGGACGGAGGTGTGCATGAAAAAGATACCGCTCGACCAGTTCTGGGGCCTCACCCTGCACCAGTACACGCTGCCCACCGGCAGCTGGACCGGCAGCAAGGGCAAAGCCACGGGCTTCGACGAGGCGCAGTACTTCAATACCCTGAAAAACTGCCTGAAAATGGAGGCCATCGTGACCCGCCACGCGGCCATTATGGACAAGTACGACCCCACCAAAAAAGTGGCCCTGCTAGTAGACGAGTGGGGCGTGTGGACCGACGTGGAGCCCGGCACCAACCCCGGCTTCCTATACCAGCAAAACTCGCTGCGCGACGCGCTGGTGGCCGGCACCACCCTCAACATTTTCAACAACCACTGCGACCGGGTGCGGGGGGCCAACCTGGCGCAGGCCGTGAACGTGCTGCAAGCCGTCATCCTCACCGACAAGGACCGGATGCTGCTCACGCCCACCTACCACGTCTTCGACCTCTACCAGGTGCACCAGGATGCTGAGTACCTGCCCCTGCAATTTGCCAGCCCCGACTACGTGCTCGGCAACCAGAAAATACCGGCCCTCAACGCCTCGGCCTCGCGCGACGCCAGCGGCGTGGTTCACATTTCGCTGGTCAACCTCGACACCAAGCACACCCTGAAGCTGGAAACAGCGCTGCCCAGCATGAGCTGGCAAACCGTGACGGGCCGCATCCTTACCTCGGCTAACGTCAACGATTACAACACTTTCGACAACCCCAACAAGGTGAAGCTCGCCAGCTTTGCCGGGGCGAAAAAGCGCGGCACCAGCCTCGCCGTGGAGCTGCCGCCGCAGTCGGTGGTGGTGCTGGAAGTGCGGTAGTTATCGCCTCCCCTGGCTCACCTCACCCCCTAACCCCCTCTCCAAAAGAGAGGGGGAACTAGCTCTAAAAAACTAGAAACTAGGCTAGAAGCTAGTTCCCCCTCTCTTTTGGAGAGGGGGTTAGGGGGTGAGGTGAACGCGGAGGGCGACAAGCACCGCGCAACATCGGTAAAATAATATTATTCCCATGAACGCTAAACTACCCATCCTCGCCGCCGCCCTACTGGCCCTAAGCAGCAGCCAGCGCCCGCCCGCCGATAAGGGCCTGAAAGACTACTACCAGAAGTACTTTCCCATCGGCGTAGCCGTGTCGGCGCGGGCGCTGCAAGACCCGGCCGAGGCGGCGCTTATTGTGCAGCAGTTCAACAGCTTGACGCCGGAGAACGACATGAAGATGGGGCCGATTCACCCCGAGGAGAATCGCTACAACTGGGGGCCGGCCGATGCCATCGTGGACTTTGCGCAGGCGCATAAGCTGCGGGTGCGCGGCCACAACCTGTGCTGGCACGAGCAAACGCCCAAGTGGCTCTTTAAGGACGCGGCCGGCAACCCGGTAAGCAAAGAGGTGCTGCTCAAGCGCTTGCACGACCACATCGACACTGTGGTGAAGCGCTACAAGGGCAAGCTCTACGCCTGGGATGTGGTGAACGAAGCCATCTCCGACGACCCCAAGCAGTTTTTGCGCAACTCGGACTGGTATAAAATCTGCGGCGAGGACTTCATCGCCGAAGCCTTCCGCTACGCCCACGCGGCCGACCCGAAAGCGGTATTGTTCTACAACGACTACAACACCGAGCGGCCCGAAAAGCGCGAGCGCATCTATAAGCTGCTCAAGAAGCTGGTCGATGCCAAGGTGCCCATCGATGCCGTGGGTTTGCAGGGGCACTGGTCGCTTTATGAGCCGACCGAGCAGGAACTGCGCAGCACTATCGAGCGCTTTGCCTCGCTGGGGTTGAAGGTGCAGGTGACCGAGCTGGACGTGTCAGTGTACCCCTGGGAAAAAGACCGCCGCGCTAAGCGCGCCGGCGAGTCGGATGCCTACACGCCCGAGATGCAGCAGAAGCAGTCGGCACAGTACAAGATGTTCTTCAAGGTATTCCGCGACGAAGCTAAGTACCTGACGGGCGTTACGTTCTGGAACATTTCCGACCACTACACCTGGCTGGACACCTACCCGGTAGAGGGCCGCAAAAACTACCCGCTGCTGTTCGATGAGCAGTACAAGCCGAAGGCGGCTTACTACGAAGTGGTGAAGTTTTAGAGCTGTCGCCCCAACGATTACTTCACCCCCTAGCCCCCTCTCCAAAAGAGAGGGGGAACTAGATTTTAGCCTAGTTTCTAGTTTTTTAGAGCTAGTTCCCCCTCTCTTTTGGAGAGGGGGCTAGGGGGTGAGGTGAACGCGGAGGGCGACCACATGCACAACACATATACTCCCATGCGCACTATCCTAACCTTCCTGCTCCTGCCCGCCCTGGCCGCCGCCCAAACGGCGTACATCTCGCCCCAAAAAACTGCGGGCGCCTTCCCTTTGGTGGCCAATGGGCAGGCGGCCCCGCTCTACGCCAGCGCCGACGAGTGGCCGGGCGTACTGCGGGCGGCCCACGACGTGCAGGCCGACGTGCAGCGCGTGACGGGCCAGCAGCCAACCTTTGCCACAACCGCACCGCAGGGCCAGCAGCCGGTGGTGCTCGTTGGCACGGTGGGGCATAGTGCCTTGATTGATAAGCTCGTAGCCAGTGGCAAGCTGAAAGTGGGCGACTTGCGCGGCAAGTGGGAGAAGTTTGTGGTGCAGGAAATTGCCAACCCGCTGCCGGGCGTGGGCCGGGCGCTGGTGGTGGCGGGCAGCGACAAGCGCGGCACTATTTACGGGCTCTACGACCTATCGGCGCAGATGGGCGTGTCGCCCTGGTACTGGTGGGCCGACGTGCCGGTGGTGCCCCAAAAAAGCCTGTACGTGGCGGCCGGCCGCCACACGCTGGGCGAGCCCGTGGTGAAGTACCGGGGCATCTTCCTCAACGACGAAGCACCGGCGCTGTCGGGCTGGGCCAGGGAAAAGTTCGGCGGCGTCAACTCGAAGATGTACGCCCATGTGTTTGAGCTGATTCTTAGGCTCAAGGGCAATTACCTGTGGCCCGCCATGTGGGGCAATGCCTTCAACGACGACGATAAGGCCGACCCGGCGCTGGCCGACGAGTACGGCATTGTGATGGGCACCTCGCACCACGAGCCCATGCTGCGGGCGCAGCAGGAGTGGAAGCGCTACGGCCACGGCCCCTGGAGCTACCAAACCAACGACACCACCCTGCGCCGCTTCTGGCGGCAGGGCATCCGCCACATGGGCACCCACGAAAGCCTGGTGACGGTGGGCATGCGCGGCGACGGCGACGAGCCCATGAGCGAAGGCAGCAACATCAAGCTGCTCGAAAAGATAGTGGCCGACCAGCGCCAGATACTTGCCGAAGAAACCCACAAGCCCGCCAGCCAGACGCCCCAGCTCTGGGCGCTCTACAAGGAGGTGCAGGACTACTACGACAAAGGTATGCGCGTGCCCGACGACGTGACGCTGCTGCTCTGCGACGACAACTGGGGCAACCTGCGCAAGCTGCCCAAGCTCGGCGACAAGCCCCGCGCCGGGGGCTACGGCATCTACTACCACTTCGACTACGTGGGCGGCCCGCGCAACTACAAGTGGCTCAATACCAACCCGCTGCCCCGCGTGTGGGAGCAGATGCACCTGGCCCACGACTACGGGGCCGACCGCATCTGGCTGGTGAACGTAGGCGACCTCAAGCCGATGGAGCTGCCCATTTCCTTCTTCCTCGACTACGCCTGGAACCCCGATGCTATCCCGGCCGACGGCGTGGCCGCCTACACCCGGCGCTGGGCCGCCCAGCAGTTTGGCCCTACGTACGCCGCCGACATCGCCGACCTGCTAGCCAAATATGCTAAGTACAACGCCCGCCGCAAGCCCGAGCTGCTCGACGCCAGCACCTACAGCCTGAGCAATTTCCGCGAAGCCGAAACCGTAGTAGCCGACTACAACGCCCTGCTGACCCGCGCCGAAGCCATCGGCCAGAAGCTGCCCGCCGCCAGCCAGGATGCCTATTTCGAGCTGGTGCTACACCCGGTGCAAGCCTGCGCCAACCTTAACGAGCTGTATTACACCGTGGCCCTGAGCCGCGAAGCCACCAAAAACGGCCAGCCCAACGCTGCCGAGCTGGCCGCCAAAGCGCAGGCCCTGTTTAAGAAAGATGCCGAAATAAAGGCCCGCTACCACGCGCTGGCCGGCGGCAAGTGGAACCACATGATGGACCAGACCCACATCGGCTACACCTACTGGCAGCAGCCGCCCGTGGACAAAATGCCCGACTTGCAGCCGCAGCCCGGTACCCCGGCCGCCGCGCCGGCCGCGCCCACCGGCAGCTACGTTTCCCTCGAAGCCGAGCACTACACCAGGGCCGTGAACGCCGGCTCTGTTACCTGGCAACTGCTGCCCGACCTGGGCCGCACTGCCGGGGCCGTGACCACCTTCCCGACCACGGCCGCACCCACCGCCGCGCCGGGCGGCAGCAGCCCTCACCTGGAGTACCGCCTCACGCTAACCAAGCCCGGCCCGGTGACGGTGAGCGCCTACCTGGCCCCCACCCTGGATTTCACCAACACCACCGGCCTGCGCTACGCCGTCTCCATCGACGACGAAGCGCCGCAACTCATCAACCTTAATGCTGGCCTCGACCCCGAAAAAGGCACCCGCCAATGGGGGCAGGCCGTGGCCGACAACATCATTCTCAAAACCTCGCAGCACACCGTGGTTACGGCCGGCTCGCACGTCCTCAAATTCTGGCGCGTAGACCCCGGCGTGGTGCTCGAAAAGCTGGTAGTGAGCCAGGGCAACGTGCCCGCCAGCTACCTGGGGCCGCCCGAAAACGGCGTAAGTAAGCGCAAGGAAGGCGGTAGCCTGGGCAGCAGGTAGGTAAGTAGCCGTTGCTAGTCGCCCTCCGCGTTCACCTCACCCCCTAGCCCCCTCTCCCGTGGAGAGGGGGAACTAGTTTTTAGCTTTAAAAAGCTAGATGCTAAGGCTAGAGCTAGTTCCCCCTCTCCACGGGAGAGGGGGCTAGGGGGTGAGGTGAACGCGGAGGGCGATACCCGCTGCACAACAGCGATTCTCAAGAAAAACGGAGTGCTACTCCGTTTTACAGCCCCATCCACGCCATGAAAAACCTGCCCCTGCTGCTGCTACTCGGCACCGCTGCCCTGACCCGCCCGGCCGCCGCGCAAGCCCCGGACGTCTTCAAAATGACGCCGGAGGAGCGCACCGCCTACCTCGCTAAGCAGAGCGCCGCCGCCCAACTCGACTGGCAGCAGATGATGGACCAACTGCACCTGAAGCTGCCCACGCTGCCCTCGCCCGCCGACGACCCCAAGCGCCCGGCGGGCTCCACGCAACGCCCCGGCTCCTCGAACTGGTACGATGCGGCGGGCTACATGTACGTGCGCTCGGCCTGGGGCAACTGGTCGAACTACGACGATGCCCAGGCCGGCAGCACCGCCCGCCCCGACGCGCTGACGCTGCACAACGGCCGCCCCGTGCGCGACGCCAAAACCTGGTGGCAGCAGCGCCGCCCCGAAATCCTGCGCGACTACCAGCAGGAAATCTACGGCATCACCCCCGCCAACACGCCCAAAGTGACTTTTGAGGTGACAGCCACCGAGCCGGGGGCGCTGGATGGGCGGGCCATCAAAAAAACCATCGTCGGCCACATCGACAACCGCCGCTACCCGGCGGCTACCCCTTCGATTACCATTACCTTATACCTGCCTGCCCAGGCCACCGGCCCGGTGCCGGTGATGGTGGTGGCGGGCGGCTTTTTCGGGCCGTTTCCCGGCCAGCCCGCCCCCAAAGGGCCTAGCGCGCTCGAAATGGCGCTGGCGGCGGGCTGGGGCGTGGCGGGGGTGCCCACCGGCTCCATTCAGCAGGACAGCGGCGCGGGCTTGCGCGAGGGCATTATTGGCCTCGTGAACGAAGGCCGCCCCCGCCAGCCCACCGACTGGGGCGTACTCGCGGCCTGGTGCTGGGGCATGAGCCGCGCCCTGGATTACCTGCAAACCGATAAAGCCGTGAACCCCAAGGCTATCGGCATCGAAGGCCACTCGCGCTGGGGCAAAACCGCCCTGCTGGCCGGGGCCCTCGACCCACGCTTTGCCATCGTGTACGCCAGCTGCTCGGGCAGCATGGGCGCCTCGCTGGAAAAGCGCAACTCGGGCGAAACCATCGACAACGTCGCCAGCTCCGGCGAGTACCACTGGATGGCGGGCAACTTCCTCAAATACGGCGGCAACTGGGCCGCCATGCCCGTGGACGCCCACGAGCTGATGGCGTTGGTAGCGCCCCGGCCCCTGTTCGTGACGGGCGGCACCCACGATAGCTGGACCGACGCGCACGGCGAATTCCTGGCCTGCGTGGCCGCCAGCCCCGTGTACCAGCTCCTCGGCAAAAAGGGCCTGGCCACCAGCACCATGCCCGCCCCCGACGTCGCCCTCACCGACGGCGACCTAGCTTTCCGCGAGCACGAGGGCGGCCACACGGACTTGCTGGACTGGCCGGTTTTTCTGGAATTTGCCGGGAAGTATTTTAAGACCACGCCAGTGAAGTAGTGGCCTTGTGGGCGCCTCACCCCCTAGCCCCCTCTCCGAAAAGGAGAGGGGGAACTAGCTCTAAAAAGCTAGAAGCTAGAACTAGAAACTAGTTCCCCCTCTCCTTTTCGGAGAGGGGGCTAGGGGGTGAGGCGAACGCTAGAACGACCCTTCAAACCCATTCCCACCCCCTATGAAACCCTTTTGCCTCCTCCTGCTGGCCCTGCTGCTGCCCATCACCAGCGCCCAACGGCCGCCGGCCACCTACCCCTTCCAGAACCCCGACCTGGCCCTCGACCAACGCGTGGACGACCTGGTGGGCCGCCTTACGCTGCCCGAGAAAGTGTCGCAGATGCTCAATGCGTCGCCGGCCATCGACCGGCTGGGCATCCCGGCTTACAACTGGTGGAACGAAGCGCTGCACGGCGTGGCCCGCACCAGCATGAAAACCACGGTGTTTCCGCAGGCTATTGGGCTAGCCGCGACGTTCGACCAGGATGCCATGCTGCAAATGGCCACCATCACCTCCGATGAGGCGCGGGCCATCCACCAGGAGTACGTGCGGCGCGGGGAGCGCGGTATTTACCAGGGACTTACGTTCTGGACGCCCAACATCAACATCTTCCGCGACCCGCGCTGGGGGCGGGGGCAGGAAACCTACGGCGAAGACCCCTACCTGACCGGGCAGTTGGGGCAGGCGTTGGTGAAAGGCTTCCAGGGTGACGACCCCAAGTACCTGAAAATCACGGCCTGCGCCAAGCACTTCGCCGTGCACAGCGGCCCCGAGCAGCTGCGCCACGTCTTCAACGCCCAAATCAGCGACTACGACCTATGGGACACGTATTTGCCCGCCTTCCGCGACCTGGTGGTGGATGCCAAGGTGGCGGGCGTGATGTGCGCCTACAATGCCTACGCCGGCCAGCCCTGCTGCGGCTCCGACAAGCTGATGACGGATATTCTGTACAAGAAGTGGCAGTTCCGGGGCTACGTCACCTCCGACTGCGACGGGCTCAACGACTTCTGGCAGCACCACAAAACCGACCCCGACGCCGCCACCGCCGCCGCCGATGCCGTGCTGCACGGCACCGATATCGAGTGCGCCACGGGCAAGCTCTTTACCTACAACTCGCTGCTCGAAGCGGTGCAGAAAAAGCTCATCACCGAGCAGCAGCTCGACGTGTCGGTGAAGCGGCTCTATAAAATCCGGTTTCAGCTGGGCATGTTCGACCCGGTGGAGCGCGTGAAGTACGCCCAAATACCCATGAGCGTGGTGGAAAGCGCCCCCCACCAGGCCCACGCCCTGCGCATGGCCCGCGAGGCCGTGGTGCTGCTGCGCAACGAAAACCACACCCTGCCGCTGCGCAAAAACCTGCGCAAAATTGCCGTGCTCGGCCCCAATGCCGACAACGAACAGGTGCAGCTCGGCAATTACAACGGCTTCCCCACCAACATCGTCACCCCGCTCGAAGGCATTCGGGCCAAGGCCGGGCCGGGCACGGAAGTCGTGTACGTGCAAGGCGTGGACTACGCCAGCAACACCGTGTACGAGCCGCTGGATATCAATAAAAACCTGGCTTACCAGGGCCAGCCGGGCTTCCACGTCGAGTACTTCCGGGGCACCGCCCTCGAAGGCCCGGCCGTAGTCACCCACCAGGAAGCGGGCCTCGACCGCTACCTCGCCAACGTGAAAATGGAGCTGGCACCCGGCCTGCTCGCCGAAAACGTGTCGGCCCGCTACCTCACCACCTTCACCCCCGACAAAACCGAGGAGCTGGCCCTGCAAATCACCGGCGATGACGGCTACCGGCTCTTCGTAGACGGCAAGCCCGTTATCGACAACTGGCAGGGCCACGGCGTGTCTACCAACCAGTATGT
The DNA here is from genome assembly GCA_050954465.1 of Janthinobacterium lividum. Lineage (GTDB taxonomy): Bacteria > Bacteroidota > Bacteroidia > Cytophagales > Hymenobacteraceae > Hymenobacter. The sequence continues at coordinate 64,876 of JBPBPU010000157.1, forward strand.
GCTGCCCGTATCGGCCGGCAAGCCGCTGGAACTCAAGCTGGAGTACTTCCAGGCCGACCGCCGCACCATTCTCAAGTTCAGCGGGGCGCACGTGGTGCCCATGAACGCGGCCAACATCCTGGCCAAGGTGGGCGACGCCGACGCCATCGTGTTTGTGGGCGGCATCTCGCCCAAGCTCGAAGGCGAGGAAATGAGCGTGAAAGTGCCTGGCTTCAGCGGCGGCGACCGCACCAGCATTGCCTTACCCCAGGTACAAACCGACTTGCTAAAGGTGCTCCACGGCACCGGCAAGCCCGTGGTGCTGGCCCTGCTCACGGGCAGCGCCCTGGCCTGCCCCTGGGAGGCCGCGCACCTGCCGGCCATCGTGAACAGCTGGTACGGCGGGCAGGCCGCCGGCACCGCCCTGGCCGACGTGCTTTTCGGCGACTACAACCCCGCCGGCCGCCTGCCCGTGACCTTCTACGAGTCGGAAACCCAGCTGCCGCCCTTCGACAACTACAGCATGGAAGGCCGCACCTACCGCTACTTCACCGGCCAGCCGCTGTGGCCCTTCGGCTACGGCCTGAGCTACACCAGCTTCACCTACAGCAACTTAAAGACCCTCTCCAAAACCACCACCGGCCAGCCCATCCAACTAAGCGTGGACGTGCAGAACACCGGCCCGCGCCTGGGCGACGAGGTGGTGCAGCTCTACGTGCGCCACCCCGACGCGGCGGGCCGCGTGGCGCGGCACACCCTGGCCGGCTTCCGCCGCGTGAGCCTGGCCCCCGGCACCAAACAAACCATCCGCTTCACCCTCACCCCGCGCCAGCTCTCGCGCCTCGACCCGCAGGCCCAGCGCGTGGAGCCGGCCGAGCGGGTGCAGGTGTTCGTGGGCGGCGGCCAGCCCCTGCCCGCCGACGTAGCCAGCAAGCGGGTGCTGCAAGCCGATTTGCGGTTGGCGGGCAAGGCGGTGGTGATTGAGTAACGACCCAACGATTACCTCACCCCCTAGCCCCCTCTCCAAAAAAGAGGGGGAACTAGGTTTTAGAATCTAATTCTAGTACTAGAAGCTAGTTCCCCCTCTTTTTTGGAGAGGGGGCTAGGGGGTGAGGTTTCTCCCGCGCCACCAGAACAACCCATGAAAACCCTCCTCCTGCTCCTAGCCCTCGCCACCAGCGCCTCCGCCCAACCCACCCGCACCATCAGCCTGGATGCCAGCCGCCCGAAAGGCCCGCTGCCCCACGGCTTCGACCTGGGCGTGGGCGCGGGCCGCGCCAACGAAGGGCTGCGGGCCGACTTCCAGCAGCAGCTGGCCCTCACGCAGCGCGAATGCGGCTTTCGCTACCTGCGCTTCCACGGGCTGCTGCACGACGACATGGGCGTGTACAGCGAGGACCGCGCCGGCAACGCGGTCTACAACTGGCAGTACGTGGACAAGCTCTACGACTACCTGCTCAGCATCAAGGTGAAGCCGTTTGTGGAATTGTCGTTCATGCCGCACGCACTGCGTAGCACCGACCAAACGGTGTTCTGGTGGAAAGCCAACGTGTCGCCGCCCAAAGACTACGCCAAATGGTCAGCCCTGATAACGGCGTTGGTGCGGCATTGGGAGGAGCGCTACGGCCGTAAGGAGCTGGAAAGCTGGTATTTCGAAGTCTGGAACGAGCCGAACTACCCGGCCTTTTTCACCGGCACCCAGGCCGACTACTTCCGCCTATACGCCGCCACGGCGCGGGCCGTGAAGGCCGTGTCGGCTACCTACCGGGTGGGCGGCCCCGCCAGCTCCGGCACCGGCTGGATAAATGAAACCCTCGCCTACTGCGCCCAAAACCAGGTGCCGCTCGACTTCATCAGCACCCACGACTACGGCGTGAGCGAGGGCGGCCTCGACGAGTTTGGCCAGGGCCAGCAGCGCCTCGGCGACCCCGGCGGCATCGCCCGCCACGTAGCCGAGGTGCAAGCCAAAATCCGGGCCTCGGCCACGCCCAAGCTGGAGCTGCACTTCACCGAGTGGAGCACCTCGTACTCGCCCCGCGACCCGGTGCACGACGCCTACCAGAGCGCTGCCTACATCCTCAACACCCTCAAGCACACCGAGCAAACAGCTACGTCGATGGCGTACTGGACGTTTACCGACATTTTTGAGGAAGCCGGACCGCCGCCCGCGCCTTTCCACGGTGGCTTTGGGCTGCTGAACTTGCAGGGCATCCGCAAGCCCGCTTACTTCGCCTATAAGTACCTGCACGCGCTGGGCGCCACCGAGCTGCAAAACGCCGACCCCGCTTCTTGGGCTACCCGCGACGCGGCCGGCAACGTGCAGGTGCTGCTTTGGAACTTCACGCCGCCCGCGCTGGGTACCGCCACCAACCAAGTGTATTTTCGGCAGGACCACCCCGCCGCGCCCGCCGAAAAGGTGCAGTTGGCCTTGCAACACCTGCCGCCCGGTACCTACCGCCTCGACACCTACCGGGTAGGCTACCGCCAGAATGACGCCTACTCGGCCTACTTGCAGCTCGGCCGCCCGGCCTACCTCACGCCCGCCCAAATAGCTGACTTGCAGGGCCTGACCCAGGATGCGCCCACCAGCAGCCAAACGGTTAAGATTGGCCCGGCGGGCCTGACGCAACCGCTGGAGCTGTGCGAAAACAATGTGGTGCTGCTAAAAATAAAGCGCCTTCCTTAGCAACTAGGATTTACGCAAAAGTCGTTGGTCGTTGCGAACGAAATGAAGTAATGACCAACGGGTTTTGCGTAAATTCTAGCAAACTCTAGTTGTAGAGAAGGGTGCCGCGTAGCGGTGTAAGGTTTGTAATAAGGAGGAAAGTGCCGCGTAGTGGTGCAAGAAGTCGTTTGGTATCTCTTGCACTGCTACGTGGCACTGCTTTTTACCACTCTGCCTACTATTTTTTGAAACCCTTTTCAAGCTGGTTTGGGCGGGTATAGTAGGGTGCGGGCTGCCTGCTTGTCACCGGCTGTCCGCTCGTCGTTCACGCTATTTAAACAACGACGAACGCACAGCTGGCGAAAAGCAGGCAGCCCGCACCCAAATTAGTATCTGGGAATTTTTAGTAGGGTAGGGGAGGCGAAGCCTACCTTGGGTTCTAACAGTAAGACTTACCGAATCCTAACGGGGTTCCGTAGGATGGTAGAGCAGGTAGCTACAGAACCCCGTTGGGGTTCGGCTAGGCGCTATTCTTCAAACTCAGGGTAGGTTTCACTACCCTTGAGCTAGCCCACCGAACCCCGTTGGTGTTCGTCAGCCTGTGCAATAGCAGTTAATCAAGCTATTAGAGCAGTTTGCAAATAAGTGTCGCGCCTCTACATCGCGTACACTGACCTAAAACTTGCTCTGGCCTTTGGCTGCCAGCCGTTAGCTCTTGTTAAAAAGAAGCCGATGGTTGGCAGTTAGCGGTTAATAGCTTGTATAAGCCTTACTTTTAGCCCGTGCTTGGTCTCCGGCCGCGTTTAGCGGGCCAGGGCCGTTTACCATTTCGATTTATGGCTGCTACTCCGCCCCTCATCTTGCTGGAATGCCTTATTGCCGGCACCTCCCACCGCCCCGAACTGCCGAAGCAGGAAAAGCTGCTGCAAGTAGGCCAGACGCTGCACCTGCGGCGCGAAGCCGACAGCAAGTACGACGACTGGGCTGTGCAAGTCCACTCGGGCCCGGCCAGCGACAAGGCCAGCGTGTGGCTCGGCTACCTACCCGAAACCCGCAACGAAACCATTGCCCGGCTGCTCGATGCCGGTTTCCCACTCAGCGCCCGGCTCGCTCACAAAGCCTGGGAAGAAGAATGGTTGCACCTCGAAATAGAGGTGCTACTGCCCCGCTGAAAATGCTGCCCAAGGGGTTATCGGAGCGACTTGTAGGGTGCGGGGCTTGCCCCCTCCCGCCGTTGAGCGACTGTAACTGGTCTGTTTAACGGCGGGTAGGGCAAGCCCCGCCCCCTGCAATTCGCTCCGATAACCCCTTGGGTTAGATATTTAATAAACCAGCAATAAAGTTGCCCTAAATCGTGCTTTATGGAGTTTTTTGCTAACTAATTTGGTTAGCCATTAGCTTGTGCCCAATGCACGACGAGACCCCCCCACCTGACTACTTTACTCCCATGCGCGAAGCCTATCTCACTGGTGACAATGAACAGTTCGATGCCACCGATAAGGACATCGACAAGGCCCTGCGCCCGCTGAGTTTCAGCGACTTTACGGGCCAGGACAAGATTCTCGAAAACCTCAAGGTATTCGTAGCCGCTGCCAAACAGCGTGGCGATGCCCTCGACCATGTGCTGCTGCATGGCCCCCCCGGCCTGGGCAAAACCACGCTCTCGCACATCATTGCCAATGAGCTAGGCGCGGGCATCAAAATGACTTCCGGCCCGGTGCTCGACAAGCCCTCCGACCTCGCCGGCCTGCTCACCAACCTGGAGCCGCACGATGTGCTCTTCATTGATGAAATCCACCGCCTCAACCCCGTAGTGGAGGAGTACCTGTACTCAGCGATGGAGGACTACCGCATCGACATTATGCTCGACTCGGGTCCGAATGCCCGCTCGGTGCAGATTTCCTTGTCGCCCTTCACGCTTATCGGGGCTACCACGCGCTCGGGTATGCTCACGGCCCCGCTACGGGCCCGTTTCGGCATTGCGGCCCGGCTCGAATACTACGATTCCAAGCTGCTGACTACCATTGTGCTGCGCTCGGCTGAGATTCTGCAAACGCCCATTCATGAAGATGCGGCCTATGAAATTGCCCGCCGCTCGCGGGGCACGCCCCGCATTGCTAACAACCTGTTGCGCCGCACCCGCGATTTTGCCCAAATTAAAGGCAATGGCACCATCACGGTCGACATTGCCCAGTTTGCGCTCAACGCCCTAGACGTAGATGCGCGCGGCCTCGACGACATGGATAAACGCATCCTGACCACTATTATCGACAAATTCAAGGGTGGCCCGGTAGGCATCAGCACCATCGCTACGGCTTGCGGTGAGGAAGGCGAAACCATTGAGGAAGTCTACGAGCCTTTCCTCATTCAGGAGGGGTATATCAAGCGCACGGCGCGGGGCCGCGAGGCTACCGAGGCCGCTTACCAGCACTTGGGCCGCCTGCTGCCCAATCACTTGCGCGGCAACAGCGGCGATTTATTCGCCGAGATTACGCAGTAGCGCTGTAGCGCAGACTCTGTGAGTCCGCGAAGTGTTGCCGTTGCTTGCGGCCTTAAAAGCCCGCACTTCCGGAACGCGCCGCCCTCAGCGGCGCGTTCTTTGTGTTTTCAAACAGTTCCTGCTATGCTCCTCCACGCCGAATGGACGCCTTATGTGAAGCGCCGCGCTGCTGAGCTGGGGTTTATGGCCTGCGGTATCTCGCGGGCCGAATTTTTGGAGGACGAAGCCCCGCGCCTCGAAAACTGGCTGAAAAAAGGGATGCAAGGCCAGATGAGCTGGATGGAAAACCACTTCGACAAGCGCCTCGACCCGCGTCTGCTCGTGGATGGTGCCAGGTCGGTTATCTCGCTGCTGCTCAATTACTACCCGCCCACCGAAGCGCAGCAGCCCGCCGACACGCTCCAGATTAGCAAGTACGCTTATGGCCGCGACTACCATTTCGTCATCAAAGACAAGCTGAAAATACTGCTGGCCGACATGCAAGCCAACATCGGTGATGTTGGCGGACGCTGCTTCGTAGACTCGGCCCCGGTGCTGGACAAGGCTTGGGCGAAGAAAAGCGGCCTGGGCTGGGTAGGCAAAAATAGCAACCTCATCACGCCGGGCGCGGGCTCCTTCTACTTCATCGCCGAATTGATAGTAGATGTAGAGTTGGAGCCCGACGGTGCCATTCGGGATTACTGCGGTACCTGCACCAAGTGCCTTGATGCGTGCCCTACACAGGCCATTACCGAGCCGTACGTGGTCGACGGCAGCAGGTGCATCAGCTACTTCACCATTGAGTTGAAAGACCAGCTCATTCCACAAAATGTGGCCGGGCAGTTCGGTAACTGGATTTTTGGCTGCGATATCTGCCAGGATGTGTGCCCTTGGAACCGTTTTGCCCAACCAACTACGGAGCTACAGTTTCAGCCGCACCCAGACTTGCCAACCCTGTCGGCCAGCGATTGGCAGGATATTACCCACGAAGTATTTCAGGCGCTATTTCGCCAGTCGGCCGTGAAGCGAACCGGCTACGAAGGGCTCAAGCGTAACATTCGCTTTGTAACGGGGCAGAGCCAACTCCATGAATGAAGCGCCAACTGGTTAGTCAGGCTGCCGCAGCAGCGACAACTGGCTTGGTCGCTGCGCTGTGTTGGGCAAATACCCGGTTTAGCACTACCCAGTAGAGGCGGGAAAACTGCTCGTAACACCATGTCATAAAAGCATCCACTTCAGCTGGCAAAATGCGGGGTAAAGCCTTGCGCAATTCTTTCTCAAAAAGCGCCTTGCTGAAGCTTACCTTGAGCAGAATGATTTTTGTATAGTCAAGCATGGCGGGTGGGAAGTAGGATAGAAGAAAGAGCGGGAGGCTTATACGTACCCCAAACGTTTGGGATATACCTCGGGTGCGTCCTTTAAGCCAGTGTAGTGAAGCGAACCTATGAAGTAGTTACAAGGTAAGCTGAAAATAAACTAGTTAACTCGCCTGACCTTTTAGCAAGACGGACACAAAAAAACGGGCTGCTCAGTGAAGAGCAGCCCGTTTGATAAGTCCAACCTACTTGCCTACTTGCGATAGCTTAGTTAAAGTAAGTTCCACTTACCGAGAAAGGGTTTGCGATTTTAGCTACCGAGGTTACATCAAGTCCTTCATCGAAAGATTCGCTGAAGGCGGTGGCTGGGAAACTGGCGAAGTTACTGCTAGTAGAAGTAGTCAAAGCAACACCACCCTGTGTCACGTTGTCTTCGGCTGGGAAGGTTACACCAGCGGCGGTACCCGTCATGGCGGCAGTGCCTACCCCGTAGGTAGCAGCGCCGGTGTCGACACCAGCAGCGTAGATAGCGGCGGTTTTGGTGCCACCGGCCCCACCACCATCAGTACCCGAAATCCAGCTCTTGGGAGCGGCGCTGTATGGCGAAACGGCAATACCCTGCGAAGGCACTGGCGTACCCGTAGTAGCCAGAGCACGGCGGATAGCCCGAAGCTGCGAGGCGTGGCGAGCTTCTACCGAGTGGATATTGAGCGCAGCCGTCAGTACCGTCTTGTTGGCCATAATGTTCGTTAGCGGCGCAGCACCTTTATAGGCACGTACGCCGGTGTCTTCAAACGACTGGGCTACAGCGAGGTAAGTGGCGATGTTGGTGAACACGTCGGGGAAGGCCATCTTGGCCGTGTAGTCGAAGGTAGCCAGCGTGGGAGCCGTAACGGGAGTACCACCGAGTGCCGTGATGGTAGTACGCACGAAGTTAACGTGGTTAGTCTCGTCAACCGTAATCAGTTCGAGCGACGCCTTAGTGTTAGTATTGAACGCCAAGGCGGCGGCGGCACCACCAGTACGCTGCTGCTGGTAGAAGATAGACTCCAGGTACTCCAGGCGCAGCGCAAAATTCAGTACATCAACAGCACTCAGGCCAGCGGGGGTTTGCCCATATGCTTTGCTGAAGATGGCACCTACTGCCAGAGGCAGGGCGGCAGCTGATAACTTTTTACCCAGGCCGCTCATGTTCTTAAACACGGCGCGGCGCGAATCGAGGCGCTCGTACACCTCTGGGTCAACTTTTTCTATTTCGGATAGGATTTGAAAGAAATTCATGATGCTGGCAAAAATTGAAATGGGAGATAGCCTGCAAAGGCTTATTTGATGCCTGAAACATCGAGTTTCGAACCATCCATCAAGAAGTTGTTAGCCATGGCTACAACCTCGGTAGGCGACATAGCGCGCTCCAGGCTAGAGTTTGCCGGTGCGTTGTTAGTAGCAACGCTACTGGTGCTTGCCGAAGTAATCGTCAGCACATCGTTACCAACGAACGTATTCTCCGCTACCAAGTCGCGAATGATGGCGGCGTGGCGGGCTTCTACCGAAACGATTTTGCCAGCAATTGCCAAGTAGCCAGGCGAGGTGATATATTGACCAGCCCCGTTGTAAGCCGAAACTCCAAGGTCTTCGAATGCCTTGGCTGTGCTAAGCACCGAAGTACGGTCGTTAAAGTTAATAGTGCCGAAATTAGGCTTCAGTGCCTGGATGGGCGTGGCACCGGCCTTGGTGATAGCCGTCTGGAAGAAATCGCGGTGAATAACTTCGTGGTAGTACAAGTCATCGAGAATGGCTTTTTCAGCGGCAGTGGCCGTGGTCGTATAATACGTACCCGTGCGGAGCTGCGTGTAGAAAGCGGCTTCGAGCTGCTCTAGTGCATAGGCATAGTTAAGTACGCCTACATCACCGCTACCAACGTTTACCGTACCGGGCGTGGTGCTGTTATTGTCATCTTTGCTGCAACCAGCTAGCACCAAGGCTGTGGCCCCAGCCGTGGCACCGGCATACATGAAGAATGAGCGACGTTTGATGGGAACGTACAAAGGCCGGTCAATGTCGGCTTCGAACGGCTGCGAACCTGGGATGAGGTTGTTAGACATGGGGGAAAATGGTAAATGTGAAGATTAAAGAAAATTTTAGAGGAAGAGTAGCTGAGTTAGCTGAATAGTTGCAGCAAACAAGATTCTTTGCGAAGGAAAAGTTGCCTCAACTGTTATAGCGGGGCTAAAGCAGGAATCTGCGACGGATACGCAGAGAGCCAATAATTAGTTTTCAGGAATTGCTGAACAAGAAGAGGTTTATGATAAAAATTATATAGAAAAAATGAATAAAATATATTTAAGAGTAAGACTGAAATTATAAAGAAGCTGAAGCTACTTGCTAAGTAATCGTCGATGATGCTCCTCTTTACCTTCTTGCCACAAGAGTTGCGTTTGGTTAGCTGCTTTGTGCTTCAACAACCATAGCTACGGGCAATGGTGGCTTGCCGGATTTCAACCAACCCATCCTAGTTACAGAAAGCAGAAAACTCTAGGGTGCTCTTAAGCGGTAAGCAAGCCTTGCTTAGCGGTTAGTAAAGAAGGTTTTGAAGCAGCCGCTGTCGGCTGAGCAAGCGAAAGGCGCCTTTTCCGATTTTCAAATAAGTAGCTGATAGCAAGCGCTTCATCTTAAATAAGCGTTTTGTTTCGTATTGGTAAGGCAATCAGGTTTTGAGGCTGCTGGGGTTAGCAGTTGCGAACACCAGCGAACTTTACCGCCATAAAATTTCTATTTCCTTAGAATAACGTGTTAGTGCAGGGCATTGTCAGGTGGGGATGGCGGATAGGCTGGCTGCTAAGCTGCCTCTGGGGGCCCCTATGCCTGAACGCGCAGCCTGGCTCGCCGGCATCTGGGGGAGAAGCACAATTGTTGCCCCCGCCCACGGCAGTGTCCCTGGCTGGGCCGCTGGTGCTAAGCTTCCGGCTGCGCGGGGCGGCGCTGGTAGGGCAGCCGGAGTTCCCCGAGTTGGAAGGCTTCCGCAAAGACAAAGGCCTGTTGCGCGCCACCATCACTAGGCTGCTGCCCGGTGGCCGCCGCACCACTGAGCTAACCGTAAGCCAGCGCTACCTACCCTACGCTGAGGGCGACTATCAACTGCCACCCTTCGAGCTGACCGTGAATGGCCAAGTGCTGCACAGTTCCGGCAGCCGGGTGCGCGTGGGCAATGGCCCCGCACCGCCACCCACCGCCCCAGATGTGCTACCGCCAGGCGCGGCCATCGGCTCGCTCGACCAGTTGCTGGGCAAGCCCAAGCCGAAAAACTTCTACGAGCCGCCCGACTACGCCTCCCTCAGCCTGGAAGCCGACCAGACCCGGGTGTACGTAGGCCAGGGCGTGCGCGTGAGCTTGTACCTCTACGTGCGCCCCGCTGACCAAGCCCTGCTGAATTTTTATGACTTCAACGGCCAGCTGAGTGAGCTGCTGCGCCAGTTGCGGCAGTCGCGGGTGTGGGAAGTGGCCGCCACCCAGCCCTCGGTGCGGCCCGATACCGTGCGGCGTAGCGGGCAGGCATACCTGCGCTTCCGGCTGGTCGAAAACACCTATTATCCCCTCACGGCTCAGCCCCTGCGCTTCCCCAGCCTGGCCCTGACCATGATTAAATTCCGGCTGCTAAAGAACCCCCAGCCCGGCGACACCGAGCGTCTGGCCGGGTATAAAACCTACACCGCCCCGGCCCTCACCATAGCCGTGCGCCCCCTGCCGCCCCGCCCCGATAGCAGCAGCGTAGCCGTGGGCGACTACGTGCTGCGCGAGAGCATCAGCGCCACGCGCTTCCATACGGGTGAGGCTTTTGCGTACACGTTTGGGGTGGAGGGCCGAGGCAACCTAGCGGCGTTGCAGCTGCCGCGCCCGGTGCCACGTCGGGGCCTGGGCTTGGAGCTATACGGGCCGGTTATTCAAGAAGAGAGCTTGCCCGATGGTCGCCAGCGCAAGAGCTTTCGCTACCGCCTGGTAGCCCAGCGCCCCGGTCCCTTACCCCTCGACAGCCTATTCCACGTACTCGTTTTCAACCCCTTAACGGGGCGCTACGCCCCATTACGGGCCGAATTGCGACCGCAGGTGGAAGGGCCAGCTCAGCGCTCGGCCCCCGCTGCCCAACCCGGCGACGACCCTTTTTACGGCCCCGCCCTGGCTCGCGCCGATGCTACCTTGCAGCCGTTGGATGTGTATCAGCAAGTAAGCCGCTACGCCACCTGGCTGGTAACAGGGCTGCTGGCGGTGGCCGCCTGGGGCTGGTGGCGGGCGGGGAGCAGAGATGGAGGATGAGGGAACCAAGAATTGTCTATTGCCTGCCTATTGCTGTCATTTTCGTCTCTTCATCCTTTATCTCTTATCCATGAACACCTTCGGCACCGTCTTTCGCATCACTACTTTCGGCGAGTCGCACGGGGTAGGTATTGGCGTAATAATAGACGGCTGCCCGGCGGGCGTGCCACTGGAAACAAGTGACATTCAGGCGGCGCTGAACCGGCGACGGCCGGGGCAGTCGGCCCTCACTACTCCGCGCCAAGAGGCCGACCAGGTGCAGGTGCAGTCGGGCACGTTTGAGGGCATCACCACTGGCACTCCCATCAGCCTCTTCATTGCCAATGCCGACCAGCGCTCCGGCGACTATTCGCACCTGGCCCACGCCTACCGCCCCAGCCACGCCGACTACACCTACGACGCCAAGTACGGCCGCCGCGACTACCGGGGCGGCGGCCGCAGCTCGGCCCGCGAAACCGCCGCCCGCGTAGCCGCTGGCGCCGTGGCCGCCCGCCTGCTGGCGCATTTCGGTGTGGACGTAAAAGCGTATGTATCCAGCGTGGGCGAAGTAGAGCTGGCAACGCCTTACGAAGAGTTGGATTTGAGCCTCATCGACAGCAACCTCGTGCGCTGCCCCGACCCGGCCACGGCCGCCCGCATGGAAGCCCGCATCCGGGCGGCGCAGGCGGCGCAGGATACCGTGGGCGGCGTGGTAACCGGCGTGGCTACCGGCCTGCCGCCCGGCCTCGGCGAGCCGGTATTCGACAAGCTGCCCGCCGTGCTGGGCCATGCGCTACTCAGTATCAACGCCGTGAAGGGCTTCGAGTTCGGCTCCGGCTTTGCGGGCACCCGGCTGCCCGGCTCGGTACACAACGACGAATTTTATACCGACGAAACCGGCCGCGTGCGCACCCGCACCAACCACAGCGGCGGCAGCCAGGGCGGTATCTCCAATGGGCAGGATGTGTACTTCCGTGTAGCATTCAAGCCGGTGGCTACGCTGCTGCAACCTCAGCACACCATCAACGACCAGGGCGAAGCTATTGAACTGGCGGGCCGGGGCCGCCACGATGCCTGCGTGCTGCCCCGCGCCGTGCCCATCGTGGAAGCCATGACTCAGCTCGTGCTGGCCGACCTGTTGCTACGGGCGCGGGGGAATAAGCTGTAGCTTGCTGCTTAATTCTGAGTTTTTCAGGCCCTGAAGTTCGCCATGAACTACGAGATAATCTGCGACGAACCCCGGCTACGCGACTTCATCGCCTGGCTGCCCGAGTTGACAGAAGACGAGACGTATTTGCTGTGCTTGTTTGCCCGCAAAAAATATGCGCCGCCCGGCTCGGCCGTTTACGATGACAAAGCCCAGCTAAAGCGGGTTACGGCCAGCAAGGAGGATATTATCCAGAAAATCAGGCAGATGGAGGTGGCTGTGGGGGCGTATACTTCCAAAAGCGAGCCGGTGCCGCAAGAGGCCCTGGCGCTCTACATCACGGTTAACCCGCGCTCGCATACCGTGGCCGCCCGGCAGCTGCTGATAGAGCTGGCCCACCGCGTCACGCAGCCCTACAACTGCTACAACCCCCAGGCCCTGGCGCTGACCGAGATTCAAAAAGCCGCCGGCCGCAAGCCTTATTTCGACTTCGACCTTGATGGCGTCCGCGCCGAAGACGTGCGGGCGGCCGTACAAGGCCACATCAACCCCGATGCTCTCACCATCCTCATCACGCGCGGCGGCTTGCACGTGCTGGTCGAAGTCGGCCGCATTCAGAAGCCTTACCGCAAGAGCTGGTACCAGACTCTGCAAGCACTGCCCGGCTGCGACGTGCGCGGCGACAACCTGATTCCGGTGCCCGGCTGCACCCAGGGCGGGTTCATACCGTATTTTCTGCCGCCCTGGGCCTAACAGGCTTTTTGCTATATGCCTCCATTCAGCCTCTTGGCCCTTACGCCCGCCCAGCAAGCGCTGCTGGCCGACCTCGAAAGCCGGGGCAGCGTGCTCGATACCGTGCTGCTACGCCCCACGCAGCCACCCACCGACCTGGATGCCACCTGCCAGGCCGCCACGCTGGCCGCTATGGAGCACCTGCCGGCCCGCTTCCGCATCGAGCGGGTGCCAGGCACTGCTCCGGCCAGCCGCCGCATCAGCTTCGCCGAGCTGCTGGGGCCGGGCTACGATTTAGAGCAGGAAGCTAGGTTATTCAGCCCCTATTCAAGCATTGTGCATGAAGCGCCCTCCGACTAGCCTATGCGTTGCTGGACCCACCCTGTGCCTTGAGTATAGTGCCGAAGGGCAAGCCCCACAGCGTGGCCTATTCCGAAAGCCGTAACCAGCAGTTGAGCGAACTGCTGCAAGCCTACCTGGCTACCGTGCTGCACGTAGCCACCCCGGCCGATACCCAGGCGCTGGTATGCATGGCTTGGACTACCGACTGGGCGACGTACTTCGAGCCGGGCCACGAGTGGTGGGGTGCCTTCTGCTGGACGGGGTACGACCCTGCTCGCGCCACTATTGCCGTGCTGCTGGCCGCCAGCACCGACTAGCCGGTTTGCCAGGGCGCGGCGTGCTTTTGCAACCTAGCCGCCCCTTGGGTAGTTATACAGGGGTAGCGCTGTGCGCGGCACCGTTTTTTCTGTCATTAAGCTTTTTAGTATGTCTGCTATTTCCATTTACGCCGAGGCGTCGCCCAACCCTGAGAGCATGAAATTCGTGCTCAACTCTACCCTCTTGCCCGATGGCGTGAGCGTGGACTACCCCACCCTGGAAGCGGCGGCCAACTCGCCCATCGCCCAGGAAGTATTCGGCTTCGATTACGTGGGCCGGGTATTCATTGCCCAAAACTTCATCACCGTCACCAAAACGCAGCCCGAGCTGGGCTGGACGAGCATCATCCCCGAGATGCGCCAGTTCATCAAGAGCTACGTAGAGGCCGGAGGTACGCTCTTCACCGTAGACCCCGCCGCCGAGCAGAAAGCCGCCCAGGCCGCCAGCGCCGGCGACCCCACCCAGCAGGATGGCTTCACGAGCCAGAAAATCATCGACTTGCTCGACAACTACGTGCGCCCCGCCGTAGAGCAAGACGGTGGCAACATCACTTTCAAGAGCTTCCACGACGGCATCGTGACTGTGAACCTGCAAGGCTCGTGCTCCGGCTGCCCCTCGGCCACGGTCACGCTCAAGTCGGGCATCGAGAACCTGCTCAAGCGCATGGTACCCGAAGTGCGAGAAGTAGTAGCGGAGGGCGTGCTGGTGTAAGTGCCTACGCAAGTAGACTCTTATGTAGTATCTGAGCGTGTCGCTGCCAAGCGGCCGCGCTGGGCATATCAACTGCCAGGAGTAATTTCAAGCGGTGCCAGGCTACCGCTCCGTGAAAAGATATAAAGCCCATCGTATACATACGGTGGGCTTTGTTGTCTTCGGGGTTAGGGGTGCAAGCTGGCATTGGTTGAGGAGTTGTCGGAGACGTAGGCTAGGGCCAGTGCCAGTATAACGAGCAAAAAAATCCAGTCGGATAGTAGCATGGGGGGGAAAATAGGTGGAGCAGGCTCTCCTATATGCTTCCAGTATAGCCGGTTTGAGGCGATAACATAAAGTAATCCTGCCACAGTTGGTGACAAAAGGGCCAGCAGACAATTGCTCCATTCTATATCCGAATACATACCTATGATTAGCATGCAGCCGCCCGCACCATAGAAAATACCTAGTACCAATAAGCCAAATAGTGCCAGCACCTGCACAATCTCCATCACCAGACTTGTCCGTGCCTTCCTCCTTCTCTTGAGAATAAACCTGAGTGCTACTAGTTGTGGTATCCAGAGTAAGAAGGCTATTATCCAAGTAACGTCACCAAGCCCATTACCGCTGCCTACACCACCAAAATCCAGCAGTAAAGAAGAGTACATCAGCAAACACTGGTATAAGGTTTTTATAAAGTTAGCTTATTCACCAGAAAATACTTGGAGTCTATCAAAAAGTAAGAGTGAGTATTGTCAGATTGTATCGGCGCAGGCCAGACGGAGGAATGGCGCTGAACAAAAAAGGAGCGGCGGCCCAAGTGGCCCGCCGCTCCTTTTTTTAGTACACAAAATAGCGTTATACCGCGCTGCTCAGCTTGGGCGCGTCGCCTTCTACCAGCTCCTGGCCGGCCGCTTTGCGCTCGCGCTCTTCCTGCTTCCCGTAGGTGTCGAGGATGATGGGCGTAGCAATGAACAGCGACGAGTAGGTGCCGAAGATGATGCCGATAATCATGGCAAACGAGAACGAGCGCAGCGTTTCGCCGCCGAAGATGTAGAGCACTACTACTACCGTGAACACGGTGGTAAAGGTTATCATCGTGCGGGAGAAGGTCGAATTCAAAGCCGGGTTCACTACCTGGGCGAAGGTGAGGTGGGGTTTCTCGCGCAGGTACTCGCGGATACGGTCGTAGATAACCACCGTATCGTTCATCGAGAAGCCGATGATACTGAGCACAGCCGCCACGAAAATCTGGTCCATCTCGTACTTGAGGCCCAGCGCCTGGGCGATGGGGTAGGAGGCAATAACCAGCAGCGCATCGTGGAAAAGCGCGATAACGGCCGCCATCGAGTACTGCCAGCGCTCGAAGCGGAAGAGCACGTACACGAAGATGCCAACCAGCGCCAGCGTCAAGCTCAGGAAAGATGTGCGCTTGATGTCGTCGGCGATGGTAGCGCCCACCTTGGAATTGGACTTAATAGCGGGGGCGTCGGCCGCGAACTTGGTCAGGCCCTGGTTGAGGGCGGCGAGTACCTGCTGGTCGGCGGTCTGGCTGTCGTCTTCGGCCAGGTAGCCGGTGGTAATGCGCATCCGACTGGGGGTACCAAATTCCTTCACCTCAATGCCCGAGCCTTTGAACGAGGGCTCAAGGGCGTTGCGCACCTGGTCAGACGCCATTGGCTTGTTGAAATCCACCACGTAGGCCCGGCCACCTTTGAAGTCGACGCCCAGGTTAGGGCCGCCCTGCACGGCCATCAGCACAAAGCCGATGATGATGATGCTGGCCGAGAAGAGGTACGCGATTTTGCGCTTGCCTACGATGTCGAAGTTGACGTTCTTGAACAGGTTGCGCGAGAGAAACGTGGAGAACGTGATGCGGCTGGTTTCTTTGCCCTTAATCATGAATTCGATGATGAGGCGCGACACGTACACCGCCGACAGGAACGAGGTGAAAATGCCGATAAGCAGCGTCACGGCGAAGCTTTGCACCGGCCCGGTACCGAAGAAAAACAGAATCAGGCCAATGATGAACGTGGTTACGTTCGAGTCGAAGATGGCCGAAAATGCCCGCGAGTAGCCCGCATTCACGGCGTCGTGCAACGGCAAGCCATTATCTAACTCTTCGCGGATGCGCTCGAAAATCAGCACGTTTGCATCTACCGACGAGGCAATTACCAGAATCAAACCGGCGATGCCAGGCAGCGTGAGGGCAGTGCCGAATTGCGCTAGCACGCCCAGAATCAGGAACATGTTGAAGAGCAGGGCCGCATCGGCCACGAGGCCGGCGCGGCCGTAGTACACCGCCATGAAAGCCATGATGATGAGCAAGCCCGCCAGCGACGAGTACAAGCCCTGGCTGATGGCTTCCTTGCCGAGCGAGGGGCCCACTACGGCTTCTTCCACAATGCGGGTGGGAGCGGGCAGCTTGCCGGCTTTCAACACCTGGGCCAAATCCTGGGCCTCATCGATGGTGAAGTTGCCCGAGATGCTGGTGTTGCCACCCGTGATTTCGCCGTTTACCACCGGGTCGGAGTACACCACGTCGTCGAGCACCACCGCTACTTGCTTGCCAACGTTGGCGGCCGTCATTTTGCCCCATTTGCGGGCACCGGTGGGGTTCATGCTCATGCTCACCTCGGGGCGGCCGGTCTGGTCGTAGTCCTGGCGGGCATCGCTCACTACCTCGCCGCTAATGGGCGCGGGCACGGTGCCGGAGCGGTCTTTGCGCACAGCCACCAGGCGCAGCACCTGCTGGTTGCTGGCCGCCGCTACGGGCTTATTGAGGTAGAGCAGCGCCATGTTGGGGGGCAGCACGTTGCGGGCTTCCTCCGAGCGCAACAGCGCGTTCATCTGGGCGGTGTCGCGCAGGTTCACGGCAAAGCCACCACCGGCTGGCGAGAGCAGGCGCGACAAGGGGCCACCTTTCTGGGCGGCGGCCGAGTCTTTAGCGGCTTTGTTTTTCGGGGCCGTGCTGGCGAGTTTCCCTTTCAGCGAGGTCGAGTCGCTGGCAGCAGTAGCCGTGGCGGAGTCGGCCGGGGCGGTGGTAGCGGAAGCCGCTTTCTGCTTGGCGGCGAGCGCCTGGTCGAGCTGGCCCAGGTAGGGCGCTACCTCATTAGGAGCCCACACTTCGTAGAATTCGAGCTTAGCCTGGCCTTGCAGCAGCTTGCGCACGCGGTCGGGGTTATCCACGCCGGGCAGCTCCACCTGGATGCGGCCTGTGCCCTTCACCCGCTGAATATTGGGCTGGTTGACACCGAACTTATCCACCCGCTTGCGCAGGATGTCGAACGAGCGGTCGATGGCGTCTTCTTCCTCTTTGTTGATGGCCGTCAGTACTTTGGCATCCGAAGTGTTGAGGTCAATTTTACGGTCTTTGTTCACCGAGTTGGCGAAGATGCGGGCCAGCTTCTGGCCGGGCGCCGCTTCCTGGTACGCCTGGTAAAACAGAGTGGTGAAAGCAGTGCCGGAGTTAGTTTTCTGGCGCTCTACTGCGGTGTTGATAGCCTTATTAAAAGCGGGGTCTTTGGAGTTGGCCGCCATAGCCCGCACGATTTCCACAGGCGATACTTCGAGCGTTACATGCATGCCGCCCTTGAGGTCTAGGCCCAGGCCCAGCTCACTTTGCTTGACGTCGCGATAGGTGTAGGAGCCGAATACGGGGGCGCGCCACACCGAGTCGAGGTAGTGCTGACGCTTGTTTTCGCTGAGCTTGCCGCCCTTGGTGGCGTACACCACGGCCTTGTCTTGGACGCCCCGCGAGACGTAGGTAAAAAACAAAAAGTACGCGCACAGCACCGATACGATGACTGTAAGCGCGATAATAATACCTTTATTACGCATGTTTGGTAATGAACAAGTAGAAATGAAAGACGAAGAATTATCCTTGTAAAACAAGGAGTTACGAGATGACGATGCACAACCAGCCCAGGCAAGCGGACTTCTGCCCACCTTGCTCATCGCTTATTGTTCCTTAAAAACTAAGGTGCTTGCGGCGACAGGGCCACCCGCAACACGCGCTGACGGCACCAAGTAGCCACAAACGACGCCCCGGTCGCCAACGGGGCCGCCGCTACTGCCCGGCGCACCAGGCGCGGTGCCCAGGCTGAGGGCAGCGTAGCCGGCAGCCAGCCCAACACGGCAGCGGCGGCTAGGTAAGCCCCTAGCGGGGCCGCTGCTTCTAGCAGCACTTTCTGCTTTACTACCGTAGCGCGCAGCGGTGCGCTTACCCGTGGTTGCGCCGGCAACTCTACCGGGCGCAACAAGCTCACCGCCCGGCCATTGAGGCTCAGCAGCAGCAGCAGCGGCAGGGCCACCAGGGCCAGCCGCAAGAAGTGCTGAAAACGGGAAAGCGAAGGATACATAGCGCGAGCAGGACCGCAAATATAACGCTGCTACCGGGCACACCGCGCGCTTGCGCCCGAAACAGCGGAGCTGGAAGCCGGATGGCCAGGAAACCGGCGACGGCTTGAGCGAAGAGCCGGCCAGTGAGCCCGATTTGCCGGAAGCAAAATAGCCAGCAGTTTTTTTGTGTCACAGCTATATGCCGTATATTGGACCGGTGAATTCTCTTCTTAGTGCGCTATGCAAAAAACACTTACTTGCTTGCTGGGTGCTGTAGGCTGCCTGCTTGGGTTGGCTCTACCCGCCTCGGCTCAAACCACCTACGTAATAGCCCCGCTGACGGCGGCTAGCTACACCCAGGATATTATAGTAGAAGGCACGGGGGCCGCGAATACCAGAGCCTCCAGCGATATGGACAACGGCGCGGTGAACATCCGGTATTGCTACGTGGCAGCCGGCTACGTGAACCCTGCCGGGCTTTCCCCCACTACCGGGCTGCCCGCAGGTGGGTTGCTTACCAGTGCGGTTGCGGCAACACCAGGGCTTTCCTTCCAACTGGCTGCCTACGGCCCCCCGGCGGGCTCCACGGTTACTACCAGCAACAACTCGTTGCGCCTGACCAGTACCACGCCGACGGGCACCCTGACGCTGGCCACGCCCACCCCGGCCGGCTACGTGTACCTGCTGAACGCTTCGGGCAATGCGCCCGGTAACATCAGCAATTTTTCGGCTACCGTCAACTTCACCGATGGCAGTACGCAGGCTTTTACCTCCATTGTCAGCCCAGACTGGTTTGGCGGCACCCCCTACGTTATCAATGGGTTGGGCCGGGTAAACTACGACAACAATGCGCTCGACAACAACACCGTCGACCCCCGGATGTACCAGAGTACGCTGGCGCTGTCGACGGCGAATTACAGCAAAACTATCCAGAGCATCACCATTACCCGCACGGGCGCTGGGGGAGCGCTGAACGTGATGGCCGTGAGCCTGGGCCTGGTGTGCCCCACCGCGCCTGCGGCTGGCTCAGCGCAGGCCTCGCCCGCCAGCGTATGCCCTGGCAGCAGTACTACTCTGCTGCTGCTAGGCCCGGCCGTCGGGGCTAACCTGAGCTACCAGTGGCAGCAGTCGACAAATGGAGGCGTCACATTTACCAACATCGCGGGGGCTACCGGCCCTACTTACACCGCCACGCCCACCGTTACCACCCAGTACCGGGCCGTGGTGACGTGCGGCACGCTGTCGAGCACCTCTACGGCCGTAACGGTGACGGTGCTGCCTACCACTACGACGCTTTCGTACACGGCCTCGGGGCTGGCAGCCACGTACTGCAAAACCAGCGGCCCGCAGGCCGTGGTCACGGCCACCCCGGCCGGGGG
>JBPBPU010000164.1:0-82524 GCA_050954465.1 Janthinobacterium lividum
AGGCAGCGTCATAGCGCGGCCGTTTGGAGGAAGAGGCTTTTTCCATGAGAAGGGGAAATTAGTGCCTAATTCTCTCCTGTCTAGCTATACCACCCCAAAACGGCTAAATCCAGCATAGCTCCTTAATACTCCCGCACTACCGTGCCCGTGATGTAGCCAAACGGCGCGTCCGTCGCCACAAAAACCTCGTTCGTATTCGCCTGCCCAAACGGCTCCAGGTTGAAGGGGATGTGGTGTTTGTTGGGCATGATGAGGCTGATTTCCTTGACCTCGGCGGTTTCTTCCAGGATGCGTTCCCCGATGGCGTAGAGCGTGTGTTGCACCGAGAGGCTCTTATGCTCCGAAAACGTACGCAGCAAGCTAGTGCGAATTTGCTGGTAGAGCCCCTCAAAATCGAGGTCGGCGCTAGTGTATTCCCATTCGGCCTCGCACTCCGTGGATAAGATGCGGTCGGTGGTTTCGGGCAGCACGGTGTACTCGTCTTTGGGGTAGCCCACGAAGCCGGAATCGGTGGTTTTGAGCAGCAGCAGCCCCTTCAGGCCCGCCCATACGATGGCAGCGCCATCGGCACTGAGCACTACCACGGCGCGGCGCTTCTCGGAACCGCCCCCCACGAAGGCGTGCGGATGCGCCTGCCCGTCGAAGTTCATCCGCTGCCAGCCGTGTTCCAGAATTTCGATGCGTGCCTGGCTCACCTGGGCATTGCGCGAGATAAAATGCCGCGCCAGCACCAAGCCAAACTCCTCGATAGTACCCGTAAAATGCTCTTTAGCCAGTGCGTACACCGTATTTTTCTGGGTGTCAGTGGGCAGCACCAGCGAGTTGTCGCCCAGCGTGTGCGCCGTGTCGAAGTCGCCGCTCAACTGCACGCTCACCGACACCTGCCGAAATTCGTGGTGGCCGGCGTGCCGGATAATGCGCGACATATTCACGGCATTCTTGCCGTAAGCGTTTTTACCGAGTTTGATGGGCATTTTTAATAGCAAGAGATTGGTGAGAACTACAAAAGAACGTCATGCTGAGCGGAGCGCAGCGGAGTTGAAGCATCTTGCTCGCCAACTAACTCAATCTTGAAACCGGGGCGGTGCTACCAATTGAGTTAGTTGGCGAGCAAGATGCTTCAACTCCGCTGCGCTCCGCTCAGCATGACGTTCTTTTGTAGTTCTCACCAATTAGCAAAAAATGCTTGCCCTGAAAAGTACGTCCGTCGTCACGCCTACCGGCCTGCGCCCGGCCACCGTGGTGCTGCAAGGCGGCCGCATTGCCGACCTGCTGCCCCTCGCTGCCTCCGTGGCCCTGCCCGTGCTCGACCTCGGCAACGCGGCTCTGCTGCCCGGCGTTATCGACCCGCACGTACACCTCAACGAGCCGGGCCGCACCGAGTGGGAAGGCTTCGACACGGGCACCCGCGCCGCGCTGGCCGGTGGTCTCACCACGCTGGTCGACATGCCCCTGAACTCGGCACCCGTGACAACTTCGGTGGCCAACCTACGCCTGAAACAGGCCGCTACCCAGGGCCAGCTGCACACCAACGTCGGCTTCTGGGGCGGCATCGTGCCCGGCAACGCCGCCGAGGTAGAGCCGCTCATTGCGGCCGGGGTGCTGGGCTTCAAGGCGTTTTTGACGCACTCCGGCATCGATGATTTCCCCAATGCTACCGAAGCGGATTTGCGCCGGGTAATGCCCCTGCTGGCGCGGCACGGCCTGCCGTTGCTGGTGCATTGCGAGCTGTCGGAGGATAACGACGAGTGGAAAAAAGGCGACACCCGCTCGTACCCGAACTACCTGGCCTCGCGCCCCAAACGCTGGGAGGATGAGGCCGTGCAACTCATGATTCGGCTGTGCGGGGAGTTTCGCTGCCCGGTGCACATCGTGCATTTATCCTCGGCCAACTCCCTGGCCGCCATTGCCGAAGCCAAAGCGCAGGGCCTGCCCCTAACCGTGGAAACCGGCCAGCACTACCTCTTCTTCAATGCCGAGGACATTGCCGACGGCCAGACGCAGTTCAAATGCGCCCCACCCATCCGCGAGCGCGCCAACAACGAGCAGCTGTGGCAGGCGCTGCAAAGCGGCCTCATCGACTTTGTGGCTACCGACCACTCCCCTGCCCCGCCCGGCCTCAAGCACCTGGCCAGCGGCGACTTTGCCCAGGCCTGGGGCGGCATCGCGTCGCTGCAATTGGCGCTGCCCATACTCTGGACGGCCGCCCGTGCGCGCGGCGCTACCCTCCCCGACCTGGCCCGCTGGCTTAGTCAAAATCCTGCCCGGCTCATCGGCCAGGCGCAGCGCAAGGGCCAGATTACCAAAGGCTACGACGCCGACTTGCTGGTGCTGGCGGCCGAAGAGAAATTTACCGTCACCGAAGCACTGCTACACCACCGCCACAAAGTATCGCCCTACCTGGGCCGCGAGCTAACGGGCGTGGTTACGCACACCTTTCTGGCCGGTGAGGAAGTATTTCGGGCACCTGATTTTTTGCACCTGAACCGGGGGCAGTTGGTGGAGCGGTGAGGGGTGTAGCTGCTGTTACGCCCTGGCGCGGGCCTCTGGCCCGTGCCGACGGAAAGCAGGCCTCTGGCCTGCAACGGTAGAACGACACCCGAACGACTTGTTCTGGGGTGCAGGCCAGAGGCCTGCTTCCCGTCGGCACGGGCCCAGAGGCCCGCGCCAGGGCGTAACAGCAGCGTGTAAGTTTGTGGTTTCGGTCCTCCATGACACCCCCAGCCCATGCCTACCTACCTCACCCGCACCGCCCGCATCCTCCACCGTATTGAGCAACTGGCAGCCATCAGCGAAGACCCAGCCAACGTGACACGCACTTTCGGTACACCTGCTTTTGTGCAAGGGCGGGCGCTGGTGCAAAGCTGGTTTGAAGCTGCCGGCCTGCAAACGTGGCTCGATGGCATTGGCAACCTGCGCGGGCGGCTGGTGAGCCGGCAGCCGGGCGCCAAAACCTTCGTGCTAGCCTCGCACATCGATACGGTGGTGAATGCCGGCAAATACGACGGGCCGCTGGGCGTGCTCATGGCGCTGGATTTGGCCGAACACGTTATGGAGCAACAGTTGGAGCTGCCTTTTCACCTGGAGCTTATTGCGTTTAGCGACGAGGAAGGCGTGCGCTTTCATACCACGTACCTGGGTAGCAAGGTCGTGACCGGAGCTTTCGACCCGGCATTGCTGCAAAAAACTGATGCGCAAGGCATTACCCTAATCCAGGCCCTGACCGACATGGGCGGTAGCGCAGCCGACTTGCCCAAGGCGGCCCTGCCCGCCGCCGAGTGGCTGGGCTACTTCGAGCTGCACATTGAGCAAGGGCCAGTGCTCTGGCGCAGCGGCGTGCCGGTGGCGCTGGTTACGGCCATTGCCGGGCAGCAGCGCGTGGAGCTAACCTGGCAAGGCATGGCGGGCCACGCCGGCACCGTGCCGATGGCCCTGCGCCAGGATGCGCTGGCCGCCGCCGCTGAGCTGGTGCTGGCGGCCGAAGCCTTCGCGCTAACCCACGGTCAGGGGCTGGTAGCTACCGTGGGGCAGCTGCGCGTTCTGCATTCGGCCAGCAACGTTATTCCCGGCGAGGTAGTCCACAGCCTCGACCTGCGCAGCCCCGACGCCGGGCAGCTGGCGGCTGCCTACGCCGCACTCCAGACTCAGGCCGAAGCCATTGCCACGCGGCGGGGCATAGCCCTGAACTGGCAGCTGGTGCAGGCTACTGCGCCTGTGGCCTGCAATGCGAGCCTGAACCAGCACTTAACTCAGGCCATTGCCGCCAGCGGCTACGAGGTGGTAGAGCTGGTAAGCGGCGCGGGCCACGACGCAGTACCCGTATCGGCCGTAGCCCCGGCTACGATGCTTTTTATCCGCTGCTTCGAGGGCATCAGCCACAACCCGCTCGAAAATGTGGAAGCTGCCGACGTAGCCGCCGCCCTGGAAGTAGCCGAACGGTTTTTGCTGGGGCTGGGAAAATAGGCTGCCTTTGGCGCGGGCCTCCTGGCCCGTGCCGACTTGTTGCAGGCCGCTAGCCTGCTCGCCAGAATGGCTGTGCTAACTTTTTAGCGGTGCATCTTGCGTAAAAGTCGCCCTCCCCGTGCAGGCCAGAGGCCTGCAACAAGTCGGCACGGGCCAGGAGGCCCGCGCCAAAACATCTGTTCCTTTCTCTCCCACTCATGCAATTACCTTCCGCTTTTACCCGCTCCGTTGTGCGGCGCAACCACGCCATTATTGCCCCCGATGGCTACATCAACAGCAACGTGCCAGGCTGGACGGGCTGCACTGTTAACGTCATACTCAATGAGCAAATGGGGGCGCGGCTCTGCCAAACCCTCATCACCCTCACCGACAGCGGGCAGCTAACCGGCCGCACGGAGGCGTCGCAGGTTTTTTTCTACGTAGTACAGGGGCAGGTGCAAGCCACGGTAAGCGACGACAGCCGCATTCTGAGCACCGGCAAGTTTGTGTATGTACCTATCGGCCAGGACTATCTGTTCAAAAACCCCACGACGGGCACCCAGCTGCTCACTTTCCACAAGGTGTATGAGCCGCTGGCGGGCCACACCACCCCCGGCGTAGTGTGGGGCGAAAAAGACGACAGCAAAGCCCCCATATACATGAACGACGAGGCGCTGCGCATCCAGGAATTGCTGCCCAACGAGTTGGGGTTCGATATGGCCGTCAATATTTTCACCTACCAGCCCGGCGGCCAACTGCCGATGGTCGAGACGCACATCATGGAGCACGGCCTGCTCTACTTGCAGGGCCAGGCCATCTATATGCTCGACCAGCAATGGTACCCGGTGCAAAAAGGCGACTCCATCTGGATGGCACCCTACTGCCAGCAGTGGGCCGCTTCCATTGGCAAGGAGCCGTCGGTTTATATTTATTACAAGAACGTAAACCGGTTTCCGACGGTGGTGTAGCAGCGCTGTAGCACGGATTTTCAGTCCGCGCCATGCGCACCACTCGCAGACTGAAAGTCCGCGCTACTTTGTATGACCCTCTCCGACCTCAACCACCTCCTCCCCGCCGCCCGTGCTGAAGCACTGGCTACCTGCTGCGGCGCTGGCCGCTGGGTGGCAGCTCTGAATCAGCAGTTTCCCTTCGCTACAGCCGACGACCTGTATGCCGCCGCCGATACTACCTGGCACAACCTAAGCGAAACCGACTGGCGCGAAGCCTTCACGCACCACCCCAAAATCGGGGATATGAGTGCGCTGCAAAAGAAATTTGCCAGTACGGCCGCCTGGGCAGCGGGCGAGCAGGGCGCGGTGCGCCAAGCCGCGCAGGTTACGCTGGAAGCCCTGGCGGCAGGCAATGCCGCGTATGAGCAAAAATTCGGCTACACCTTCATCGTGTGCGCCACCGGCAAAACGGCCGACCAAATGCTGCACCTGCTGCAAGCGCGGCTGCCCAACGCGCCAGCACCGGAGCTACGTCTGGCGGCGGCCGAGCAAGCGAAAATAACCCGCCTGCGCTTAGAGAAATTACTTGCATGAGCCAGATAACCACCCACATCCTCGACACCACCAAGGGCCGGCCGGCGGCGGGCGTCACCATCGCGCTGCACGAGCAGGCCGGCGACGGCTGGCGCGAAATTGCCCGCGGCATCACCAACGCCGACGGCCGCATCCCAGACCTGCTGCCGCAGGAAACCCACCTGACGCCGGGCATGTACCAGTTGAAATTCTTTACCCAGGAATACTTCGGGCGCGATGGGCTCACCAGCTTTTACCCGTGGGTGGAAATCTGCTTCACCGTGGCCGATGCGGCACATTACCACGTGCCGCTACTGCTCAATCCGTTCGGTTATAGCACGTACCGGGGGTCGTAAGAGGTAGCGCCAAGCTCTGCTTGGTGAACCGTCCGCGCCGTTCGGATGACCTGTTTGTGCTCCATTAGCTTCGTAGACCTTCGGCTCAACGATTCACCAAGCAGAGCTTGGTGTTACCTACAATTCCCATGAAACTCAGTCTCCAACCCACCGACCAAACTGCCCTGCTCGACCAGCTCGGCACCGCCAACCGCCAGTTCCAGCTCACCTATCCCGGCGACCGGCCCGACCGCCAGCCGGTGCATACCGTGTACGGCGGGGCCAACCTGTTTAAGGCCGATACCTGCGTGCGAATGGGCGAAATTGCCCTGCGCAACCTCCAAACCTACGCCCCCAACTTCGTGGAGCTGGCGCGGGTGCTGCGCCTGACTGGCCACGAGCACCTGCCCACGCTCGAAAGCGACATTGCCGCCCTCACCGCCCGCCTCGACGCGCTGCCTGCCGAGGCGCGGCGGCAAGAGCCTGGCTGGCTGGCTTACTCGGTGTACAACAAGATTGTGCAAAAACTAAAGTCGGAGCCCGTAGAGGATTTTCGGGTGGACTTTGAGGACGGCTTCGGCAACCGGCCCGATGCCGAGGAAGATGCCACCGCCGTGCAGGCGGCGCAGGAAGTAGCCAAAGGCATGAAGCAAGGCACCCTGTCGCCCTTTATTGGCATTCGCATTAAGCCCTTTACTGAAGATTTGAAGGCGCGGGGCGTGCGCACCCTCGATATTTTCCTGACCACGCTGCTGGCCGAAACGGGCGGCAAGCTGCCCGACAACTTCGTGGTGATGCTGCCCAAAGTCACCATCCCCGAGCAGATGACGACGCTCGTGCGGCTATTTGAGCTGCTGGAAAAAGCCAATAACCTACTGGTCGGCTCCCTGCACATGGAAACGATGGTGGAGGCCACCCAGATAATAATGGACGAGGAAGGGCGCAACCCGCTGCTGCGCATCATTCGGGCCGGGGAGGGGCGCTGCGTGGCGGCGCACTTCGGCACCTACGACTACACGGCCTCAGCGGGCATCACGGCGCGGTACCAGACGATGGCGCACCCAGTCTGCGACTTTGCCCACCACATGACCAAGGTGGCGCTCGGCGGCACCGGCATCTTCCTCTCCGATGGGGCTACCAACATCATGCCTATTGGCCCGCACCGGGGTGATAACCTGAGCTTTGCGCAGTTGCGCGAAAACCAGGAATCGGTGCATAATGCCTGGCGGCAGGCCTACCACCACACCACGCACTCGCTCATCAACGGCTTCTACCAGGGCTGGGACCTGAACCCCGCGCAGCTGCCCATGCGCTACGCCGCCACCTACACGTTCTTCCTCAGCTCCTACGAAGAGGCAGTGCATCGCCTGCGCACCTTCGTGGAGCGAGCCGCCATTTCCACCCTCACCGGCGACATTTTTGATGATGCCGCCACCGGCCAGGGCCTGCTCAATTTCTTCCTCAAAGCCCTGAACTGCGGCGCCATCTCGGAAGAAGACATCGTAGCCACCGGCCTCACCAAAGAAGAAATCGAAACCCGCTCCTTTTATCGGATTCTGCAAATGCGGCGGCTTTAGGCCAATTATCAATTATCAGTCGTTCGATTCAACGGGAAAGTTGAACGACTGATAATTGATGATTGATAATTGATGATTGATTTAAAACCGCCCCTCGGCCCCGCCCCCGCCCGAGTGGCCGCCGCCAAACTGTAGCCCGGCTTCGGGGGGCGCGGCGGCTACGTGGGCGGTTTGGGCAACCAGCAGCGATTCGAGGTTGAAGTGCGGGTTCTGGGCATCGTCGGGGGCAGTGGTGAAGCCGTGGCGAGGCGTGCGCAGGTAGCGTAGCACCACCAGGGCCAAGGCAATGAGCAGCAGGCCGCCAAGCGTGGCCGCTACTTCGGGCGGCAGCACGGCGCGGTAGTAGCGCAGGGTGTAGAGCGAAAATGCCACCGCCAGCAGCCCCAGCCCCAGCAGGAGCCGGTCGTGCCGACGCAAACCTAACCCGATGTATACCAGTGGCATACCAGCCGTAAGCACGTAAAACAACGGCGCCAGCGGAATCTGCGGCGAAGAGCCCTGGTAGGCGTACCAGCCCAGCAGCGCGGCGTTGCCCTGGCGCACCACCAGGTAGTTGCTGGCCAGGTAGATAGTAGCCAGCGCCAGCGTGCGCAAGGTTAGGATGCAGCTGCGGTAGTAGAAGTAGTCGGGCCGGGCGGACAGCGTACGCAGCCAGGCGTGCAGGCCGGCGGCAGTGGCCATCACGGCAAACGGCAGCAGGAGCCGCCCGAAAGGTATTTGCAGCAACACATTGACCAGCAGTAGCAAAGCCGAGGCAAAAACTACTGCCGCTACCAGCGGGTCGGCGTAGCGCAGCAGCGCGGGTACTGCCGCCACCAGCAGCAAAAACCAGAGCAACGGCTCGCCCAGCAGCCAGTCGCTAACGTGCCGGTTGGGTGCCAGCTGCTCGATGCAGTAAGTCAACAGCACTGCCCAAGCGCAGAGGGCTCCGTAGAGCAGGGCGTTATCGACGCCCGAATGGTAGTGGTTGGAGCCCCGGATAGTTAGCTCCAGCATCAGCAAGGTACCGGCCAGCATTACCAGGCAGTAGGGCAGTACGCCGCCGTGGAATTCGGTAATAACTCCCAGCAGCAGAGCTGCGCTGAGGCCGCCCAGCCAGGTTGCTACGAGTAGCCCCACACGCAGCAGCACTACCGGTTGGTAGTAGTTTACCGGGTGCGCCGCGTCGATAGCGGCCCGTTGCGCCGGCGTGAGCAGGCCCCGCTGCTGCCAGCGCTGGGCCGCCGCCCGTTGCGCATCGTTGTAGGCCCAGGCGGCCGGATAGGCGTGCAAACTCATACGATGCGCAGGATTTTCTTGATATTGATAAAAAGCAGCACTACCCACAGCAGCGTGAGCGGGAAGTAGAAGATAACCAGGAAAAAGAACCAATCGCCGCTACCGTGCGAATGGCCCAGCCCCATTACCACCGCATACGTCACGGCCACGTAGCTATAGGCCACGGCCAGCAGCAGAAACAGGTACGACTGCGTGCGCCGGGCGTACCACACCAGCCCCGCGCTGAGGACCAGCACCACCAGTAGCCACAGTAGCCCCAGGATAAACCCGTCGGCGTCGAAGAGCAGCGCCGAGGCAGCCAGCAAGGCCAGGTTGCTGCCCAGCGAGAGGTACGTGAAAGCAAAATGGCGCTTGCGGCCCAAGTCCTCCGACAGCAGCCCGGCCACTACCAGGGCCAGCCCTAGCCCGAAGCCCGGCCCCTCCAGTATTTCGGTGGGGAAAGAACCCTCGCGGAACACGGCCAGCGGGGCCACGCTCACGCCTACCCAGGTTGCCAGTGCCGTGAGGGCCAGCGAGAGCACGCCCCGGTGGTCGTAGCGGTAGGCCAGGGCCAGAAACAGCCCCGCCGGTAGCAGCGTGGCCAGCCCGTAGTGGGTGCCAAACACCTGATACTGCACCTGCACGTAGCCCTCCAGCACCAGGAACAGCAGGCAGCCCAGTAGCAAGAGGTAGTCGGCGGCAATGCGCGTGCGTGGAGCCTCGCCCCAGGTAAAATCGGGCCGGTGCCGCGCCGCATACCAGAACGACGCGCTCATGGCCAGCACGATAAAGCCGATAATAATTTCGTGCCCGATACTGTCGAGGTGCTGGTACACCAGCCCGCCCAGCCCGCCCGCCAGCAGCACCACGCCCAGGTAGAGCAAGGCCCGCAACTCGTAGTGCAGCGAAAAAGGCCGCGTGCGCTCGTCGTCGGCAATGGCAGTGGCCTGGGCAGGCGGCAGCAGGCCCTGGGCTTCGAGGTCGGCCAGCAGGCGGGCAGTGGGGGTGGACATGAGTACAGGCTGAATGGCGCGGTAAACATAAGGCAAGCGAGTGCCTCTCGGTCGTTAGGGGCGCGTTTACGTACTTTGTTTATCCATTCGCTTCTTCTTTCCTATGGCTGAACTCCGTATTCAACCCAAAAAGTCGGCTCCCAGCCCCTGGCTACTGGTGGGCCTGGCCGTGCTGCTGCTCGCAGCGGCCGCCTATTTCTTCCTACGCCCCGACCCGGCCGCTACGCCCGCGCCCGTTGCCACGGCCCCTGCCCCGGCTGATAGCCTCGCCCCCGGCAGCCCCGCCGCCCAGGCCCGCGCTACGCCGCCCCCGCCCGCCGACTCGGTGCCCGCCGCCAACGACCCGGCCGTGTCGCCGGCTTACAGTGGCTCCGGCCTGGCTGCCCTCGGTACCGACCTGCTGCGCCTGACCGACCGCGCCGACCTGCGCGACGATGCCGCCATTCGGGAGCAGCGCGACAATTTTACCAGCGCCACCGCCCGCCTCGCCGACGGCGACGCGCAAGCCAGCCTGCGCCCCGGCCTGGTAGCCGCCGCCACCCTGCTAGCAGCCGTGCAGCAAAAAGCCTACCCCGACCTCGCCCCCCAGGCCGCCGACCTCCTGCGCCAGGCCAATGAGCTATCGGGCCGCGCCGCCACCCCCGCCGACCAAGCCAGTAACCACGCCTGGGTAGACCAGGCATCGGCCCTGCTGCAAGCCATGAGCCAGCCAGCAGGCCGCACCATTTAGCCGGTTTCTTTTTACTTATGAGCGATATTATTCTGCGCCGCCTGCGCGACCTGCCCACCTTCGAGCTAGTGCCCGGCGACCCCGATGTGCGTGGCTGGGCCGTGCGCGGCAGCGACGGCCAGCCCTTCGGCACCGTCCACGAGCTGCTGGTAGACCCCCTGGCCCAGCAGGTGCTCTACCTCAACGTGGAGCTGGTAGCCAGCCTGCCCGGCGTGCCCAAAGCGCCACCCCACACCACCAACCACATTCTGCTGCCCCTGGCCGCCGTGCAGTTCGACAACGAAGGCAAAAGCGTGTTCGTCACCGCCCTCAGCCACGACACCGTACGCACCTACCCCCTCTTCCGCGACTTCATGCTGCCGCCCGGCCTGGAGGAAGCCATGCAGCAGGCGTTGGTTTCAAGGGGTGAAGGAGTAAATGGGTGAGTAGGTAAGTGAATGAAAAAGAACGTCATGCTGAGCTTGTCGAAGCATCTCTACCGAACAACGACGCGGTAGAGATGCTTCGACAAGCTCAGCATGACGTTCTTTTTCATTCACTTACCCTCCTTTATTTACTGTGCTCGCAGCATCGCCGCTACGGCTTTCACCCAGTAGGGCTCCGAGTTGAGGGAGGGCACTAGTTGCCAGTGCTGGCCGCCGGCCTGCTCGAATAATTCTTTGAATTCCATGCCGACTTCCACGGTGGTTTCGAGGCAGTCGGCGACGAAGGCAGGCGAGAAAGCCAGCACGTTGTGGATGCCTTTGGCGGGAAACTCCTTGACTACCTCGTCGGTGTAGGGCTGGAGCCAGGGGTCGCGCAGGCGGCTTTGCAGGCGGCTCTGGAACGTGACCGTGTACTGCTCGTCGCGCAGGCCCAGCGCCTGGGCCAGCAGGCGCGAGGTGGCAAAGCACTGCGCCCGGTAGCAGTAGCGGTTGTTCTTGTTGTAGCTGGTGCAGCAGCTGCCCAGCTTGCAGTAGCCCTTGAAGCTGCCCTTAAGCACGTGCCGCTCCGGGATGCCGTGGTAGCTGAATACGATGTGGTCGTAGTTGTGCCTGGCCAGTTCGGCCCGGCCCCGCTCGGCAAAGCTGCCGATAAAGCCGGGGTCGTCGGCAAAGGTGCTGATGAAGCTGATGCTGGGCACTATCCACCAGTCTTTTACCAGGTCCATCACCTTCTCCTGCACCGAGCCGGTACTGGCCGCCGCGTACTGCGGAAACAGCGGCAGCACGATAATACGGTCTACGGCTGCCTCGCGCAGTTCTTCCAGGGCTCGCTCGATGCTTGGGTTCTGGTAGCGCATGCCAAAGGCTACCACGTAGCCGTCGCCTAGTTCCTGCTGCACCAGCTTTTGCAGGTCGAGGCCGTGGAAAAGCAGCGGCGAACCGCGCTCCGCGTCCCAGAGCTGCTGGTATATTTTGGCCGACTTGGGGGCCCGCAGCGGTACTACTATCCCCCGAAACAAGGGGTAGCGCACGGCAGCCGGCATGTCGATAACGCGGGCATCGGTGAGAAATTCGTTGAGGTAGCGGCGCACGTCGCTGGTTTGGGGCGAGTCGGGCGTGCCGAGGTTGACAAGCAAAACGCCGATACGGCGGGCAGGAATTGGCATAAGGGGTTTCTAGTTGCTGGTTCCTGGTTGGTATCGACCGGAAACCAGGAGCAGCAGCTTTAACAGCAGGACAAAATTGAGGCGGCAAAGTTCGGGCTGGCACTCTTGGCGCCAAGCCCTTGGCGCGGGCCTCTGGCCTGCACCCCCGAACGACTTGTTCAACTGTCGCAGGCCAGAGGCCTGCGGGTAGTCGGCACGGGCCAGAGGCCCGCGCCGGGGCTACTTTGGTTTCTCCTCCTTCACCACCCGCACGCCTACCGACATAATCCCCGGCAGTTGGTTCTGGCGCATGTACTGCTCCATCGTGAGCTTGTAGGAGCCGGCTTGGGCAAAGCGCTGGCGGGGCAGGGCCAGAAACTGGTGGTCGAAGATGTCGCCCGTGCCGGAGCCGAGGGGCTCGCCGGTTTTGGAGTTTAGCAGCAGCATCTGGTGGAGGCGCGGGGTGCCTACGAGGCGGCCGTTGGGGCCGGTGAGGGTGTGCTTGAGGTAGAGGTTGTAAAACTGGTAGCCCGAGGCATTGCGCACGTTGAAGTACACGTTGTAGCGGGCCGCCGTGTCGGGGATAGAGAACGTGAAGGCGGGACGCTGCTGCACGTCCCACACGTAGGGGTCGCCGGCGGGCGACTTCAGGTCTACGTTTTCCTCATACACGCGGCCGGGGTCGCAGGCGCTTAGCAGCAGCGCCCCCGCCAGGGGCAGCACGGCCTGCCAGCAACGGAGCCGGTTGGAAGCTGAAAGGCTACGCATTCACTAATTAGCTGGGGGTGGAGTGGGAGCGGACGGGTTGCCGGGGTTGCTGCGGCCGTGGCCGCCGCGTCGGCCCCGGCTGCGGCCCTGGCTACCCTCGCCACGGGGCTGCTCGCTGCGGGGAGCCTGCTCGCCGCCTTCGCGGGGCGGGCGCGGCTCCTGCTCGGGGCGGCGGGGCCGGGCCTCTTGTTCGGCACCGGGCGGGCTGGGGTTGTCGCCCCGGCCCCGGCCACCACGCCGGTTGAGCGGGCGGGCGGCCGACCCACGCCGGCCGCGCTGCTCGGCAGCATTCGGGTCGGTGGGGTTGGCTGCATCAGGGGTAGCGGCGGGCGCGGGGGGTGCTTCGGTACGGGGCGGGCGGCTGCCTTCGGGGCGGGGCGCACCAGGTTCCGGGCGGCTGCCTTCGGGGCGCTCACCCCGGCGGCGCGGCTCGCGGGGGCCACGGGGCTCGCGCTCAGGGCGGGGCTCGCGGGTGGGGGCCGGTGCGGCGGTGGCTTCGGGGCCGCCAGCTTCGGGGCGGTCTTTGCGCTTGCGCTTGCTGCGCTTGCCGGCACCTTTTATCTGGTCGTCGAGGCGGTCGAGGTCGCCTTCCATGAGGGTCGAAACGGCGGGCGCAATTTCTTCCTGCAGGCGCGGGGGCAGCAAGGTGTCGGGCTTTTCGCCTTTTTTGTTCATTTCCAGCACTTCGCGCACGCGCTCGGTGCTGAGCATCACCCAGTTGTTATCGCCCTTAAAGGCAAACCACATGCGCTTGCGGAAGATGTCGGTTTTCTGCAAAAACGCCTCGTTGTCATTGCCCACCAGCAGCGGGCGCTGCACCTGCGGAATGTCCTTGAGGGCATCAAGGTAGGCATCCAGCTCGTAGTTGAGGCAGCATTTGAGGCGGCCGCACTGGCCAGCCAGCTTCTGGGGGTTGAGGCTCAGGTTCTGGTAGCGGGCGGCGGTGGTGCTCACCGCTTTGAAGTCGGTGAGCCAGGTAGAGCAGCACAGTTCGCGCCCGCACACCCCGATGCCGCCGATGCGCCCGGCTTCCTGCCGCAGCGATATCTGGCGCATCTCCACGCGCACCCGAAACTCGTCGGCCAGCCGCCGTATCAGCTCGCGGAAGTCTACGCGGTCTTCGGCCGAGTAGTAAAATAGGGCGCGGGTGCGGTCGGCCTGGTACTCCACGTCGGAGAGCTTCATACGCAGACGCAGTTCTTCGACCACAGCGCGGGCCCGGAACATGGTGCCGTTTTCGAGGTCGCGCACGGCCTGCCAGCGCTCCTCATCGTCGGGCGTCGCCACCCGCAGAATGGGGCGGATTTCGCGCGAGTCGGTGGGCACTTTCTTTTTGCGCATTTGCAGGCGCACCAGCTCGCCCTTGAGCGAGACGTGCCCCAGGTGCCAGCCCGAGCCAGCCGCCTCCACTACCACGGCATCGCCCGTGACGAGCGGCAGACGCTTGTCGTTGCGGAAAAACTCCTTTCGACCGCCCTTAAAGCGGATTTCAACACAATCGAACCCCCGAAAATCAGAGGGCATATCTACGTCGGCGAGCCAGTCGAAGACGTTAAGCCGGGTGCAGCCGCCCGACGAGCAGCCACCCTTGGAGCCGCAGCCGCCTACCTTACTGGTAGAGCAGCCGCCGCCGGATGAACAAGAGGCACAAGCCATATCTATAAAAAGTGCGCCTGCCGCCCGCTGCGCCTGAAAGTGGGAATCTAACAAAGATAACTCGAATGAGAGGCGGAATAGTTTGGGGGACTACAGCCGCTGCATGGTGTCCATAATACCCGCTACAAAATCGGCCAGTTCGGCATAGAGTGCGGGCCGGGCGCGGCCGATGGCTACCAGCAAAGCCTTTAGCTCTGGTTGGTTTTCGATGTTTCCGGCCTTACAGTAGTCGATAAACTCCCAGTGGTCGGCGGGCAGGCCGTACGCAGGCAATAGCACGCTGGCGGCGGCGGCGGCCTGCCACACCCACGTATCGCAGGCCGGATTGAGCACAATCAGGTGCTGGTTTGCCCGAGTTGGGTGGCGGCGAATGCTGTGCGGGGCGTCGGCGGCCAGGCTGCCGCGTACCAACTCGGTAAATTCGGCCACATAAGCGACTTCTCCCAAGCGCTTGTCGCGGTCTACTATCCCCACCACCTGGCGGCCCGCCCCAAACATCTCCCACTGACGTTTCATCTCGGTGGCCACTTTGGGCACCCCGTGCTTATGGCTGATAAAATCATCGAAATCGTGCCGGTGCACCACCAAGGCGCGAGCCAGGGCCGTATCGACGTGGCACTCGGGGACGAATAGCGGAGGTATGGGCATTATGACTCCCCGCGCTGAGGCACGAAACGCGCCATGTTGTAGAAAACGTCCAGCCCGTCACGCCGGATATTAAGCACTTCCTCGTCGCTTAACTGCCGCACTTTGGTTTGGTAATCTTCGTAATAGGCCACGAACAGCGCCAGTTCCGGCTTCAATTCGTCGTTGGTCAGCATCTCTTCCAGCACTTCCGTGATAAAATATGGGCTGTGCGTCACCACAAAAAACTGATTATTGCGGCTCTCCACAATGCGCCGCGCTAGTTGCGACACATACACCGGGTACGAGTGCGCCTCGGGTTCCTCAAACAGCAATACCGCATCGTCGTTGCTCTCGATGGCCGCCAGATAGAAGATGAGGCGTTGCAGGGTGTCGGCAATCAACTGGTATGGAATGGCCGTTATGACTCCTTCCACATTCTTCTGCACTTCCAGTTCTTCGGGGCGTAACGCTAGGTTGAGGCCGAAAGGCGTAAAGAAGCGGCCGATTTCTTTTTTAAAAGTGGAGGGCGCAGTTCTGATAACGTCCAGCAGGTTGTCGCCATAGGGTGGGCGCAAAGAGGCACTATTGTATGCCCTATTGTGTAACGATTGTTTTTGAAATGCATACTTTTTAACACCCACGGGCGGCTTGGGATTACTTTGTTTTTTATTTGATGCGCGTCCATCCTTGCCCAGTTCAACCAGCCACTCATTTTTATCCTGAAAATTAACCAACGCATTGTGGTCTTGTTGTTTAAATGCAAGGCTTAGTGCATTTTGAGCATGTGCAAGGCTACTAAAAGGGTCCTTTCCACCCGTCTTCATAAATTCCCCTTTACCGAAAGCAGCATCAACTATTTCTTCACGCTTCCGCAACCGCGTGGCCCCTACGCCCTCCCCCGTAACCGTGATTTCCTGCGACCAGTCGTTGTCATAAAACAGGTTGCGCACAGTTTCGTACCGAATTTGTCCGTCCATAAACCGGCCGTCGGCTTGGTCAAAAAACATCCCCCCCAATAAACTCAACGCCTCCAAAATATTCGACTTGCCCACGTTCGGCTCGCCGATGATAATGTTCACCCGGCGCGGCTGCATCGTCACGTCTTTGATGGACTTGAAATTCTGGATGCGCAGGGTAGTGATGGCGTTTTGCATGGCGAGGCGGGTTTTCGGTAAAAGTACATAACGCAGAAATCGTCCTGGCCAACTTACTCACCGGGGTGCGGCTCCACTCGGCGGCAGGCGCCAGCAAGCGGGGCACCTATCGGGCTGTTTGCGGTGAGCGCGCCGGTTTACCTTCGTCGCAGGTGGACTACTGACCCTTTTTTCAGCGTTACGTATGGATTTAGTCGCTCGCTGGCTGCCCGTGGCAGCTCGTTTTGCCCCACGCTGGAACTGGGCCGGAGCCGTGGTGGCCTGCCTGCTAGCCGCTCCTGCGCTGGCCCAGCACCGCCCGGCCGCCCCTGCTGCCGATGGCGCTGGGGCCTACGCTACCGGCCAGTACCGCAACCTGTTTGCCGAAAACGGCCACTCGCCGCAGGCCAGCGCTACGAAGGTGGCGGCGGCTTTCCAGCAGCTTTTTTACGGCGACAGCACCCAGGCTATTTACTTCCGCGATGGCCGCAATGCCGCCGGCCCGCTGGCCTACGTGAGCGACGTGCCGCACCACGACATTCGCAGCGAAGGCATGTCCTACGCCATGATGATAACGGTGCAGCTCAATAAAAAAGCCGAGTTCGATGCCCTTTGGAACTGGTCGGTGAGCAAGATGTACGTCAGCGACCCGGCCCACCCTTCGGCCGGGTATTTCAACTGGTCGCTACGGCCCGACGGTACTCCTAACGCTGAAACGCCCGCCCCCGACGGCGAAGAGTACTTCGTGACGGCGCTCTACTTCGCGGCCCACCGCTGGGGCAATGGCGCGGGAATCTACAACTACCAGGCCTGGGCCGATAAAATCCTGACTACCATGCGCCACCACCCGCTCCAAACGGGGCCTACGCGCTACGGCCCGCGTACCGTGCACACGATGGTGAACGAGGACACCCGCATGATACGCTTCGTGCCCGACAGCAAGGGCAGTGACTTCACCGACCCCTCGTACCACCTGCCGGCCTTTTACGAGCTGTGGGCCCGCTGGGGCCCGGTGCCCGACCGCCCCTTCTGGGCCGCCGCCGCCGACACCAGCCGGTGCTTTTTCCAGCGGGCCACCAACCCCCGCACGGGCCTAGCACCCGACTACGCCAACTTCGATGGCACCCCCCGCACCGCCTCATTCAACCGCAATGCAGGAGCCTTCTCGTTCGATTCGTGGCGCACGGCCAGCAACTGGTCGGTAGACTGGGCCTGGTGGCACAAAGCGCCGCCCGAGCAGGCCCTGAGCAACCGGATACAGGCATTTTTTGCTGGGCAGGGCCTCACCACCTACGGCTGCCAGTACACCCTGGCGGGTGAGCGCCTCGACGCCCGGCATGCCGGCGGCCTCGTGGCTACCAATGCCGTAGCCAGCCTGGCCGCCACCCAGCAGCCCCTGGCCCACGACTTCGTGGAGGAGCTGTGGCGCGCCCCCGTGCCGCACATCTGGGTCGAGCGCTACTACGACGGCCTTCTGCACCTTATGAGCCTCATGCATTGCAGCGGCACCTACCGCATCTGGCTGCCCCCGGCTACCCCCAAGGTAGGGGGAAGCGGCAGGTCGGGCGGGTAATGCCCCGGCGTAGCAGACCAGTTTTCTCTTGTTTTCACCCTTATTTTTTGTTTTTTTATGGCAGGTAAACTCACCGGCAAAGTAGCACTCATCACCGGCGCCAGCGCCGGCATCGGCGAGGCGTGCGCCCGCGCCCTGGCCGCCGAAGGCGCGCAACTCATTCTCACCGCCCGCCGCACCGAGCGGCTCGAAGCCCTAGCCGACGAGCTGGCGGCCCACGCTTCCCGGCCACTCATCGTCATCGGCGATGCCCGCGACGAGGCCACGGCCCAGCAGGCTGTGCAGGCCGCCCTAGATGGCCCCGGCCACCTCGACATTCTGCTTAACAACGCGGGCACCGGCAACTATAAAAACCTGGTCGATACCAGCGCCGAGGACTACGACGAGATGATGGACACCAATATGCGCTCGACGTTTTTGTTCACGCGCCACGCCGCGCCGGTACTCATCGGGCAAGGGTCGGGCACCATCCTCATGCTTTCCTCTATGGCCGGCATCTACGGCTTTGCGGGCGAGGCGGTGTACTGCGCCACCAAGTTTGCCCAGGTCGGCTTCGCCCAGGCGCTGGATAAGGAACTGCGGCCCCACGGCATCAAGGTCGGGGTTATTTGCCCCGGCGGCGTCAAAACCGAGTTTGCCCTCGGCCGGGGCCGCACCGAAGCCAGCGTAGCCGAGTCGGGGATGCTGGAACCCGACGACGTAGCCGCCGCCGTGCTGCTGGCCTGCACCCAGTCGCCGGGCTCGCGCATCATCGAAATTCAGCTGCGCACGATGGCCGAGGGCCTGACCTAGCCACCGCGCCACACCGAAACCAAAAACGCCCTCCGCAAGCTTGTGGAGGGCGTTTTTGGTAGTAGGAAACTGGTAACGGGCTATTCGCCCGGCCGCAGCACCACTTTGAGGCAGTTGTCCTTTTTGTGGCGGAAGATGTCGTAACCGTGGGCGGCCTGCGAGAGCGGCAGGCGGTGCGAGATAATGTCGTCGAGCACTACTTCGCCCTTGATGATGTGCTGAAGCAGCTTGTCGATGTGTTTGTGAGCAGGGGCTTGGCCGCCCACCAGCTTGATGCCTTTGTCGAAAAACTGACCCACCGGGAAGTTGTCGTTGGTGGTCACGTACACGCCGAGCACCGACACCACGCCGCCGCGCCGCACGGCGCTCATGCAGGTTTCAATGACTTTGGGCGAGCCTTTTTCGAGGTTGAGCACGGCCTTGGCGCGGTCGATGAGGTCGCGGTCGGGCTCAAAGCCTACGCAGTCCACGCACACGTCGGCCCCACGGCCTTCGCTCATGTCGCGGATTACCTGCACCACTTGGTCGTGGTTTTCCCAGAGCAGGACTTCAGCGCGGGTGGTTTCCTTGGCTTTGTCGAGGCGGTACTGCTGGGTGTCGATGAGCAGCACGCGGCCCGCGCCGCGCAGCCAGGCGCTTTTGGCGGCCATGATGCCTACCGGGCCGGCGCCGAAAATGGCTACAAACTCGCCACCTTTCACTTCGGCCCAGTCGATGCCGGAGTAGCCGGTGGGGAAGATGTCGGTGAGGAAAAGCACCTGCTCATCGGTGAGGAAATCGGGCACTTTGCGCGGGCCGAAGTCGGCATAGGGCACCCGCACAAACTCAGCCTGGCCGCCGTCGTAGCCGCCGTAGAGGTCGGTGTAGCCGAAGAGCGCGCCGCCTTTCTGGGTCATCAGGCCGCCTTCGGGGCCGTAGTGGTCGGCGTTGGAGTTTTCGCAGTGGCCGGGCAGCTCGTGGTTGCAGAAGAAGCAGGTACCGCAGGCTACGGGGAAGGGCACTACCACACGGTCACCGCGCTTGAGGTTGCCCACGCCGCGCCCTACTTCCTCCACAATGCCCATGAACTCGTGGCCGAGCACCATTGGCGCGGTGGGCAGCGAACCGTTGTAGATGTGCAGGTCGGAGCCGCAAATGGCCGTGCTCGTCACGCGGATGATGGCATCGCGCGAGTCCTTGAGTTTGGGGTCGTCAACGGTGTCGACGCTCACGTTGCGGGGGCCGTGAAACACTAATGCTTTCATGGGAGAAGGAATTGAAGGGTAAAAAAAGGCTACGTCTTTTCCTAACGGCTTGCTCTCGGCCGGGTTACGCCGCCGCCGGAAGCCGCCACTACCTATATGTTCTCTCTACGCCGCCCAATCTGCACGAACGCTCACACCTAAGTAGCTTTTTATCATTGTTTTACTGCTCAATAACCGGCACAATACTTTTCCGGCCCAGCAATAGGTAAAAAAGGCCACCCGTTGTAGGCAAACTAAGTAATAGGGCTGCCCACAGCACCTTCTGGCCGCCCGTAGCCAGTCGCGAAGTCAGCACTTCATAAATGGCTGTGCCGGTAAACGCCAGCAAGGCCAGAATGGCGGCACCCATGCAGACTTGGTCATAGGGCTGGCGGTGGCCGATAAACAGCGACATGCCTACCATCGCGAGGCCCATGCTCAGCAACAGGCTACTCGTCAGAAACTTAGAACGCTTCATATAAAAAAGGCAAAAAGTTGAAAAGCTTGTATGCTCTTTATCGCCAGCTGGTTCCTGGCATTACACCCGCTCCTACTGTGGTTTGCGCAGCAGGATACAGGGTGTAGAAATTGCATCTTTGCGTCTCTACACTCTGTATACGACGGTGAAAACCGCTCTAAAGCCGGTAGATGCTCACCCCACTAGTCGTAACGAAGTAGCCATACTCGTCGCCGAGTAGCACTTGGCGCACGGTAGCAGCATCCAGGCCAGTGGGCAGGGGCTGGGTGCGCTCGGTGAGGTTGTAGAGATGGAAAAAATGCAGGTGGCCCGCCGCCAGATACACCAGTTCGTCGCCCCGGAAGGTGATGAAATCCAGGTTCGGAAAAGGTAGCTTCTTGCGAAAATTGCCCAGGTTGTCGAACATGAATACGCCGCTGGTGTAGTCTACCAGGTAGATATTGTTCTGGTAATGGCGCAGAAAGCGAAAGTCGGGCCGGCTGCGGCCAATAATGAGGTCGAGCGGCGTGCTCTGCACCACGCGCAACGCCTGTGGGTCGAACTCGCGCAGGGTCAGGGTGCTTTCGTCGAGCAGCCACAGCAGGCCATCGGGGGCTAGCGTCACGGTTCGCACGGTGCCGTCGATATAGTCGGCCAGCCGAATTTCGCTTATTGGGGCCAGAAACCGGTCGAGCAGCAGCACTTGCTGGCGGTCGTCGTAGAAAAGCAGCAGGCTATTCTGGTTCCAGGCTTCTACCAGGGCCACGTGTCCCGGCTGCGCGGGTGAGTAGGTGTTGAGCGGCTGCCCGTCGCGGGCCAGCTGGCGCAGGTTGTTGTCGCGGTCGGTGAGGTAGAGCGTGCCGCGCCGGTCGAGCGAGGCCGCACCGGCAGCGGGCAAGGCCAGCGTTTTCACGAGCGCCCAGGAGCCCGGTGCCGACGCGGGCGCATTCGGGTTGAGCGGCTTGGCCGCAGGCGCGGTTTCGACCGGGGCCACGCGGGCAGCGGGGGCCACCGAGGCCGCGCTGGGTACGGTTTGAGCTGCGCTTGAATTAATAATTAATAATGAGCAATTAATAAATAAGAAAAACCTCCTGCACCCAGCTTTGAGGCTTTTCTTATTTATTAATTGCTCATTATTAATTATTAACTGACGAAAACTCGCGCAAAACCAATTCCTGACCATCATACACGCCGTAGGAACAATAATTGACCCATTCCCCCAGGTTCACGTAGCGGCTG
This sequence comes from Janthinobacterium lividum, assembly GCA_050954465.1. GTDB lineage: Bacteria > Bacteroidota > Bacteroidia > Cytophagales > Hymenobacteraceae > Hymenobacter. The sequence goes on from JBPBPU010000164.1 coordinate 21,416, forward strand.
CCGGGGGCTACTTCTACGTCGAGCGGCAGGTGGCGGTGGCCGAATATGTAGTAGTCGTGGTGCTGGCGCTGTTCCAGCTCGCGGCAGTACACCAGCAGCCACTCGTCGTCGCCGAAGTAGCGGGCGTCGGCCTCGCCGTTTTGCAGGCGCGAGTGGCGGCTCCAGCGGTTGGCGAGGCCGATGCCCAGGTTGGGGTGCAGGCGGGCAAATAGCCACTGCGTGAAGCGGGAGGTGAACACGGGCTTCATGAGGCGCTTGTAGGCGAAGTCGCCCGGCCCCAGCCCGTCGCCGTGCCCGATGTGAAACAGCTGGCTGCCCATGCGCTGCGACACCGGCTGGCGCATGATGGGGATGCCCATTTCCTGGGTGAAGTAGCCGAACATCCACATATCGTGGTTGCCGGTAAAAAGCGTAATGGGCAGCCCGGCATCAGTCAGCTCGGCCAGCTTGCCCTGCAAGCGGCTAAAGCCCCGCGGAATGGCGTGCTTGTACTCAAACCAGAAGTCGAACACGTCGCCGAGCAAGTAGATGGCGGCCGCATCGCGGGCGGCCATATCCAGCCAGCGCACAATGCGGCGTTCGCGCTCACGAGAGGTGGCCGCATCGGGCGCACCCAGGTGAAAATCGGAAGCGAAGTAGACGCGCTGGCCCGCAGTCAGCGCCAGGGGCGGTAGTTCAGGAAGGGCTTTGGGCGTCATCTTCCAGCAAAAATAGCGTAAGCCGACGCGGGCCGTGCGCCCCCAGCACCAGCGTCTTCTCAATATCAGCGGTGCGGCTGGGGCCAGTAGTTAGCGAGAGCATCGAAGGCAGTGCGTCGGCGTAGCGGCTTTGCACTCGGCGCAACGCCTCGCCAATTTCGGCTACCACCTGGCTGGGCCGGGCCAGTACAATATGCTGGTCGGGATAGATGCTGAGCCGCCGCCCGCTCGCCGTGGCCGGGGCCACCACCAAGCTGCCCGTGCGGGCCACCAGCGCCTCACACGAGGTAAGCCCCACGGCCGCCTGCTCCTTAAAATCGGCCTCTGTGGCCTGAAAAGGCACTCCGGCTGTAATTAACAGGGCTTGCAGAGCGGGTTCCCACACGCAGAACTGTTGGCCAGTTGGCAGGCGCTTGGCCAGCCAAGCGCGTAAGCCGGTGCCTAATTGGGGCAGCGTTTCGCAATAGAAAAACTCCCCCCCAATACGCTGAAAGTTGGTGGCAAACGTGGTGGCCAAGTCGCCACTCGGTAGCGCCGGATGCACCGGGGCTGACCAGTCGGGCACGGGCGGCATTGGCGCGGGGCCGGCCGCCAGCGCCGTGCGAATACGGGCCAGCATGGTTTCGCGAGAAGTGGGCATGGCGGCAAAAGTAGCGTGGGTTCTCTTGGTGTAAGCTTTCTTGGCGCGGACCTCTGGCCCGTGCCGACAGGTCGCAGGCCTCTGGCCTGCCACGGGGAGGGCGATACCAGAACGACTCGTTCTAGCGTTGCATGCCAGAGGCCTGCGAGTAATCGGCACGGGCCAGAAGCCCGTGCCAGGTAGGTGTTGGAATAGACTAACAAAAAAGGCGACCCGCCTGGGTCGCCTTTTCTTACTACGCTAGCGCGGACTCGCAGAGTCCACAGTATTTCTTATACCGGCTCAGCTTCCGACAAGCCGGGCAGCTTTAGCTCGGGCAGGTCGCTGGTGGGGGTGTCGGGGTGCTCGCGGTGCAGGTCGCTGGCAGTTTCGGAGCGGTCGGTGCCGGACATGTGGGCCTGGTAGTTGGTTTGGGTGTCGAAGGGGCGCTTGCCTACCAGGCGCTCCAAGTCTTCCTGTAGCAGCACTTCCTTGTCGAGCAGCTCCTTGGCAATGACTTCCAACTCGTGGCGGCGCTCAGTGAGCAACTCCTTCGTGCGCACGTAAGCTTGTTCGATGATGTTGCGCACCTCTTCGTCAATCATCTGCGAGGTAGCCTCGGAGTACGGTTTCGAGAAGCCGTATTCGTTCTGGCCTTTCGAGTCGTAGAACGACACATTGCCGAGTTTGGAGTTCATACCATACATCGTGACGATGCTGTAGGCCATCTTGGTGATGCGCTCCAAGTCGCTGAGCGCGCCAGTCGAGATTTTGCCGAATACGATGTCCTCGGCAGCGCGGCCGCCCAGGGCCATGCACATCTCGTCGATGAGTTGCTCGGTGTTGTAGAGAAACTGCTCTTTGGGCAAGTACTGCGCGTAGCCAAGCGCGGCCACGCCGCGGGGTACGATGCTCACCTTCACCAACGGGTCGCAGTGCTCCAGGAACCAGCCAGCAATAGCATGACCGGCTTCGTGGTAGGCTACAATGCGCTTTTCGCCGGGGCTGATGATTTTGTTCTTTTTCTCCAAACCACCAATTACACGGTCAATAGCGTCAGTGAAATCCTGGTTGGTGATGAATTTTTTATCGCGCCGGGCGGCGATAAGAGCAGCCTCGTTGCAGACGTTGGCAATTTCGGCACCGGCAAAACCGGGCGTCTGGGCCGAGAGCTTGCGGGCATCCACATCGGGCCCCAAGGTCAGGGGCTTCAAGTGGACCTGGAAAATCTCGGTGCGGCCGTTGATATCGGGCTTGTCGATGCTCACCTGCCGGTCGAAGCGGCCGGGACGTAGCAACGCCGAGTCGAGGGTGTCGGGGCGGTTAGTAGCGGCCAGAATAATAACGCCGGAATCGGTGCCGAAGCCGTCCATCTCTACCAGTAGCGAGTTCAGGGTGTTTTCGCGCTCGTCGTTGCCGCCGGGCATGGAGCCCCGGCTGCGCGAACGGCCCACGGCGTCGATTTCATCGATGAAGATGATGCAGGGCGCTTTGGCTTTAGCTTGCTTGAAAAGGTCGCGCACACGAGCCGCGCCCACGCCCACAAACATCTCCACGAAGTCGGAGCCGGAAAGCGAGAAGAAGGGTACGTCGGCTTCGCCAGCTACGGCTTTTGCGAGCAGGGTTTTACCGGTGCCGGGGGGGCCTACGAGCAGCGCGCCTTTCGGGATTTTGCCGCCGAGGATGGTGAATTTGCTGGGGTTTTTGAGGAACTCCACAATCTCTTGCACTTCCTCTTTGGCTTCTTCGAGGCCAGCTACGTCTTTGAAGGTGATTTTCACTTTGTCGCCGCCTTCAAAGAGGGCTGCGCGGCTCTTGCCGATGTTGAAAATCTGCCCGCCGGGGCCGCCCGCGCTGCTCATGCGGCGCATGATGATGACAAACAGCACGATGGAAAGCACCACCAGCCCATACATGCTGACGAGGTCGGCAATAGTAGTGCGCTCGCCAATGTTCATGGGGATGCGCTGCTCCAACGGCTTGTTGGCCTGAAGCTTATCGAGTTGCTCCTGAAATACTTTGGTATCGAAAATCGGGAACGTATACTGGGCTCCCTGGTCGGTAGTCGGGAAGGGGCCGCGCCGGGCCAGCAGGTCGCGCTTGTACTCGGGCTTATCGAGGGCGGCAGGCGTGAGGGCCACCTCCACCAACTGCTTGTTCAGGACGACCGTGACGGAGCGCACATCACCAGCGAGCAGCATCTGCTCGAATTTTTGCTGGTTGATGGGCGCCGGGTTGCCGGCCCCGCGAAAGAAAAACGCGCCGATTACCAGCACGAGCAGCGCGGCTACCAACCAAAGCTGCGTCCCTGGCCGGGGGTTGGGCGTTGGCAACGACGGCTTGCGTCGTTTGTTAGGCGTTGTATCAGACATAAAGAATTAGCTTAGTTTTACGCAATAATCAAAGCACGGAGTATTTGGCCCGGCCATAGTCGGGCCCCGCCACCAAGGGTGCAAACGCAGCCAGCGCGCTAATACTTTAGCGGGCTGCTACGTCGGCGGTATCCTCGATATAGGTTATCTCGGCATCGCCCCACAACTCTTCCAGCGCATAAAACTGGCGGCGGTCGCGCAGGAAAACGTGAACTACCACGTCCACATAATCCAACAACACCCACTCCCGATTAGTGCGTCCTTCGCTCTGCCAAGGGGCCTGGCCGATAGCTTTTTCCACTTCCTCTTCCACCGAGCGGGCCAGCGCATCAAGTTGGGTGTCGGAGGAGGCCGACGCGATAACAAAGTAATCGGCCACGGCATTCTTTAGCTCCTTTAAGTTGAGCACCACAATGTCCGAACCTCTTTTTTCCTGCAAGCCGCGCACAACAATATCTGCCAATGTGTCCGAATCCTGTCGAACCTGGATGCTCTTCATAGAGTAAGTTTACGTTTTTACTAAGCTACTAGCCAACTGTTAACCGGCGTGGTCATCAGCCCTCAAACCTTATTCACGGGCCAACAACTGCTTTGGCTGCCCGCCTGCCCTTCTACTAACTCGGAAGCGCTCCAACTGTTGCGCGAAAACCGGGCCAGCGATGGCTGCACCGTCATAACCGACGACCAAACCGCCGGCCGGGGCCAACGCGGCAACACATGGGAAGCCGCTCCGGCCGAAAACCTGACGCTCTCCATCATCTGGCGGCCCACGTTTCTGGAAGCCAGCCAGCAGTTCTGGCTCAGCCAAGCCGTGGCGCTGGGCGTGTACGACTGGGCCCACACGCTGCTGAGCGCCGCTCCTGCCCTGCGTCTGAAGTGGCCAAACGACCTATATTTCGGGGATAAAAAATTTGGCGGCATCCTCATCGAGAACAGCCTAAGCGGGGCAAAAATTCAGTCCAGCGTGGTAGGTATCGGGCTAAATGTCAACCAGCAGCATTTTGCTGTGCCCACAGCTACCTCGCTGGGCGTACTCACCGGCCGGCACTTCCAGCGCGAGCCCCTGGCCGCTGCCCTGCTCGAATGCCTGGAACGCCGCTACCTGCAACTCCGCGCCGGGCAGGTAGCGGGCCTGCAGCGCGACTACCTGGCTGCTCTCTACCGCTACCGTGAGTGGCACCCCTACGAAGTGGCTGGCCGCCGCGTGCAAGGCCAGGTTGTGGGTGTAGCCGACGACGGGCACCTGCTGGTGGAAATAGCCGGCGAGGTGCAGCGCTTCGGCTTGCAGGAGATTAAATACGTGAACTGAGGCAATAGCACAGTTTGGCAGTCCGATTACAAAAGTCTTTTTTCTGACTGCTGTAGTCTTCGTTGAACGAGCGCGGGTGCCAGCCTACAAAAGTCTGGAAGGAGACTTTTGTAGTCTTTGTTAAACTAACGCGGGGATGCGATTTATAAAATCGCGCTATTGCCCATTCAGCGATTAAAGCAAGCAGTTAAGCGAGTTACGCTAGGGAATACGGCGCCTCTGTTGTAGTTTCGCTTGCAACTTCTATCTGACAAGCTGCGTCATTCGGCACGGTGCTTGTTTTACGGTAGTTGTACTACGCCACCTTTTTTGTTTTTGCTTCTGCTCCTACCCTTACGCTGTTCTACTCATGGGCTTATTTATCCGCTTTTTAACGCTGCTGGTGGCCATTCTGGCCCTTCCCTTCCAGGGAGCTTTCGCCAGCACGCACACCACCTTAGCCAAACCGGCCCGCACAGTGGCGGGGGTGCTTGGCCAAGGCACCGTTTCGCTGAACGTCTACCCCAACCCCGCTCACGGTATTGTCTCTATCCAGTTGAGTGCGCCCAGCGGCCAGGACTATAAATTTCGCATCAACAACGTGCTGGGCCGCGAAATGCGCCTGCTCTCGCTGCGCCCCGAGCTTACGGCCAGCACTGTGGCCTTGGACGTGAGCAACCTGCCGGCCGGCCTTTATTTCTACTCGCTACTGGTGAACGACCACGTAGTGAGCACCAGCCGCCTCACGCTGCAATAATCGCTTCTGCTACTGCTTTGAAAGCTGCAACCAACCGGTTGCAGCTTTTTTTGTGCCTGGGCGCGGGCTTCGCGCAACCCCTGGCGGGTTGTTCGCTACTTTTGGGGGACTGTTGCCGACTGGCAACTACTACTTTCTACGGAATTTTCTTCTGGTCGGAGAGCGGCTGCCGGTGGCAGCAGCGGCCGGCCGTATTTGCCTTGTATGCGTTCTTTTCAACGGTTGAATAACCTGGTCGGCTGGGTGGTGTTTGCCATCGCAGCCGTCGTGTATATGCTCACGCTGGAGCCCACGGCCTCGTTCTGGGACTGTGGCGAGTTTATTGCCTGCTCCTACAAGCTGCTGGTGCCGCACCCGCCGGGTGCGCCCACGTTCCTGCTGCTGGGGCGGCTGTTTTCTTTGTTTAGCTTCGGCGATGTCACCAAGGTATCGGTGCTGGTAAACGCTTTATCGGGGCTGAGCAGCGCCTTTGCCGTGCTGTTTCTGTTCTGGATAATTACCCGCATGGGGCGCAAGCTGCTGCTGGCGCGGGGCGAGTTCGAGACCGAAACCCCCGAGCCCGACACCTTCCAGACGCTGCTCATCCTGGGGGCGGGCGCAGTGGGTGCGCTCTCGTTCGCGTTTTCCGACTCGTTCTGGTTTAATGCGGCCGAAGGCGAGGTATACGCCATGTCGAGCCTCTGCACGGCCGCCGTGGTGTGGATAATGATGAAATGGGAAGAGCACGCCAGCGAGGCCGATTCAGATAAGTGGCTCATTCTCATTGCCTACGTCATCGGCCTCAGCATCGGCGTACACTTGCTGAATTTGCTGGCGGTACCTGCGCTGGCCTTGATTTACTACTACCGCCGCACCGAAACGCCGACTATTACCGGAGGCATCCTCACGCTGGTAATCAGCATGGTCATTGTGGGGTCGGTGCTGGTGGGCATCATTCCGGGGCTACCCACGCTGGCGGGCGGCTTTGAGGTATTTTTTATTAATACCCTCGGCTTGCCCTACGACTCGGGGCTGGTTATTTTCCTGCTGCTGTTTGGAGGGCTTATCTGGCTGGGTTTCCGGCTTTCGTACCAGCGGCGCAGCCAGCTGCTGAACACGGCCATGCTGTGCTTCGTGTTCATTCTTATTGGGTACTCGACCTATCTGGTGGTGCCCATCCGGGCCTCGTTTCTGCCTACCATCAACGAGAACAACCCCAACGACGTGCTCTCGTTCGTGAGCTACCTCAAGCGCGAGCAGTACGGCTCGCGGCCCCTGCTCTACGGCCCGCAGTTTACGGCCGACGTGGCCCGCGACTCCGAAGGCCGCCCCATTTCCACCCCCGGCTCGCCGCGCTACGTGCGCGAAAACGGGAAGTACAAAGAGTTGGCGGGCCAGCCCGAATATGCCTACGAGAGCAAAGACAAGGTGCTGCTGCCGCGCATCTACAGCCCCGACCCGAGCCACCTGCAGGAATACCAGAAGTGGGGCGTGGACATCCGCAGCTACACCGACGAGCAAACCGGGCAGAAGGTATACTACCCGCTCACGGCGGCCGACAACTGGGGCTTCCTGTTTCGGTACCAGATTGGGCACATGTTCTGGCGGTATTTTTTCTGGAACTACATAGGGCGCGACTCCGACGTGCAGCAGGCGGGCGTGAGCCTGGGCGGCGGCTCCAACCTGCCGCCGCGCATCGGGCAGAGCTTTGCGCACAATAATTTCTATGCCATCCCGCTCATTCTGGGCCTTGTCGGGCTGTTTGCGCAGGTACGCCGCCGGGGCAACGATGCGCTCGTGGTGGGCTTGCTATTCTTGTTTACGGGCATCGCCATTGTGGTGTACCTCAACCAGCCGCCGCTGGAGCCGCGCGAACGCGACTACACGTTCTGCGGGGCCACGTTTGCCTTCGCCATCTGGATTGGGCTAGGGGTAATCGGGCTGGGCCAGCTGCTGGGCGCGGCCCTCAAGGCCGACAACCTGCGCACCACGGTGGCCGTGATGCTGGGGCTGGTGTCGCCGGGCATTTTGCTGGCGCAGGGCTGGAACGACCACAACCGCACCGGCCGCTATAACTCCGTGGACTCGGCCCGCAACCTGCTCAACTCGTGTGCCCCGAACGCCATTCTGTTTACCAACGGCGACAACGACACCTTCCCACTCTGGTACGCGCAGGAGGTGGAAGGCATCCGCACCGATGTACGCGTGGCCGTACTCTCGTACCTCAATACCGACTGGTACATCCAGCAGATGAAGCGCCGGGCGTACCTCTCGCAGCCGGTGCCCATCGGCATGAACGACGCAGCTTACACCCAGAACAACAACGACATTCTTTACCTCAATGCCGATAGCCGGGTGAAAGAAATTCCGCTGCCCGAATACCTGAAGCTCGTCAACAGTGCCGACCCTGGTATTCGCAGCGAAGAAGGCGGCATGTCGATGACGACGTACCCCTCGCGGCAGTTTTACCTCGACGTAGATACCACGGCCGTGAAGGCGCTGGGCATCATCCCCAAAGACCGGGAGCACCAGCTGGTGCCCCGCCTGGAGTGGACTATGGGCCGGAACATCGAGAAGAAAAACCTCGTGATTCTGGACATGATTGCCACCAACAACTGGAAGCGCCCCATCTACTTCAGCTCCACGGTGGCCCCTTCCGACTACATGAACCTGCAGCCCTACTTCCAGCTCGAAGGCATGGCCTACCGCCTGCTGCCGCTGCGCGCCCCCAACTACAACCCCAAGGCCGATGAGGGCTTCCTTGAAAAGTCGATTTGCTACGACGAGTTGATGCATAAGTTCCAGTACCGGGGCCTGACGAACCCGAACATCTTCTACGACGAAAACAACCTGCGCTTCCCGGCCAACTACCGCGACAAGTTTGCCCGCCTCGCCAACGCCTACCTGGCCGACGGCGACGTAGCCAAAGCCCGCGAAGTAGCCAACAAGTGCCTGGCCGTGATGCCCGACGAGGCCGTGCCCTACGACTACTACACGCCCATGCTGATTCCGGCCCTGATAGCCGGCGGCGAAAAAGCCAAGGCCAATGCCATCATGGACAAGCTCACCGACCGCAGCATCCAGATGGTGAGCTACTACGACACCCACGACCCCGCCCTCTTCGACGACGCCCAGCGCCAGTACCTGTTTATGCTGCAAAGCATCTACCAGGCGGCCTCTTCGCCCGAAGTACACGACGAGGCCCGCGCCAAAAAGGCCTACGACGTGCTGGCCCCACACCTGCAAGGGCAAGGGCAGTAGTAGTTATAAGTTTTTGAGTATGAGAAAGCCCCGCTGGCGTTGTGCCAGCGGGGCTTTTTTGTGGGTCGGGCTACGCGGGCAGTTGCCAGGCAGGACGCTATCTCTGTGCCTTACGGGCTCGGTTCAGTGAGTCGTAGTGGGTAACAATGGGCCGGAAAAGAGCTAGTGTTCGTTGGCGCTTCTGTTTTTGGGCGGGCGTACATATGGACGCCAGGTTGGTTTCAAACTGCTGATTAATGGCTCGCGATTCCTCGAACGCGTCTGGGCCCGACCAGTCCCCGGCCTCATGCCTGCGCATCATTGCCTGCAATGCTCGTGTACTTGTCAGGGCGAAGGCCTGCACCTGTACTACTTGTTTTGGGTTCAGGTCGAGCTGAGCAGTCAGCGCCTTGGTTTGTTCATCAGCCCTTTTCTCAGGCGACATATCAGACGTGATGCGTTGAGCTACGACGCTGGTTTTAACGGCGGGATGTTTGTGCTGAGCAAAAACCGGCAACGTAGCCAGACAAAACAAAATAATTTTCATAAACGCTAAAATATGCACTATAAGCTATTACCCCAACTTATACCCCGCAAAATTCTGCCGCAGTTGCGTCTTTAGCAGCTTGCCGGTAGCTGTGTGCGGTAGCACATCCACGAATTCTACGGCGTCGGGCCGCCACCAAGTGGCAATTTTGCCGTCGAAGAAGGCGAGCAGTTCTTCGGCCGAAACCTGCTGGCCGGGCTTGCGCACCACAATAAGCAGGGGGCGCTCGCTCCATTTGGGGTGGGGCACGCCGATGACGGCGGCTTCGGCCACGGCGGGGTGGGCAATGGCCAGGTTTTCGAGGTCGATGCTGGAAATCCACTCGCCGCCCGATTTTATTACATCCTTCGAGCGGTCGGTGATGTTCATGAAGCCGTCGGGGTCGATGGTGGCCACGTCGCCGGTGCGAAACCAGCCGCTGGCCGTGAGCTGGCCGGGCTGCGGGGTGCCGAAGTAGTCGCTCACGATAAAGGGACCGCGCACCAGCAGGTCGCCAAACGCCAGGCCATCGTGTGGCAGGGGCTGGCCGGCATCGTCCACTATCTCCATATCGACCCCAAAAATGACGCGGCCCTGCTTGATTTTGAGGAAGAACTGCGCTTCCTCGGGCAGACTGAGATGCTTGGCCTTGAGGGTGCTGACGGTGCCGAGCGGCGAGGTTTCGGTCATGCCCCAGGCGTGGCGGATTTCGATGCCCAACTCCTCATCGAAGGCCCGTAGCAGCGCCGGCGGGCACGACGCGCCGCCCACTATCATCTTGCGCAACGTAGAGAACCGGCGCTGGCCCTCACGCATGTAGTTCAGCAGGCCAAACCAGATGGTGGGCACCCCGGCCGAAAACGTAACCCCTTCGCTCTCAAACAGCTCGTACAAGCTGGCTGCATCCAGCGCTGGGCCGGGCAGCACCAGCTTGCAGCCGTTGAGCGGGGCCATGTACGGGATGCCCCAGGCATTGACATGAAACATGGGCACCACGGGCAACACCACGTCGCGGGCACCGCAGTTGAAGCAGTCGGGCAGCGAGGCGGCGTAGGCGTGCAGCAGCGTGGAGCGGTGCGAGTAGAGCACGCCCTTGGGCTCGTCGGTGGTGCCGGAGGTGTAGCAGAGCGACGAGGCGGTATTCTCATCAAACACGGGCCACTCGAAGGCGGCGCTTTCGGCGGCGAGCAGGGTTTCGTAGTCGGCCAGGCCGGGCAGGGCCGAGGCGGCGGGCAGGTGCGCGGGGCCAGCCAGCAGCACCCATTTCTGCACCGTGGGGCAGTGCGGGGCCAGCTTTTCGACCAGCGGCAAAAAGGTGCTATCGAAGAACAGCAGCCGGTCCTGGGCGTGGTTGATGATGAAGACGAGCTGCTCAAAAAACAGGCGTGGGTTGATGGTGTGGCACACCGCGCCCAGCCCCGAAATGCTGTAGTATAGCTCCAGGTGCCGGTGCGTGTTCCAGGCCAGCGTGCCGATACGGTCGCCGGGTTGCACGCCCAGGCGCAGCAGCGCATTGGCGAGCTGCTTGGCGCGCTCGTGGGCAGCGGCGTAGGTGTAGCGGTGCAGCCCGCCCTCGGGCAGGCGCGACACGATTTCGGTGTCGGCGTGCCACTTGGCAGCGTGCTCGATAAGCCCCGCAACGCGCAGGGGCTGGTGCATCATGAAACCTTGCATAGAATGGGGGCGGGAAGGTTGAGAAGCCGGAAGATAGCGCGTTTGCCACTCAGAACTGTAGCGCGGGCTTTCAGTCCGCGACGCCCAGCTTATCAGTCCGGCAAACTCGTGGGCTGAAAGTTAGCGCTACGGCGTATACGGCGCGGCTTGGTTCGCGCCGAGCTTACTTTTGCCGCTGCTATGCCCATTCTTCACTCGCTCTCCGATTCTCTCGAAATTATTTACCACCGCGACTTTCGCCTCCTCATCGGGCGGTTTCTGCGGCCCCTCACCGAGGCCGAGAATGAGCAATGCTACCTCGATTTGCTTGAAGCTGCCCACCAGCACCACGATGTGCGCTACTGGCTGCTCGACATTCGGCGGCGCCACCGCAGCGGCCCGCAAGTGCTGGGCTGGCTGCTGCGCGAGTTCTACCCCCGGCTGGTGCGTGAGCTAGGCCCATCGGTGCGCGTGGCCTACTTCCTGGCCCCCGACCTGCGCGAGGAGTTTCGCACCGACGGCACCGTGCCTGAGCCCCACACCTACCCCATCGGCCACGACTTCCGCCTCAACCAGTGCCTTACCGAAGCCGAAGCCATCAATTGGCTGGTGGCCGAGCAGCGGCTGGCTGAGGCGGTTTAGGGCAGGCGGTACCAAAGGGTGCGGCCCTCCACGAAGCCTACGACGCCGTAGTTTTTGGCGTAGTAGAGGCGGCGCGTGAGTTTTTGCCGAGGAGCTACATTTGAGCGGATAAGGACATTCGATAGCTGTAGAACCGGACCGTATATTATGCCGCCTAGCTTCAGGGTGGGTAGCAGATGGGCTGCAGTATCAGCGGGTGCCTGCCCCGCCAGCACTTCCGCGAGCGGCAGGTTATGCTCAAAGCTATAATCCCAATTTACACTGGCGCGTATGGTCACCGGACCATCGCCGCGGTTATCATCCGTTGCCATTTCTAGCAGCATATCCGGGTAATTATTAATTACCGAATCAGGCTTGGCAGGCGTGCTAGTGGAAGTAAGCTGGTAACGTACGGTGTCGGTGCGACGCACATCTACTAGGAGTTGCTCAAGACGGGAGGAACTCGCCGAACCGAGCAGATTTATACCACCACCGCCGCTATTCGAAAGGGTTATCAATTGGTCGTTTACTGCCGCGATGGTGAACGTGCGCACCTTACTCGTGTAAGCCTGCCCAAAACGTAGCACGTCGCCCACCTTGTAGGGCTGCCAGGCCAGCTGCTCGGCCGTGAGGCGGTACTCGGGAGTTGGTTTTTTAGAGCAGGAAACCAACGACCCTAGGAAACAGGTGGCTAGCAGTAAACGTGTAATACGCATAGCGCAGTTTTGGCTTAGTAACTGACAGAGGATACTTTCTTCCCGCCAAAACGTTGCAGTGCTTACCGCAAGGTCTGAATGGCAGCACGCTGAATTAGTGTCTGCACAGTCGTCCAATTCCAGGTATTGATGCGCCGAACCGGGTTTGGGTGGTTGGTCAACACTACCACTACAAGCCCGGCAGCAGGGTCAATCCAGCAGTAAGTACCTGTGTAGTAGTCATCGTATCCGAAGCTACGGCCTGAACCTTTCGCTTCCGGGTCTTTTGCCTGGGTAGCGAGAGGCCGGTCAAATATCAGCCCGTAGCTGCTGGCCGGGCAAAACTGGCAGCGCGTGTAGTCGGCCAGCAAGTCGGGGCGGAATAGCTGCTGCCCGCCGTAGCGGCCACCCCAGGCGTAGGTCTGCGCGAGTTGGGCCACGTCGTTGGCCGAGCCATACAGCCCGGCGTGGCCCGAAACGCCACCTAATAAATTAGTCGTCATGTCGAAGGGTTTTCCTTGTAGCAGCCGATAATGATATTGGTGGTATACCGAGTCGTACATGACTGGCACAATACGGTTTGACGCGAAGTGGTGGCGCGGCTGAAAATGCAGGTTGCTGCCTAAGGGCTGGTACACCTGTTTTTCCAGAAACTCCGCAAATGGCTGCCTAGTGCGCTGTTGCACGAGCCACGGCAAGAAGTAAAACGGCAAGTTGGAATGTATCTGACCCTCTCTGGCATCAAGCAACGGCTCTGTTCTCATTTGCCGGTAGAGGTATGCCGGCAGGTCTTTGCGACCCCACAGGTTTTCTAGCACTGGCACCGGAAACCGGGCCGACGAATCGGGCCGGAACCAGCGGCGGCTGGGCGTACCATCCTTGTTATCCAAAGCTGCTAAACCACCTCCAGCAGGGAAGGAAGACCAAAGCCGGGCCTGGTGGGCCAGCACCTCACGCAGCACTAGGTTTGTTTTATCGGTATCTCGCAGGAACGGGAAGTAATGCCCTAACGTGCTATCAGGGCTAAACTTACCTTGCTCCTGAAGTTTCAACAGCGCTGGCGCAGCAGCCAGCACTTCGGTAAGCCCTCCCAACTCATATACGTTGGTATTGGTGGTTTTCTTAGTCGCCAACGCCTCTATAACGGCAAATTGTCGGCTGTCAGCCGCTAACGCCTGATAAAAGGTTTTTCTGGGAGGTAATACAGCCAAGCTGCCGTAGCTCTTGCGCAGCACCACCACGCCATGCCGTGCCACCAGCACCTGCCCACCCGGCACAGCTTGGTTGTGCGCCATAATACTATCCACCTGTGCTTCCAGCCCGTTATCCATCCCCGCATCCTCGGGGTTGCCATACGCTAGGCGCAGGCCGGGATGGGTGCTAAGGCCGAAGCCAGCGGGCAAGACGCTACTCACCGTCACGGGCAGCTTGCCCACCGCCCCAATGCCGCCAAAAATGAGCTGAGCCGCCAGGCGTTGGGCGTCGGGGCTTTCCTGGTAGGCCAGTACCACGGCGCTGGTGCGGTCGAAGTCGCGCACTTTGGCCACAGCGTAGGCCGAGCCGAACACAGTGAGAACGAGTTGCTGGCCAGTTTTGGCCAACTCGCGCAGCAGCAGTTGCGCTTCGGGCGCGATGCCGAAGTTGGTGGCGGGCAGGCGGCCCAGACTTTGTAGCGCTACTAGCACCACGTTGTAGCCGGCGAGCTTAGCTCGCAGGCTCATTAGCTCATCCAGGGTAGGGGCGGCAGGCAAATGGAAGTGGGCGGCTTGGGCATCATAGTCGGCCACGGCCTGCTGGAAGTCAGTTGTATCGGTTGGGGAGCCGCCCAGCACCAGCGTGGCAACGCGCAGGGTATCGAGCCGCTGCAGGGGCAGCAGGTTGCGCTGGTTGCGCAGCAGCGTGAGGCTCTGTTGGGTGAGGCGGTGGCTGAGGTAGCGGGCGTGGGGCGGGTTAAGGTCGGCAACTAGTTGTTGCTCCGGCACGGGCTGGTAATGGTCGAGGCCCGCCCACTGCTTGAGGGCCAGCACTCGGCGGCAGCTTTCGTCGATGCGCTGCTGCGAGATTCGCCCGCTATCCACGGCGGCCAGCACAGCCCGCAACGCCACCGGCACGTTTTTGCTGAATTCGAGCACGTCGTTGCCCGCCAGCAGCGCACGCACTTCGGCCTCGCCGGTGGGCACCTTGCTGATGACGCCTTGCATGTTCATGGCATCGGTAAAAACCACGCCCCGGAAGCCGAGCTGCTGCCGCAACAGCCCCGTAATCACGGCCGGCGAGAGTGTAGTAGGGCCGCCCGAATTGTCGAGCGCGGGCACGTTCAGGTGGGCCACCATCATGCCGCCAATGCCGCTGGCAATCATGCTTTTGAAGGGCGGAAACTCCAGCGAATCAAGCCGGCCCCGGTCTACGCGTACCAGGGGCAGGGCTAGGTGCGAGTCGGCTTCCACGTCGCCGTGGCCGGGGAAGTGTTTGGCTACGGCCAGCAGGCCCGCGTCCTGCATGCCGCGCATGTAGAGGCGGCTGAGGCGGGCCACGGCGGCCGGATTTTCGCCCCACGAGCGGAAGCCGATAACGGGGTTGTTGGGGTTGTTATTCACATCCACCACCGGGGCGAAATTGACGTGCATCCCCAGCCGCCGAAACTGCCGCGCCACCTCGCGCCCCATGTCGTAGATGAGGCCCGAGTCGGCCTGCGGCACCGCGCCCAGGCTCATCTGGTAGGGGAAGCGCTGCACACTATCCAGGCGCATGCCCGCGCCCCATTCGCCGTCCATGGCCACGAGCAACGGCACCCGGCTTGGGGCTTGCAGGCGGTTTAGCATGCGGGCCTGCCGCACGGGGCCACCTTGGAAAAATATAGCTCCACCGATGCCGTAGTCCCGCACGAGCAGGGCAATGGAATCTTCATCCACCCGCGACTTATTGGAATACGCGGCCACCATAAACAGTTGCCCTACCCGCTGCCGGGGCGTGAGCGTACGCATCAGATTGTCGACCCAGGGCGAGTGCAGGTAGCGCAGAAAATCGGGGCCAGCGGGCAGCGTGGGAGCGGCCACTTTTTTGGTGGGGCGGTGCTGAGCTGGGGCCAGCAGCGGGGCTACCAGCAGCAACAGAAACAACAGGTACTTGAGACGCGGCAAGGAAGCGGGGGGCTTGGGGTGGAGGTGCAAAAGTCGTTTATGTTTGGGTTGGTATCTCCCTCCGTGGGTCACCTCACCCCCTAACCTCCTCTCCAAAAAAGAGGGGGCTAGGGGGTAAGGTATCGTTGCAGCCGCAAGTCCGCATACCAGAACCCCGCCGCAAACGGGCTGTCGGCCGCCGCATCCCCACCCGGCGACTGGTACACCCGCCGCACCAGTTCCCCACGCTCAAAGGCGATAGGCGTGCTGAAATACGGGGCGTCGAACACGAAGCTGTGGTACTCACCATTTTCGCCGCAGGGGTCTACGCCGGGCGGCAGGTCGCGCACGAAGTCGCGGTCGAGCAGCCGGCCGCAGAAGCTTTTATCGAGCCAGCGGTCATTCACGCACACTACAATGGCCTGGAAACCAGCCGCCCAAAACTCCTCCAGCACATCGACACTGGGGCGCTGCCACAGCGGAAATACTCCTTGTAGCGGCACCTGTGCCAGCTGCTGCTCGCGGTAAGCCCGCAGGTCTTCCAGGAAAATATCGCCATAAATAACCTGGCTGACTCCCTGCTGCTGCAAGCCGGTAAGCGTGGCAAGCAGCGCTTGGTCGTAGTCGGCCATGGAGGGCATTTCGGGCAGCCGGAGCTGGGTAAGCGGCAAGCCCAGGCGCTGGGCCTGGGCCTCGAGCAACTCTACCCGCACGCCGTGCATCGATACGCGCTCGTAGTGCGCATTCACGCTGGTGAGCAGGTGAGCTACGCAGTAGCGTGGGTCATGCTGGGCATAGTGAAGCGCCAGGGCGGAGTCTTTGCCACCACTCCAACTCATGAGGGCTGTTTCGGGCATACGTGGAGTAAAAAAAAGCGTCCTGCCACGGAGTACGTAGCAGGACGCTTTCAGGCGGGACGATAGATTTATTTCAACGTAAACGTCGCCTTGCCCATCAGGGCGCCGCTCTGGTACAGCTCCACTATGTGCGGGCCGATTTTGTAGTCGCCGCCCTTGGCGTACACGAATTGCAGGGCCTGCTTGCTATTATCGAACACCACATCCTGCTTCATCGTGTAAAAGGCTTCCTGCCCATCCACGGTGAAGGTGCCGCCGCCCGTGCTCAAGTTGTATAGGGCCGCGCCATCGGGCTCCAGAATGCGCAGGTAGATGCTCTTGGTGTCTTTGGGCGCGATGTCGTTGCGGGCCAGGCTGAAGGTGACTTTCACCCGGTCGACGCGCTTGGCCTTGAACTCTTCTTTGTCGTCGTCCTTCTCTTTATCCTTGCTATTGAGCACGCTGATGTGAATGTTATCGGCCAACAGGCGCGAGCCAGCTTCCACTTTGGCGGTCAGGTCCTGGGTAGTTTTGGCCAGGGTGCTGATGGTATCGGTCAGCTTTTCTTGCTTTTTCTTAAGAGTGGTGGTTTCGGTGTATAGCTTATTGTTCGAATCGCGCAGGTCGGCTATCTGGGTATCTTTTTTGCGCAATTGGCCCTCCAGGTTCAGGGCGCGCTGCTTGAAGCGCTGCTGGTCGGCGGTCGAAAACGAGCCCGCTTTAAACGAGCGTAGCTTGAGCAGGTCGGCGTTGATACCCGCAATGCGGGCTTCGAGCGAGTCGTTGCTCAAACCCAGCTTTTGCAGGTCCTGGCTTTGGCGCTCGTAGTTAGCTTTCAAGTCCTCATACTCCTTTATCTGGGTCTGGAGCTTGTTGTCGGTTACCTGCACTTTGGTAGCCAGCTGCTCGTTTTCGACTTTTTTCTGGGTGTTCAGGTAAAACAGCACCCCATTGATGCCAAGTAGCACTAGCACCAGCGCAATCCAAAGCAGAACACGGCTGTTATTCTGGCGGGGTTCGGGAATTTCCTGTTGCGGTTCCATGCGAAAAGAGCGGAGTGAAAGATGCGGGAATCGGGAGGGGCCGGCTAGGCACCTACTTTTGTAACGGGTAAAACTAGTGTTTATTTCTACTTCTGCCCCGGTCGCGTTATACTTCGCCCTCATGCAAACGGTTGCCCAGCCCCTCGACGATGCCTACTGGCAGGCTCGCTACACCACCACCGGCCGCGACATCTGGGATGCAGGCCGCATCACGCCGCCGCTGCAAGCCTATTTCGACCAACTCACTGTTAGTCAGCAGCCCCGTATCCTCATTCCCGGTGCCGGCCGCGCCTACGAGGCCGAGTATCTGCACCAGCAAGGCTTCCAGCACATGGTAGTGACTGATTTTGCGCCCGCCCCTTTGGCCGACTTCGCCGCCCGCGTGCCCGATTTTCCTACCGAAAACCTTTGGCAAGCTGATTTCTTCGCCCTCGCTTCCACCGAGCTGTTCGACCTGCTTATCGAGCAAACGTTTTTCTGCGCCCTCGCTCCGGCCCTGCGCCCCGCCTACGCCCAGCAATGCGCCCGGTTGCTGCGCCCCGGCGGCAAGCTCGTGGGTCTGCTTTTCGACACCGAGTTTACCGGGGCTACCGAGCCACCCTTTGGCGGCAGCCGCGCCGAATACCGGGAATATTTCGCGCCGTATTTCGACTTCGTGCATTTCGATACCGCATATAATTCGCTTCGGGCCCGCCAGGGGCGCGAACTGTTTATTTGCTTGCAGAAACGGTGAGGGTTGGCCGAGCGTCATGCTCACCTGGTGTTCGCCCGCCGAAGCATCTCGCTCGCATCATGGCACATTGGTTGGATTAGTTGGCGAGCGAGATGCTTCGGCAAGCTCAGCATGACGTTCTTTTTAATTCTTGACTCATAACCCTTACCTAAACAACGTGCTCACTTCCCTTGCTCGCGCCCTGCCGCACTTCCGCAACACCAACTCCGGCCAATTTTTCCTCATGGCCGGCCCCTGCGTCATCGAAGGCGAGGATATGGCCCTGCGCATTGCCGAGCGCATCAAGCGCATCACCGACAAGCTCCAGATTCCCTATATTTTCAAGGGCTCTTACCGCAAGGCCAACCGCTCGCGGCTCGCTTCCTTCACCGGCATCGGCGACGAAGAAGCATTGCGCATTCTGCAAAAAGTGGGGCGCGAAATCGGCGTGCCCACCGTCACCGACATCCACGAGTCGCAGGAAGCCGCGCTGGCCGCCGAGTTCGTAGACGTGCTACAAATTCCGGCCTTTCTGTGCCGCCAAACTGACTTATTGGTGGCGGCGGCCCACACCGGCAAAGTGGTAAATATCAAGAAAGGACAGTTTTTGAGCGGCGAGTCGATGCGCTGGGCGCTGGATAAGGTGCGCGGCGCAGGCAACGAGCACGTTATCCTCACCGAGCGCGGCAACTCCTTCGGCTACAACGAGTTGGTGGTGGACTTCCGCAACCTGCCCACCATGCGCCATTTCGGTGTGCCCGTGGTCATGGACGTGACGCACTCCTTGCAGCAGCCCAACCAGGCCAGCGGCGTCACGGGGGGCCAGCCCGCCCTCATCGAAACCATTGCCAAAGCCGCCATCGCCGTCGGGGCCGACGGCCTGTTCATCGAAACCCATCCCACTCCCGCCACCGCCCTCTCCGACGGGGCCAACATGCTGCCCCTCGACCAGCTCGAAGGGCTTTTGCAGCGCCTCACCCGCGTGCGCGAGGCCGTGCGGCCCACCGGAGACATCGACCCGCAGGGGCTGAATGCGTAACGTAACACCAAGCTCTGCTTGGTGAGCCGTTGAACGACACCCAAACGACGTAAACGATTCACCAAGCAGAGCTTGGTGTTACGGTGAGCAAAAGGCAGCAAGTAGCTTGCTATTGCTACCACAAGCCACCGGCCGAATTGCTTGAGCAGCCGTGCTGGAAACCTGACGGAGATTACTACGTAATCTTCGCCACTTTGCGGGTTGTTCTCCATTGGGTTTGACGATTATGGAGTTGAAAAACACCCACTTTCGACGCCCGTGGTTCCCGCCACGGGCTTCTACCGTTTTGAGGCGGTAGCCGTGGGGGGTGAGACAACCTTGACTTGACCAAGCAGGTCAAAGGTAGCGCTATACTATTGTATTTTGGCAATAGTTAACAGGATTTAGTCACTGCTGTTACGCAGTCGTTTGATACGTAACCCGGTCTGACCGCCGTAGGCGGTCTGACCGGCTGTTGGCTGCTGTCGTTCGGGCGTATTGTTCACTCGACAGCCGGTCAGACCGCCTACGGCGGTCAGACCGGGTTACGTCTCGAACGACTGCGTAACAGCAGTTAGTACCGCAGCCAAAAGTCCTGCCGGGGCTGGCTCTTGCGAAAAAACACCAGCCCTACATAAAACAAGTCTACCGTCACGGTTACGGCCGGGTGAGCTTTAATGGCTTCCCAGGCCCGCTCCATCTCGGCCGACCAGTGGATGTCGTCGAGCACGAATATGCTCTCCTCGTGGGCCTGGGCCAGGCACTGCTCGAAATAGCGCAACGTGGGCTCGTAGCGGTGGTTGCCGTCGAAAAACACGAAGTCCAGCGGCTTACCCAGGGCGGCCAGCGTGGCCGGCAGGGTAGCGTCCAAGTTGCCTTCAACGAGGCTGATATTCTGCAGCTTCAATGCCTCAAACGTAGCGTAGGCCACGGCGGCGGTGTTGGGGCAGCCCTCAAAGGTGAGCACCTGACTGCGCGAATTGGCCGCCGCCAGGTAGGCTGTGGTGAGACCCAGCGAGGTACCCAACTCCAGGATAGTGGCGGGCTGAAAGTGGTTGACGAGCCGAAACAGCAACTGCGCCAGGCGCGGGGCTTTAGCGGCGTGGCGGGCAATGTCGCGCACTTGGCGCTGCTGCCCCCCCGCCCCCGCTACCTGCGAGCCGGCCCCAAAATCGGTGACGCTGATGCTAACCGGGCTGCGCAGCAGCTCACGCCGCCGGGCCTCAATGCGGGTATACGCACCATACGCGCCATTGTGGCAGATAACGGTGGTGTAGAGCCCATACACGAAGGGCGAGTGCAGCCCGTGGGCATTGCCCGAGCGCAGCCAGTAGCGGAAGTAGGCGAGAAGTTGGTACAAGTTTGACTAAGCAGTTGGCTCTTTTTGAACGTCAGCTAACAGCTCAATTTAAGCGGAAGGGCACGACCAGCGTAAACTCCGGGATAACTACCCGGAACTGCTCGCCTGTGCCGATGCGCTCCATGAGGTAGGTGCCGCGCATCTTGCCGACGCCCGATTTAAGGTTACAGCCGCTCACGTACTGATGTACTTCGCCGGGTTCGAGCACGGGTTGCCGGCCTACTACACCTTCGCCTTCTACCTCGCGGGTGGCCGTGCTGCTGGCATCCGAAATATACCAGTGACGCCGCAACAGCTTCACGGTGAATGCACTATCGTTGCGAATTTCGATACGATAGGCGAACACGTAGTGCTCCTGGGCAGGGCTGGAATAGTCGGGCAGGTAGTTGGTCGTAACCGTAACGGTTACGCCTTGCGTAGTGGTAGTGGGCATGGCGGTTTGCGAAATTACGCCTTAATTCGTGGCTCCTGACCAGCACTGGCGGGCAGCCAGTCCGTAACTGCTACCTGCTACCTCTTAATTCCCGTTTCTTATGGTTAAAATTGCCGAAAGCTGGCAGCCGGTACTAGCGGCTGAATTTGAAAAGCCTTATTTTCAAAAACTTACTGCCTGGGTGCGCGGCGAGTACGCCACCGCCACCGTGTACCCGCTCGGCTCGCAGATTTTTCACGCCTTCGACGCCTCCCCCTTCGAGGAAGTGAAAGTCGTGATTCTGGGCCAGGACCCCTACCACGGCAAAAACCAGGCGCACGGCCTGGCTTTCTCGGTAAATGAAGGCATCCGCACACCGCCGTCGCTGCAAAATATTTTCAAGGAGTTGCAAGATGACATCCCCGGCACTCCCGCCGCCCCCAACGGCAACCTCGACCGCTGGGCGCAACAGGGTGTGCTTTTGCTCAATGCTACCCTCACGGTGCGGGCCGCTACCCCCGGCTCGCACCAGAAAAAAGGCTGGGAAGAATTTACCGATGCCGTGATAAAGCAGGTATCGGCCGGCCGGCCCCACGTCGTATTCATCCTCTGGGGTGCGTACGCCCAGAAAAAAGCCGAGTTGATTGACGCTAGCAAACACCTGATTCTCAAAGCCGCTCACCCTTCCCCATATTCCGCCGACCGGGGCTTCTTTGGCTCCAAGCCCTTCAGCCAAGCCAACGCTTGGCTAATGCAGCACAGCGAAAAGCCGGTAGTGTGGTAACACCAACCGAAGGTCAGCGCAGCTAAGCTCCAGCTTGGTGAGTATCAAGTATTGTTCAACGACTCACCAAGCTGGAGCTTAGCTGCGCTGACCTTCGGTTGGTGCTACAGCAGCCTTTTAATAAGCCGCAGCTTGTGGCTGTAGCGCTGCCGGTCGCGCAGGTAGATGCCGTGGTGGTCGAGCGGGTCGAGACGCACCTCGCCGTGGGCGTGCAGAATGGTGCTGTCGTCGAGCACTACGCCGACGTGGACGATGTTTCCCTCGGTATTATCAAAAAAAGCCAGGTCGCCGGGCCGGGCCTGGGTCACAAAGTCCACGGTTTCGCCGAAGGCAATTTGCTGGCGGGCATCGCGCGGGAGCTGCACCCCGATGAGGCCGAAAAGCTGCTGCGTGAGGCCCGAGCAGTCGAGGCCAAAGACGCTTTTGCCGCCCCACACGTAGGGAGCCCGCAGGTAGTGTTGGCCCGCTTTACGCAATAGCGCCAGCTGGCGCTCGGGGGTGCTGGGCTGCGCGGGATTGGTGGCGTTGCCGTTGAAAAAGAGCGGATTGTCGTCGCCCATTTTCAGCGTCATGCCATCAAAAAAAGGCAGGCGGCAGCCCAACGTAATGGGCTGCCGCAGCGTGGCAGCCGATACCACCTGCACCACATCGAGCGAGCGCGGGTGGTCTTGGGTTAGCCAGGCGCGGAAATACTCGACGCTCACGGGCTGGTGCTGCTTGTAGTCAATCCAGCCCAAGTACTTATCAGCCGCAATTTCGATGTGCAGCCAGTTGCCCTGCGTGAGCAGTACCGTGTAGCACTCGCCAAAAAGCAACTCCGTTACCAACTCGGCCTTATCGCTGGCCTCGGCCCGGACGGGCACGGCGCTCAGGGCGCAAATACCGTGGTTCAATTTTTAGGTGATGAAGTGATGGGGTGATGAGGTGATGGGGCAACGGGATGCTTTTTACTTCATTACCCCATCACCTCATCATCGAATAAACCGTTCCATTTCGCGTTTCTGGTCTTTGGCTTTGAGGTCTTCGCGCTTGTCGAAGAGCTTTTTGCCTTGGGCCAGCGCTATTTCCAGCTTGGCAAAGCCACGGTCAGTGATGAAGAGGCGTAGCGGAATGATGGTGAGGCCGGTATCCATTTTGCCAGCGAGCTGCTTTAGCTCGCGCTTGGTGAGCAGCAGCTTGCGGGCGCGCATGGCGTCGTGGTTGTTGTAGGTGCCCAGGCTGTAGGGCGCAATACGCAGGCTATGCACCCAGAGGTCGCCCTTGTGGTCGAAGGTGCAGTAGCCGTCCTGCAGGTTGGCCTCGCCGGCCCGGATGCTCTTTATCTCGGTGCCTTGCAGCATCAGGCCCGCGTCGTACTTCGCCAGAAACGTGTATTCGTGGCTAGCGCGACGGTTCTTGATGTTGATGTTGGCGGGGGTTTTGTCTTTCATACCGCAGATTTAACGGATTTAACGGATTGCGCGGATACGCTTGCTGCGCAAGCTGGCTGTGCGGGCGGGAAACGCCTTATAATTTCAGCCGGGGGTCGGGGCTGGTAAGCTGGCTGGCGAAGTCGCCGGCTTCGTACTGAAAAATGGCGGCCTGACCCACCATGGCGGCGTTGTCGGTGCAAAACTCGAAGTCGGGAATAAACACCTGCCAGCCCTCAGTAGCGGCTAGTTCCTGCAAGCCTTGGCGCAGGCCGGAGTTGGCGGCTACGCCGCCGGCCAGCGCTACTTGCTGCAGGCCGGTGGCCTTGGCGGCTTTTTTGAGTTGGCGCAGCAGCGTTTGCACAATGGTGTGCTGGATGCTGGCGCAGAGGTCGGCCAGGTTTTCGGGGATGAACTGCGGGTTGGCGGCGGTTTCTTTTTTGAGGAAGTAGAGCACTGCCGTTTTCAGGCCGCTGAACGAGAAGTTGTAGCCCTCCAGGGCACCTTCGGGGAAGGTAAAGCGGCGCGGGTTGCCGGTTTGGGCGAGCTTATCGAGGCGGGGGCCGCCGGGGTAGGGCAAGCCCAGCAGCTTGGCGGTTTTGTCGAAGGCTTCGCCGGCCGCGTCGTCGATGGTCTGGCCCAGGATTTCCATATCCGAGGCGTTGCGCACCACCACCAGCTGGGTGTGGCCGCCGCTCACGGTGAGGCACAGAAACGGGAAAGCCGGCTTCGGCTCCCGGATGAAGTGCGCCAGAATGTGCGCCCGCATATGGTTAACGGCCAGCAGCGGCTTGCCCAGGGCCAGGGCCAGGCTTTTGGCAAATAAAGTACCCACCAGCAGCGACCCCAGCAGGCCCGGCCCCTGCGTGACAGCCACCGCATCGAGGTCGTTTTTATCGAGGCCCGCCCGGCGCAGCGCGGCCGTAACCACGGGCAGCAGGTGCTGCTGGTGCGCCCGCGAGGCCAGCTCGGGCACCACGCCGCCGTGCTGCTCGTGCACGGCCTGGCCGGCCACTACGTTGCTCAGCAGCTGGCCGTTGCGGAACACGGCCGCGCCCGTATCGTCGCAGCTGGATTCGATGGCGAGGAGGGTCATGGAGTTGGGATAAACAGCTGTGGTAGCCTGCATGTCGGCAAAGGTCGGGCAGGCAAGCGGCTCATGTGTATTCCCAGGCTTCGCGGGTAGCAGAAATTGACTTCATCGCAGTAATTCATTGGTTCATTCGAGTAAAACAGCCGCATGCTAACCCTACTTAAAAAGTCTGATTTATCTTAAAAAAAACCGGTCATACTTGCTCAGAATGGCATAAATTTGCTTATTTATACATATTCTAAAGTCAGATAATAACGCATTTGAGCTTGACAACCGCTGGTGCCTCCCGGTACATTGGCTCCAAGTATTGCTACTCATAAATCCTCTTCACCCTTTTCCCCTCCTGTTCTATGAAACAGTACCTGATTCCGCTCGCCCTCACGGCCGTGTTTGGCCTGAGCCAGTGCAAGAAAGACGACCCCCAGGCCAGCCTGTCCGACGAGACCCAGACCGGGGCCAACACCGGCGGCTGCCTCATCAACGGCCAGGCATTCGTCGCCACCGGCTATGGGGGCAGCTTGCTCACCAATCCTATCAAACCTCTGTCTGGAGGCTTCTCTTTTGATAGTATTTACTATCTGCGACTCAATGGTCAACTCAGCGGGGTAAATACAACGGTGACCTTGTATTTCTATTCCCCCAAAACAGGTATATATCCCAAAGCTGGTGTATACCTTCTTGACAAGAAAACGCAGTATTATCCTCAGGGTATATACGTTTTAAATCACGCCACCTACTCGACAGCAGATAACCCGAACGAGGTGTACGTGACCGATGCGCAGCACACGGGGCAGGTTGACTTGACCACCGCAGATTTAGTGCGCCATATCTCTTCGGGCACGTTCCAGTTCACGGCCGTCAGCCAACTCAACCCCACCAAAACCGTGACCATTACCAGCGGCCGCTTCGACCGCCAGCAATAATACAGAATACTACATATTAAAAACCCTTTCCCTTTCACCCTTTTCCCCCTGTTCCATGAAACAGTTCCTGATTCCGCTCGCCCTCACGACCGTGTTTGGCCTGAGCCAGTGTAAGAAAGACGACCCCCAGGCCAGCCTGCCCGACGAAACCCAAGTTGGGGCCAACACGGGCGGTTGCCTCATCAACGGCCAGGCATTCATCGCCACCGGCTGGGGTGGCAGCTTGCTCACCAATCCTATTAAACCTGTTCTTGGAGGCTTCGCCTTTGACAGCACTTTCTACTTGCGACTATACGGCCAACTTAATGGGGCTAATACCACAGTGACGTTGTTTTTGCGCTCGCACAGGGCTAAGGTGTACCCGATGGCAGGTACTTATCTGCTGGATAAGACGACACAATATTATCCGCAACAGGTAGCACAATACACCCTGAATCATGCTACCTACACGACAGCAGACAACTCGAACGAGGTGTACGTGACGGATGCGCGGCACACCGGGCAGGTCATCCTAACGCGGGCTGATACACTGCGCAACGTCTCCTCGGGCACGTTCCAGTTCACGGCCGCCAGCCAGCTCGACCCCACCAAAACCGTGACCATTACCAGCGGCCGCTTCGACCGCCAGCAATAGCCTCACTCTTTCACCCCCCCTTTTCCCCTACGCACATGAAACACTTTTTAATACTGCTGCTCACCTGCTGCGCCCTGCCCGCACTGGCGCAGTTCACCCCCCTGCCTATCCACCCCCCCACCCCGCCGGGCGGCGACGGCCCCATTCACCCCGTTGGCGGCGAAACTGAAACCAGCTACTACTGCGCCGACGCTATCAGCCGCCAGCAGCACGACGCCGACAGCCTGCTGCTGGCCCTCGACAAAAGCCAGATTCCCACCCACATCCTCTACGACCGCGTCGCCGGCCTCGCCCGCCTCGACTGGTTCAACCTGCTCCACAACGACCCCGACACCTCCCGCGTCCAGCACTTCATGCAGGCGTACTACGAGCTGCACGCGGCCGACTACACCGCCCACCCCACCCACCCCTGCCGCCAAACCCTGGCCGACAATGCCGCCCACTACCGGCAGCGCGATACGCTGCTGCTTGGGGTGCTGCGCTACCGCTTCAACTACATCGACAGCAACGCCGTGCGTAACAACCAGCTGCGCTGGGACAGGTCGGCCCCGAGCCGGCTCTTCGACGTGCCCGAGCGCGAGGGCTCGCCCTACCTGGAGCGCGAAGTAGTGGTAGCGGCCGCCCTGGCCGACAGCACCCGCACCGGCACCCTGCGCTTTCGCCTCGACCCGGCCTCCTGCTTCACCAACGCCGGGGCCGCGCTCAGCAGCGCCAGCATCGACTTCGACGACGGTAGCGGCAGCCAGACCTGCCTCCCCGGCTAGGTAGTGCCGGTAAGCTACGGCACGGCCGGGCGCAAAACCCTGCGCTACGTGCTTACCTACGCCGATGGCAGCCAGTTTACCACCTATTCCTCCCTGTACGTAACCCATGCCACTTGCCCCAGTTGCCGGAGCGCGTTACCGACGGTACTTCCGTGCCGTATAGAGTCCCTTACGTCGACAATACCCTTGCTGGGCAGCCCCGGTCAAGCCGAAGTGAGCTACTACTACAGCACCAACTCAACCAAAATCTGCGGTAATAATGCAGTCCAACCCCTTACCAAACCGATTATTGTGGTCGATGGTATCGACTACAGTGGCGAACGGAGAGGAAAGGATATTTTTAATGATGCTCTGTACTACCTTGACAAAAACGTTCAAGACCAGAATTTAGGATTTGAATTGCGCGACGCAGGCTACGATGTAGTTATCCTGGATTTTCCCAACGTGGAGGTGCCGGTTCAGATTGGGCCTTTCGTTTACTTCACTATCACGCGCCACAGCGGGGCCGACTACATGGAGCGCAATGCGTATTCGCTGGTGACGCTCATTCAGCAGCTCAACCAGCAGCTGCAAGCCTCCGGCTCGGCGGAAAAGCTGGTGGTTATCGGGCCGAGCATGGGTGGGCAGGTGGCCCGCTACGCGCTCACCTACATGGAGCACAACAACCTGCCCCACAACACGCGCCTCTTTCTCTCGCTCGACTCGCCCCACAACGGGGCCAACGTCCCGATTGGTTTGCAGCACTTCGTGGACTACTTCGCCGACATTTCGGGCGACCAGACCGTCGTAGACGGTCTGGCAGAGCTGAACTCGCCGGCTTCGCGCGAGCTGGTGCAGCACCACCACAGCCAGGGCACGCTGTTTCAGGCCGACCCGCTCCGCACCAGCTTTATGGGCAGCCTGAACAACATGGGCAGCTACCCCGGCCAGCTGCGCCGGGTAGCCGTGGCCAACGGCTCCCTGGACAACACCCAGCAAACCGACCAGAACCGCCAGCTAGTTCGGGCAGGGGAGCAGGCATTCGGGCTGGAGCAGCGCGGCATCCCTTCGGGTGGCTTCGTGGGTACACTTGTCCGAATAAATTGGCCTCTCGGCCTGCTGGCCCGCGCCATCACACTGTCGGCGGGGCGGGTGTACTATGCCCCCGGCTATGGGCAAACCCAAACGGTACTGGAATCCTACTATTTCTTAAGAGGCCGCCATACGCAGGAGGCTACTGGCCCGGCTGGCTCGTGCGGGCTGGATGGCGCACCGGGTGGGTTCCGCTATTTCTTCGACTTTGCCGAGAGCAAAGGTCCCGGATTGTTTCAGTACCAGCACTTTTACTCGGTGCGGGACAAAGCCTGCTTTATTCCTACGCTGAGCAGCCTGGGCTACACAGCAGCGGGGCCGGGCGACAACTGCCAGGCTATACCCGAATTAGTATGTACCGGCAATACTCCCTTCGATGCGTACTACGGACCCACCGGGCACAATGAAGAACACGTGCAGCTAACACCGGGCAACATTGAGTTTATTCGCAACGAAATTTTATTAAAAACGCCGACCCCCAGCTTCCTGGCATTGCCTAATGCGGTGTGTCCTGGAGGCGCCCCGGTCACCTTCGGGGTGAAGTTTGAATGCACGCCAGCTAACCGCCCTGGCTGGCCGGCACCAGTCACCACGTACACCTGGACCCTTGGTCCTGGCCTGGTCCTCGTAAGTGGCCAAGGCACCGCCTACGTGCAACTGCAAGCTGTTCCCGGCTTTTCGGGCACTACTACTATCCAGGTAGTAGCAACCCGAGCTGGTTACGCTCCTAGTGCTGCAGTTCTGCGCAATGTCCGAGTAGGTGCCCCCGAACTACCAATCCTTCGAGGCGACCCCGACAATTCAGACTACTGCCGCCGCAAGGCTGGGTTTATTATCGCTAACTATGACCCGAGCCAGCACTACACGCTCAGCGGCGGTCCTCCGGTTACTCCGCTGGGCAAGTTTTCTATCAAAGGTCTATGGGTGCACCCCTTCACGCTGACTGTTGGTAACGACTGTGGCACCGTCAGTCTCACCGATACCGTATTTTTTGAGCCCTGCGGCAACCGCACCTACGCCGCGTACCCCAACCCGGCCGACAACACCGTTACCATCACTCAATCTACGAACAACAGCGACGACCTGAACGAGCCCGAGGATGGGGAAACCCCGCCTGCCCGCCCGCCCGGCCCCGACGGCGCTCCGCTCTTCACCGTGCGTCTCTACGACACCTACGGTACGCTGCGGCTCACCCAAAGCGCCAGCAAGCCCACCGTGGAGCTACCCACCAGCGAGTTACCGGCGGGCCTCTACAACGTTATTATCGAAGTCGAGGGCACCATTGTTGAACGCCGCCACTTGCAGATAAGCCACTAATTTTAGGTAGTACTGCTGCTAATAGTCCGCTGCTTCGCCCGAAGCAGCGGACTGTTTTTTTGATGCTGCTCCCGTCTGCGCCGCCCACCCCGAACCTGCTAACCGCCGGCTACGTTTGCGGCATGGTGTATGCGGAAAGCTGCACCTTTGCGTTTTACTTCTTGGCGGCTGGCCGAAAACGGCGGCTACCTGCTATGAAACCCTCCGGCGCGAACTGCTGACAGCCGCGCCTCTTTGCTACTGGTTGTGCGTCGTTTTTTTGTTATTCTGCTCAGAATACTGCTGAGCCTGCTGGGGCTGGCGGTGCTGCTGGTGGGCGGGGCGCTGCTGGCGCTGCGCGTGCCGAGCGTGCAAACGCGGGTGGCGCACGAGGTGGCCGACGTGCTTACGCGCAAGCTGGGGCAGACCGTGCAAATTGGCAGTGTCGACGTGCGGCCGTTTTCGCACGTGCTGCTCGATGGCGTGCAGGTGCGCGACCGGCGCGGCGGCGAGCTGTTTGGTGTAGGCAGGGCCGATGCGGATATTCAGCTTTTTTCGGTATTCGACCCACGCCACCTGCACATTGGCACGCTCACACTCAACGAGCCGCGCTTCGAGCTGCGCACGGTGGCTGGGCAGCCCGACTCTACCACGCTCGACCAGCTGATGGGGGCCATCCGGCGCCTCACGGGGCCACCTGATACGGCTAAAGCTACCGGGCCGGACTTCGATTTTCAGGTGCATACCATTGCGCTGCGCAACGGCCACTTCGGGCGCGAGCTGGTCGATGAGGCCCGCAAGCCGCACTTTGGCCATAGCGTCGACTACGGCCACATGCAGGTCGATAGCATTTATGCCGACATCACGGGGCTCAACCTGCGCACCGACACGGCGCGGGTGAACCTGGCGGGGCTGCGGCTCGTCGAAACCAACTCCCACACCCGCATCAAGGAGCTGACGGCCCGCATCAGCTTTCACAAGCACTTCTGGGAATTCGACGGCTTGCAGCTGCGGGTGGGGCGCTCGGTACTGCAGAAATATGTGCGCTTCGAGTACCGGCGCTTCGGCAACTTTTCCGACTTCAACGACTCGATGCGGGTGGTGGCGCAGCTGCGCGGCACCCGCCTGTTCACCGATGACATTGCCAAATTTGCGCCCGATTTAGCTTCGCTCAAAGACTCGGTGTTTATTTCGGGCGATGCGAAAGGGTACGTGCGGGATTTCCAGATTAAGAACCTCGACCTGCGCTATGGCCGCCGCACCCATATCGTAGCCACCCGCGCCCACGCTGACAACCTGCCCCACTGGCGCGAAAGCCTTATCGACCTGCGCCTGCAACCCTCGCAGATAGACGGGGCCGACCTGCACCGCTTTCTGCACGGCTCGGCCTACCAGATGGTGCGCCGGCTGGGGCTCATAAAGCTCAACGGGCAGTTTGTGGGTTTTTACAACGACTTTGTGGGCAACGCCTCGTTCGACACGGCACTGGGTAAAGTCTCGACCGACCTCAACCTCAAAACCAAAACCGACTTCGACCACGCCGTATACGAAGGCACCGTGAACAGCACGGCCTTCAACCTGGGCCGGTTTCTGGGCGACGAGTCATTTATCCGCGACGTGACGCTGAGCGGCAAGGTGCGCGGCACGGGCTTCGTGCCGCCCATTGCCCACGGCCACGCTGTGGTAACGGTGCCCGCCATCTGGCTGCATGGCTACCGCTACCACAACCTGCACCTCGACGGCGATTTTGCCGGGCAGGGCTTTAAAGGCGCAGTAACGGCCAACGACCCGGCCGTGCAGCTCACGGCCAGCGGCGATTTCAACCTCGACCCGCACCACCCGCGCGTCGATGTGCTGGCCGACGTGCGCCACGCCAACCTGGCCACGCTGGGGCTTATGAGCACGCCGCTCATCGTGAGCACCACGGCCCGCGTGAATTTGCGCGGCACCCAGGTCGACTCGCTGCTGGGCACTGCCGTGCTGCGCAACTCCACGTTCCAACTCAACGGTCAGCGCCTCGACCTCGACACGCTCGACGTGAGCAGCACCCGCACTGGCCGGGGCCTGCGCCGCGTAACGCTGCACTCGGAGCTGGCCGATGTGACGGCCAGCGGGCGCTTTGAAACGGCCGCCGTGGCCCGCGACATCCAGACGCTGGTGACGGAATATCGGCTCAATTTTGAGAGCAATGACGCCGCTACGGCCGCCTATTACCGGCGCAAAAAGCAGCGCGCCCTGCCTAATTATCAGGTAGACCTCGACCTGAATCTGAAGCACATTAACCCTATCCTAAACCTGTTTTTGCCCGACTTGCAGGTGGCCGACCACAGCCACCTCGATGGCTCATTCCGGCAGGGCGAAACCTCGATTTTGCAGCTCGGGGGCAAGTTCGACAGCCTCTGGTACGGGCCCGTGCATACGGTAGCCACGGAGTTCGACTTCTCTACCTCCAAGCTGCCCTACCAGCCGCAGGTACTGGCGCAGGCCAGCGTGACTTCGGCCCGCCAGGTGCTGCCGGGGCTGGGCAATACCGAGAAGTTTGTGGTGGAGGGCGTGTGGGACCGGCAGCGCATCAATTTCTCTACCTCCCTGGCCCAAAGCGGCACCACCAACCGGGCCGACATCAACGGGGCACTGGAGTTTTTGCCCCGCGCCGTGCAGGTGGTATTTCGCCAGAGCGGGCTGCACCTGCTGGACAAGCAGTACACGATTGCGGCCGATAACACGATGCTTATCAGCGATTACGGCCGGCAGTTCGATATCCGCAACTTCACGCTCAGCCACGGCAATGAGCGCCTGAGTGCCCAGGGTTTCATCTCGCCCGACCCGCACCAGCCGCCGCTCACCGTGGATATTGCGCACTTCGATTTGACTTCGCTCAACGCCGTTATCGACCAGCGCCTAGCCGGGCGGCTGAACATGCAGGCCACTGTGGGCGGCATCTATAACCAGCTGGCTATCAGCAGCACGCTGGCCGTGGACTCGCTCGTGTACGAGGGCACGCTCATCGGGCAGGTGACGGGGCGCGGCGAGTGGGACAACCCCAGCAGCCAGCTTCGGCTCAACCTCGACGTGGCCCGCCAGCAGCAGCACGTACTGGCCGTGACGGGCTACCTGGCCCCGAAATCGGAAACCCAGCAGCTCAACCTCACCGGCACCCTGGATGATGCCCCAGTGGTACTGGCGCAGCCGTTTCTGGTGGGTATCCTCGACAAGCTGGGCGGCACGGCGCGGGGCTCCCTGCACCTGGGCGGCCTCTTCAGCGCTCCGGCACTAACGGGTGCGGTCGATGTGAAGGAGGGACGCTTCACCTTCGGCTATCTGGGCACTACCTACACTTTTTCCGACCGCATCACTTTCACTACCACTTCGATAGGGCTGAGCAACATCCGGCTGCACGATGCCAAGGGCAACGTGGGCACGGTGAGCGGGCTGATTACCCACCACGGCTTCCATGATATGAAGCTGAATTTGAACGCCAGCTTCCGCAATTTCCAGGTGCTGCACACCACGCGGCCTGATAACGACCTGTACTTCGGCACGGCCTACGCCACGGGCACCGCCACCGTGCGCGGCCCCACCGACGACCTGCAAGTCGATGTGCGGGCTACCTCGGAGGCGGGCACGCGCCTCTCACTGCCCCTCGACAACGCTGCTAAAGCTCAGCAGGCCAGCTACATCAAGTTCGTGAACCGCAACCTGCCCGACTCGGTACGCCGCCGCCTGGCCGTAACCGATGCCATCCTGGCCGCCCAGAATAAGGTCGACCTCTCGGGCATCCGGCTGAACATGAACCTGACGGTAACGCCCGATGCCGTACTGGAAATAATACTGGACGAAGCCACCGGCGACGTGATGCGCGGCACCGCCACTGGGCAGCTGCGTCTCAACGTCGACACGCGGGGCGATTTTAACATGTACGGGCAGGTGGAGATTGTGCAGGGACGGTACAATTTCACCCTGCAAGGGCTGGTAAACAAGGAGTTTGTGGTGCGGCCGGGGGGCGTCATCACCTGGAACGGCGACCCACTCGACGGCCAGATGAACGTGGCTGCTACCTACACCCAGCGCACCTCCCTGGCCCCGATTCTGGCCAGCAGCTCGGGCAACGGCTCGGGGGCGGCGGTGGTGCCCGTCACGGCCGTGATGAACCTGAGCGGGCCGCTGCTGCTGCCTACCATCAAGCTGGCGCTGGAGTTTGAGGATGCGCCCAGCTCGCTGCAAAATGACCTGGCCGCCTTCATTGCCCTGCTGCGCAACGACGAGCAGGAGCTGAACCGCCAGGTATTCAGCTTGCTGGTGTTTCGCACGCTCTCGCCCCAGAATTCTAACAGCTTCAGCAGCATCTCGCTCACGGGGCAGGGCAACGCGGTGCAAAACAGCCTGGGCCAGATTATCTCGTCGCAGCTCGGCCAGCTGACGTCGCAGATTGACCCCAACCTCGAAATCGACTTCAACATCAACGGCCTCACCGCTGACCAGCTCCAGGCCCTGCAAGTGCGCCTGAGCTACTCCTTCCTCAATGGCCGCCTGCGCTTCACCCGCGAGGGCGGCATCAGCAACGCGGGGAGCAACACCATCAACCCCGGCACCGGCCTGCCCTATTCGAGCGGCCAGTCACTGCTCGGCGACTTCAGCCTCGAATATTTCCTGCGCCCCGACGGGAAATTCCGCGCCAAGCTGCGCTACGAAACCACGCCCCGCGACAACATCGTGACCACCGTAAACCAGCCCCGCGCCGGCGTCTCGCTGGTGCAAACTAAGGACTTTAACACCCTGGGTGAGCTATTCGGCCGCCAAAACCCCAGCCGCAAAGAGCGCGACACCAAGCGCGCCCGCCGCGTGCTGACGGTGGACGAGGATAAAAGGACGAATTTGTGAGAGATTGTTCTCACGTTCGCCTCACCCCCTAGCCCCCTCTCCGAAAAGGAGAGGGGAAACTAGTTTCTAGTACTAGACTAGGAAACTAAAATAGGACTTACGCACAGGTGGCATCGGATAGCCCCAGTGGGGCGACCCGTCGGTAGTAACCAGTTGACAAGCAAGGCCAAAGCCCCAGCGGGGCGACCCAACGGCTAGGGTCGCCCCGCTGGGGCTTTCTCGTTCATTTACAGCTAATTGCTACCGACAGGTCGCCCCGCTGGGGCTATCTGATGCCACCTGTGCGTAAGTCCTATAAAAGCTAGTCCCCCCTCTCCTTTTCGGAGAGGGGGCTAGGGGGTGAGGCGCCCACTAAAACGACCACCCGCACCGTCACCAGCAGCTGCCCAACGTGGCGCGTGGTGTGCTCGGCCGCATGCACCAGCAGGCCAATAACCGTACTCGGTAGCTGCGCTCGGCCCACACCGCGCCATGTAGGCAACGTAGCTTCGGGCGTAGCAATAAGCTGCTGGATGGCGGCTTCTACCTGCTGTGAAAAGGCCGTTACCAGTTCCTGCACGGCGCCTTCGTGAGTGGGCGGCTGGGTTTCGGCGGTGAGATAGACCAGTTGGGTTTCGGTGAGGGCTTCGGCGCGGGCGTAGGTAAAGGTGCGGTCAAGCACGCCCGTGAGGTGGCGCAGGTGGAAGCCTACGGAGGCTAGCCCTAACGGGCGCTCGGCCAGCCGGGCGGCCGGGAAATGCGCCACGTATTCGGTTACTTCTTCGCGGGCCTGCAACAGGGCGTGGGCCACGGGCTGTAGCAGCGGCGGCACTTGCGGCAAGGGACCGCGCAGCCAGGCTTCGAGTTGGGGCATAGTGTTTTTATTGAAGGCCAATAATAAGGCCCTCCTGTTTAGTACCCGGTGCCGGGTACCAAACAGGAGGGCCTTAAACTACGGCTTGGGTTAGCCGCTTGCTACTCCACTACCAGGCGTAGCACCTGCTCACCGGCGCGTAGCACGTACACGCCCGCTGCCAGCCCGGCTGGCAGGGGTAGTTGCGCCGTGCCGGCTGCATCGGCTGGGGCCGCTGCTATGCGGCGGCCCAGCGCGTCGAGCACTTCCAGCGCGGCTCCGGCCGAAGCCCCGGTTATGGTTAGCACCTGCCCGCCGTGGGCGGGCACGGGGTAGGCCCGCAGCGCGGCCCCGGCCAGGGCTACCACCCGCACGGGCGAGTAGGCAGCGGTGCCGTCCAGGTCTATCTGGCGCAGGCGGTAGTAGAGCGTGGTGGCACCGGTTGGCAGCTGCTTATCGAGCAGGGCGTAGTCGGTAGCCGTGGTTTTGGTGCCCTGCGCCGCCACCCGGCCGATTTCGGCGAAGGTTACGCCGTCGGCGCTACGCTCCACCTCGAAGCGGGCGCTGTTTACTTCGCTGGCCGTGCGCCAGGCCAGGGCCACGCGGTTGCCCTGGGCCGTGGCCGTGAAGCCGACCAGCTGCACCGGCAGCGGGGCGGCGGCATTGCCCAGCGTCCAGGTCGAGAGGCTGGCAATGCTGGGCTTGGTCACGGTGTTGGCCTGGGCATCGGCGGTGGTACTGGCTTGCGGCTGCCAGGGGCCGCTGGTACCGTTGTCGCTCTTGAAGAGGCGCAAGTTGGTTTCGGGGATGCTGTTCAGCTCGTGCTCGAAGTAGCCGAACACCATCGTCACGCTCAGGTTCGCGTCCACGACGGGGGTAATGACGAAGTAGCGCCCAATGCCGGTGCTGCCGCCTGCGCCCGTAACGGGGCTACCCGTGACGCGGCGCACCAAGGTGCTGCCGGGCAGGGCCGTGCTGCTGGCGGCGGGTGTCAGGGTCAGGCCCAGGCCCCCGAAGCTGCTGCCCGTGCCGGCTGTGCTTAAGTCGCGGGTAGCTTCTACAGCACCGGCCACGTAGCTGGTTTCGCTTTCGCTGATGATGGCGGTGCTGCCCAGGGCTACTTTATAGGTGGCCGTGGTGGTCAGGGTGCCGATGGTCAGGCTCAGGCTGGTGCCGATGGCCAGGTCGTGGCCCAGCGTGAGGGTGCCGCCGGCTTTGTCTACCGTCACGGCTCCGAAGGCGGTGCTGGCGCTGCCCCCGATGGTTTGGGCCGCCGTGCCGGTAAAGGTCACGCCGCCATCGAGGGTGGCAGTGCCGCCGTTGTTGGCCCAGTCGCCGCTCACTTGCAGGGTGGCCCCGGCAGCGGTAGTCAGGCTGGCCCCACTGGCCAGGGTCAGGCCGTTGGTGGCGTAGGTGCCGGCCGGCAGGCCGGGGTAGCGCGCCAGCCCGGCCGGAATAACGGCGCTGATACCCGCCGTGGGCACCTGGCCGTAGCTCCAGTTGGCGCAGTTGTTCCAGTCGGTGCTGGCTGCCCCATTCCAAGTAGTCATTGTCATGGCAGGTACGGCCACGGTTACCGTGGCCGAGGCCGTGGCGCTGCCGCCGTAGCTGTCGGTTACGGTCAGCGTTACTGGGTTACTGCCCAGGTCGGCGCAGGTGAAGGACATTTTACTCAAACTCAGGGTTACCGTGCCACAGGTGCTGCTGCTGCCGTTGTTTACTTGGGTAGCTGTTACGCTGGCGGTGCCATTGGCAGCCAGCTGCACACTCACGTTCTGAGCCTGGGCCGTCACTACGCAGGGGGTGCGGGTCACGGTCACGGTGTACGTGGTGGATGGGCCACCGCCGCCAGGGCTCATTACTACCGCGATGGTGTTGGCGCCAGGGTTGAGGGCGATGCTGCCCGAAGCCGTGCCGCTGGTTACGGCTACACCATTCACCATAATGGTGCTGCTGGCTTGCGTACTGGTTGGGGTCACGGTGGTCGAGGTGGTAGTGCCGGGCACGGTCAGCGTGTAGCTGGTCGTGCCGCTGGCGAAGGTGGGACTGATGGCCCCGGCACTGAGTACGAGGTTGCTTAGGCTGGGCGTAACGGTGAAGGGCTGGCCGCTGGCCGGGCTCGTACCTAGGGCGCTGGTTACGCTTAACGGGCCGGTTATGGCCCCGGCGGGCACCACGATGCCCGTAATCTGGGTGCCAGCGGCATTCACCGTATAGCCCGTCGTCACTACGTTGCCGCTGCTGCCACTAAAGGTGATGGCCGTGGCCCCCGTCAGGTTGGTACCCGTAATGCTGATGGTCGTGCCTAACGGCCCGCTCGTGGGGGTGAAGCTCGTGATGGTGGGCAGCGCCTGGTTGAAGCGAATGCTCACCGAGTTGCTGCTGTAATTACTAATCACCGCATCCTGGTCGCCATCGCCATCAATGTCGCCCAGCGCCACGCTAACCGACCCGCTGCCCGCTGTCGGGTCGGGGTTGGTGTTCGGGGAGGTGAAGTTGCCCGTACCGTCGTTGAGGCGCACGTTCAGGCCGCTTGGGTTGCCGTTGTTGTAAGCGGGCACCACCAGGTCGAGGTCGCCGTCGGCATCAATGTCGCCCAGCGCCACATAAATCGGATTGGCCCGCACCGTGAGCGTGGGGGTCGTGGTTGGGTTCCCGAAACTGCCCGCGCCATTGTTGAGGCGCACACTCACCGTGCCATCGTTGAAATTAGACACCACGAAGTCCAGGTAGCCGTCGGCATTCAGGTCGCCCACCGCCAGCCCCCACGGAAGGCCTCCCACCGTGGTCGGGTTCACCGGGGTGCCGAAGCTGCCCGTGCCATCGTTTTTCAAAACGCTCACTGTGCCAGTAGCGGCATTGGTGGTGTAGGTGCTCACCAGCACATCCAGGTCGCCATCGTTGTCTACATCACCCAGCCCTATAGACCGGGGGGTGTCGCCTACCGAGATGGTATTGTTGCTGGGCCGCAGCGTAAAGTTGCCGCTGCCGTTGTTCACCAGCACACTCACCGTGCCCGATACGCCGTTCGCCACCACCAGGTCGAGGTCGCCATCGGCATCAATGTCGCCCAGCGCCAACGCGTAAGGCTCGCTGCCCACTGTCGGGTTGGCTGTGGGGGCGTTAGTGAAGCCGCCCGCGCCGTTACCGAGGCGAACGCTCACGGTGCTAGCGTTCGAGTTGGTCGTAACAAAGTCTATGTTTCCGTCGCCATTCACGTCGCCCGTCGCCACCTGGAAGGCGAAGCCGCCCACGCTCACGGTAGTCGAGCCGGAGAAGCCTCCGCTGCCATCGTTGAGGCGCACGGCTACCGAACTGCTGCCCTGAATGCCGACCAGCAGGTCGAGTTTGCCGTCGTTGTTCACGTCGGCGAGCGCCGTGCCTCGGGACGCGTTACCGAAAGTAGGGTTGGGGTTGGTGACCGGGGCTACGAAGTTGCCCGAACCCGTGCCGCCAGCGGCCACCGTAAACTGGTACACTTGCGGCACGGCCGAAGCCCCCGCCGTGCTCTTCACCGTGGCGGGCACGGTCACCTGCACTGTTTCGCCAGGCTTGAAGGCCGCCACCTGCGAGCCGGTGGCAGGCACGGTGGGCGTGAGCGTCGCGGTGTTGCCGCTGATGCTGGCCGTGGCCGTGCGCTGCCCCCGGTATTCGGTGCTAAACACCTTGATGTTGCCCACCGTGGCGGCGCTGGGATTGTCCGAGAAGGTTACGCCCACCGTGGTCGAGAGAGCCGCCGTGAGGGCATTGCGGGTCGGGCTGAGGGTCGCCACCGTGAAGGGCAGCACCGTGAAGCTGGCCGGGGTGAGGCCGCTGGTGGTGGCCGTGCCGCCGGGCGTAGTCAGGCTGATAAGGCCCGTGGTGGCCCCGACGGGCACGGTGAAGGTGGCGCTGGTGGCGGTATTGGCGCTGAGGCTAGCCAAAACCGAGGTGCCGTTCAGGCTCAGGGCCGTGATGCCGCCCAGGTTGGCCCCCGCAATGGTGACGCTTGCGCCCACCTGCCCGCTGGTGGGCGTGAAGCTGGTAATGGTGGGCGGAATGGTGAAGGCCCGCGTCAGGCTCTGGCCGCAGGGCACACTCACTACCAGGTTGCCGGTGCCTGTGCCCCCGCTGGGCACCACGAAGGTGAAGCCCGTGGCCGTGAGGCTCATGATGGGGGCGCTGGCCCCGTTCACGGTCAGGGCGGTGGCCCCGCTCAGGTTGGTGCCCGTTACGCTTACGGTGGTGCCCACCGGGGCCGGGTTAGGCGTGGCCCCGCTCAGCGTAGCCGTGGGCGGGGCCGTAATGGTTACCGTAGCCATCGCGGTCCCGCTGCCGCCGTAGCTGTCGGTGGCAGTCAGGGTCACGGCGTTGGTGCCGAGGTCGGCGCAGGTAAAGGCAGTTTTACTCAAGTTCAGCGTTACCGCGCCGCAGGTGCTGCTGCTGCCGTTGTCCACGGCGCTGGCGGCTACGGTGGCCGTGCCGTTGGCAGCTAGCTGCACACTCACGTTCTGGGCCTGGGCCGTTACCACGCAGGGGGTGCGGGTCACGGTCACAGTGTAGGTGGTAGCCGGGGCCGCGCCGGCATCTGGGTTCACCACCACCGTAATCGTGTTGCTGCCCGGCGCGAGGGCGATGCTGCCCGAAGCCGCGCCGCTGGCTACGGCCGTGCCGTTCACCGTGATGGTGCCGCCCGCCGTCTGGGCATTGGTTGGGGTTACGGTGGTGGCGGCAGTGGTGCCGGGCACGGTCAGGGTGTAGCTGGTGGTACCGCTGGTAAAGGCCGGGCTGATGGCCCCGGCGCTCAGCACCAGGTTGCTCAGGCTGGGCGTAACGGTGAAGGGCTGGGGGCTAGCCGCGCTCGTGCCCGCCGCAGTTGTTACCGTCAGCGGGCCGGTTGTGGCCCTAGCCGGCACCGTGAAGGTGAGGGTAGTGGCCGTATTGGCCGTGATGTTGGTCAGCGGCACGGCGGCCCCGTTCAAGGTCAGGCCGGTGGCGTTGGCCAGGTAAGTACCCATAAGGGTGACACTCGTGCCCACCGGCCCGCTCGTGGGCGTGAAGCTCGTGATGGTGGGCGGGGCCTGGTTGAGCCGCACACTCACCGTGTTGGCACTGGTATTGGCCGTGAGCAGGTCGAGGTCGCCATCGCCGTCTACGTCGGCCGCCGCCACACTGGCGGTGTTGCCATCTACGGTAATGTCGGTGGTACCCGAGAAGGTGCCGCTGCCGTTGTTGAGCCGCACACTCACCGTGTTGATGTTATCATTGCCCGTGAGCAAGTCGAGGTCGCCATCGCCGTCCACGTCGGCCGCCGCCACGCTGGCGGGGCCATTGCCCACGGCAACGTCGGTGGTGCCCGAGAAGATGCCGCTGCCGTCGTTAAGCCGCACACTCACTGTGTTGGCATTGAGGTTGGCCACCAGTATATCCAAGTCGCCGTCGCCGTCCACGTCGGCCGCCGCCACACTGATGGGATAGGTACCCACCGGCAAGTCGGTAGTACCCGAAAAGGTGCCGTTGCTGTCGTTGAGCCGCACACTAACCGTGTTGGCACTGGTATTGGCCGTAAGCAAGTCGAGGTCGCCATCGCCGTCCACGTCGGCCGCCACCACGCTGGCGGGGCCATTGCCCACGGCAACGTCGGTGGTGCCCGAGAAGATGCCGCTACCGTCGTTGAGCCGCACGCTCACGCTGTTGCCGTAGAGGTTGGCTACTAGCATATCCAGGTCGCCGTCGCCGTCGATATCGGCCGCCGCCACGCTGTATGCAACAGCGCCGGCGGGCACGTCGGTGGTACCCGAGAAGCTGCCGCTACCGTTGTTGAGGCGCACACTAACCGTGCTGCCATAGGCGTTAGCCACGAGCATATCCAGGTCGCCGTCGCCGTCTATATCGGCCGCCACCACGCTGATGGGGCCATTGCCCACGGCAATGTCGGTGGTACCCGAGAAGGTGCCGCTACCGTTGTTGAGCCGCACACTCACCATATTGGCACTGAGGTTGGCCGCCAGCAGGTCGAGGTCGCCATCGCCGTCCACGTCGGCCGCCACCGCGCTGTAGGTGGTGCCCACGGCTACTTCCGAGCCGGGCGAAAAGGAACCTGGCCCGGCCCCGGCCGCCGCCGTGTACTGGTACACCTGGCGCAACGCTTCCGCCCCGCTCGTGCCTTTCACCGTGTTGGGTACACTCACGAATACCGTTTCGCCCGGCCGCAGGTCGTTGGCCGGGTTCACCGTCAGGGTGCTGCCGCTGGCCGTGGCGTTGCCGCCGTGCACCAGCTGCCCGCCCCGCTGGCTGCTGAACACCCGCACCGCCCCCGCCGTGGCCGGGGCCAGCGCCTGGTCGAAGCCCAGCACCAGGTTGGCACTGGGGCTGCCCGCCACGGCATTGCGCACCGGGCTGCGGCTGGTCAGCAGCAGTGCTGGCACTGTGAAAATCTGGCTGCTGGGGGCGCTCGTGCCACTGGCCGTGGTTACCGTCAGCGTTCCCGTGGTGGCACCACTCGGCACCAGCACGGTCAGGCTGGTGGCCGTGTTGCTCGTTATCGTCGTCTGGGCCGTGCCGTGGAAGCTCACGCTGGTGACCCCGCCCAGGTTGGTGCCCGTAAGCGTGACGCTGGTGCCCACCGGCCCGCTCGTGGGCGTGAAGCTGGTGATGGCTGGCAGCGGCTGGTTGAGCCGCACACTTACCGTGCCGCTGCCATAATTAGCCGTCAGCAAGTCGAGGTCGCCATCGCCGTCTACATCGCCCAGCACCACTAGCTGGGGGTTGTTGCCCACCGGGGGGTTGGGGTTGGTGGCCGGGGTCGTAAAATTGCCCGTCCCGTCATTAAGGCGCACATTCACCACGTTGTCGGCGTTAGATGCCAGCAAGTCGAGGTCGCCATCGCCGTCCACGTCGCCCAGCACCACGCTGTAGGGATTGTTGCCCACGGCCGGGTTGGGGTTGGTAATCGGGGCCGAGTAGCTGCCACTGCCGTCGTTGAGGCGCACACTCACCGTGTTGTCGGCATTGCAGGTGAGCAGGTCGAGGTCACCATCGCCATCCACGTCGCCTACCGCTATACTGCGGGGGATAATACCTACCGACACTTCTGCGTTGGTAGCGGGGGCCGTAAAGTTGCCGTTGCCATCGTTGAGGCGCACACTCACCGAGTTGCCGGTAGCGTTGGCCGTGAGCAAGTCGAGGTCGCTGTCACCGTCCACGTCGCCCACCGCCAGGCTGTAGGGGCGCAGGCCCACGACCGGGTCGGAGCCGCTGCTGAAGTTACCGCTGCCGTCGTTGAGCCGCACACTTACGGTATTATCG
The DNA here is from genome assembly GCA_050954465.1 of Janthinobacterium lividum. Classification (GTDB taxonomy): domain Bacteria; phylum Bacteroidota; class Bacteroidia; order Cytophagales; family Hymenobacteraceae; genus Hymenobacter. The sequence goes on from JBPBPU010000164.1 coordinate 63,338, forward strand.
GCGCTGTTCGCACAAAACAGGTCGAGGTCGCCATCACCGTCCACATCGCCCAGCGCCACGCTCTGGGGGCCGTTGCCCACGGCCGGGTCGGGGTTGGTGGCCGGGGCCGAGTAGCTGCCACTGCCGTCGTTGAGGCGCACACTCACCGTACCGTTGCTGTTGGCCGCGAGCAGGTCGAGGTCGCCGTCGCCGTCCACATCGCCCAGCACCACGCTTTGGGGGTTGTTGCCCACGGCGGGGTTGGGGTTGGTAGCCGGGGCCGTGTAGTTGCCACTGCCGTCGTTGAGGCGCACACTCACCGTATTGGTGCCGCTGTTGGCCGTGAGCAGGTCGAGGTCGCCATCGCCGTCCACGTCGCCCGCCGCTACGCTGATTGGCGCACTGCCCACGGCCGGGTCGGTACCGGGAACGAAATTGGCGTTGCCGCCGCCCACGGCGGTAGTAAACTGGTACACCTGGGGCACGGCCGCCGCGCCGCCCGTGCTTTGCACCGTGGCGGGCACTGTCACGAACACGGTTTCGCCGGGCCGGAAAGCGGCCGAGCCGCTGCTGGCCGTGGGCGTGAGGGTAACCGTGCTGCCGCTGGTGCTGGCCGTGGCCGTGCGCCGCCCCCGGTACTGCGGGCTGAAGATTTTGATGTTGCCCGCCGTGCTGGTGCTGATGGACTGCGAAAAGGGCACGGCCACCGTGGTGGGGGGGGGGCCGTGCGGGCGTTGGCAGCCGGGTTCAGGGTGGTGCGGTTTACCGTGGGGGCCTGGGCCCGTGCGGCCGGGGCCAGCACCCCTAGTAACAGCAGGGTCAGCAGCAGCCAGAAGTAGTAAAGGGTTCGTTTCATATAAAAAGAAGGCAGGAAGTAAGAGTAGAGCGGGCCGCGCTGCCTAAATGGCGGGCGCGGCATTTGGGTGCAAAGTTTCCAGGCCGGCCGCCGCTCGCGCAACTTTGCCGTGTAGCCTAAACAGGGTATAGGGACTACTTTTTTCGGAACCCGGGCCGGCGGTGCCCGTGGTAAGCAAAATAGCCCGTAGCCAGGTGATTGCTCACCCATTAGGTAAGCAATGAGTCCCATTTAACCTAGTTTGCTTACCTCTGGGCTGCCCTCTTAGTGGAGTCTTGCTTATGCCCCGCCCCCGCACCCACCTCCTCACCGCCAGCCCCGAAGCCGCCCTGCGCAGCGCCCTGGGCCTTTCGAAGCGCCAACTAGCCGACTGGCTGGGTTGCTCGGCCGGCTTTGTGGCTGCCCTCGAAACTGGCCGCAAGGTGCTGCCCCTGGCCCTGGCCGAGCGCCTGTTGCCGCTGCTGGGCCTGGCCCCGCCGCCCGCTGCCGGCCCGCCCCCGTTGGCCCCTACCCTGCCCGTGCTCGCCTGGGTGGCCCCGCTGCCCGCTGCCACCGCCCCCGATGCCCTCACAGGCGTGCCGCCGGCCCCCGCCACGCTGCGCCACGCCGCCCACACCGCCCGGCTGGCCGCCCTCGTAGCCGAGGCCGAGCTGCTGCGCCTGCACGCCCAGGCCCTGGCCCTGGCCGTGCGCCACCAAGGGCTGGCCGCCTTGCAGGCCGCCCCGCCCCCCGCCGCCCCCGCCGAGGCCGCCCGCTGGCACGCCTGGCTGGCCGCCCTGGCCGCCGACCTGGCCCTGGCCGACCCCCACCCCGCCGAGGCCGCCGCCCGCCGCCGCGTACTGGCCATCCGCGCCGCCGCCCGCTACGCCGAGGCCGATGCCCTGGCAGCCGAGGCGGCACAGGCCGGTACGTAACCCACGTTGCAACGCACTATCAGGCGGTCAACTCCCCTCCTTAGCCAAGGAGGGGACGCTTCGGCGAAGCCGAAGCTGGGCTGGTTGATGTCGTTGAACGAGCTGTTCGGGTGCCAGCGCACGAGTCGTTCAACGAGTCCCTCCGGTCGTACCACCCCAGTTAAAGCTGCGCTTTACCGTCCCCTTCTTGGCTAAGGAGGGGGAGTTGACCGCCTGGCAGTATTTTTACCCGTGTCGTTATATTAAAACTACTTTTAATTCTGTTTATAAGCACCTAGTGTGGTAGTCGCCGCTGCCGCCCAGTACTCTTTGTTCACCCTCTTTCATCCACCACGCTCATGGCATTCCCCGTTTCCCTCCTCCCCACCCGCGCCCAGTGCGAAGTGGTCCTCACCTCACTGCGCCAAGAAAAGCGCGTGCTCGACCTGCAAAACCAAACCACCGACCTGCACGCCGACCAGGCCGGCGACCGCGCCACCACCCGCGCCACCGACCTGGCCGACGCCCAGGCCAGCGTCACCCAGCTCACGCCCGTGGTAGCGGGCCTCACGCCCGGCTCGCGCCAGTACCTGACCATGAACCGGATGCTCACCCAGGCCACCCGCCGGGTGCAAGACCTGACCACCCCTACTACCACCGCCGCCGACCCGGCCGCCGCCTTCCTCAAGGCCGTGGATGTGCGCCAGATAGAGGTGCAGCTACCCGAGCTGGATGCCGCCATCGCCGAGGTGACGACCCACCGCGACACGCTGCCCGTGTAGCCCCGGCCCGCTGCCTGGCCGGCGGTGGCTGGTAGCCCCTACCTGCCCCGGCGCGCCTGCCCGGTGGCCTGCCCCTTTTCTAAAGCCCTTGCCAGCGTTAGCAAGGGCTTTTTGCTGCGTACAGCAGCGGGCGAGGCGGCGAGGCGGGGGCTCGAAAAAAACTTGCGGCACTACCCTGTTTAGGCTACACGCCCGGTATGGCTCCCAGCCCCGGCCGGGCCGAACTTTGCTGCCTTACTTGCCCTGGCCTGCTATGCTCCACCCTACTGCTGCCCTGCTCGGTGCCGATGCCCCGCCGCCCCTGGCCTACCCCCTGCGGCTGGCCATTGTCGAAGACGACCCCACGGTGCGCGCCCTGCTGCACGACTACCTCTGCGACTGCCCCGAGTTTCGCTGCACCAGCACCGTGGGCTCGGTAGAAGACCTCTGGCGCGAGCTGGCCCTAGCCCTGCCGCCCCAGCTGCTGCTGCTCGACCTGAGCTTGCCCGGCCAAAGCGGCCTCGACGCGCTGCCCCGCCTGCTCGAAAGTCTGCCCGAGTTGCGGGTGCTGGTGCAAACCATGCACGACAGCGCCGACACTGTCTTTCAGGCCCTGCGCGCCGGAGCCGCCGGCTACGTGGTCAAAAGCGCCACCCCGCTGCCCGCCTACCGCCAGGCCCTGCTCGAAGTAGCGCGCGGCGGCATTGCCATCAGCCCCGCCATCGCGGGCAAGGTGCTGGCCTACTTCACCCCCTCCGTCACGCAGCAGCCCGACTTGCTGAGTGAGCGCGAGCGCGAGGTGCTCGTGGGCCTGGTCGATGGCCTGAGCGAGAAGCAGGTGGCCGCCCGCCTCGACATTACCTACTCCACCGTCCACATCCATGTGCGGCGCATCTACAAGAAGCTGCAAGTCAACAGCCGCGCCGAGCTGATGAGCCGCTACGCCAAAGGCCAGATGTAAGCAAGCTGGTATGCTGCTTTACTAAAAATGGGGGGGTGCGGGCTGCCGGCTTTTTCGCCGGCTATTCGCACTCCCCCCCATTTTTCGCCGGGCAGGGGTGCGAGCTACTACCCTATCCCCGTTAAAAAGCCTCGCCGGAACTGTTTCCGGCGAGGCTTTTTAACGGGGGTAGCTGGGTGGGTAGGCGGCAGGCCCGGCTACTACGCCTTGCGGCGCTGGCGCAGGCGGCGCAGGCCGTAGGCCACGCCGCTGGCCAGCAGCAGCGAAGCGCCGCCATCGAGGGGCACGGTGGTAGCCTGGGGGGCGGGCGGGCCACCGGTGGTGCCGTTGTTGCCTGGCGCACCACCTTGGGCGCGAACCGTTATATGGCTGGCGGCCAGCAGCACTGCCAGCAAGGCGATGAGGCGTAAAAAAGTACGGGAAAAGAAAGGCATGAGGGAGAAGAAAGAAAGGGCGAAAGGAAAACCAGGCGAGCCGGGCACCCGTAGCGGGTGCCCGGCCGCTGGCGCTTAGTGGGTGAGTAGCAGGCGCTGAGCAGGCAGGGTGCCCACAGTCTGGCCCTGGGCATCGCGGGCGGTGAGGCGCAGCAGGTAGAGGCTGCCAACCAACTCACCGGTAGTCAAGCTTTGCGCGGCGCTACCGGCGCGAGCGGGTAGCGTGTAGCGGCCTACGGCCCGGCCCAGCACGTCGAGCAGGTCTACCTGGATGCTGGCTACTGCCGTTGGCAGGCCCGTCACGCTCAGCATGGTGGCGCTGGCAGCGGGGTTGGGGTAGAGGCTGGCCTGGGTTTGCGCCAGTTGGGCACTGGCCGCCGCCAGGGCCTGGCTGGTGCGGAACACTAGGCTGAAGCGCCCGGCGTAGGACGCATTAGCTGCCACCGCAAAGGTGTAGCTAGGCGTGGTGGTCAGGTCGGTGAGGGTGCCCAGCAGCGCGTCGCGCAGCTGCACCTGGGTGCCCCCGGACAAGGTGGCGAAGTTGAGCAGCTCGGTGGCCGTGAGCGTGTAAGTGCCGGCCGGCAAACTCACCCACAACGGAATCTCGGTGAGGGTAGCGGCCGCGAGCGGGGCGCGGCCATCAATGCTCAGGCCCGTGGGGCTGGTGCCGGGCGTGACGGAGCCGAGGTAGTAGCCGCTGGGGTTGTTGAGCTTGTAGGCGTCGTACTTGCCGTCGAAGGCATCCGTGGCCCCGGCCTCGAAGTACACGAACGTCTCGTCCTGGGCCGTGGCCGCGGTGGCGGGGGCGCTACCCAGGCCCAGGCTCAGGCGCACGAGCGGCCGGGTCTCGGCCTGGCGCTGGAAGGCGGGGTTGGTGTAGGTGGTGGCGCGGTTGCTGTTGGTGAGCAGGATAGAGCCCGTGGTATTGGCTGTGGTGGTATGCACGAAGAAGCCCTGGCCCATAGCAATGAGGCCCGTGCCCGCGCCCACGCCGTTGTTGAACGACTTGTACTGGCCGCTGTAGGCGCTCAGGCTCTGGAAGATGTAGGCAGCGGCATCCACGTTCGTCAGGCCCGAGCCACCGGTGTTGGCCGCGCCCACCGTGCCCCAGTCGAGGGGTGCGGGGTAGGGGTTGCCAATGAGGGCCCAGCCCGCCGAGGCTGCGCCCGGCGTGTTAGCAGCGGCGCGGGTGAGGCCGCCGATGGTGATGTTGCTGTTGTTGAGCGGGCCAGTAAACTGCACCTTTTCCGTGTTGCCGATTTGCACAGCGTAGCCCCGGCCAGTGGTCAGGGTGCTGCTGGTTAAGGCGGGCGACTGGTAGCCCTTATCGAAGTCGGAGAAGGAGGTAGCCGGGGAGGTGGCAATTTTGCTCTCGTCGTAGCTGAACACGTTGGGGTAAGTAGCCAGGGTGAGCTGGTTCGGGTCGGCCGTGTTGTAGGCTGTGTTGGTCTGGGCCGTAAACGAGCCGCCGTAGGCACTCGTGCTCAGGCTGCTGACCAAGGCCCCATCCACGGGCGTGCTGTAGTGGCGGTAGCCCGTGGTGCCGGTGTTCCCGCTGGCATCGATGTAGCGCTGCACCGTTACGTTGCCGCTCACGACCCCGTTCGTGTTCACCACCATCGCCGTGCCCGCCGCGCTGGATTCGAGCGTGAACGGGTTGCCGCCGGTGGTGAGGGTGGAGTTGAGGGCCAGCAGGCGCTGTATACTGGTGCTGGCTGAGGTGCTGAGTTGCGCCCCGCTGGCCCCCACCGTCAGGTTGAAGAAGCGGGTGGCGCTGCTGCCCAGCAGGCTGGCTGCCGCGGTAGCGCCCAGCGCCACCGTGCCGCCGCTGGCCGTGAAGGTGCCGTTGTTGGTAAAGTTGCCGCGCAGGTCGAGCGTGTTATCGGTCATCGTCAGCGCCGCGCCCGCGTTCAGGGTCAGGCTGCGGGCGCTGGCTATGGCGGCGTTGGTGCCGATGGTGGGGTAATTACCGCTGCTCACCGTCGGAATCACCACGTCCACGCCGGTGCCGGGCACCCCGGTCGGGTTCCAGTTGCTGGCTGTGAACCAGTCGGTGCCGGTGCCGCCCGTCCAGGTGCTGGGCGTTGTTACCGTAAACGTCACCCCGTTGCTGGTGCCGATGGGCGTGGTGATGGTCACGTTGCCCGTGGTGGCGCCCGTGGGCACGGTGGCCGTGGCCGTAGTGGAGTTGACGACGGCGAAGGTGGTGGCCGCCGTGGTGCCGAATTTCACGCCCGTAGCCCCAATGAAGCTCGTGCCCATCAGGGTTATGCTCGTGCCCACCGGCCTCGAATTGGGCATGAGGCTCGTAAGCACGGGAACCGCGTTCGTGTTCAGCCGCACGCTCACCGTGCCCGTGGCAGTATTGCTGGACGTGACAAAGTCCAAGTCGCTGTCGCCGTCCACGTCGCCCACGGCCAGGCCGTAGGGGGTGTTCGCGCTGGGGTTGGCGGTACCGCTAAAAACCCCGCTGCCGTTGTTGATGCGCACCCCCACCGAGCCCCCAATACTGGCCGCGAGCAGGTCCAGGTCGCCGTCGCCGTCTACGTCGGCCAGGGCCACGCCGCGGGGGTTGCCGCCCACGCCCACGTCGGTGGTGCCGCTGAAGGTGCCGCTGCCGTTGTTGAAGCGCACACTCACCGTGTTGCCTATGTAATTGGCCGCTATCAGGTCCAGGGCACCGTCGCCGTTCAGGTCGCCCAGGGCCACGCTGGTCGGTTTGCTGCCCGTGGCGACATCGGAGCCGCCGCTGAAATTACCCAGGCCATCATTGAGGCGCACGTTCACGTAGTTGCTGTTGTAGGAGGCCACGAACAAGTCCAGCTTGCCGTCGCCGTCCGCGTCGCCCAGGGTCACGGCGGTGGGCGAGCCCCCGTTGGCACCCAGGCTGACCAGCGTAGTACCGCTAAACCCCCCGCTGCCGTCGTTGAGGCGGACGCTCGCGCCGCCGTTGTTGTTCGCCGTCACGAAGTCGAGGTCACCGTCGCCGTCCACGTCGCCCACCGCCACGCTCTGGGGTTGGGGGTTGGTGCTCCCGCTGGTAATCAGGCTGACATCGGTGGTGCCCGTAAAGGTGCCGGTACCGTCGTTGAAGCGCACACTCACCGAGTTGCCGGTGAGGTTGGCCGTGAGCAGGTCCAGGGCACCGTCGCCGTTCAAGTCGCCCAGGGCCACGCCGCGCGGGCCTTTGCCCACGCTAATGTCGGTGCTGCCGCTGAAGGTACCGGTGCCGTCGTTGAAGCGCACGCTCGCCGTCCCAGCCGTGGTACTGTTGTTAGCCGTAACCAGGTCCAAGTCGCCGTCGCCGTCCAGGTCGCCCAGGGTCACACTAATGGGAAGAGCACCCACGCTTGGGTTCTGCGTACCCCCGAAGGTGCCCATGCCGCCGCTGGCCGCCGCCACAAACTGGTACACGTAAGGCGTGGCGGCCACGCCACCGGTGCTCTTCACCGTGGCCGGCACGCTGACGGCCACCGTTTCGCCCGGCCGGAAATCGGCCACCTGCGAGCCGGTGGCCGGCACGGTGGGCGTGAGTGTGACGGTACTGCCGCTGGTGCTGGCCGTGGCCGTGCGCCGCCCCCGGTACTGCGGGCTAAACACCTTGATGTTGGGGGCCGTGGCAGGGTCAATATTTTGCGAGAACGGCACCTGCACCGTCGTAGCGCGGGGGGCAGCAATGGCGTTGGCAGCCGGCACGAGGCTGACCCGCGTCACGGTAGGAGCCTGCGCCTGCACAACGTTGGGCGGGGCCAACAGTCCCAGCAGTAGGGACAGCAGCAGGAATCGGTAAAGAGAGTATTTCATAAAAAAGATGAGGGAGGTGGGAAAGCAATGCCACGACAGGCAGCGGAAAAAGCAAAGCAGGGCGGTAACCAGGCAGCGCGTCGGCCTTGGGTGGCCTCGGTTGCAGGGGCAAAGTTTCCGGCCCGCTGCCCACCCACGCAACTTCGACGTGTAGCCTAAACAGGGTATAGCCCGCACTTTTTTTTTGGTGGCCCCACTGCCGCCCCGCTCCCAAAAAAGCCCGGCCTTGTCCTTACCCAACTCTTTGAACGGTGCAGGCTGCCGGCGTTGAGGCGGCTGTCCGCTCGTCATTGAACAAGCGGTGCGCACGACGAGCGAACAGCCGCCTCAACGCCGGCAGCCCGCACCCTACAATACCCACCCAAAACAGCTGGAAAACGGGTGTCAGAAAAAGCAGGGCAGAGCAGCAGCACCTGACGCCGGTTTTGTCCGGCCCGTTTCGTAACAGGTATCCAAACTTGGATATTAGTCGTAACTTGGGTACCACTTAGGTACCCAAGCTGCCACAAATTTTTCACTTCAGGTACCTGACGCCTACCCACCCGCTCATGGCTTACCCCCGCACCACTTCCCGCACTGCCCGCCCCGAAGCCGCCCTGCGCAGCGCCCTGGGCCTCTCGCAGCAGCAGCTCGCCGACTGGCTGGGCTGCTCGCGCGGCTTCGTCAACGCCTGCGAGGCCGGCCGCAAAGCCTGGCCCCTGGCCCTGACCGAGCGCCTGCTGCCGCTACTGCGCGTGCCCCCTCCGGAAGCGGCAGGCAGCGTTGCCGGCGCCCTGCCCCCGCTGCCACTCGGCCCCACCCTGCCCACCCTGGCCTGGACGGGGCCGCCGCCGCCGCCCGCCACCCCCGACTTGCTGGCCGATGCGCCGCCCGCCCCACCCGAGCTGCGCACCGCCGCCCGCACCGCCCGGCTGGCCGCCCTCGTAGCCGAGGCCGAGCTGCTGCGCCTGCACGCCCGCGCCCTGGCCCTGGGCATGCGCCGCCGGGGCCTGGCCGCCCTGCACGCTGCCCCGCCCCCCACCCTCCCCGCCGAGGCCGCCCGCTGGCACACCTGGCTGGCCGCCCTCGCCGCCGACCTGGCCTTGGCCGACCCCCACCCCGCCCAGGATGCCGCTCGCCGCCGCGTGCTGGCCATCCGCGCCGCCACCCGCAACGCCGAGGCCAATGGGTTACTGGGTATTGGGAGTAAGGAGGGTAATGGGTAAATCTACTCTGCCTATTACCCTCATTGCCCTGCCAGCGGCGCTGGCACCCGCAGGCTCACTTGCCAGCGCCCGCCGGGCTGCGGCCCCACCACCAGCTCCGCGCCGATGGTGGCCGCTCGCACCCCCATGCTGCGCAGCCCCAGCCCGCTGCGGCCCAAGGTCCCACTACGGGTTTCGTTTTCCACTTCCAGCAGCAGTTCGGCCGCGTTTACGTGCAGCGTCACCATCAGCCCGGCCCGGCGGGTGCCGTGCTTGAGGGCGTTGGTGAGGGCCTCCTTGCCGATGAGGTAGGCGTGCTGCCGCACGGCCGGGCGCAGTTGGGCGGGCAGCACGGCCTCGTCGAGGGCCAGGTGCAAGTGGATTTCCTGCTCGGTGGCGCGGCGGGTGGTTTCTACTAAGTCGCGCAGGCGGTCCAGCAGCGCCTCCACCGTGTCGGCGGCGGCGTCCACGCTCCAGATAATGTCGCGCATGGTAGCAGCGGCCGAGCGGCTTTCCTGCACCAGGGCAGCAATCTGCGGGGTAGCTTGCTGGGCTTCGAGCAATTCGGCGCGCATGGTCACGCGGGTGAGCAAGCCGCCTACTTCGTCGTGTAAGTCGGCGGCCAGGCGGTGGCGTAGGGCGGCCTCGGCAGCGCGCTGGGCTTCGCGGCGGGCGGCTTGCCGCCGCAGCCACCAGCGCGTGCCAGCCCCCGTGGCGGCGGCCAGCCCCAGGGCAAACAGCAGCCAGATGCCGGGTCGGCGCCACCAGTAGGTGCGCACCTGCACCCGCACCCGTACCAGGCCGCTCGCCGCCATGCCCTCGGCCGTTTCGGCCTTTATTTCCAAGGTGTAGTCGCCCGGCTCCAGCCCCAGCAGGCGCACCCAGGGCTGCGAGCCCAGCGGCCGCCACCGGTCCGAGCCATGGCCCAGCAGCCGGTAAGCAAAGCGGGCGCGGCCGGGCAGCGCCTCGTCAGTGAGGCCCACCTGCACGTCGGCAAAGGCATCGCCGGGCTGCAAGTGGATGCCCTCGGGCAGGGCATTGGGCAGGTACTCGGTGCGGATAGTGTCGCCCTGGGCGTGGTGCTGCGTGAGGGCCAGCAGCAGCAACCGGGGCTGGTGCAAGGGGTGGGCGGCGGCGGGCAGCGAAATGCGGCTCGTGCCCTTCATGCTGCCAAAGTAAAGCTGCTGCGTGGGCGCGTCGTAGTACGCCGACCAGCGGTTCACCTCGTTGCTGGGCAAGCCGTTATCCACCGAGTACTCGGTGCTGCGCTGGGTGCGCGGGTCGTAGCGCACCAGCCCGTCGTAGGTGCCTACCCACAAGGCCCCGCCCGGCACCGGCCGGTTCAGCAACGACACCGAGGCGCTGGGCAGCCCCTGCCCGGCGGCGAGCTGCTGCTGTAGGCCCCGGCGCGGGTTCAGCAGCAGCAGGCCCTGGTCCATGGTGCCCACCCAGAGGCTGTCGGGGTGGGTGAGCAGCAGGCAGTTAACGTTGGCTGAGGGCAGGCGGCGCAGGCCGGGCTCCTGGGGGCCGTAGTGGCGCAGCTCGCCGGTGGCGGGTCGCAGCCAGTACAGGCCCCGGTTGGTGCCCAGCCATAGCTCGCCGGGGCCAGCTTCGGCCAGCGCGTTCACTTCGCTCTGGTGCAGCGGCCAGCGCGCCGAGTCCAGCTCGTGGTAGCGCGATACCTGCATCCGCGCTAGGTCGATGCTGTAGAGGCCATCGGGGCCGCCGCCCCACAGCTGCCCGGCGCGGGTGCGCAGCACGCAGTAGCCAATCACGGCTTTTTCGGAGTGCAGAAAGTGCCACGGCACCTGCCGGATGCTTTGGGCAGTGATGAGCTGGAAGCCGCCGGTTTCGTTGGCGGCCAGCAAGCGGCCGTCGGGCAGCGTGAGGTTGCTCGCCATCACGCCGCTCTCGCCCAGAGACCGCCAGCGGCGCAACGGCGCATCGGGGCTGTCGGCGGCCTGCACGAACGTGCCCACGTAGCTGCCCAGCAGCAGCCGCCCGTCGGGCAGCCGGGCAACGCCCCGGGTGCTGGGCTGCATCTTTTCGGCCATGGGCAGGGGGGTGGCGGCCCAGGGCTGCGGGCGCAGCTGGGCGGCCCCCGGGGCCTGGTCGAGGAAGGCTACCAGGCCGGTAGTATCGCGGTTGAAGCGCAGCCGCATATTCCACTCCTTGGCGAGCGGCACGGGCAGGTGGCGCAGGCCCGCCTGCGCGGGGTGGCGGCGCAAGGACAACGCCAGCACTTCGCCCTCGCCCGGCCAGTACCAGGTGCTGTCCAGCTCCATGAGCTGCAGCACGGGGTAATAGTAGGAGCGGTAGCGGTGGTGCCAGCGCCCGGCCACGCGGCGGCCCCCGCCGGGTAGCGTTTCCAGCAGGGTGGTATCGCGCAAGAGCCAGCGGGTGCCGGGCGCTGGCACCTCGTGCAAGGGCGAAAACATAATATCGGTGCCGTCGGCCTTGCTAAGCTGGTTGTGCGCCTCGGTGGGCAGAGGCCCAATGGCTACGAGCCGGTTGCTGCCCGGCGGCAGCCGCCACCCAATAGGCCCCTCCTGCGCCAGCAGCGCCCCGGCTGAGTCGTGCACGAAGCTGTGCAGGGTGCCCGCGTAGGGCAGCGGCAGCAGGCGTGGCCGGTAGGGCCGGGCGGCCAATGGCAGTTGCAGAATTTGCAGCCGCTCGCGCCCCTGCCCAATCCAGAGCACGCCGTGGTGGATGAAGAGTGCATCTACGAACTTAATGAAGCCGCCGGCGGGGGGCAGCGGCACCGCCTGCAACTGGCCGGTGGCGGGGGTGAAGACGTACAGGTCGTCGTTGAGCCCGAACCACACCTGCCCGGTGGCATCCACCACCACGGCATTGCAAGCCCCCGTGGGCCGGGGCCCCTGGCGCACCAGCCGGGCTATGGGCAGCAGCTGGGTACCATCGTAGCGAAACAGGCCCTGCCGGGCGGCCACCCAGGTAAAGCCCGCCCGGTCGTTTTTCAGCTCGCGGATGGCCAGGGGTGCCAGCAGCGGGTCGGGGCGGATGCTAACGGGCTGGGCGGAGGCCGGCGCGGCCCATGCGCCGGCCAGCAGCGCCAGCAGCAGCCAGCGGAGCCAGGCGGCAGCCAGCCCACCGGGGCGGACGACAGGATGCAGAGCGGGGAAGAGAGAAGTAACTAGCAACGCCGGGCGGTGGGAAATAAGCCGCTGCGAAAGTACCTCCGAAGTTCAACAACACGAAGCAGGAACTTCAGGTAACTGCTAGGTAGATAGGCTGTTTTCCTATAAAGCTGCTTCAGGTTGAACTTCGCCTCTTCAACCAAAGCCACGCAGCCATACTCCGCGGAGCGCAGGGGTTGTTACTCGGGGGCAGCCGTCGGCTGCGCGTAGTAGTGGGGCCTCGCTACCAAGTGTCCGCCAATGGCCTTGGAGCGAAGACTGACACTCAGGTAGTCGCCGCGCATCCAGCGCATGGTGCAAAAGCTGGAGCCGCCTGTGCCGTCGGGCAGCGGGTAGCTGGTTAGCTCCAGCTGCACTAGGTGCCCGCCCTCGTAGTATTCGTAGAGCTGCTGGCCGCCGCCCGTGCTGTAGTAGTGTATTTTCTTGATTTCCGCGCCGTGGGTTTTGTGCTTCACCACCTCGGTCTTGAGCGTGACCAGGTGCGAGCCCAGGTCGGTGACCGGGCGTACGCACAGGCGGCCCAGGCTGACAATTACTCGCCGGGTGCCCCCCAGGCTCAAAAACCCGGTTTTAAAGGCTTCCGTGCTGGCGGCCGTTTGCACGCGTACGCGCTGGGCCCGCGCCCACAACGAGTCGTGCTACAGTTGGTAGGTGGGAGTAGGCACGGTGGGGGCCGCGCCCTGGGCGTGGCTGGCAAGGCTGGCAGCCAGCAGGCCGGGTAGTAGCAAGTAGCTTCGCATGAAGTGAAAAAGGGCGACTGTAGCGCCGGGCAAATATACCAGCCGCCAGTAGCCCTCTGGCTACCCGCAGCCCCTTGCCCAGCAGGGAGCCGTACCTTCGTGCAAGCGGCCTGACCGCTGTTTTTTGGCTTTTTACGCAATGCCCGCTTCCCTTCCTACCGATGCCCTGCTGGCGGCCGCCGCGCAGTTTGGCACCCCGCTCTACGTGTACCAGGCCGATGTTATTCGGAGCCAGTACCAGAAGCTCACCGCCGCCTTCAGCAGCCACCCCACGCGGTTTTTCTACGCCTGCAAAGCGCTTACCAACGTGGCCGTGCTCCGGCTGCTGCTGGCCGAAGGCGCGGGGCTGGACTGCGTGAGCATCAACGAAGTACGGCTGGGCTTGCACGCGGGCTTTGCGCCGGAGAACATCCTATTTACGCCCAACAGCGTGGCCTTTGCGGAAGTGGTAGCGGCCAAGGAGCTGGGCGTGAACCTCAACATCGACAACCTCTCGCTGCTTGAGCGCTTCGGGGCCACGTTTGGCGGCTCCTACCCGGTGTGCGTGCGCCTGAACCCGCACATCGAGGCCGGGGGCAACTACAAAATTTCGACCGGGCACATCGACAGCAAATTTGGCATCAGTATTCACCAACTGCGGCATTTGGAGCGCGTCATCAAGGGCACGGGCCTGCACGTACGCGGCCTGCACATACACACGGGCTCCGAAATAAAGGAGGTGGCCGTGTTTCTGCAAGTGCTGGACGTGCTTTTCGAGGCCGCCCTGCGCTTTCCGCAACTAGAGTTCCTGGACTTGGGCTCGGGCTTCAAGGTGCCCTACAAGCCCGGCGACCCGGAAACCGACGTAGCTACGCTAGGGCAGCAGGTGGCGGTGGCCTTCCGGGAGTTTGAGCAGGAGTACGGCCGGCCGCTCGAAGCCTGGTTTGAGCCGGGCAAGTACCTGGTGAGCGAGGCCGGCTACCTGCTGGTGGAGGTGGCGACGGTGAAAACCACCACGGCTACCGTGTTTGCGGGCGTCAATTCGGGCTTCAACCACCTCATCCGGCCCATGTTTTACGAAGCGTACCACTACATCAGCAACCTCACCAACCCCAGCGGGCCGGAGCGCCTGTACACAGTAGTGGGCAACATCTGCGAAACCGACACCTTCGCCTGGGACCGCCTGCTGCCCGACGTGCGCGAGGGCGACATCCTGGCCTTCCACAACGCCGGGGCCTACGGCTTCGAGATGAGCAGCTCGTTCAATTCGCGCCTGCGCCCCGCCGAGGTATTGCTCGATGGCGGCGAGGAGCCGCGCCTCATCCGCCGCCGCCAAACGTTCGAGGACTTGCTGGCGGGGCAGGAGTAATTTGAGTAATTCACAGCGTCATTAGTCACTACTGTTACGCAGGCGCTGTCGTTCTCACGTTCGCCTCCCCCCCTAGCCCCCTCTCCGAAAAGGAGAGGGGGACTAGCTTTTAGTTTCCTAGTCTAGTACTAGAAACTAGTTCCCCCTCTCCTTTTCGGAGAGGGGGTTAGGGGGTGAGGCGAACGCGGAGGGCGACAACGCCTGCGTAACATTCATTGCTTCAGCAGCCACGCCAGGGCAGTGGCTTCGTCGCTGAAGTTGCGGTAGATAGAAACCTGCTGGTTGGCGGCGGCCTCCACGCTGGTCATGGCGAGGCGGGCGAATACGTCGTGCGCCAGCAGCACGGCCCCGTGCCGGTAGCCGGTTTCGCGCACCGTCACGGGCAGCCAGTCGTGTAGCAACCAGTTGGCCTCTGCTGCCGAGAAGGCCGTCATGTGTTGCTGGTCGATGAGTATCCGGTTCCAGCCGTGGCGCTGCAGGGCCTGGCGAGCGTGGCTGAGTAGGGCGCGAAACTGCGCTTCCTCCCGCTTGCCGGGGTAGTATTCCAAGCGCAGGTAGCTTTCGGGCTCCTCCCAGAGGCAGCCCGCGTTATTTTTGAAATAGATAGTCCGGCTAGCGGCGGGCATGAGGCAAGAGCGGCCATTAGTTCCTCCCCGCCGAAATATGCCGGCTATTATGGACGAGCTTTGGACCAGGCCTTAAACCGCGAATGCCCGCACCGGGTTAGCAGCGGCACCAACCTATTCCTTTTCCATGAAGCCCCGCCGCAAACCCACCGCCCTGCGCAAACCCGATTCTTTCGAGCAAGTACATACTGGTCTCGACGCGCCGCGCCTGCTGGCGCTGGGCCGCGAATTTGAGCAGTGCCGCTTCGTGCAGTGCGAGCTGGGCGATGCTAACCTGGCCGGGCTGCGCTTCGAGGACTGCTTATTCGAGCGCTGCAACCTGACCACCGCCAAACTCAGCGGCGCGGCGCTACAGAACGTGGCCTTTGCCGACTGCAAGCTGCTGGGCGTGGCCTTCACCGCGTGCCAGGACATACTGTTTGGGGTGCATTTCGATTACTGCCAGCTACGCTACGCCTCCTTTGCGGGCAAGCGGCTGGCGGGCACCCGCTTCGCCCACTGCACCCTCGACGAAACCGATTTTACCAACGCCGACCTCAGCCACGCCGTGTTTCAGGACTGCGACCTCACGCGCACCATCTTCCACGATACCACCCTGGCCGGGGCCGATTTCACCACTGCCCGCCACCTCAGCCTCGACCCCGAAGCCAACCGCCTGACGGGAGCGCGCTTTGCGCTGGCCAGCCTGCCAGGCCTGCTCGGCAAATACGACATTGTGGTGGAATAGCTGCCTCGCAAACCCTGGGGCGCTGCCGTAGTTATAGTTTTACCACCTCACCGCCTCCCCTTTGGTTTCTATTCTCGTCGGCACCAACCGCCCGCAGTCCCGCGCCCGGCTCGTGGCCAATTTCTACGCCACCCTGCTCACAGAGCTGGGCGCAGCTTCTCAGCTGCTGGATTTGACCGACCTGCCAGCCGATTTTCTGAACGTGGCGCTTTACCACAACGCCGGCCAGCACGACGACTTCAACCGCTTCATTGCCCCGCTCGACCAGTCGGCGCAGCTCGTCATTATCGCGCCGGAATATAATTGCTCTATTCCGGGGGCGCTCAAGTCGTTTATTGATGCCCTGCCCTACCCCGGCGGCATTCGGGGCAAGAAGGCGGCGCTGGTGAGCCTGAGCAGCGGCAGCCAGGGCGGCCTGCTGGCGCTGAGCCACCTCACCGACATATTGTTTTATCTGGGTACCAATGTGTTGCCGCAGCGTGTGCGCCTGCCCACCATCAGCCAGCACCTTTCGGCCACCGGCGAAATCACGAGCCCGCTGTTTCGACAGCTGCTGCGCGAGCAGGCCGAGGCGTTGCTGGCTTCGTAAAAAGGAGTGGCACTCCGTGTATGCCGCGTTAGCGGCAAACTCGCGTGTGGTAGCCCGAACAAGCCGCCTTGCCGCTGACGCGGCCTATATGGAGTACCACTCCGTTTTACAGAAAACCCATTCCCTGCGCTCCAACCATCTGCTGCATTTCGTATAGCCTGGAACAATACTCACCTGTTCTTCCTTTTCCGGTCTTACTTTCACGCTATGACGCGTCTGCTGGCTTATTTTCTCACCATGCTGCTCTTGCTCCAATCGTTTGGGCGCGAGTTGCTGGTGCTGAATTTTGCCGTCAACCAGGCCAGCATTGCGCAGCGGTACTGCGTGAATAAAGCCCGGCCCAGCCTGCGCTGCAATGGCAAATGCTACCTGGCGCGGCAGTTGCGCCGGGCCGAAAACGGTCCGGCCAAGGCTCCGGCCGGTACGCTGGCCAAAGTGAAGTTTGAGGTAGTAGCGCCACCTGCTCACCTGCGCCTGCTGCCTCCCGTATGGGTAGAGTGCCTAGTAGCCCCGCGTTTTGCCCGGCCGGAGGCCCGGCCCTACGTAGCGGCCCCGCTAGGTGGAGTTTTTCGCCCTCCCATCGGGTAAAGCTGAACTTTCCGGAACCGGTACGTGTGAGGGTTGGTGCCCGCCAGCGTACTGAGTAGCAGGCCATAGCAGGCCCGTCCGTTGCGGCGTGGCTCACTGTAGGCCCAGGCACCCGTCAGCTTCTATTTTAAAGCCTTATCCTCGATGAAAACCCCTAGCTTTTTTACGTTTGCCTTGCTCTTGGGCGGCTCTTTTGCGCTGCTGAGCGGCTGCAAAAAAGACAACGACCTGACGGGCACGGGCACCGTCACGTTTGAGATGGAAAACAATGCGGGCGGTACCGCCATCAAGCCCGATGGCACCACCGTTTACACCACTACCACCACGCCCAAGGAAACGTTTAACCTCACCACCTTCGAGTACTTCATCTCGAACGTGGTACTCACCAAAGCCGACGGCAGCACCTACGCCGTGCCCAATTTCTACCATTTGGTAGATGCCGCCAATGCTGCTTCCAGCCACTTCACTATCAGCGGTGTGCCGGCTGGCGACTACTCAGGTATGCAGTTTATGATAGGGGTCGACTCGACTATGACCAAAGCCGACCCGCTCACGTTTACGGGGGCCCTCAACGACCTGAACCCAGCCAACGGGATGTACTGGGCCTGGAATACCGGCCACATTTTCCTCAAGGTAGAAGGCAACGTAACCTCGGCCAGCAATCAGGCGCTACGGGCGCACATTGGCGGCTTCCGCAAGCCCTTCGGGGCCAACGTCGTTGCCAAGCCTTCGTTTAACGGCAGCACGCTGTTTGTGCGCACCGACCACTCGCCCGAAATCCACTACTCGGTCGACGTGCTCAAAATTTTCAACGGGCCGACCGTCTTCCCACTCGGCACGTTCCCCACGTCCATGGCCCCCGGCAAGGTATCAGTACAGGTAGCTAACAACTACGGAAACGGCACCGATGGCGGCGGCATGTTTTCGGTCGAGCACATCCACGCCAACTAGTGAATGAGCAATGGACAATAAGTAATTGCTTTATGTAGGCAATTACTCACTGCTGTTACGCAGTCGGGTCGTTCTGACGTTCGCCTCACGAGACCCCTATGGGGCATAGTCCCCTCTCCGAAAAGGAGAGGGGGAACTAGCGCTAGTCTAATTTTAAGCTAGAAATCAATATTTTAAGTCAGCTTCTAAAACTAGCAACTAGTTCCCCTCTCCTTCTCGGAGAGGGGGCTATGCCTCATAGGGGTCTGGTGAGGCGAACGTCAGAACGACCCGACTGCGTAACAGCAGTTACTCATTATCCATTGCTCATTGCCATGCTTGCCAAGACGCTGAAGCTGGGCGGGTTACTACTGAGTGGGGCACTCGGAGCAGGGTGCGGCCACGAAACTGCGCTCGATGTAGCGGTGCCAGGCACCGGGCAGCCGGCCAACTTCCCCCCCATGGCGTATGCCCTGGCGCGAAACGTGCCCGACCAGGCCACGTTTGAGTTGGGGCGCACGCTGTTCTACGACCCGCGCTTATCGGGCGATGGCACGGTCTCATGCGGGTCGTGCCACGCGGCGGCGGCGGCGTTTTCCCACGCCGGGCACGCGCTGAGTGCGGGCGTAGGGGGCCACATCAGTTCGCGTAACTCACCGGCTTTGCAAAACCTGCGCTGGCGGCACACCTTTATGGCCGATGGCGGCGTGCTGGGCCTGGAAATGCAAACCCTGGCCCCGCTCACCGACCCCAACGAGATGAACACGCCCCTGGCCGTAGCCTTGGCCAAGCTCAACGCCGACCCAGAGTACCGGCGGCGCTTTGCCGCCATCTACGGGCCAGGGAACATCGACACGCCGCAGTTTTTCCGGGCCCTGACGCAGTTTACGGCCGCACTTACCTCAGCCAACTCGCGCTACGACCACTACGTGCGCCACGAGCTGGGCGGCACCCTTACGGCGCCGGAGCTGCGCGGCCGGGCCTTGTTTGCGGCCAAGTGCAGCAGTTGCCACGCCACAGACTTATTCACGAACGAGAAATTCAGCAACATCGGCCTCGACCGCACCTTTCCGCGCGATTCGGGGCGGGCGCGAATCACTACTTACCATGCCGATGCGGGGCGCTTCCGGGTACCCAGCCTGCGCAACATCGCTCGCACCGCGCCCTACATGCACGACGGACGCTTCCGGACGCTGACGCAGGTGCTGGCCCATTACGACCACGGCGTAGTGCCCTCCCCCAGCCTCGACCCGCTGCTGCGCCAGCCAAATGGGCAGTTCGGCATTCCGCTCACCGCCCAGCAGCAGGCCGATTTAGTGGCCTTCATGGAAACATTAACGGACGAGCAGTTTCTGACCGATAAGCGGCTGCAACAGCCGAAACCGTAACCATTTTGGCCCGTGCCGACCTGCTGCAGGCCTCGGCCTGCAACGCTGAAACGACACTTAAACAACTTGTTCTAGCGTGTAGGCCAGAGGCCTGCAGCAGGTCGGCACGGGCCAGAGGCCCGCGCCAGCTAGAGCATCTATTATTCTCACTCGCGGACTCACAGAGTCCACGGTACCTGCTTTTTATGAAAAAATATTTTCTTTTCCTCTTGCTTTTCGCG
>JBPBPU010000001.1:0-82405 GCA_050954465.1 Janthinobacterium lividum
TACGCCTTCTGTACTTTGCTGGATAAGGCGCCGAGTTGCCGGCGTTGTCGTGGCGCAGCCGTGTGGTATTTTGCCCATAAGTTTGCTTGAAAGGTACGACACGAAGCCCCTTCCCCATACTCCGGGACTATACACCTAGCCCCCTATACCTGCACTTTAGCCTGTTCGTTGGGGTCGGGGTGGTGCTTTTCGCCGGTAGTGAGGGCTTTGGCGTAGGCGTAGGCCCGCACGAAGACGTTGCCGGGCGTGTCCCAGTATTCGCCGCTTTCGATGTCGACTTTGATGAGGGCAATGGTGGGGTCGTCGGCCCCTTTGGGGAAGAAGCCCCGGAAATCCTCGCGCCACAGGTCCTTGATTGTATCGCGGTCGTGTACTATCGTGGCGGTGCCGGCTACCGTAACGTAGGTGGCCTGGCCGGGGTCGGAGTAGCCCAGCCCTACTTGCGGGTTCTGCTGGATTTCGGCGATTTTCTCGGCATCTTTTTCCGAAAAAAACCAGAGTGCCCCATCCTTACCCGGCTCGCAGGTATACATAGGCCGGCCGTGCAGGCGGCGCTGTGCATTGAGGGTGGTCAGGGTGGCGTACCGGACTTCTTTAATCTTGTCCAGCAGTTTGTTTACGTCCTGCGTGACGGCAACTTGCTCAGCCATAAGAAAAGGGGATTGAGGTGGAAGAATGCTAACGATACGGGTACCTGACTGGCTTTGGTTACTGCTACGAGCCTAAAAAATTAACGTAATTTCATTTTAGTGGGCACTCGGTTGCGGCCTGCCAGCTACGGCCTCACTGGCTAGGGGCTGCCTGACCTCCCTGCCTTTCAGCGGCAGCCAGAGCTTTCCCGTAGTTTCTGTTTTGCTGCTGGCTCAGCCAGCATCGGCTCCCTACGTATGCCCGCTCCCACTTCCCGCCCCAACCTCACGCAGGGCTCCATTCTTAAGGCGCTGGTGACACTGGCGCTGCCCATTGTGCTGGGCAATTTGCTGCAAACCGGCTACCAGCTTGTTGATGCCTATTGGGTGGGCAAGCTGGGGGCGGGGGCTGTAGCGGCGGTGGCGGTGAGCTTCCCGGTCAATTTTCTGCTCATTGCGCTGGGGTCGGGCTTTGCAGTGGCCGGTTCCATACTGGTGGCCCAGAACTACGGGGCGCGACGGCCGGAGGCAGTAAACCATATTGCGGCGCAGTCGCTGGTGCTCGAAACCGGGGTGGCGCTGCTGCTCACGGTGGTAGCCCATGTGGGTTCGCCCTACATTCTGCACCTGATTGGGGTGGGGACAGACATTTTTGAGCAAGCCAATGCGTTTCAGCGGATGCTGTTTCTGGGGCTGCCCTTCAGCTTTGCGTTTCTCATGTTTCAGGCGCTCATGCGCGGGGTGGGGGAGGTGCGGCTGCCGCTCTATATCAACATTGCCACGCTGGCGCTCAATTTCCTGCTCGACCCGCTTTTTATTTATGGCTGGGGGCCGGTGCCGGGCTTCGGCGTGACGGGGGCGGCGGTGGCTACGCTCTGCACGCAGGCGCTCTCGGTGGTGCTCGGGCTGGGGGTGCTGCTGCGGGGCAAATCGGGCATCCAGCTGCGCTTTCGCGGTTTCCGGCCCGACATGGACCTGATGGCGCGGGCGTTTAAGCTGGGCCTGCCCTCGTCCATCGACCTTTCGGCGCGGGCGTTGGGGCTGGCTATGCAAACGGGGCTGGCGGCGCTGTTTGGCACGGCCATCGTGGCCACGTATGGCATCGGGTCGCGCATTCTGGCGGTGGGTATTATTCCCGCGCTGGGGGTGTCGCTGGCCTGCTCCACGCTGGTGGCCCAGAACATGGGGGCCGGCAACGTGCCTCGGGCGGCTCGCACGGCCAACTACGCCATTGGCATCAGCTTCGCGGGGCTGCTGCTGCTGGGCCTGGCCGGCTACGTGGCCGCCGGGCCGCTGGTGGGCTTTTTCCTCAAAGGCAATGAGGGCGTGAGCCACGACGCGGTGGAGTTCGTGCGCATTGCCGTGTTCAGCCTCTGCTTCACGGGGGTGCAGCAGTCGGTATCGGGGGCGCTGCGCGGGTCGGGCAATACGTTTTCGGCCATGCTGCTCACCATCATCAGCGTGTGGGGCCTGCAGTTTCCGGTGGCCTGGTACCTCTCGCGCCACACGGCGCTGGGCTTTCGGGGGCTGTGGTGGTCGTTTGTGGTCGCCAACGTACTCTCGGCCCTCATTGCCCTAGCATGGTACCTGCGGGGCAGCTGGCAAGCCAAGCGGCTGGTGGGGGCGGAATAGAGCGAACGTCAGAACGACAACGCCTGCGTAACAGCAGTGGCTATTAGCTTATCGACTACTCTTTACCGCCATCCAGCGATAAAAAACCCTGACTAGCCGAGCGCAGTGCCACCAACCCAGAAACCTATTATACATTTGCCCTTCCCCCTTTTCACCTTGTTTATGAGTAAACTCGACGATTGTTTGCGCGAGCTAGCTACCCTGCCCGGCCGGGCAGCTCGCGGCTGGCGGCCGGCCCTGCTCACGGCCGCTGGCGCCCTGCTGGCCCTGGGGGCCCAGGCCCAGCAAACCAACTTCTTTGCCGATGATGCTGGGGCACGCAGCGCGGTGTCTTCGCCGTTGGCGGCCACCTTGCAGTCCTCGCGCCCACTTACGCTCGATGTGGCCGGCCTGCGGGCGGCCCTGGCCACGGCCCCGCTCGAAAGCCAGCCGGCAGTCCCACCGCTGCTGCTGCTACTGCCCCTGCCCGATGGCACCAATGCCCGCTTCCAGGTGCGCGAGGCCCCGGTAATGGCCCCGGCGCTGGCCGCCCAGTTTCCAGACATCAAGACTTACGCGGGCGTGGGCATGGACGACCCCACGGCCAGCGTGCGCCTCGACCTCACGCCCCGCGGCTTTCATGCCCAGGTGCTCTCGGCCACGACGGGCACCTTCTTTCTCGACCCCACTACCCGCGCCAACCTCACGCATTACCTCAGCTTCTGGCGGCGCGACATGCAGGGCCCGCACTTCCGGTGCGATACCAAGAGCACCAGCGCAAAGAACACGGGCGCGGTAAAGAGTGCTGCTGCGGGCCGGAAGACGGCTCAGCGGGCCATTGCGCCCACGTTGCGCACCTACCGGCTGGCCGTGGCTGCTACCGCCGAGTACACCGCATTTCAGGGCGGCACCGTGGCCCTGGCCCAGGCCGCTATTGTAACTACCGTGAACCGCGTGGTGGGGGTGTATGAGAAGGAGCTGGACGTGCGCCTGGTGCTGATAGCCGGCAACAGCCAGCTTATCTATACCAACTCTACTACCGACCCCTACGACAACGACAACGTTGACGGCGACCTGCTGGACGAAAACCAAGCCAACGTGGACGCCCTTATCGGCGATGCCAACTACGACATCGGGCACGTGTTCAGTACGGCCGGGGGCGGGCTCTCGGGGCTGGGCGTGGTGTGCGTAAGTGGCCAGAAAGCCGAAAGCGAGACCGGTACTCCCTCTCCGGTGGGCGATGCCTACGACATCGACTACGTGGCCCACGAGATGGGGCACGAGTTTGGGGCCAACCACCCCTTCAACGGCAATGGCGACAGCTGCGGCGGCGGCAACCGCAACCCCACCACCGCCTTCGAGCCGGGTTCCGGCACCACCATCATGGCCTACGCCGGCATTTGTGGCACTGCCAACGACCTGCAGCCACACTCCGATGCGTACTTCCACGTAGTGAACTACGAAGAAATTCAAGACTACCTAGCCACTACCAGCTGCGCCGTTACCAGCAGCACGGGCAACCGGCCGCCCGTGGTGGCCGCACTGCCGGCCTCCGGCAAGGTGCTGCCCGTCAGCACGCCATTTAAGCTCACCTCGGGCGGCTTCGACCCCGACGCCGACGCCCTCACTTACTGCTGGGAAGAGTATGACCTGGGCTCGGAGGGCTCGCCCACGGCTACCCAAGTAGCCGGCAACAACGTACCCCTGTTCCGCAGCTTTACCCCCACTACTTCGCCCACGCGCTACTTCCCGCAACTGAGCGATATCATCAACAACACGACAACCCTTGGCGAACGCCTGCCCACGGTAGCGCGGGTGCTCACGTTTCGGGTAACGCTGCGCGACCAGCACAGCGGCACGCAGGGGATAATAGGCGGCGTGGCCAGCAGCCCGCCGGTGGGCCTCACCAGCACGTCGGCGGCCGGCCCCTTCCTGGTAACGGCCCCCAACACGGCCGTAACCTGGACCGGCGGCAGCACCCAAACCGTAAGCTGGAACGTGGCCGGCACCACTGCCAACGGCGTGAACTGCCAGACCGTGAACATCCGGCTTTCGCTCGACGGGGGCCTTACCTACCCCACGCTGCTGCTGGCCGGCACTGCCAATACTGGCTCGGCCACCGTAACGGTGCCCAGCGTAAGCTCGACCACGGCCCGCGTGATGGTGGAGGCGGCCGACAACTACTTCTTCGACATTTCTAACGCCAACTTTACCATCAACGCGGCTACGCCCTGCGCCGCCCCCACCGCCCTGGCCGTGAGCAGCGTAACGGCCACTACTGCCAGCGTAAGCTTTGCGGCCGGCAGTGGCGCCACCAGCTACGTCATCACGACCACGCCCGCCACTACCAGCCAAACGGTAACGGCCTCGCCGGCAACGCTAACGGGCCTCACCGCCGGCACCACCTATACGGTAAACATTGCCAGCACCTGCGCCGCCAACGCCACCTCGGGTGCGGCCACAGCCAGCTTCAGCACCACGCCGCCGCAGGTGGTGTGCGGCGAGGTAACCAACGTAGCCGTTTCCAACGTGACGATGAACTCGGCCTCGGTGAGCTTTACGGCCGCCGCTGCCGGCCTTACCTACACCATTACTACTGCGCCGGCCTCTACCACCCAAACCGTTACCGGCACCACGGCCAGCCTCATGGGTCTGCTTCCCGGCACGGTATACACAGTGTTTGTGCAAACTCCCTGCCCTAATGGCAGCCAGGGTACTACCGTCGCGCTGTTTGCCACCCGGCCCCTCAACGACGACTGCGCCAGCGCCATTACCCTGACGCCTAATCCAACCTGCCTGCCCGTTACCGGTACCGTTTCGGGCGCTACGCAGTCGCAGGCGGCGGCTACGTGCAGCAGCTACAAGAGCCCCCTGGCCGCCGATGTGTGGTACAGCTTCGTGGCTACGGCTACCACGCATACCGTGCGGCTCTTCAGCGAGTTCGATGGGGTGGTGCAGGTGTTTTCGGGTAGCTGCGGTGCTCTTGCCAGCCTGCGGTGCATCGACGCTAAGGGTGCCGACGACACCGAAAACATTACGCTGACGACCTTCACGGTGGGCACGCGCTACTACGTCCGAGTGTACACCTCGGCCTACGATGCGCTGCCTACCTACGGCAACTTTACTGTGTGCATACTAGGGGCGGCACCACTGGCCGTGATGCCCGCCCTCGAAGCCAGTCAGGTGAGCGTAGCGCCCAACCCGGCCCGCGGCAGCTTCACGCTGGGCCTGCCCGCCTTGCCCGGCCAGCGCACCGTGCAGGCCGCGCTCTACAACGTGCTTAGCCAGGCCGTGGCCCAGCGCACCATTGCCCTCACGGCCACCGGTGCCACCACCGACTTCGACGTGAGCCAACTGGCCCCCGGCGTGTACCTGCTGCGCCTCACGGCCGGCGACATGACGTTGACCCGGCGGGTAGTAGTGGAATAAGTACCCCACTACTGCGCTCCCCACAAAAAAATGCCCACCCTAAGCAGGGTGGGCATTTTTTTGTGGGGAGCGCAGTAGCGTGGACTTTGTAATCCGCGCCCGAACGACTCCAGACACGGACTACAAAGTCCACGCTACTCGGCCTTCACCACCCGCAACACTTCCGTACGGTCGTCGCCCACGAAATGCAGGTGCAGCGTGTACACGCCCGCCGGCAGCCCGGCCGTGGGCAGCACCAGCTGCTGCGCCCCGGCTGGCAGTGCTCCGGTAGTGGTGGTGCGCACGGCGCGGCCCAGCACATCGTGCAGCGTGGCGGCTACGGCCTGGGTGCGGGTCAGCGTGAAGGAGGCCGTGAGGCCGTCGTCGAAGGGGTTAGGAAATGCGGATGTAGTAGCAGCCGCCCGCTCGGCGCGGGTAGCCAGCAGGAAGCCTTTGGCGAAGAACGTGCCCCAGGTCTGGCTGCCCTTGCGGAAGGCTGTCAGCTCCATGAAGTCACTAAGGCTTGCCAGGTACGTGAGGCCGAGGCCCGCCGCATAACGGTCAATCCGTCCACCGTCAGCGATGACGTACATCGTTACGCTGTCGGCACTGGACGTAGAGCACGTTTTCAGGAACGACTGGCTATATTCCGGGCGGCCCCCGAAGCGGACATTGTTTCGGGAAACCGTGGAAGTCCACTCCCCCGTGCCATTGATAGGGCCAGAATAAAAGCCGGTCAGCTTTTGATAGCCATTGTCCTCCGCTTTGCTGCCGATGACGACCAGCGTACTGGTACTTGCATAGGTAGTAACCACGCTAGGCGTGCTGCAAAAGGGAGAGCCGACGGAGCCGTAGCCCAGGTACCGGCTGCGGGTTCGGATGGTGTAGGTCAGGGTATCGCCCGTGCGGCTGGTCTGGCGCGTCAGTACGCTGTCCTGTAGCCAGCCTTCCTGGCAGAGAAATTGTCCAAAGCCACTATATGAACGGCGATGGCGCTGAAAGTAATCGCCTGGCTGGTAGTCGAACACGGCCAGCGCGCCCATGACGGCCGTGCCCAAGTGGCGCTCCGGCAGGGCGGTGAGGGTGAGGTGGCGGCGGCGGTTGCGGCCGTTGAGGTAACTGTCGAGCGAGGGCCCTTCGAGCCAGCCGGCCTGCTTGCTCAGGCGCACGATTTCGCCATCGGAAAACTGGATAGTCACCACCGAGTCGGCCGGGGAGCCCAGCACAGAGGCCACGCCCCGGCTCGTGACACTGGCCGTGAGGCCGGGCAGGCCAGTGGCCCAGCTCACGCCCAGCGCCGCGCGGGGGCGGAGCGTGAGCGTGTGCCCATTGGCGGCGGCCAGGGTGAACACGGCCTTAGGCTGGCTGCGCAGGGTAGCGCCAAAGAGATTGTCGGGGCGCAGGCGTTGGGTGCCGTTGCAGTTGCTGGTGCTATACGGCCCGACCAGCTTGCCTACCCGGCCTGTAAACTGGAAGAGCGAGTCGGTGGTGGTGCCGGGCACCAGTGTGCCCGCGCCCAGGCGCAGGGTGTGGGTGGTGTCGCCGGGTGTGGCGGCCTCGTCGAACTGGTAGGTGAGGGCTGGGCGGAAAGGTTGCCACGGCTGCTGGGCATAGGCACGGGGGGCGGCCAGCAGGGCAAAGGCGGTGGCTAGCAAGTAGTAAGGGTTTCGCATAGCAGAGGCAGTTGACGGTAAGAGTTGGCCGCGCTAATATAGGGTTTTTTAACGAGAAACTCTTTATTCCGGCGCTAAATCGGTAATCCTGCTTACTATTGACCTCAATTGGCCGGGTCGGGGGCCTGAAACATTGCCCCGGCCTGGCTAGTATCACCAAGCCACCCTGGCAGGAGGTCCTGCCGGATTTTATTTCCCCCCACCCATGACCAAAATAAAAGTAGCCAACCCCGTAGTAGAGCTGGATGGCGATGAGATGACGCGCATCATCTGGAAATTCATCAAAGACAAGCTTATTACCCCATATCTGGACGTCGACATTAAGTACTACGACCTGGGCATGGAGCACCGCGACGCCACCAACGACCAGGTCACCATCGACTCGGCTAATGCCATCCGGCAGTACGGCGTGGGCATCAAGTGCGCCACCATCACGCCCGATGAGGAGCGGGTAAAGGAGTTCAGCCTCAAGCAGATGTGGAAGTCGCCCAACGGTACCATCCGCAACATCCTCGACGGCACCGTGTTCCGCGAGCCTATCGTGATGAGCAACGTGCCCCGGCTGGTGCCCAACTGGACCGCGCCCATCTGCATTGGCCGCCACGCCTTCGGCGACCAGTACCGCGCCACCGATTTCGTGACCAAAGGCAAGGGCAAGCTCACCATCACTTTTCAGCCCGAAGACGGCGGCGAAACGCAGTCATTCGAGGTATTCAACTTCAAGAGCGACGGCGTGGCCCTGGCCATGTACAACACCGACGAAAGCATTCGGGGCTTCGCCCACGCCTGTTTCAACCAGGCCCTGATGAAAGGCTGGCCGCTGTACCTGAGCACCAAGAACACCATCCTCAAGAAGTACGACGGGCGCTTCAAGGATATCTTCCAAGAGATATACGAGCAGGACTACCAGGCCAAGTTCAAGGCGGCCGGCATCACCTACGAGCACCGCCTGATTGACGACATGGTAGCCTCGGCGCTGAAGTGGAACGGCAACTTTGTGTGGGCCTGCAAAAACTACGACGGCGACGTGCAAAGCGACACCGTGGCCCAGGGCTTCGGCTCGCTGGGGCTGATGACTTCGACGCTGGTAACGCCCGACGGCACCGTGATGGAGGCCGAAGCCGCCCACGGCACCGTGACGCGCCACTACCGCGAGCACCAGGCTGGCAAGCCCACCAGCACCAACCCCATCGCCAGCATCTTCGCCTGGACGCGCGGCCTGGAGTTCCGGGGCAAGCTCGATGGCAACCAGGAACTTATCGACTTCTGCCACGCCCTCGAAGCCGTGTGCGTCGAAACCGTGGAAAGCGGCAAGATGACCAAAGACTTGGCCGTGTGCATCCACGGCAACAAGGTGGAGCACGGCCGCGACTACCTCTACACCGAGGAGTTTTTGGAGGCGCTGAATGAGAATCTGAAGAAGAAGCTGGGGCAATAACTGCTGGCGCTTCTACGAAAAAAGCCCGCCTGCTACACGTAACAGGCGGGCTTTTTTTTTGCGCATAATGTCACTTACTTCGTGAGCACCATATACCCATAAGCGGGTAGTGATACCTGGGTGCCCACCGAAGCGGTACCGCCCTGCAGGGCGTCGGTCCAGGTAGTGTTGGCTAGGGCGGTAGGCACGTTGTAGGTGGCAACTGAACTGCGTACGTTCACCAATACCAGCGCCTGGCTGGAGCCGAAGGTTTTGGTGAAGGCGCACACGTTGCTGGCGCTGTACGAAACCGGCGTGCCGTGCTGGAGGGCAGGGCTGGCAGCGCGGGCTGTGAGCAACTGCACATAGGCTTTCTTCACGTCGTTATGGAGGCCCCACTGCACTTTTACGGAGGTGAAGGGGAAGGTGATGGGCGTCGTCATGCCCGCTTCCTGGCCGTTGTACACGAAGGGCACGCCCTTGTAGCAGGAGGCAATGACGAAGGCCGACATGGCCGCCGCGTTGCCGCCGTAAATGGATACGGGCGTACCATCCGAGCCGTTTACGTCGTGGTTAGTGGTGTAGCGCACTATCTGCTGCGTGGTACTGGTCCCCACGTAGTCACTGGTGTTGTAGGCATCAAGGTTGGTAGCAGCAGTACCGTTTTTATACACGCTTTTCAGCCCACCATAGAAGCCGAAGCCAAAGTTGTAGTCGAAGCCGGAAGTATAGTTGCTACTACGCGAACCCTCGTTGAGCAACAGCAGCTTGTGGGTCGTAATGCTGCGCAACGAGTTGATGACCTGCACCCAGTAGTCGTCGGGCTGGTAGTCGGCGTAGTCGCAGCGGAACCCGTCAATGTTGGCCGTAAACACCCAGGCCCTCATGGCCGCTATCTGGGCCAGGCGCATAGGGTTGCTGCTGAAGTCGAGCTGGGCCACATCGGAATAGGTGGTGCTCCCGTTGGTAGGCGCAACAATGTTGCCCGATGCATCTTTCTTGTACCAGTCCGGGTGGGCCGTAATCCAGGGATGGTCCCAGCTGGTGTGGTTGGGCACCCAGTCGAGCATCACGCTCATCCCCCGGGCGTGTGCCCCATCTACGAGGGTGCGCAGGTCGGCGAGGGTGCCAAACTCTGCGCCTACCGCCGAGTAGTCCTTCACGCAGTAGGGCGAGTTTACCGATTTTCTATCGGTGCCTACCGGGTAGATGGGCATCAGGTAGAGCACGTTCACCCTGAGGGCCTTGATGGAATCGAGCCGGGCCGTGACGCCCGCAAAATTGCCGCCTGCACTAAACGCCCGCATATTAACCTGGTAAATCACGGCATCTTCGCGGTTGGGCACGTTGGCGAATGGCGTACCGTACTGCGCAGGGTCGCCAGCAGGCGTGACGACTACCGGGGTCGGGGCCGGAGCATCGGGCTCACTTTCTTTGCAGCTGGCCAGGGCCGTAGTAGCCAGAGCCATAAACAGGCTCTTTTTGACGGCGTTTAGTAAAAAGGACATAGTAAACAAGAAGGGATGGGTAAGAACGTATGGGGCCGCAAGTTCGGCTTAACTACTGACTAACGGCACAGCTACCCGCCGTGAGGAGGCCCGCACCAGTAGCTGCGGGCGCAGCAGGATGGGTTTGAGCGGGGCCGCATTGGCGTCGGCGTGCAGCAGTTGCAGCAACTGCTGCACGGCCAGGCGACCCATTTGGCGGCTGCATTGGTCTACGGTGGTCAGGGGCGGCTCGGTAAGGCTGGTAAACTCGGCGTTGCTGAAACCAGCCAGCGCCACATCGGCGGGGATGCGCAGGCCCTGCGCCTTCAGCAAAAGCAGCGCCCCCGCAGTAAAGGAGTCGTGGGCAGAAAAAACGGCATCGGGACTCATCGGCTGCTGCAACAGCTGTGCCATTGCAGTGGTTCCAGCGGCCTGGCTTGGTTCGGCTACGTGGTATAGCTCGGTGAGGCAGGGCAGGCTGTGGTCGTGCAGGGCCTGCCGGTAGCCCTGGTAGCGCTGCTGGTAAATACCCAGGTGTGGCGGCCCACCCAGGTGGGCAATGCGGCGGTAGCCCTCGGCCACCAGGTGCGCCACCACGGCGTAAGCCCCGGCATAGTCATCGAGCACCACCGAGCTGATGTGGTTGCCGGTGAGTTCCTGCGCGGCCCGGTCGAAGAAAACCAGGGGCAGCCGGGCCGCCTGCAAAGCTTCAAAATGCGCCACGTCGTGGCTGCCACTGGCCAGCGATACCAGCAGGCCGGCCACCTGGGCATTAGTGAGCAGCTCTAGGTTGCGCTTTTCCTGGCCGGCGTCCTCCCGGGAGGGGCACACCATCACGTTGTAGCCCGCCTGGTTGGCTACTTCGATGATGCCGTCTACTACTTCAGGGAAAAAACTGCCGGTAAGGTGCGGTACCAGC
The DNA here is from genome assembly GCA_050954465.1 of Janthinobacterium lividum. Classification (GTDB taxonomy): domain Bacteria; phylum Bacteroidota; class Bacteroidia; order Cytophagales; family Hymenobacteraceae; genus Hymenobacter. The sequence goes on from JBPBPU010000001.1 coordinate 11,145, forward strand.
ACTCCCAGCGTATTACTATGGCCTTTGCGCAGGGCCACCGCTACTTGGTTGGGCTGGTACTGCAAGGCTTTGGCCAGCTGCTGCACCCGCTGCCGGGTAGCGGCGCTCACATGCGGCTCCTGCGCCAGCGCCCGCGACACGGTGGAAGGCGCCAGATTCAGCGTCTGGGCCATATCGGAGATAGAAACGCGGCGGGGGTGCATGGGAGGGAGAGGGGGGTTAGGGGGTGAGGCGCACCCCAGAACAGCACGCTACGGCACCGGCTTAAAGCTCACGGCTGCGCCGCCGCCGGGGGCTAGCTTGAGTGTGAGCGCCGAGCGGCTGGTAACGGTCTGGGTGGTAATGAGGTAGGCGGCGGGGTTGGTTTGCCAGTCGGCACCGGGAGCATCGGCGTAAATGGTAGCTACGTAGCGCCGGCCGGGCGTCAGGAAATCGAGTTTGATGGGTTGCTGGCGGGCATTTTCGTCGGTGACGCTGCCCAGGTACCATTCCTCTTTGCCTTTGGCCTTGCGCACGGTGGTGAGGTAGTCGCCGGGCTCGGCGGCTAGGATGCGGGTATCGTCCCAATCCACGGCCACGTCTTTGATGAACTGGAAGGCATCAAGGTGCTGCTCGTAGTTTTCGGGCAGGTCGGCGGCCATTTGCAGGGGCGAGTACAACACCACGTACAGCGCCAGTTGCTTGGCCAGGGTGGTGCGCATCCGGCGGGCCGGGTTGCTGGAGAAGTTCTGGAGCTTGAAAATGCCCGGCGTGTAGTCCATTGGCCCGCCCATAAAGCGGGTGAAGGGCATTATTGTCTCGTGTTCGGGCGGGCTGCCGGTGCTGAAAGCGTTGTACTCGTTGCCGCGCCCGGCTTCGCAGGCCACCCAGTTGGGGTAGGTGCGGCCCAGGCCGGTAGGGCGCACCGACTCGTGCATATCCACCGTGACGTGGTGCTTGGCCGCCATTTCGGCCACCCGCACGTAGTGGTTACTCATCCACTGGCCGTCGTGGTGCTCGCCCCTGGGCACGATGCGGCCCACGTAGCCGGTTTTCACGGCCGGGTAGCCGTAGCGGTTCATAAACTGGTAGGCCGTGTCGAGGTGCTGCTCGTAGTTGGTGGCCGAGCCGCTGGTTTCGTTGTGCATGAGCATCTTCACGCCTTTGCCTTTGGCGTAGTCGCTGATTTCCTGCACGTTGAAGTCGGGGTAGGGCGTCACGAAGTCGAACACGTTTTCCTTCCAGTTGCCAAACCAGTCTTCCCAGCCCACGTTCCAGCCCTCTACCAGCACCCCGTCGATGCCGTGGCGGGCCGCAAAGTCGATGTAGCGCTTCACGTTGGCGGTGTTGGCCCCGTGGCGGCCGGTAGGAATGAGCTGGCCGCGGGCGTCGAGGGTGTCGGCGCTGTCGGCGTATTTCCAGTCGGTTTTGCCGGTTTGCATCTCCCACCACACGCCCACAAATTTCATCGGCTTTATCCAGCTCGTATCCTTGATTTTGCTCGGCTCATTCAGGTTCAGAATAAGCTTCGAGGCCAGAATATCCGTGGCTTTGTCGCTCACAATAATGGTGCGCCAGGGCGTGCGGCTGGGGGCGTGCAAAAAAGCCAGGCTGCCCACCGCATTCGGCACGAGCCGGGCCGTGAGGCGGTGGCTGGCCGCATCTACGTGCAGCTGCATGGCCGGGTAGTCTACTTGCGCCGCCTCATGGATGTTGACGTACAGCCCGTTATCAGCCTTGAGCATAAGCGGCGTAGCCACGGCCTGCGCATCGGGAGCGCTGCGCACGGCTATTTCGCCCGAGCCACGTACCTGCGCCGAGTTGTCCACGGCGCTCAGCCGCGAGTGGGTGTAGAGGTATTCGTTGGTGTCGTAGTCGCCCGGAATCCAGAACGCCTGGTGGTCAGCGGGCAGGGCAAACTCGGTCAGCTCGTTGCTCACCACGAAGTTGCCCAGCGCCAGCTGGCGCGGAAACTCGTAGCGGAAGCCCACCCCATCGGCAAACACCCGGAACACGATATCGAGCCGACGGCCGGGCGCGGTGGGCTGCCGCAAATGCACCGTCAGCTGCTGGTAGTGATTGTGGATGTCCTTGACCTCGCCCAGCACGGGCTGCCAGGTTTCATCCACGTTGCGCACCTCGCTGCCCACCAAGGCCAGTGGCCCATCGAAGCCCTGACTACCCTCCAGGGCTATGCCCAGGCGCGAGGCGTTTACCACCGGGCGGGTGCCGTAGGCTACAGCGTAGGTAGGCCGGCCGTCGGGGGCCAGGGCCACCGTCAGCTTCACCAGGCCCATACTAGCGGTGAGGGGAGGCGTGGATTGCGCGGCGGCCGAATAGCCTACTGCCAGCAACAAAAGAAACAGGTAGTTTTTCATCAGGTAAGCGTTGTGGAACGGAACCGAAGGTCGGCGTAGTCAGTGCCACTCCGTTTTGCCGCGTTAGCGGCAGGACGGCTGGGTAGTAATGTCCCAACCGCAAGTTCGGCATTTCGCCTGGTAGCACCTGAATTTACCCGGAAACCGGCCTCACAGTCACAGATTCCGGGTAGCCACTGTCGTAACTACCTGGTTTCCCCACCCGGTCTTTCCGGCCCAGCAGCAGGCGCTACGAATGGCGCGCAAGCAGCGAAGGACGCTTGCTGAATCGCCCCCCGCTGTTCGCCTCTCATTGAAACCCCGTGGGGCCAAAGGCGAAACGAACGCGGAGGGCGACAAGCACTGCGTGACGTCAATAAATAGTAGGCTTAACTCCTTAGTACCCTGGGTTCTGCTTTAGCGACGGGTTAGCCGTCAGGTCGGTAGAGGGCAACGGATAGATAGTGCGGAAGGCATCAATATCGTGGCCGGCTTTGGTGTCGTTGCCACCCATGTAGCCCTTGTAGGGCCAGTTGTAGCCGCTGGTAAACTTGCCGAAGCGGATAAGGTCGCTGCGACGCGAGCCTTCCCAGTACATCTCCCGGCCGCGCTCATTGAGGATGAAGTCGGTAGCCGTGAGGTCGGCCATCGTGATGCGGCCGCTGGTGTTGAGGTAGGCGCGGTCGCGTAGGGCGTTCACGTAGTCCAGGGCCTTGGCCTGGGTGCCACCCTGGCCACCGCGCAGTACAGCTTCGGCATACATGAGGTACACATCGCCGAGGCGCAGCATGGGGAAGTCGGTGTCCACGAACGTGCTCTGGGGGTCGTTGCCGGGCTTGCCTTTCGAGGTTACGTTCTTCCACTTGGTGGTAGCGTAGCCTTTGGTAAAGTCCGTCAGGTCCGTGATTTCCAGGCTCTGGCCGGGCGTGAAAAACATGGCGCGGGTATCGGGCGAGGCCGCCATGCCAGGAAACAGCATGGGCAGGTTTTTGCGGGTGCGGTTGCCCGCCCAGCCGAAGTTGATGCCGAAGGTCGAGGTCGACATCTGGCCGCCAACCTGGGCGTGTACCAGGTACGTGGTGCCCCCGTAGGTTTGCGTTACGTTGCCGTCGCTGAGCACCGGGAAAATGATTTCGCCGGCCGAGGTCAGGTTGTTATCGGCCATAAACAGCTTGGCGTAGCCCGAAGCCGGCGTCGGGTTGGCAGTTGTTACCGGGTCGGCCTGAGTGAGCGTATAGTTGGCGCTCATCACCTTGTTGCAGTAGGTGAGGCAGTCGGTGTAGCGGGCCGTGCCCGTGTACACCTCGGCATTAAGGTAAAGCTTGGCCAGCAGCGCCTGGGCGGCACCCTGGTCGGCGCGGCCATAGGGGGCTGTGTGGGCCGGCAACAGCAGTGGCTCAATGGCTTGCAGCTCTTTTTCGATATAAGCAAACAGGTCGGCACGCTTTATCTGCTTGGGCAGGTCTTTGCTAGGCACGTCGGCCTCGGTCACGAAGGGCACGTTGGCGTACATATCCAGGGCGTGGTAGTAAGCCAGCGCCCGCAGGAAGCGCGCTTCGGCCCGGAAGTGGCGGGCATCATCCGCATTGCTTCCCGAGATATTCCGCTTGCTGAGCTTGTCGTCGCTGGTTTCGCGGATAAACTCGTTGCAGATGGTGACCTCGTAAAAAATACGGGTGTAGCTGTTGTTTATCAGGTCGTTGCTCGACGACCAGCTCGTGGTGTTCAGCTCTTGCAGCGGGCCGCTGTTCCAGGCCACTACGGCCTCGTCGGTAGTCAGCTCCTGCAAGTACCACCAGGCCCGCAGGTAGGAGGTTTCGCCCTCATCCTTGCCCTGGCCGGGAAATACGTCGGGCTGGCCGGGGTTGCCCGAGAGGTTGAAGCCCCCGTAGAGCTTAGCCACCACCTTGATGTAGTTGCTGAAGTCGCCGTAGACCGACTCCGTATTGAGGTCGTAAAAAGGCGTGCGGTCCAGGTCTTTGGTGCAGCCCGAGAGGCTGGCCGTGAACAAGGAAGTGGCTACGGCCAGCGTAAGGCCGCCACGGCGCAAAATGGGGTGGGATTTCATATAGGTAGCGTGGTTGTGGAGTGGTAAGTTACTGAATCAGCGGGCTGTTGGATTGGTTGCTGGTTAAATCAGGGAAAGATTTTCAGCTGAGTGGTTGGTCTGGGTAGCCCAACACACTGCCGCGTTTAATCCCTCCCTGACTCAGCTATTCTCCTCACCTTATTCAGTTAGTGATTAAAAGCCCAGGTTGAGGCCCAGGGTAACGGTGCGGGGCAGGGGGTAAAACTGGCCGTCGATGCCGTTGAAGTGCTCCGGGTCGAGGCCGGTGTACTTGGTGAGCACCAGCAGGTTCTGGCCGGCGGCAGTTACGCGCAGCGTGGTGCCCTTGATGAGGCTGCCGAAGTCGTAGCCGATGGTCACGTTCTGGAGGCGCACAAACGAGGCATCTTCCAGGTAGTAGTTGCTCAGGGGCTGCCCGTATTTGAAGTCCGTGGCGTACACGTTGGGCACCACGTTGGCGGCGTAGCCCAGGCCGGTGTTGAGGCCGTAGTAGTTACCCTGCCCCGAATTGACGGCGTTGTACACGTAGCCGCCGATGTTGGAGCGTACCGTAAAGGCCAGGCTTACTTTGGCATAGCTCAGGTTGGAGCTGAAACCCAGGATAGCCTTCGGCGACGGGTCGTGCGAGCGTACCTTGTCTTTCTCGTTGATGATACCGTCGGGGAGGCCCCCGTTAACGCTCTGGTCTACGTACTGCACCGTACTTGCCGACTGCGTGGGGCCTTGCAGCGGCTTGCCGTTCTCGTACTTCTGCTCGTAGAGGAAGAACGTGTTGGGGGCGTAACCCACCGTGTTAATCTGCACAAACTGGAAGTTGCCGATGTTACCCTGCGGCGTGCCCTGGTACGCTGGGTCTTCCACCTGCGTGAGCCGGGTAACCTTGTTGCGGTTGATGGTACCGTTAACGTTCACCGACCAGTTGAAGCGGTTGCCCTTGATAACGTCGTAGTTCAGCGCTACTTCCACGCCCCGGCTTTCCAGGCTACCGATGTTGGTGAGCAGGGTATTGCTGAAGTTGGAGCCCACCGGAATGGGAATAACGGCGAGTAGGTCGTCGGTTTTGCGCAGGTACACGTCCACCGTACCCGTTAGGCGCTGGCCGAAGAATCCGAAGTCGAGGCCCGCATCATAGGTGGTAGTTTTTTCCCACGTCAGGTTCTGGTCTACGGCTGCGGGCTGTAGCGTGGAGACGGTATCCTGCCTGCCACTCGATGTCACAAATATTTCGCGCTGGGAGCCACCGTTGAGGCTATAGCGGGTGAAATAAGGATAGTCGCCCGCCACGCCATAGACATCCTGCTGGCCGGTGCGGCCGATGCTCGCTCGCAGCTTGAGGTCCGATACCACTTTGGAACTGGCCAAAAAGCCTTCCTGGCTGATGCGCCAAGCCAGCGAAGCGGCCGGGAACGTGCCCCAGTGCTCGCGGAAGTGCGAGGAGCCATCGCGCCGGAAAGTACCCGTGAACAGGTAGCGGTTCTTGTAGTTGTAGTTGAGGCGGCCGTAGTACGAAATTAGTGTGTTTTGGGTCTTAAACGGGTTGGAAGCCGAGGCGGTGGGGCTCACGCGGGTACCATCGGCCCGGAATGCAAACTGGAACGGCGAATAGGTGTAAAAGTCCTGGTACGAGTAGCCCGCGAGCGCCTCAATGTGGTGGTCGCCAATCTGCTTGGAGTAGTTCAGGAAGGTTTCCAGCAGCTTGGTGTCTTTTTCCTGGTGGTAGCGGTCGTCCTGGCCTTTGTTGATAAACGCCAGCGACGACGAAGCCGGAATGCTGATGGTGCCATCGCCGCGAGCTACATCATAGCCCAGGTTCAAGTTGGCGTGCAGGTCGGGCAAAAAGTGCAGCTTATAGTCGAGCTGAATGTTGCCGATGCTGCGCAGCACCGTGCTGCGGTCGCGCTTGTCGTTGAGCAGCGCCAACGGGTTGCGCCCGCTGAAGTTGTTGAGGGCTGTAGTGCTGCCCAGCGTCAATTGCTCGGTGTAGCCGTTGTACTGAGAGTTGCCGCTGTAAATAGGCAACGTGGGGTTGTAGCGGATGGCCGAGCCGATGGCGTTCTGGTCGGCAAAGCGGTAGTCGGCCTGAGTGCCTTTTATATTGATGTTGACGCGCAAGTGGTCGTCGAAGAAGCGCGGCGAAAGGCCAATGGAGGCCGAGTTACGCTTCAGGTTGCTGGTCAGCAGGGTGCCGTCCTGGTCGAGCACACCAATAGATACCCGGTACGGCATGTGCTTGGCGCTGCCGGTTAAGCTCACGGTGTTGTCGGTAGTCCAGGCCGTCCGGTAAATGGCATCCTGCCAGTCGGTATTGGCGGTGCCCAGAAACGCGGCGGCGCCAGCGGGTACCGTATTTGTCGCAATGGCGTTGTTGGTTAGGGTGCGGTAGGCGTCGCCGCTCAGCACGCTCACCTTACCGTAGTTTTCGGCCCGGGAAAGCTGGGTGTTGAAGTTGACGTGCATTTTCTCGCCATCCACCCCTTTTTTGGTGGTGATGAGGATAACGCCGTTCGAAGCCCGCGAGCCGTAAATGGCCGTGGCCGAGGCGTCCTTGAGTACCGTAAAGGTTTCAATATCATTGGGGTTCACCAGCGTGAGCGGGTTGCCAGCCCCCGCGATGCCCTGGTTGTCCACGGGCACCCCGTCAATGACAACGAGCGGGTCGTTGCTGGCATTGAGCGACGAGCCGCCCCGGATGCGGATAACGCTTACCTCGCCGGGAGCGCCGCCACCCGTTGTCACCTGCACCCCCGATACCTTGCCCTGGATGAGCTGTTCGGGCGAGGTAATCTGGCCCTTCACGAAGTCCTTGCTGGTTACGGTAGTTATCGAGCCGGTTACGTCCTGGCGGCTTTGGGTGCCGTAGCCTACTACTACGGCTTCACCAAGGGCGGTAGGATTCTCGACCAGCGATACCTGCACGGTAGCATTGCTTCCGTCGGTGCTGGTAAACTCGCGCCGCACAGTAGTGTAGCCGATAAACGAAATGACTAAAGCGTGTGGCCCGGTTGGAACTCTCTGGATAGAAAAAGTACCATCGACATCGGTGCTAGCGCCAAGCGAAGTGCCCTCCACGAGCACCGTGACACCCGGTATGCCCTGGCCTTTGGCATCAACCACCCGGCCGCTTACGGTGCCATCGGCTACGGGGGCTGCTGCCCGGCTGGTGAGGGGTGAGGCCAGACGGGCAGCCAGACTAAAGGAAGAGGGTGCGTTGCCAGGCAATACGCTGGGGGCAGCTAACACAGCACTGGCTGGATAGACCCCCAAAGCAGCCAGAAACAGGGCCCTGGAAAGGTGCCGAGTAGTCGGCAAAAGCGGTAAGGATACCGGCATGGGTGGGATAATTAAGAGGTGATGAGAGCGAGCTTACCCGGCATAGCCCGAACAAATGCAATCGATTCCAGACGGGCAATGGACTTGGAACACAACAAAGGAAGCTTACCTCACCGCCACCTGAAATTCATCAAGCCATTATCAAGAAAATATTGTGTATTGCAAAAAGCAGATTACTGAAAAACAAGTGGTTGTGAGAATAAAGGATTTCTAAAATCAAGTCTTATTCCGCCCCTTTTTTGCCCTTATTTTCATTTCAGCCTCTAAATTTTGCCAACTTGCTGCTCCCTGTCCCTGCTGATGAGTGACGACCCACTTACGACAGTAGCTGGTAAGCTTCTGGTTTGTACAAGTCAGTAATGCCCCTTCGTAAGCCAGGCAATACCCCTTGCTTATTAAATATAGCTAGTAAACCTCGCATGCTCAGGCTCGGCAGCCTTGCTACTAACAAAACCACCGCACTACGGTGGCGCTTTCGGGAAGCCAGTCGCAACGCCTAGGTAGTGCTGGCAGCAGTGGCCTGTTTGGACTAACCAGGAGGCTTTAGCCTTGTGAGCGAAGCTTTCCAATACCTCAAAACAAACTGCATGGGTACTAGTCGGGCGCTACTGTTACGTGGTTTCGAAGGAATAAAGCCATTTGGCCAAACCGAGTGAGTTGCTGGCAAAGTGCAAAAAGCCTGGTAAGGCAGCCGCTCCTACGTGCCCTGAATAGCCCGCACCCGCCGCTCAAATTCCTCGCTGGGGTAGATGGACTTTTTCTTGGTGCGGGCCTTGTAGGTATACACCGTACTGATGGTGTAGCCCAGTATCTTGCTGATGCGCTCGCTGTCGTCGATGCCCAGCCGGATGAGGGCGAAAATCCGCAGCTCGGCCGTCAGCAATGCGTCTTCGGTGAGGTGGATGTGCTCCTCGGGCTTGAGCAGAGCGTTGAAATCGGCTACGAAGTGCGGAAAAAGCTTCAGGAAAACCGAGTCGAAACCCTTAAACAGGTCGTTGCGCTCCTTCTTGATGTTGATGCCATCGACAATGCGCTGCGTACTCACGTACTGCTTGCTGGTCAGGGTGCGCTCCAGTGCGCCCTTCACGGTTTCGATGCGGTCGATGTACTCCGACGTGATGTTGAAGTAGTAGCCGATGTACTCGTCCTTGATGACGTTGGCCTCGTTGAGCTTGTGGTTGGTTTCGTGCAGCTGCTGATTGAGCTGGCTCAGGTGCTCGTTGTTTTGCTGCAGTGCCGCGTTGATGGCCGAAATGGTGGCCTCGGCCCGCTGCAGCCGCCGCAGCTGCCGCCAAATGACGGCCGCAAACCCCAGAACCAGTAGAATAAGCGCGGTAGTGGCCAGCGCATACACGCCCAGCGACTGGCGCTGCTGCTCAATAATGCGGATGCGCTGCCCCTCAATCACCGAAAAGATGCCCCCAATCTGAATCTGGCGCAGCCGGGCGTTGTAGAAAGTGGCATCCTCGCGGGCACTCTGGATGAAGGTGTAAGCGTTTCTGAGGTCGCCCAGGCGATAGCACAAATCCGAGAGCTTGAACAAGGCCAGGGTTTCGGTGGTAGCCGATTTTATATCGGCAATGGCGGCCTGCGCGAGCAGCCGGAACTCCTCGTCTTCCTCTCCCAGCAGCTCCGCTACATAGGCGGCCGTGCTGGCATTGATGGCTACCTGGTGCAGCGGCAGGCCCGGCAGGCGCAGAATCCGCTCGTACACTGCCTTGCTGGCCGGGATATTCCGGCTTTTCAGATACCGAAACCCCTGCACGGCCAAGGCATCGTAGGAGTCGGGCCGGCAATACCGGAGCGCTGTATCGCTGTACGCAATGGCCTTGGCCGTGTAAAGGGGCTGGTAGTAGGGGCTGGAATTGAAGTCGCCCAAGTCGCTGTAGGCCCGCGCCTTGGTGAAATACAGCTCTATGCGGCTGGCTGAGTCCAGCGGGGCCGGGTTGATGTGGTCCAGCAGCTCAAACGCCTCCTTAAACATACCCGCCGATACGTGAATAAAGGCCAGGTTGAGCTTGGAGATTTCCACCTTTCTGGGGTCGTGGCTCTGGGCCGCCAGCCGCAACAGCTGCTGGGCGTAAGTAAAAGCCGAGTCGTACTTGAACGACTTGTATTCTTCATAGATACGCAAACCCAGGGCAAATTTGCGGTCGTCGTCATTGGGGTGCGCCCGGTACTGCCGGGTGAGCGCCGCGATGCGGTCGGCGCGGCGTTGGAAGTAGGTGCTTTTCTGGTTGAGCGCCTGGGTAAGCTCCGTCACTACCGCATCGGCACTACTGGCCCAGGCTCCGAAAACCGGGGCTAGTAGCAGAATAAGGAACAAGGAGAAAACCCGCACGTAGCTACCAACTAAAAATATCCTCTTACCTGAGATTTAACAAAGCTAGATAGAAAGACCGACCAACAAGGCAAGGCAGCCTTGGGCTGGCCGCTGCTGGTTTATTGGGGCTGCCCCATCTGGCACAGTGGCACCAAGAGCCCCAAACGAAAAACTGAGGTAGGCTGATGAGAACGGCTGGTGAGAAGGCTTACTTCTGCTGCCACAACTGACAATTAAAACCAGGTGGTTCACCCACCACGCGAAAAAAATCCAGGCCCGCCGTCGGCCGGGTCGTTGCCCAGTCCGACTGGTTGCCAGTAGCACTATCAGGGTGGCACTACCCCTGCCAGCAGCCGGTCAAGACCGGGGAACGACCCGGCCGACGGCGTAGCAGCAGTAACTAACCCAAGTTGTGGAGTAGGGATGGGCGGTCAACTCCCCTCCTTAGCTAAGGAGGGGACGCTTCGGCGAAGCCGAAGCTGGGGTGGTTGGCTCGTTGAACAAGTCGTGAGCACCTGTCCAACGAGTCGTTCAACGACATCAACCACCCCAGTCGGCGCTCTGCGCCAACATCCCCTCCTTGGCTAAGGGGGGGAGTTGACGGCCCAACCCTGCCTCGCAACTTGGGTTAACTACTGTAAAACCCTGGCCAGACGAGACTGCCTCGCCCTCTTTCCGAAAAGGGTAGGGGGGACTATACCCCATCAGTGGCTTGTGAAACCTTTACCGCCTCGCCTCGCCCGTAGGCCAGGCGCAGCAAGCTGGGCAGCACCACCAGCAGCAGCGGCAGCGCCAGCACCAGCCCGCCAATGACGGCAATGGCCAGCGGCTGGTGCAGCTGCGCCCCGGCCCCGATGCCCAGCGCCAGCGGCAGCAGCGCGGCAATGGCCGCAAGCGCCGTCATGAGCTTGGGCCGCAGCCGGGCGGCAATGGCGTAGCCAATGGCCTGCGCTACGGGCGCGTCGGCGCGGGCCTCGTTGAACTGCTGGAAGGTGAAAATAGCATTCTCGCCGATGATGCCCACCACCATGATAAGGCCGGTGTACGAGCCCACGTTCAAGGGCGTATGCGTGAGAAACAGCGCCAGGCTGCTGCCCGCCGGCCCCAGAATAGCCACCAGCAGAATGAGCCCCGCCGCCTTCAGCTCCCGAAACAAAAACAGCCCCACCGCAAATACCAGCAGGCAGGCCGCCCCCAGAATCGTGAGCAGCTCCTGAAACGACTGCCGCTGCTCGGCATACGAGCCGCCGTACTGCACGAAGTAGCCGGGCGGTAGCGGCACTTGCTTATCGAGCTGCTGGCGGATTTCCTGCATGGCCGTGCCCAGGTCGCGGCCGTCGAGGCGGGCCGTAACGGCGGTCATGGCTTGCAGGTTTTCGCGCTCCAGCTCGGCGTCGCCCCCGCTCACGCGCACGGTGGCCAGCTCGTCGAGGCGGCGGCGCTGGCCGTTGGGCAGAAACACGGGCTCGCCGCGCAGCTGCGCCAGGTTGGCCTGTGCGGCATTGGGGTAACGCAGGCGGATGTTGAGCAGCTGCTCGCCTTCGAGCACACTGCCGGCCGTGGTGCCGGCCAGCTGGGTTTGGAGCTGGGTCTGAAAATCGGTGGCGGTGAGGCCGAACTGCGCCAGCCGGCGCGGGTCGGGGCGCACCGCCACCGACGGCCCCATCTGCACGATGCCGTTGAAGACGTCGGCCGTGCCGGGCACCTTCTCCACCACGGCGGCCACCTGGCCGGCCAGGGCGAAGCGGGTGGGAGCATCGGGGCCAAATACCTTTATTTCAATCGGCTGCACGGTGCTCATCAAGTCGCCGAGCATGTCGCCGATTACCTGGCCGAAGTCGATGGTGAGGGCCGGCTCGGTGGCTTCGATGCGCTGGCGCAGGTCGGCAATAACCTCCTCGGTGCTGCGCTCCCGTCTGGTTTTGAGCCGGATGAGGTAGTCGCCCCGGTTGGGCTCGGTGATAAAAAAGCCCATTTGGGTGCCCGTGCGGCGCGAGTAGCTCGCCACTTCGGGCACTTGCAGAATCAGCTTTTCGGCCCGGCGCAGCATCTGGTCGGTTTCGTCGAGGCTGGTGCCGGCGGGCGAGTTGTAGTCGAGCACGATGGCACCCTCGTCCATGTCGGGCAAAAAGCCCGTCGCCAGGCGCGGAATCACGAACACCATCGCCCCGATAAGCGCCAGAATGCCCACCACGCTGTACGCCGGATGCCGGATGACGGCCCGCACCCACGGAATCTCGTGGTGGCTGGCTTCTGAGCTGTTGGCTGTTAGCTGCGGGCTGTTAGCTTCCTGGTCGGGCGGCAAGCTAGGAGCTAATGGCTTAGCGCTAACAGCTTTCGAGAGCAGCAAATAGATAACCGGCAGCCCTAGCCAGGCCACGAAAAACGAGCACCCCAGGGCCACCACCATCGTAGTGGCCAGCACCTTGAAGTAGGCCCCCGCCACGCCGCCCAGCAGCACGAAGGGCAGGAATATCACGCTCGTGCTCAGCGACGAGCCCACCAGCGCGGGCAGCAAGTGGCTTACCGAGCGCCGCACCACTTCGCCGGGCGCGGCGTCGGGGTGGTCTTCGCCTACGCGGTGCAGCTGCTCTACCATCACCACAGCATCATCAATCATGAGGCCGATGGCGGCGGCAATGGCCCCGAGCGTCATGATGTTGAACGAGTAGCCCAGCCCGAAATACAGCACGGCCAGCGTGAGGGCCAGCGCCACCGGAATAGCCCCCAGAATAGTCAGCGTAGCCTTAACAGAGCGCAAAAACAGGGCCGTGACCACCAGCGCCAGCGCCAGCCCAATCCAGAGCGCATCCTGCACCGAGCGCACCACTTCGGCCACAAAATCGGCCTGGTCGTAGTACGGGGCCAGCGTGACGCCGCGCGGCAGGCCGCTTTTGAGCGCCGCCACCTTGGCCCGAACCCCGTTCGACACCTGCACTACGTTGGCATCGGGCTGGCGCAGCACCGAAATCAGCACCGCGTCGCGGCCGTTGGCGTTGATGCGGGTGTATTCGGGCTGCTCGCCCAGGGCCACGGTGGCTACGTCGGCCAGGCGCACGATGCGGCGGCCGTCGTTGCGCAGCACCAGGTTTTCGAGGTCTTCCTTTTGCAGCACCGTGGCGTCGGTCACAGTGAGGTAGAGGCGGCGGTAATCGCTCAGGTAGCCGTTGCTGAGCACGAAGTTGGTGGCCAGCAGGGCCTTGCTCACGTCGTCGGGCCCTAGGCCCAGGGCGGCGAGCTGGTCGGGCAGCAGCTGCACCTGGTACTCCTTGGTGCGCCCGCCCTGCACCTGCACCGACGACACGCCCTCGACCTGCGACAGAAACGGCTTAATGGTGAACAACGCCAGCTTGCGCAGCGCCAGCGCCGACTGCCCCGGTGCTTCCAGCGTGTAGCCCATCACGGGCAGGATGGCGGGGTTCATGCGCTCTACGGAGATGTTGACCGTGGGCGGCAAACTGCCTCGCGCCTGGTTCAGGCGCGACTCGATAAGCGTCTGGCTGGTGGCCACGTCCACGCCCCAGTCCAGGAAAGCCGATATTTCGCAGCTGCCCCGGCTGGTGGTCGAGCGCAGCAGCCGCAGGCCCGGCACCCGCTTCATGGCGTCTTCCATGGGCTTGGTCACGGTCACCATCATGCGGTCTACGGGTTCGAGGCCGTTCTCGGCAATGACTTTCACTTTCGGAAACGTCACCTCCGGAAACAGCGCCACGTTGATGCGCCGGTAGGCCACCGCGCCCAGGGCCAGCGCCAGGGCCAGCACCACGGCAATGGGCGCTTTGTAGGCTTGAAAAAAAGCGGGACGGGGCATAGGTTATGGGGAGTAGAACGGAGTGGCACTCCGTTATGGCGCAGAGCGCCAAGGAGGTTTGTTCAATAGGGCGCAAACGCGAGCATGGCGCTCTGCGCCAAAACGGAGTGCCACTCCGTTCTACTTCACTTGCTTACCCGCACGGCGGCCGTATCACTCAGCCCAAAGTTGCCGCTGAGTAAAATCCGGTCCTGTGGGGCAAAGGCAGGTCTTTTTATCTCCACATTATCCTTTTGCTGGGCCCCCACCGTCACGGGCACTTTCACGGCGGTGGAGTCATTGAGCAGGCGCATCACCCAGAATTGCGTCTGGGTTTCGTCGGTGAGCACGGCTCCGCGCGGCAGGGTGCAGGCCAGGTGGGGTGCGGTGCGGTTTAGCTCTACCTGCACGGCCAGGTTTTCGGGCAGCTGCGGCACCGGGCCGGTGAGCCGGATGGTGTAGCGCTGGGTCTGAATATTTACGTCGGCCGTGGCCAGCACTTCGGCCACGCGGCCGGGCAGCACGCGGCCATCGGGCAGGAAAATGCGGCAGCTTTGGCCCGTATGCACGTAGCGCAGCTGCGTGGCCGGCACGTCGAGCACGAAGCCGAAGCGGCTTTTATCATACGTCAGGCCCAGCTGCTCGCCGTCCTGCACGTAGTCGCCCACCAGCTTGTCCACCGTGGCCAGCACCCCACTGCGGGCCGATTTGATGGGGATAATACCGCTGAATTTCAGGCGCGGGTCGCCGGTCAGCTTATCGAGGTGCAGCACCTTCGACTCCTTGGTTTGGATAGTAAACACGGTTTGGCCGGCCCCCACCTGCTGGCCCACCACCGGCCCTGGGGCCAGTACGTAGCCGGTGGCAGTAGCCCGCAAAGCGTCTTTGGCCGGAAAGGCCGATAGCGCACTCAGGCGCAGCACATCGGTGAGCGTATCGGCCCGGATGCGGCCCACCGTTACCAGGGCGCGGGGCTTCACGGCGGGCTCCTCGGCGTCGGCGGGCGCGTCGGCCGGGTCGCCGGAGTGGCAGGCGGTGAGCAGAAGAAAGGCAGGAGCGAGTAAGCGGAGGTGCATAGGTCAGTATAGTTCAGGTGGTTGTTCTGGCGGCGCGGGCGGCTCGCCTCACGAGACCCCTATGGGGCATAGCCCCCTCTCCCGTGGAGAGGGGGCTATGCCCCATAGGGGTCTCGTGAGGCGAGCCGCCCGCGTTACTCCCCCAGATAATCCAGCGCGTACAAGCTACGCAAACGGTCCGTTTCCGCTTGCGTGAGGCTGAACTGCAGGGTGCGATAGCTGGTCACCAGGTTGAGGTAGTCGAGGATGAGCACGTCGCCCGTGGCAAGCTGCTGCCGGGCGGCCCCTACCAGCGCCTCGGCCACCCGCAGCTGCTCACGGATGCGGGCCGCCAGCGCCGCCGACGCCCGGATGAGGCCAAGTAGCTGGTTGTATTGCTGCTGCCGCTGCACGGTCAGAAATTGCCGGTAGCCGCGGCGGCTCTGCTCGCTCAGGTCGAGGCGCTGGTACTGAAGCTGGCGCTGGTGGCCGTCGAAAATGGGCAGCGTCAGCAGGAAGCCCACGCTCAGGCCCGTGCTGTGGCCCAGCGCCAGCAGGCTCGGCTGCGACGACTGGATGCCTGCGTCGAGCACCGCGCTCAGCCGGGGGCGGTAGGTGGCAGCTACCGCCTGGCGGTCGAGCAGCAAGCGCAGACTGTCGAGGGTGTACTGCCGCTGGCTGATGGAGAGCAGCCCCGCCAGTGGGCGGTGGGTGGGGGGTGCGGGGGGCGTCAGGGGCAGCAGCGCGGTGTCAGGCACGCCGCTCAGGTAGCGCAGCTGGCCCAGCTCGCGCCGGTAGCCCAGGCGGTTTTGCTCCACGGTTACCTCCTGGGTGCGCACCGAGAGGTAGAAGCTCAGGTACTGGGTTTGCCTGAAAATGCCCGCATTCACCAGCTTGCGCAGCTGGGCATCCTGCTGGTGCAGCTGCCCCAGTAGCGTGCGGCTGAAGTCGAGCTGAAGCTGGGCAGCGTAGGCCAGCAAAAACTGGTCGGTGATGGAGCGGCGCAAATCGAGCTGCGAGAGGCGGCCGTTGTTGCGCAGCACCAGCCCCTGGTTTTCGAGGATGCGGTAGTCGGTTTGCAGCTGCAAGCGGTTGAGCAGCGGCTTGGTGGCTTGCGCATAGCTGGCGTAGTTGCCGCCGTTGCTCACGGCCTGGTCATAGCCGATTACCTGGTCGCCGCTGCCGTTGGTGAGGGCCGGCGAGGCTACGGCGGCCCCAACGCCGGCCACCTGCACCCCATTCTGCGCCTTGCGGCGCAGGCTGTCGAGGTGGTTTTGCAGCACCTGGTTGCGCAGTTCGCCCAGCAGGGGGCTGCGCTGGTAGGCTGCCGCCAGAAACTCGGGCAGGGCGCGGGGGCTGGCCGGGGGCTCGGCCACGTAAGCGGGCGGCTGGCCCAGCACGGGCGGGCGGCCGGGCATTTGGCCCCGCGCTGGCGTACCCGCCAGCAGCGCTGGCACCAGGTAAAATAAGCAGGCAGTCAGGAGCTTAGTCAAGGCGCAAAAGCTGGTTAAGGCTGGCCGGCGCATTCCGGCTTCACCCACAGGGGGCAGCGTAGGCGGGTGTTGTTGCCAAGGTAGCAGTCAGTTTCGGGCACAGTCGGGAGAAAACCAGGTGGCCGCCGCTACTCGAAGCCGCCGCCCTCGTCTTCTTCGCTCTTGCGCTTGGGGCGGCCGTCCTGGCGTTGGCCGAAGCGGTAGGTGAAGCCCAGAAAGGCAATGCGCGACTCGCGCTTGAAATGGCTATACGTGGCCAGGTTGTCGCCGTAGGCCGTGAAGTCGAAATGCAGCGTGTTGAACACGTCGGCCACCCGTAGCGTGATGGTGCCCCGGTCGCCAAGCACGGCGTACTTGGCAGCGAAGTCCGTGCTGTAGTTGCCGCTGCGTGTGCCCTGGGCCGAGTTGATGGGGGAGCGGTAGTTGAGCGCCAGTTGCGCACCGAGCTTCTTGCTGAGGGTGAAGGTGTTGTTGAGCCGCGTGGTGTACACCTGG
Organism: Janthinobacterium lividum; assembly: GCA_050954465.1. Taxonomy (GTDB): domain Bacteria; phylum Bacteroidota; class Bacteroidia; order Cytophagales; family Hymenobacteraceae; genus Hymenobacter. The sequence continues at coordinate 28,035 of JBPBPU010000001.1, forward strand.
CTGGCCGTGTTGATGGGCGTGCTGGCCACGCCCCCCACAATGAGGCGGCGAAAGGTGGAGGCCGTCACGCTCACTTTCCAGAACGCCGTGAGCGGGCCGGCCCCTACCAGCTCCAGCCCGTAGGAGGTTTCCTGGCCCAGGTTCTGGCGGGTGGTACTCGTGACGATGTTGCCCGTGAGCGGGTCGGTAATCACCTGGCGGAAGCCCTGGGCCGTGTTGGTTTCGAGGCGGTAGAAGGCCATGGCGCTCAGGCTGCGGCTGTTGGCCAGCGTTAGCTCGTCGCCCAGCTCCACCGAGTGCACGAACTCGGGCAGCAGCTGCGGGTTGCCGGTTTGCAGGTTCAGCGGGTCGGAGCGGTCGGTGAAGGGGTTTAGCTCGCTGGCATCGGGCCGCTCGATGCGCCGGGTGTAGCTCAGGCGCACTTGCTGGTCGTGGGGCAGCTCGTAGGTGAGGGCCGCGCTCGGAAACCAGTTCAGGTAGTGTTGGCTGAACGGCGGGTTGCTGCCCGCCAGCTGCGTACCGTTCAGGTTGGTTTGCTCGGCCCGCAGCCCCAGCTGGTAGCTAAGCTTGCGCCAGGCCCCGGCAAAAATGCCGTAGGCAGCCTGCACGTACTGGTTGTAAATGAACTGGTTAGAGGGATTGAAATTCAGGGCCGGCGTGCTGGCAAACGTGTAGTCGAGGTTGTACTGGCGCAGGCTGCTGCGCACCCCGGCCTCGAAGCGGCTTTTCTCGCCCAGCGGATGCACATAGTCTACCTGGGCCGTAGCCTGGGTGGTGCGGGTGGTGGTTTGCTGCTGCTGAGCTACCTGGCTGTTATCCAGGTAAATAATGCCGGAGCTGACGCTGTTATCGGCAAATAGCGGCGTGTACACGGCACTGGCCGTTAGCTCGCGGCCCTGGTGCCGGGCCCAGGTGTGGCGGTAGTCGAGCGTCACGTCGGCCGAGCGGAAAGTGCCGGTGGTAGCATTGTGGCGGGCGCTGGTGCCCGCCAGCACGGGCTGGTCGCCGGCCGTCTGGTTTACTTGGCGCGAGTCCAGCGTTTCGTCGGTCGTGGTGGGGTTGAAGCGCGGCTGCACGGCCAGCGTCAGCGACTGCTCGGGCGTGAAATCGTAGTCGAACCCGAGGCGGGCGGCGTGCGAGGTTTGCAGGTTTACGCCGTTGCGGTCCTGGTGCAGCAGCAGCGAAGCGCCGCTGGCCACCGTCGTCTGGTCGAGCGTGCCGCTGATGCGGCGGCGGTCGCGCCGGTAGTCGTACTGCCCAAACAGGTTGAGCTTACCCCGGCGGTAGTTCAGGCTCAGCGAGCCGTTGGCTTTGTCGCCGGTGCCGCCCGTGGCGCTCACCTGCCCGTTCAGCCCATCGCGGCGCTCCTTTTTGAGGATGATGTTGAGAATGCCGCCTGCCCCGCTGGCATCGTAGCGGGCCGAAGGGTTGGTAATAACTTCTACGCTCTGGATGCTGCTGGCCGGAATCTGGTCGAGCGTCGTGCCCGTGGGTTTGCCATCAATAAAAATAGTAACCCCGCCCGAGCCCCGGATGCTCACCGCCCCGGTTTGGTCTACCGTCACGGAGGGCACGTTCTGGAGCACGTCGATGGCCGTGCCGCCGGTCACGGTCAGGTCTTTGGTCACGTCCACCACTCTTTTATCGAGGCCGCCGCTCACCACCGGGCGCTCGGCCGTCACCACCACGTCGGTAAGCTGGGTGTTGGCCGGGCGCAGGCGCAGGGTGCCCAGCGCCAGGGCCGGCGCGCTGGCCGACAGGCTGATGACGCGCCGCCCGGTGCGGTAGCCCACCGCCGTAGCCCGCAGCAGGTACTGGCCCACCGGCACCGGCGTCAGCTCAAAGGCTCCCGTTTCGCCCGCCTGCGCCCCTACCACCAAAGTAGAATCGGCCGGCCGCAGCAGTACCACACTGGCAAACGGGACGGGCTGCCCGCTACCGGCATCTACCAGCGTGCCCCGCACCGTGCCCTGCTGGGCCTGGGCCGCGAAGGCGCTCCCGAGCAGGCTGGCCAGCAGCCATAGCCTATTATATATTCTAAACATCAACATTTTTTTAAATAAAGCAGGAGGAGTTAGTTTACTGACGCTACGCAGGCGGGTCGCCCTCCACGTTCGCCCCACGAGGCCCCTATGGGGCATAGCCCCCGGTTCGCTTTAGGCGCGAAGCCTTCAGAGAGGGGAAATAGTTTCTAGGTTTAGAAACTAGCTAGGACTTACGCACTCGGCTCGTACGGGTAGCCGCGAAGCGGCGGCAGGTTGGTAGTGCCTGCTCGACAACCAACTCAGAGCTGCGAAGCTGCGACACCTATCGTGGTGGTAAAAGTAGCGCTGGAAACTACCTAACTACTTCGTAACTACCAATATGCCGCCGCTTCGTGGCTATTCCGACGAACTGAGTGCGTAAGTCCCAACTAGCTTAAAAGGGGGCCTCTCAGAAAACGAAAAAAATAGCACGTTAAAAAACTGCTGTTACGCAGTCGCCTGGAGCCGTTACCCGGTCTGACCGCCGTAGGCGGTCTGACCGGCTGTTGTAAGCACAGTATACTACTTGGATGGCCCCAGCCGTTACCCGGTCAGACCGCCGTAGGCGGTCTGACCGGGTAACGGCTGGGGCGACTGCGTAACAGCAGTTAAAAAATTTGACCGAAATGGTGGCACAAAACTCACCCGGTTGACTTGGCTGCTGCGGGTTTTCGGTGACTATAGATAACCACGCCCTGATGGCGCAGGTACTTACATAGAGTGTAAACTTGGAGATGCGCTGGCGCTGGGCAATCTCGCTCACCCCGAGTTGCTGCTCGCAATAGAGCGTCTCGGCCACGATGGCCGTACGCTCCGCTTCTTCCGATGGTCCCCGCCGGCGGCTGCCCACCCGGCCTCGCCCCGCTGGGGCTAGCTGATGCCATCGGTGCGTAAGTCCTAACTTAAACACCCCCCTACCAGCCACCAACGGGCCAAGCAGGACGATGCGCAGTGCTTCGGCCACCGCCGCCCCACAAAAAGCCCCCGCTGCCACTGGGGCAACGGGGGCTACTGCGGTAGCTAAGCGCGCCGCGCCCTACTCCACCGTGAGGCGCAGGGCCTGGCTGCCCACGCGCACCACGTACACGCCCGTGGCCAGCCCCTGCGGCAGCACCAGCGCGGCCGTGCCGGCGGCATCGGCCGTGGCGGCCAGCACCTGCCGGCCCAGGGCGTCGAACACCGTGACCACCGTGCCCGGTACCGCCCCCATAAGCGTAGCCGCCCGGCTCGTCGGGTTTGGGAACAGGGAGAGGCCGGTTTGGCCGAGCACGGCCACCGTGCGCACGGGCGAGTAGCTAGCCGTGCCATCCAAGTCCACTTGGCGCAGGCGGTAGTAGACCAGGCTGATGGCGTAGCGGGCGATGGCGGGGTCCACGAACTGGTACTCGTGGGCCTGCAAGCTGCTGCCGTGGCCCGGCACCTGCCCAATGCGCCGGAACGTGCGCCCGTCGGCGCTGGCTTCTACCTCGAAGTGGTCGTTGTTGCGCTCCGAGGCCGTGGCCCACTTCAGCAGCGCATCGGCCCCCAGCGGCTGGGCCGTGAAGCGCGTCAGCTCCACCGGCAGCGGGTTGGCCGTGTTGCTCACGGTGAGGCGGCCAAGCGCGGCGCTAGCAAACGAGAAGCTGCGGTTGCTACCGGCTACTGTGGCGGGCTGCTGGCTGCCGGCAGCCGCCCAGGCGCTGGTGCCGGGCGCGGCGCGCCAGGCCTGGGCCGGGTTGAAGCCGTTCAGACCGTTGTCGTCGTCGGCCAGCCATTGCAGGGTCACGGGCACGGGCGCGGCGGGGGCCGTTTCGGTTGCCACGGTCCAGATGCGGTCGATGCCTTTGAGGCCGGTGTTGCCCAGGTTCACGCCCCGGCTCAGGTTGTCGGTGAGCAGGCCGGCGGTGCGGGTGGCCGTCACCTGGCCCAGGCCCGTGCGGTCGAGGGTGAGGCCGTGGCCGAAGTCGAGCACGCCGCTGCCCGCCGCCCGCATGATGCGCAGGTTGCCCTGCACGTACTGGCCCGTTTGCTCGCCGCTGAGCGTGGCCCCGTCGGGCAGGGTGAGCGTGGCGGCGGGGGCGGTGCGCAGCAGCCCGCTTTGCAGGGTGAGGGCCGTGCCCACCGTCAGGTCGGCGGGCAGGGCCAGGGTGCGCTGGCCCACGGCCCCGGTGTTGGCCAGCACGAGCGTAGCCACGGTGGCCGCGCCGGGCGCGAAGGTCTGGTTGGCCGCGCCGCTGAAGAGCAGCGTGCCGGCCGAGGCCAGCGTGCCGGCGTTGGTCAGGTCGCCGGTGAGCTGCACGGTGCCGGCGTTGGTGAGGGTGCTGCCGGCGTTGTTTTGCACCGCGCCGGCCACGTAGAGCACGGCCCCGCTTTCCACCGTGAGGGTAGCGCCGTCGTTGGTGAGCGTGGTTTGGGCCCAGCCGGCCAGCGAGGGCAGCAGCAGGGCCAGGGCGAGGGAAAGTTTCATATTAATGAGCAGTTGAGTAGAGGTGGGGATACTGGGAGCGCGGGCGCAGCCGCCGGGCGTTTGGCTACATTCAGAAAAAATTTTATTTGTTTGTAGCCAGGCGTGGAGCAGCGGCGTAGCAACATTCGTTTTTATTTTTTCCCGAATGTTGCCCGGTCTTTAAGCCGCAGCCGCTGGCTTAGCGCTGGGCCTGGGCGGTGCCGGCCTCCAGCCGCCGCAGCCGGGCCTTGAGGGCGGCGGTGGTGGCGGTGGCCTGGGCGGCCTGAGCGGTTTGGGCCGGGGCGGCGCGGGCCCGCTTTACTTGAGTACGCGGATGCGCTGGTTACCGGTATCGGCCACGTACACGGTGTTGTTGGCATCGCAGGCCACACCTTGGGGACCGTTGAACTGGGCGCTTATGCCCGTGCCATCGGCGAAGCCTTGTGTACCGCTGCCGGCCAGGGTACTGACCACGCCCGTGACCGCCACGATTCCACGGATGCGGTGGTTGCCGGTATCGGCCACGTACACGTTGCCGCGGCCATCGCAGGTCACCCCGAGGGGGTTTTTGAACTGGGCGGTGGTGCCTGGGCCATCGGCGTAGCCATAAGCGCCGCTGCCAGCCAGGGTGCTGACCACGCCCGTGGCCACCACGATGCGCCGGATGCGGGCGTTGTTGTAATCGGCTACGTACACGTTGCCGCTGCCGTCGCAAGCCACGCCGGCGGGGTCGAGGAACCGGGCCGCCGCGCCGATGCCGTCGGCGTAGCCATACGTGCTGCCGGCCAGGGTGCTGACCACGCCCGTGGCCGCCACAATTTTGCGGATGCGCTGGTTGGCTTGGTCGGCCACGTACACGTTGCCACTGCCATCGCAGGCCACGCCGCTGGGGTTGAAAAACTGAGCAGCCGCGCCGGTGCCGTCGGCGTAGCCATAAACGCCGCTGCCGGCCAGGGTACTGACGGCGCCTGTGGCGGCCACGATGCGGCGAATGCGCTGGTTGTCGCGGTCGGCCACATACACGTTGCCGTTGCCGTCGCAGGCCACGCCGGTAGGGTTTCCAAACTGGGCGGCCGCGCCCGGGCCATCAGCAAAGCCTTGTGTGCTGCCGGCCAGGGTGCTGACCGCGCCCGTAGCAGCCACAATTTTGCGGATGCGGTGGTTGGCTTGGTCGGCCACGTACACGTTGCCGCCGCCGTCGCAGGCCACGCTGGTGGGGTTGTAGAACTGGGCGTTCGCGCCGGTGCCGTTGAGGGAGCCTTGCGTGCCGCTGCCGGCCAGCGTACCGGCCGAGGACGCGTAGCGTCCCGTTTCAAGGTTATTAGCCAGGTTGAGCCAGGCGGTGCCGCTGTAGTAATAAACCCCCAGGGTGTAGTCAGTCTGAAACACGAGCAGGCCCAGCGCCGGCGCGGCAATGCTCTCGCGCTGGCTGGCCGTGAGGCGCGGAAGCAGCAGGCCCTTGCTGGTGCTGCTCACGTCGAGCACGGCCGAGGGGTCGGGGGTGCCGGCTGTGCCGATGCGCACACCACCGGTTTGGGCCTGGGCGGCAAAGGGGGCGGCCAGCAGCAGGGCCAGCAGCCGCAAGTGTTTCTGAAACATAGTGCTAAGTGATACTAATGGAGAAAAAGAGGTGGGCCGCCTACCGCTGGGCCTGCGCGCTTGTGGCCGCCTCCAGCCGCCGCAGCCGGGCCTCGAAGGTTTCGAGCGTGGCCGTGGCCTGGGTGGCCTGGGCTTTGGCGGCAGCCTCGGCCGTAGCGGCGCGGGCTTGTAGGGCGGCGTTCTGCTGTTTCAGGGCCTCAATCTGGGCCTGCTGCTCCTGGATGGCCTGGGTGAGCACCGGCACCAGGGTGGTGTAGGACACGGTGTAGAACGCCCGGCGCTCGTCGGCGGGCTTCTCCACCGCCTCGGGCACCACCTGGTAGAGGTCCTGGGCCACGAAGCCCAGGGCCCGCACCGGCCGGTCGTCGGGCAAAAAAGTCACCACGCCGTTGTCGAGCCGGCGGCTGGGGTGGAAGTCGTAGGAGACGGGGCGCAGGGCCAGCACCGTGCGCAGGCCCTGCGCCAGGGGGGTGATGTTGGTTTTCACCCGCCGGTCGGAGAGGGCCGAGTACACGCCGGTGTTGCTGATGAAGGCCACCTGGTTGGCGTTAGAGGGCGTGCCCGTGTTGGCCAGCGAGAGCGAACTCTACAACTACCGGTGCCCAGGCCCCGGTAGTTGTAGAGTTCGCTCTCGCCCACGTTGGGGTTCACTGCGTTCCAGCCCAGGCCGGTGGCGTTGACGGTGGTGGGTACCGGGCCGCCGCCCACCAGGGCAATGCCGCTCACCTGGAGCCGGGCGGCCGTGAGCAGGCCGCCCACCGTGCCGGAGCCGCCGATGCTGCTATTGCCCGTCACAGTACTGTTACCCGTCACGGTGCTATTGCCCCCAATGGTGCCGTTGCCGTCGATGTTAAAGTTGGCTCCCACCTGCTGGTTGGTTTGATTCTTAATCACGCCCGAGAGGTTGCTGCCGTCCAGGTAAGGAGCAGGCGGGTTGGGGAGCGGGCCGCCGGGCGTGATGGTCACGTAGCCGTTGCCGAACTGGTAGCCCTGGGTGTAGGCCACGCCGCTGGTGCCGGGGCCGGCATACGACGAGCCGCCCCCACCGCCAGAGGTGCCGCCGCCGCCGCCCGCCCCGAAGTAGCCGCCGCCGCCCCCACCGCTATAGCCATTGCCGCTGCCGCCCGTATTGGCGCTGCCAGCGCCCCCTGCCGGGCGAGAGCCAGCCGCCCCACCCAGGCCAGCGGCCGTTTGGCTGCCGCCCGCGCCGCCGCCGCCGTTGCCAGTGGTTGCGCCCGTGGCCCCGGTCAGGTCGCCGCCCGCGCCGCCCGCGCCGCCGCCCGCGTCGCCGCCGCCGCCGCCGCCGCCGGCCACCAGCACGCGGTTGGCCAGGGCCGTGCCCCCGATACGGATGTCGCTGGCTCCACCCCCGCCGCTGTTGCCGTTCGAGGCCGTGCCCCCGCCGTTGTAGCCGCCCGTGTTGCGGCTTCCGCCTCCCCCCACCTGAATGGTGAGTACCTGGCCGGGCGTCACGGCCAGGGTGGCCTGCACCCGCCCGCCCAGGCCCTGGCCACCCCCGCCGCCATACAGGGCACCGCCGTATGCCCCGGCCAGGTCCAGGGTCAGGACCGTCACGCCCGTCGGCACGGTGTAGGTCTGCGGGCCGTTCGTGCAGGCGAACGTCGCGTTGGGCGCTGGGGTGGTATCGGTCAGGGCCGCCACCCACACGGTGCCGTTCCAGGTGTTGAGCACCCCCGTGGTGGTGTTGAAGATGGTGAGGCCCGCCGCCGGGCTGGCAAAGGCATCGCGCTGGGTCTGGCTCAGGCGCAGGGGCAGCAGGCCCTTGGTGCTGCTCACGTCGAGCACGGCCGAGGGGTCGGGGGTGGTGGTGCCGATGCCCACCGAGCCGGTAGGGGTGGTTTGGGCCAGGGCGGCCAGCGGGGCGGCGAGCAGCAGCAAGACCGCCCACCAGCCGATAAAAGGAGTACGAACCATGCTAGAGAAAAGAAAGTTGGAATAGCTTGCTGAGGGGCCACGCCGGCCCCTACTGCACCTGGGCCGCCGCGCCGGCCGTGCCGGCGCCGGCACTCGGCCCGCCGGCCCCGCCCGCCCCACCGCTGCCGAAGCTGATGGTGTTGCCCACCGTGCTGACCGTGGAGTTGAGCCGGTACACGCCGTAGGAGGGGCCGCCCGCGCCGCCGCCGCCCGCCGCGCCCGCGCCGCCGTTGCCCCCCTTGCCGCCGTTGCCGCCCGCGCCCACTTCGCTCGTGCAGAAGGTGCCGCCGAGGCCGCCCGCCCCGCCTGCGCCGCCGGGGCCGCCGCCCGCGCCGCCCTGGCCGCCGGCCCCGCCGTTGGCCGCCGCGATGGTGTTGCTGAGCAGTACCGCGCCGGTGCTGTTCACGAGCAGCACCCCAAACGAGCCGCCGCCGCCGGTGCCGCCGTCGCCGCCGCCGCTGCCCTTGCCGGTGCCGCCGCCGGCCCCGCCCCCGTTGCCGGTGCCGTCGAGGCACGTGGCGCAGGTTTGGCCGCCGCCGCCGCCGCCACCACCGCCGCCGTAGCCGTTGGCCCCGCCCGTGCCCGCCTGGCCCGCCGCGCTCACCCACGCACCGGTAGCAGCCGTGCCCCCGCTGCTGCCGGTGCCGGCGGTGCCGTTGCCGCCATTGGGGCCGTTGGCGCCGTCGCCGCCGCGCCCGCCAGGGTTGCCCGCCGCCCCTCCGGCCGCCGACCCTGCTCCGCCGTTCCCCGCCGGAAAGCCATTGCCGGTGCTGGTATTCTGGCAGCCAACACAAGAGGCCAGTTTGTAGCCGCCGCTACCGCCAAACTCGCCGCCGTCATAGCTTTTCCCGCCTCCTCCACCAGCACTGGCATCGCAGGAGCCATCGCCCCCGTTGCCGCCGGGGCTGCCGCCGCTGCCCCCTCCCCCCTGGTTGCCTGCCCCGCCCGGCCCGGCGCTGCCGGCGCTGATGGTGCAGTAGCGCACCTGCAAGCGCGGGCAGTTGTTGCAGCGCAGGCCGTACACGCTCGTGTTGGCTACGCTCGTGCTCTGGCCTTGCAGCGTGAGGCGGTCGAGGGTGGTGGCGGTGGTCAGGTTGCTGCCTACGGCCCCGCTCACTTCGCCGCCGCTCGCCGCGCTGGTGCTGATGACGACGACGTTGGTGGCGGCCCGCGTCCAGTTGGCGGCGGCCGAATAGCCCCCGTACACCGAGATGCCGCTGCTGAGCGGCAGCGGGCCGGCGTAGGTGCCGGCCGATACCAGCACCTGGGTCTTGCCCTGGGCGGCGGCCAGGGCCACGGCGGCGGCGAGCGTGCGCAGGGGCGCGGCGCGGGTGCCGGGGTTGGTGTCCAGCCCGGTCAGGGCCACAAACACGGCCTGGTCGGCCGCGCCGTCTATGCCGTCGCAGTTCGTGTCCAGGAAATTGTCGTCGGGCTGGTCGGGGGCGGTGCCCAGGTAGGCACCCAGGGCATCGCAGGGGGTGGTGGGCCGCCACTGCGCCCCGTCCCAGGCCAGCAGGTTGCGGGCGGCGGTGCCGCGCAGCACCGGCCCGCGCCCGTTCAGGACGGCCAGCTTGTTCCAGCCTTCGGCCGCCCCCCCGTAGAGGTAAAGCGAGGTCGAGTCGGTGTCAAACACTATCAGGCCCGTGGCCGGGCTGCCGATGCCCGTGCGCTGGGTGCTGCTCATGCGCGGCACGAGCAGGCCCTTGCTGGTACTGTTAATGTCGAGCGCGGCCGAGGCGGCGGGCGTGGCCGGGCCGATGCCCACGTTGCCGGCGGTGGTAGCCCGCAGCACGTTCAGGCCGGTGGTGCCGTTGTAGGTATCCAGAAAAAACGCATCGCCCGTGCTGCGCTGGTCCACGCCCAGGCGCCAGCGGTTCTTGCTGGTGCCGTAGCGCGTTTCGCCGCTGGCGTTGCTGCCGTTGAAGCCCAGGAAGGAGAAGCCGCTGTCGCCGCCGGTGAGGGTTTGGAGCACGATGTTGCCGCTGATGGCCGGGCCGTCGGCCACGCCGTTGCTCACGCGCAGGCCCACTTCGGCGTTGGTGGCGGGCTGCACCGTGAGCTTGGCCGCCGGGCTGCTGGTGCCGATGCCCACATTGCCGGTGCTGCGGTACACGTTGCCGGCTGCTTCCGTCCAGGTGCCGGGCACGTTCACCAGGTTGCTGCCATCAAGTACCGGGGCCAACAGTCGGCCGGGCGTGACCACGATGCTGCCGTTGCCGGCTTGGTAGCCGGCCGTCAGCACCGCCGGGCCGCTGCGGCCGGTGGGTGTCACCCACGACGAGCCGCCCCCCCCGCCGCCGTATAGGCCGCCGTCGCCGCCCCCGCCGTAGTAGCCCCCGCCCCCGCCCCCGCCGCCGCCGTTGCTGGCCGCGCTGTTGGCGAGCCCTCCTTGCCCCAGGGCCCCGCCGACGCTGCCCCCCGCCGTTTGCGTAGCGCCCAGGCCCCCCGGCGCCCCGTTGAGCCCCCCCCCGTCAGCCCCGTTGGGAGCCCCGCCGCTACCGCCGCCGCCGCTGAAGGCTCCGCCCCCACCGCCCCCGCCGCCGGCCACCAACAGGCGCTCGGCCAGGGCCGTGCTCGGGGCCGTGACTGAGCGGCGCACGTCGCTGGCCCCGCCGCCACCGCCGCCCTGATAATAGTTGTAGAGGCTGCCGGGGCCACCGCCGTTGTAGCCGCCCGCGCCGAAGCCGCTCCCGGCCCCGCCCACGTACAGGGTCAGCACCTGGCCCGGCGTCACGGCCAGCGTGGTCTGCACCCGCGCGCCGAGGCCACCGCCGATGCCATTGCTGCCGGCGGCCCCGGCCGCCCCGGTCGCCTCCACGGTCAGGGCCGTGATGCCGGCCGGCACTGTGTACGTCTGCGGCCCGCCGGTGTAGGTAAACGTTACGGCCGCCCCCGCAACGGACTGCTCGGCGGCGCTCAGGCCCACCTCCCAGGCGCTGCCGTTCCAGGTGTTGAGCTTGCCGCTGACCGTGTTGTAGATGGTAAGGCCCACCGCCGGGCTGGCAATAGCATCGCGCTGGGCTGGGGTCAGGCGCGGGGGCAGCAGGCCCTTGCTAGTGCTGCTGATGTCGAGCGCGGCCGAGGCGTCGGGCGTGGTGGTGCCGATGCCCACGCCCCCGGTCTGGGCCTGGGCGGCCAGGGGGGCGGCGAGCAGCAGGGCCAACAGCGGGAAGTAGTGGCTGGGGCCGCGCCGCAGCGAAGCCGTAAGGGGGGGGAAGTAGTGCATAAGAAAATAGAAAACTAGAATGGTCGAAAAGCAGATGAATGGTGGCCGGTCAGGGAGGCCGAAGTGCCCGCCATAGGGCCGGCTCGCGCGCGGCCCAGCCCGCAGGCGCGCGTAGCGTCTGGGCTTGCTTCCCCCAAAAAGAAGTGTGAATGACCAGCCCCACCAGGTAGGTATCGGCCCACAAAATTGGGAACGGCGCTGCCGGAACAGGGTCAAATCCTCGCCAATTTTCGCTTCAAATCCCGCTTTCAAGCATTTTGGCGAGGATTTACCCCTGTCCGGCCGGCCCGTGTCAGGTTTCGGCCCACCTGCCCGGCGCGGCGCTGCTTTGCGTTCCGGCCGCAGCGCTACTTACCTCAAGCTGCGGCGTGCTGGGAGGCAGCCAACTCCCCTCCTTAGCTAAGTAGGGGACGCTTCGGCGGAGCCGAAGCTGGGGTGGTGCCACCGGAGGGACGTCGTTGAACGACTCGTCCGCTGCTACCCGAACAGTTCGTTCAACGACCTCAACCACCCCAGGTAAAGCTGCGCTTTACCATTCCTTCCTTAGCTAAGGAGGGGAGTTGACCACCTCCCAGCACGCTGCAACTTGAGTTACGTAGTGGGCGTGCGGTAGTCGCTGGGCCGGCGGTCAAACCGCTCGGCGTAGAGGTTGCTGAAGTGCTTGGCCGAGGCAAAGCCCACCGCCCCGGCCACCGCCGCCACCGTGCCGAAGCCGCCGGCTTCGAGCAGCTGCCGGGCCTGGTGCAAGCGCAGCTCGCGCAGCCAGGCGGCGGGCGTGAGGCCGGCCGGCTCGCCTGTTGCATTGGGCACAAAAAAGCCCGTTGCCTGCTGCACTTGTCCTTACCCAACTCTTTTTCCGACTTCGCCAGGGTAACATCAAGGCCATTTTTTGCTGCCTGACTCCGCTTGAGAAGCGGCAAATCAGCTAGGCAACCACACGAAAACGCCCTTCCAGCCACATGGCCGGAAGGGCGTTTGAGTTTTGGGTAAGGACAAGTGCAGCGGGCAACGGGCTTTTTCGGTACGGAGCAGTAGGCGAGCTTACTCCACCAGCAGGCGCAGGGCCTTGCTGCCGGTGCGCACCACGTACACGCCCGTGGCCAGCCCGGCGGGCAGCACCAGGGCAGCCGTGCCGGCGGCATCGGCGATGACCGAAGCCACGGGGCGGCCTAGCGCGTCCAGCACCGTTACTACCGCGCCGGGCTGCGTGCCCGTGAGCGTGGCCGCGCCGCCATGGGCCGGGTTGGGAAACAGGGCCAGGCCGGCCGCCGCACCGCTCAGGGCCACGGCCCGCACGGGCGAGTAGCGGAAGGTGCCGTCCTGGTCCACTTGGCGCAGGCGGTAGTAGAGCAGCGTCGCGCCGGCGGGCAGCTGGGCATCCAGCAGCCCGTAGCTGCGGGCGCTGCTACTGCTGCCGGCCGCCGCCACCGTGCCGATGCGGGCGAACGTGCGCCCATCCAGGCTGCGCTCTACCTCAAAGGACTGGCTGTTCACCTCGCTGGCCGTAACCCAGGCCAGGCGCACGGCGGCCGGGCCGGCCAGCGTGGCCGTGAAGGTCAGCAGCTCCACGGGTAGGGGGGCGCTGGTGATGGTCACGGCGTTGGAGCCATACGTGAAGCCGGTGGCCGGGTCGGTGGCGGTGGCGGTGTAGGTGCCGGGCTGGCTCGCGGCAAAGGAGTTGCCGGAGGAGTTGCTGGGGTTGAAGGCGTAGGTGGCCCCGGCCAGCGGCGTGGCCGCGTCGTTGAGCAAGCCGGCGGGGGTGAGGCGCAGCAGGTGGTCGGGGGCAGCGGCGTTGCCGTCGTAGGCCGTGAACGCGCCGCCCAGCAGCACCTGCCCGTCGGGCTGCAGCGCCAGGGCATACACGGGGCTGTTGGCCCCGTATTGGCCGGCGGGGTGGCTGAAGTCGGTGGTGGGGTCGAGGCCGCCGTTGGGTTCGAGCCGCAGCACGTAGTTGCGGTCATATGCTTTATTGACCAAAGGGGAGCTGGGCCGGTTGTAGTACTGCTGGAATTGCCCGCCTATCACTATTTTGCCGTCGGGCTGCACCGCCAGTGCCCGCACTGGCGTATTGGAATGCTTGTCGTCGTAGTTGGTGAGGTACCCGGTGCCGGGCGGGTAAAAGCTGGCATCGTACGTGCCGTCTGGGTTGAGCCGGACCAGCCGGTTCGCTGTAATCCCAGAACTCGCTGAGTTATTCCACTGCTGGAATTGCCCGCCCACCAGGATTTTGCCGTCGGGCTGCACGGCCAGCGCCCACACGAGGCCGGCGTCTTCAGGGTAGTCAAAATGCATAATTCCGCCGCTGCCGTTCACACTATACCCCAGGTTGAAGCCATAATCGCGGGTGCCGTCGTCGTTCAGGACCAGCAGGCTCCGGCACACCTTTTGGCCATTGAGGGTGTTGAAATTCCCCCCCACCACAATTTTACCGTTGGGCAGCAGTGCCACCGCGCGCACGAACTCCAGCTGGTCACTGACGCCACCCTGCGTTAATACCAGGGAGACACCGTTGCCGCCATAGTTAAAGCTCGCATCCAGGCTGCCATCGGGGTTGAGGCGCCGCACATTTTGCTGGCGGAAATCTCCATTGTAGGAATTGAATTTACCGCCCACCACAATTTTGCCGTCGGGCTGGATGGCCAGTGAATAGATACAGGCGATGTTGTCATATATAAACAACAGCTCGTATGCACCAGTTTGAGTATTATAATTGCTAAGGTCTTGGCTAATACGAGCTATCAAAGCCCTGCCAACGGTGAAACTCGTATCGAGACTGCCGTTGGGGTTGAGGCGCACCAGGGTGACCGGACCGGTAGTGCTGCTGTATGCGGCACCGGCGGAACCGGCCACCTGCACCGCGCTGCCCACCACTATCTTGCCATCAACCTGGAGGGCCAGGGCGTGCACCTTGGGGGTAGGGCCGGCAAGCCCGGAGGTGAAGCCCGTATCGAGGCTGCCGTCGGGGTTGAGGCGCACCAGGCCGTTGGGAACAGGGGCGCCGTTGTAGGTGGTAAAGGTGCCGCCCACCAGCACCTTGCCGTCGGGCTGCAGCACCACGGCGTTCACGTCGCCGTTGAAGCCGGTGCCGCCCACGTTGAAGCCCGGCCGGGTGGCCGTGGCCGTGAGCGGAATGCTGCCGCCGGTGGGCAGCACCAGCGGGCCGCCCGGCGCCACCTGCACCGTGGTGGCCGGCGGGGCGCTCACCCGCACTACCCGGCTGTAGTAGAGGCGGCCCTGCCGGGTGGCCGTCACCTGGTAGTCGCCCGGCTGGCTTACGGCCAGGGTCGGCCCGGTGGCCCCGGTGCTCCAGGTAAGGGTCAGCCCGTCGGCGGCCGTGACGACCGAGAGCGCGGTATCGAGGCTGCCGTCGGCGTTGAGGCGCAGCAGGTTGTCGGGGGCATCGGCGTTGCCGTTGTAGGTGGTAAAGCTGCCGCCCGCCAGCAGCTTGCCATCGGGCTGCAGGGCCAGCGCATTCACGGGCGAGGGGTTCGTACCACCGACGACGCCGCTGATGCCGGTCGCGGGCCCGTAGTTGAAGCCGGTGTCGAGGCTGCCGTCGGCGTTGAGGCGCAGCAGGCAGTCGGGGGCGCTGGCATCGCCGTTGTAGCTCGTAAACGTGCCGCCCGCCAGCACCTGGCCGTTGGGCTGCACCAGCAGCACGCGCACGCCGTTGGCTCCGTTGTCGAAACCGCTGCCGCCGCTGTTGAAGGTGGCATCGAGGCTGCCGTCGGCGTTGAGGCGCATCAGCCGGTCGGGCGCAGTGGCATTGCTGTTGTAGGTCGTAAACGTGCCGCCCACCAGTACCTGGCCGTTGGGCTGCAGCAGCAGTGCGTTCACGGGGCCAGTGGTCCCGAAGCCAACCTGGCCGTTGGGGTGATTGAAAGTGACATCGAGGCTGCCGTCGGCGTTGAGGCGCAGTAGCCGGCCGGGGGCGGGCGCGCTGTTGTAGGTGTTAAAGGCACCGCCCACCAGCACCTTGCCATCGGGCTGGCGCACCAGCGCATTCACGCCGACGCTATTCCCACCGCCGTTGGCCCCGATGCCAACCTGGCCGTTGGGGTGATTGAAAGTGGCATCGAGGCTGCCGTCGGCGTTGAGGCGCAGCACCCGGCCGGGGGCGGCCGTGCCGTTGTAGGTGGTAAACGTGCCGCCCACCAACGCCTTGCCATCGGGCTGCCGCACCAAAACATTCACCGTACCATTGAAACCGCTGCCGCCGCTGTTGAACGTGGCATCGGGGCTGCCGTCGGCGTTAAGGCGCAGTAGCCGGCCAGGGGCGGCCGTGCCGTTGTAGGTGGTGAAGTCGCCGCCCACCAGAATTTTGCCATCGGGCTGCACCGCCAGCGTCCGCACGGCCCCGCTGGGGCCGGCCCCGCCGGGGTTGAAGCCCACATCGAGCGCGCCATCGGCCAGAAAGCGCAGCACCCGGGCCGGCGCGGTGGGGTTGTCGTTGTAGGTGGTGAAGCTGCCGCCCACCAGCACCTTGCCATCGGGCTGCAGGAGCACGGCCGTCACCTCGCCGTCGAAGCCCGTGCCGGTCAGGTTAAAGCCCGGCAGGGTGAGGCTGGCCGCCAGGGTGAGGGTGCCGCCCCCGCCCAGCACCAGGGGGCCGGCGGGCGTCACGGCCAGGGGGGGCAGCGGGGACTGGTAGGGCAACGGCGGGGTTTCGAACGTTATGGTGGCGCCGTAGGTTTCGCCCGTCGGGGTCACGATAAAGGCCCGCGCCTGGTACTGCTTGCCGGGCAGCAACCCCCGCACCGCGGCGGTGTAGCATGTCTGGCAAGGATTCGTGGGCAATAGCGTTACCGGCGCTACCATGTCGGCCGTCGTGGGGTCGCCCGACCCCTGCCGGTACGCAATCCCACTCGGGCTAGTGAGGTTGCCGTTATAGAAAGCCCTGCCGCCCAGCGTCGCGCTGTTAACGGTGATGTCCTTGGGGTCGAAGGTTACCGCCGAGTACTGCGCCCGGCCCAGCAGCGGGGCGGCCAGCAGCAACGCCAGCAGCGCGAAGGCCTGGCCCGGGCGGGTCGCCCGGGCGGGCCGGCGGCCAGCCAGCACCCGAAGTAACAGGAAAAAATGGCTCATCATAACAGTAGCTTGGGAATAGTGGAAACTGGCCAGTGGCGCGTACGCGCCCGCCGGGCGGCCCCTGGCCGCACCCGCTGCTCCACCCGAAAGCGCGCAGTCGGCCCGGCCGGTAGCAGCCCACAAAATTCCCGCGTCCCGCATCAAAACAGGGGTCTATCCCTGCCAATCTTCGCCCGCGTTCCCCTTTTTTCGCATTTTGGCAGGGATTTATCCCTGTTTGGCCAGCGACTGACCGAATTTTTCAGTTGCCAGCCAAAACCGGCCGCCGGCCCACGAGGTCGCTCGGCCCGGCCCAAGCGCTAGGCTTTGGGCGAGCGGTAGTCGCTGGGCCGGCGGCCAAACCGCTCGGCGTAGAGGTTGCTGAAGTGCTTGGCCGAGGCAAAGCCCACCGCCCCGGCCACCGCCGCCACCGTGCCGAAGCCGCCGGCTTCGAGCAGCTGCCGGGCCTGGTGCAGGCGCAGTTCGCGCAGCCAGGCCGCCGGCGAAAGGCCGGCCAGCTCGCCCAGCCGGCGGTAGAGGGTGCGCTCGCTCACGGCCAGCAGGCGGGCCAGCTCGGCCGGGCCAAACTGCTCGTCGGCCAGGTGCGCGGCCACCTGCGCCTGCCACTCGGCCAGCTGCTCGCCCGCGTCGGTGGGCGGGGCCGGGGCTTCGGCCACGCCGGTTTCCGGCGCGGCCGGAGTTACCGAAGTAGCGGTGGCGGCCGGCTCATCCGGGGTCTCTTCGGGCAGGGCAGCAAACTGGCGGCGCACCGCGTGGCGGGCCAGCAGCACCTGCACCCGCACCAGCAGCTCGGCCGGGGAAAAGGGCTTGGTGAGGTAGTCGTCGACGCCCACGGTGAGGGCCGCCAGGCGGTGGGTGGCATCGGCGCGGGCCGTGAGCATGAGCACCGGTAGCCCGGCGCGGGCGGGGTCGGCCCGCAGGCGGGCCAGCAGCTCGGTGCCGCTCAGGCGCGGCATCATGGCATCGGTGGTAATGAGGTCGACGGGCGCCTCGCGGCTGAGCACCTCCAGCGCCTCTTGCCCGTCGGCGGCGGTGAGCACCTCGCAGGCCGGGCTCAGCAGCTCGCGCAGGTAGTCGCGCAGGTCGGGCTCGTCTTCCACCACCAGCACGCGGGGCTTGGGGGAGTTAAGAGTTAAGAGTTGAGAGTTAAGAGTTGGGAGGGTGGCGGCTGGGGTGCGGGGTACCAGCGTCGCAGCCTCTTTTGGGCTCGTTTCGACCTGTTCATCGCCTCCCGCAGCTTCCCCCTCAACTCTTAACTCTTCACTTTCAACTCTTAACTCCTCCCCTGGCAAGCGTAGCGTAAACGCCGCGCCCTGCCCCGGCACGCTGGCCAGCGTGAGGGTGCCGCCCAGTAGCTCGGCCAGCTCGCGGCTCAGGGCCAGGCCCAGGCCGGTGCCGCCCTGCGCCTGGTTTTGCGGGCTTTGGTAGAAGCGCTCGAACACCCGCTCCTGCTCGGCCGGCGCAATGCCCGGGCCGGTGTCCTGCACGGTCAGGGTGTAGCTGCCATCGGCGGCGGGCAGGGCGGCCGTCAGGGCCACCGTGCCGCCGGCGGGCGTGTGGTTGAGCGCGTTGCTGAGCAGGTTGGTCAGAATCTGGTCTACCTTGTCGGCATCCAGCAGCAGGTGCAGCCCCTCGGGTAGGGGTTCGGCCCCGTGCAAAGCCAGGCCACGGGCGGCGGCCAGCGGCGCAAACTGCCCCACCACCCGGCGCAGCAGCGGGGCCACGGCCGTGGGCGCGGCCTGTACGGCGAGGCGGCCGGCCTGGAGCTTGGTCAAATCCAGGATGCGGTCAATCAGCTCGCTTAGGCGGCGGGCCTGGCGGTGGGCCAGGGCCACGGGCGCGCGCACGGCGGCCGGCAGCTTCTGCGCCGGGGTGTTCAGTACGGTTTCGAGCGGGGCCAGCACCAGCGTGAGCGGGGTGCGTAGCTCGTGGCTGGCATTGGCGAAGAACTGGTCTTTGGCCACGTCCAGCTCGCTCAGGCGCCGGGCCTGGGTTTGTAGGCGCTCGGCCTGGGCCTGCAGCTGGGTGGTTTGGGTGGCCAGCCGCCCGTTCAGGCGGCGGGTGGTGCGCAGGGCCAGCAAAATGGCCAGCGCCAGCCCGGCCAGCAGCCCGGCCCCGACGGCGGCCTGGCGCACCCGGCGGGCCTGCTCGCTCGCTCGCTCGGTGAGGCGGGCAATTTGGGCGGCCTGCTCGCGGGCGCGAAACCGGCTCTCGTTCGCGGCCAGGGCCGCGAACTGCTGGGCCTGGCGCAGCGTGTCGGTGAGGCCCTGGGTGCGGCGGGCGTAGGTGTAGGCGCTGTCGTAGCGGCCAGCCTGGGCATAGGCCTGAGTGAGCAGCTCGGTAACCTGGCTCAGGGGCAGCAGGCTGCCCGACTGTTGGTAGCCCCGCAGCAGGGGCCGCAGCAGGGCCAGGGCGGGGCCCGGCTCGCCCATGGCCAGGGCGAAGCCCGCCAGGGTCTGGCGGGGCTTAGGCTGGGGGGCGGTGCGGGGGTTTTGGCTGAGCAAGGCCACGGCCTCGGCCAACAGGAGGCGGGCGCGCTCGGGGTGGGCGGGGTACTGCTGCCAGGCGCTCAGGCCCAGGGTCAGGGCCCGCGCCTCGGCGTAGGGCAGGTCGCGGCCCGGCCAGCCGGCCACCGTGGTGTCGGCCGAGGCCCCGTAGCGCAGCCAGGCGCGGGCGCGGCGCAGCCAGGGGGCCGCTGCGGCGGGCGTGCCGGCTTGCAGCGCCAACTGGGCCGGCACCAAGTTCAGGCGCGTGAGCAGCAGGGCGATGTTATGGTCGGTGCGCAGCTCGGCGGGCGGCGTGCCGGCTTGCAGCCAGTCGCTGGCCTCGGCGGCCAGGGCGCTGGCGTAGGCGGCCGGCTGGCGGCTGTGGCCCTCCAGCAGCAAGGGCAGGTAGTAGTGGAGCAGCACGTCGGCCAGTGCTCCCCCGGCTGGCCCCCGGTCGGCCTGCTGCTGCCCGTAGCGGCGGTAGGTAGCCAGCGCCTGCTCGTAGGCACGCTCGGCCTGCGGGTAGCTGCCCTGCGCGGCGTAGGTTTCGCCAATCAGGCACTGCGTCCAGCCCATGCCGCTCAGGATGCCGTGCTGCTGGAAGAGGCGGCGGGCCCGCTCGTAGTAGCGCATGGCCAGGGGCAGGCGGCCCTGGGCGCGGCAGGCCGAGCCGGAATTGGCCAGGATACCGGCCAGCAGGGCCCTGTCTGCCCAGTGCGGGTCGGTGGGCCGGGCCGTAGTCGGGGCCGGCCCCATACTGCTGTCGAGGCCCGCCGCCCGAAACTGCCGGGCCGCCCGCTGGTAGTAGTAGAGCGTGCTGTCGTAATTGCCCTGGGCGTAGTGCTGCTCGGCCAGGTCTTTGGCCAGCTTTATCACCGCTACGGGCTGCTGCTGCCCTTGCCGGGCCCCGGCCAGCCGCCAAGCCCGCCCTAGGTAGCGGGCGACCGAGTCGGGGCGGTGCCGGGCCCGAAATTCATC
Source organism: Janthinobacterium lividum (assembly GCA_050954465.1). Classification (GTDB taxonomy): domain Bacteria; phylum Bacteroidota; class Bacteroidia; order Cytophagales; family Hymenobacteraceae; genus Hymenobacter. The sequence goes on from JBPBPU010000001.1 coordinate 47,796, forward strand.
CGCCAGGCGCACGTACGCCAACAGTCGGCCCAGCGAGTCGGTGGGCCACCGGGGGCGGGGGGCGGGCGGGCTGGAGCCGGCGAACGCAAACCCAGGTAGCAGCAGCAACGCGCCCAGCAGCCAGCGAGCCAGCCATTGTCTGCGGCCTGAACCAGCTGCCGGCTGGACCAGCTCGAAAAGGAGGGGCATAGCGGCTTCATCGCGAGCGCAGGGCCCGGGCGTAAGAGGAGGCAAAGGTATGTTTCAATACCCTTGATTTGAGGGAGGGCACTGCTAAACTGCCCCTTTCTCTTTCCTTAATGAGCGGAAATTGCGCCTACAAACCCTGGAATTTTCAACGCTGGACACTTCTTTTCCTCTTGCTAATTGACGTTACGCAGGCGCGGGAAGTAGCGCGAAGCTTTTGCTTCGCGCATCGCCGCCACGCGGCGAATCCGGTACCGCACCGCTTAAAGCAATTTCCACAGCAGTGTACAAGGCGTTGTAGCGACGCATCTTTGCGTCTCGTCGTTGAACGTTTTGGAAATGAGCATATTAAACAACGACGAGACGCAAAGATGCGTCGCTACAGCGCGTACGTCAGCCTGCAATTCGCTCTAAAGCCGCTTAGCGCAGTAAACCAGTACGGAGCGAACGCGAGCTTCGCTTCGCGCTAATTCTCTTGATTGACGCAGCTGTTTTTTGCTAACATTCAGATTTACAAAATATTTGCCCGGTGCGTTTGGGACAATCTGCTCTTTATCTGGTTAATTAATGTAAGTGCTTGCACTAAATATAAGTAGACAATCAGCACGTCATACTGAGCAAAGCGAAGCATCTCTACCGCTTCATCCACACCGTTCAACAAAGCGGTAGAGATGCTTCGCTTTGCTCAGTATGACGTGCTGATTGATTAATTTCGACCAGATACGTAGCACGCTGGCCGCTGACCCGATAAGCTAAGTAGGGCGGAAGAATTAGTTTGCTTTAAGAGAACGTCAGGCCGAACATGTGGCGCATCAAGCCAGGGACGAAGCATCTCGCTTGCCTCAGTGAACGATTAAATTACCAGCCACGCGAGCTGCTTCGACAAGCTCAGCATGACGTTCTCCTAGATACCCTCCGATGAAGAAAATACCCGAAGTTACCCTGCTGTTCTGGGTGATGAAAATCTGCGCCACCACGCTGGGCGAAACCGGCGGCGACCTGCTGGCCCAAACCCTGAACGTGGGCTACGGGCTCAGCTCGCTGTTGTTTATCGGGTTTTTCCTGGTTACGCTGGCCGGGCAGCTGGCCGCCCGGCGCTACATTCCCGCCCTGTACTGGGCCGTGATTCTGGCTACCAGCACGGCGGGCACCACCATGTCCGACTACATGGACCGCACCCTCGGGCTGGGCTACGCCACGGGCTCGGCCATCCTGCTTACCATTCTGGCCGTGGTGCTGGGGCTGTGGCGGCTCACCGAAAAGTCGCTTTCCGTGAGCGAGATTAGCACCCGCCGGGGCGAGCTGTTTTACTGGGCGGCCATCCTATTCTCCAACACCCTGGGCACGGCCCTGGGCGATTTCCTGGCCGATGACTCGGGCCTGGGCTTCGGCGGCGGGGCCTTGCTCATTGGTAGCTTGCTGGCGCTGGTGGTGCTGGCCCACTACGCCACGCGCATTTCGGCGGTGCTGCTGTTTTGGGTGGCCTTTGTGCTCACCCGGCCTTTTGGGGCCACGTTTGGCGACTTGCTCACCAAGCCGGTGGCCAAAAACGGGCTGGGCTTTGGCACGCAGGGCTCCTCGCTCATCCTGCTCGGCTTGCTGGTGGGGCTGGTCGGCTACGCCACCTTGCGGCCCCAACCCGCCGAGCCGGTTTCGGCCAAAGAACCCGCTTAATTCCTGCTTTACCCTTTCCTTCCTTACTGATGAAAAATCTGTTTCTGGCCGCGCCGCTGGCGCTGGCGCTGCTTGGGCTGGCCCCCGCCGCCGGGGCCCAAACGGCCGCCGCGCCCTACCGCCTGCTCGCCACCCTGCCCATTGGCGGCGAGGGCGGCTGGGATTACCTCTACGTGGACCCGGCCGGCGAGCGCCTCTACGTGTCGCACAGTACGCAGGTGGAGGTGCTCGACCTGAAGAGCAAAAAGGTTATTGGCACGGTGGCCAACACGCCGGGCGTCCACGGCATTGTGGTAGTGCCCGGCACCGGCCACGGCTACATCACCTGCGGGCGCACCAATACCTGCGTGGTCTTCGACCTGAAAACCCTGAAAACGCTCAGCACCATTCCCACCGGCCCCAAGCCCGACGCGGTGTTTTACGATGCCTTCTCGAAGCGCGTGTTTGCCTTCAGCAACGACGGCGGCAAGAGCACGGTTATCGATGCCGCCACCGATAAAGTAGTGGGCACGGTGGAGCTGGGCGGCGATGTAGAAATGCCCGTCACCGACGGCAAAGGCCATATTTTTGTCAATATCGAGAACAAAAGCGAGGTGGTAGAATTCGATGCCCGCACCCTGGCCGTGCTGCACCGCTACCCCCTGGCCCCCGGCGAGGAGCCCACCGGGCTGGCCTACGACCCCCAGGCGGGCCGCTTATTCAGCGGCTGCGCCAACGAGAAGCTGGTGGTAACCGACAGCAAGACCGGCCGGCAAGTGGCCGTGCTGCCCATCGGCAAGGGGGTAGATGGGGCGGCCTTCGACCCCACCACCGGCAACATCATCACCAGCAACGGCGGCACCGGCACCCTCACCGTTATCCACCAGGACTCGCCCACCAAATACACGGTGGTAGCTACCGTGCCCACCGCCAAAGGGGCCCGCACTGTGGCCGAAGACTCCCGGACGCACCACCTCTTCACCTGCACCGCCGACCTGGGCCCCGCCCCGGCCGCCACCACTGAGCGCCCGCACCCCCGCCCCGGCATCTTGCCCGGCACGTTCCGGGTGCTGGAATTCGGGAAATAACCGGCCTGCTTACATAGATGCCCTGGGGTGCCCGGCCAGGATTTTAGTATTTCACTTTCAGCTACTTACTATGTGGTGGATTTACGCCCTGCTTTCGGCCCTGTTTGCCGCCCTCACCGCCATTCTGGCCAAAATCGGCATCAAGGGCGTCGACTCCAACCTGGCCACGGCCATCCGCACGGTGGTTATTTTGCTGCTGGCCTGGGGCATCGTGTACTTTCAGGGCGGGCTGGAAAAAATTAACCTGCTCACGCGCACCAACCTCATTTTCCTGGGCTTGTCGGGGGTAGCTACGGGCTTGTCGTGGATATTCTACTTCCGCGCCTTGCAGCTGGGCAAAGTCTCGCAGGTGGCTCCCGTCGATAAGCTCAGCGTGGCCATCGCCATTGGGCTGTCGGTAGTGTTTCTGGGCGAAAAGCTGACCTGGCACGCGGGCCTGGGTGCGGCGATGATTATCGGCGGCACGCTCGTGCTGATTTGGGGCTAGCGCTGGTTATCTGCTGACGTTACGCAGGCGGGAGAGTAGCGCGGAGCTTTCACTTCGCGCATCGCTGCCAGGCGAAAGCTTCGCGCTACTTTTCTCACCTTTAGCTGCTGCTATTTCGTTCTGGCTGATATGAACTACTGCTTTCGCTTTCTTTTGCTGGGTTGGTTGGGCGTGGGCGCTTTGCCAGCCCGGGCCCAGGAATTCCTCCCGCTGTGGCCGGGCAAGAAAATGCCCAACTCCAAGGGCCTTAAGCTAGCCGACAAGATAGAGAACGAGCGAATTCTGCAAGTCGGCACGCCGGGCATGTACGCCTTTTTTACCTCCAAAGAGGAAAACAAAGGCTGTGCCGTGCTCATTTGCCCGCCCGGCGGCTACGCCAAGCTCACGTACCTGATAGGCGGCACGCAGCTCGCCAAGTGGTTTAACACTATGGGCGTTTCGGCGTTTGTGCTAAACTACCGCCTGCCTACCTCCCCCGACTTGCAGGACCGCAGCATTGGTCCCGAGCAGGACGCCCAGCGGGCCATGCGCCTGATTCGGGCCCACGCTGCCGGGTGGAAGCTCGACCCCGCCCGCATCGGCGTCATGGGAGAGTCGGCTGGTGGGCATGTGGCCAGCATGCTCGGTACGCACCCGGAAGACGTTTCGGCTGTGGGCGACTCGCTCGACCGGCTGCCGTTTGCGCCAAATTTTATGGTGCTGGTATCGCCCGTTATCAGCATGGGCCAGTATGCCCACCTGGGCAGCCGCGACAACCTGCTGGGCAAAAACCCGCCGGCCGACTTGCTGCAAAAGTTCTCCAACGAGCTGCACGTAACGGCCGCCACGCCGCCCACCTTCCTGGTACACGCGGCCAACGACCCGACTGTGAATCAGCGCAACAGCCTGCTCTTTTACCAGGCCCTGGTGGAGCACGACGTACCCGGCAGCCTGCATATTTTCCCGCAGGGCGGCCACGCCATTGCCCTGCGCAACAACCCCGGCTCCACCAGCCAATGGCCGACGCTCTGCGAAGCCTGGCTGCTGGAAATGGGCTTTCTGACCGAGAAAAAATAACGTGTTTCTTTCCACTAAGCGGGGCCTCGAAGCACCTGGTCAAGCCTGCTGGGCCACTTGCCAACCTCAGCGGCAAGGACGCCCGGCCCATTACCCCGTAAGCAACAGTCATCCACTTGCCCGCACTGAAACCACTGCCACTTTTATGCTCCGAACGCTTTTTCATAACCTGTTGCTAACCAGTGGCCTGCTGTTGGCATCGGCCAGCTTGTATGCCCAGGTAGCGCCTGCGGCTGCGGCGGCCCCTACCAAAAAAGAAACCTTCCTGGTACCGATACGCCTGACCGTGGCCGCCGACGGCTCGGGCGACTACCGCACCATTCAGGAGGCTGTGATGGCCGTGCGTGACTTTATGCAGGTGCCGGCCACCATCTTCGTCAAAAACGGCACTTACCACGAGAAGCTGCTGGTGCCTCCCCAGAAAACCAACCTCACGCTACTGGGCGAAAGCGTGGAAGGCACCATTATCAGCTTCGGCGACTACTCGGGCGATGCTGCCAGGCACAGCACCTACACCTCGGCCACGGTGCGGGTGGAAGCCAACGACTTCACGGCCGAAAACATCACCTTCGAAAACTCGGCCGGGCGCGTGGGCCAGGCCGTGGCCCTGCACGTAGAGGGCGACCGCGCTACCTTCCGCCACTGCCGGCTGCTGGGCAACCAGGACACGCTGTTTCTGGCCGTCGAGAACAGCCGCCAGTATTACCAGGACTGCTACATTGAGGGCACCACGGACTTTATTTTTGGCTCCAGCACGGCCGTGTTCGACCGCTGCACCATTTTCAGCAAAGTCGACTCCTACATTACGGCAGCCTCGACGTGGCCCCGGCAGGCGTTTGGCCTGGTGTTCCTCAACTGCACCTTAACGGCCGCGCCCGAAGCCAAAAAAGTGTACCTCGGCCGGCCCTGGCGGCCCCACGCCCGCACGGTGTTTCTCTACACCGAAATGGGTGCCCACATCCGGCCCGAAGGCTGGGAAAACTGGCGCGAACCCACCAACGAAAAAACGGCCTACTATGCCGAATACAATTCCACCGGCCCCGGCGCCGCCACCACCGGCCGGGTGAAATGGGCCCATCAGCTCACGGCCAAAGAAGCCCGGCAGTACACCCTGAAAACCATTTTCGCCGGTAGCATTGGCTGGGAGCCTGTTCGCAAGTAAGAAGACGGTGAAAGACTACCCGCACACTGAGGAGCCGCCAATGCGGTAAGCTTCCCCAGTAAGCAGGCCGGTCAAAAACAGCTTTTTTCTCTGTTTTATGAACTGCACAACAGCAGTTAGGTAAATGGAAGCCCTACTACGTACTGGCAACGGCCTGCTACTACACGTTGTACGTGCTGGTTATGCTAGCTGGGCTTGCGCCAGCTGCACGACACGCGCTACCTCCGCGTAACCATCGACTTGCGTGAGCTGCCGCCGCAAGGCGGGTGGCAGCTGCGCCTGCCCCAGCAGCGTTCCTGCTACCTGGCCCGCCAGAGAAGCATTGGTGTCTGTATCGCCGCCTGCGGCTATAATCGCGGCCAGCATAGGGGTAAAGCCTAGCTGCCGCACTTGCGACGCGCAGAACAAGGCAAACGGGACCGAGTCTACCACATACCCGCTGGTTCCCAGCTGGGCTACCTCGGCAATGGTGGGCCGCCCCGGTAGGGCCTGAATAGTCAGCAGCCGGTCCCGCACCCGGGTATCGGGTAGCTGGGCCACCAGCAGCTCTGGCAGCGGCTCTGCCCCCGTCCATTGCCCGCTCAAAACCGCCCGGATGGCTAGCACGATGGCTAGTGCCCCAACGTAGGCTTCCTCATGGTGGTGGGTGAGGCGGCAGAACGTGCGCAGCTCCGCCCGGCCCACCTGCGCCCAAAAGGCGAAAGGGGCGCTACGCATAGCTGCTCCGTTCCCGGCCGCATACTCTCCCGTGCGGCCCACCTGGCTCCAGTGCCCACCTACCTGCAAGGCTCGCAACGCCTGTAGCGTGCTGGCGCCCAGGCCCGTGAAGTGGCCCTAGCTATAGGCCTCGACCAGGCACGTTGCGAGGTGCGCCGGGGAGAGCGCCGGCTCCCGGCACAGGGCTTCGAGCGTGACCAGAGTCAACTGCGTGTCATCGGTCAGCTGCCACCGAGGTGCCCGCACAGGCGGCGGGAGCAAATAAAATGTCGTGCGGTCGGGAGGGCGTTGGGGCAGGTTCTCCTGCCCGCTACCCCAGGCATCCCCAATAGCCCCGCCCAGGATACAGCCTGCTAAACGCTCGTGCAAATACATAAGCAAAGGTGGCTCAGAAACCGCACTGCCAGCCGAGCGCAAGCGGCGAAGCGTTTGGTCTGGTACCTGCTGTTACGCCGGGCGGGGAGTAGCGCTCAGCTTTAGCTTGGCGCATCGCCGCGTAGCGGCGAAGCTCGCGTCTGGGGCAGTTGCGGTAAGCGGCGCGGTGCCGGATTCGCCGCGCTGCGGCGATGCGCCAAGCTAAAGCTGAGCGCTACTTCCCGCCCGGCGCAATAGTAGTAAAGTATGCGCCACTACCTGGAATGCACTGTCAAGGAAGGGATTACCGATAATTTTCGGGCGGCAATATGCAAAAGGGGTATTCGCGGCATCCAATCCCTGCGAGGTGAGGCTCCCGGAAGAGGCTTTCTCACTTAATGCACCTAGCCCGGCACCCTTATGAAAACACTGCTGCTCCTCACCCTGCTCCTGAGTCCCTTGTTCGGCTGCGCCCAGTCTTTTACCGTGCGGGGAGTGGTGCGGGCCAAAGCCAACCGAATGGCTCTTCCCGGCGTCAGTATTGTGCAGAAGGGTACTTCCCACCGGGCCTCGACCGACCCGCAGGGCCGCTTCACGCTCGTGACTACCGGCCCCGCCCCCCGCCTGCGGGTTTTGCTACTTGGCTACGTAGCCAGGGAAGTGGTCATCACCAAAAAAGCAGGCTCCCTGGTGGTGTTGCTGCAAGCAGACGCGAGGTCGCTTTCCGAGGTGGTAGTCGTGGGGCACGCTGTCGCTCGTAAACAGAGCGTGAGTGGCGCCGCCTATTCCACCAGTACCTTGTCGAGCGAAGCGCCGGAGGGGGCCCTGCTAAGCGGGGCAGCCGCTGGCATTTCCATTTCACCCAGCGCCGACGGAATAGCCAAAGCCACCCCAAGCGGAACGCGAGTCGGCGCGGGGATTCTCACCGCCGGGGAAGTCAACGATTTCGGCAAATGGACGCTGTGGCCGGACATCGCCCAAAAGGACTTGAGCGAATGGCGCCAACGCTGGCAAATCAGCCCCCTGGAACGCTACTCGACGCAGCTAGTGACCGAAGACGGCTTTCCCGTGGTGGGGGCCACCGTGCTGTTGAAAGACAGCCGGGATTCGCTGCTCTGGCAGGCCCAGAGCGACAACACCGGCAAATGCGAGCTCTGGAACGGCCTGTTCACCGCGGCGGCGGGAAGAAAAGTTGCTTCCTTACAAGCAGTGGTGGGGGGAAAAACCTATTCGGTGAGCCACCCCACGGTCTTTCACGACGGCATCAACTTGCTGCGGGTGCAGCAGCCATGCCGGGCACCGTCGGTAATAGATATTGCGTTTGTGGTAGACGCCACCAGCTCGATGAGCGATGAAATCCAGTACCTGCAAGCTGAACTTCAGGACGTTATCACGCAAGCGAAGGACTCGCTGGCTTCCTCCACTCTCCACCTGGGTAGCGTTTTTTACCGCGATGCCGGAGATGAGTACGTGACCCGGACAACCCCTCTCAGCGCCAACATGGAGCAAACGCTGGACTTTATCCGCAACCAGCGAGCCGGTGGCGGGGGAGACATTCCCGAAGCTGTCGACCAAGCCCTGGCCGTGGCGGTGGACGAACTCGCCTGGACCGACCAAGCCAAGGCCCGGCTCTTGTTTCTGATTCTGGACGCGCCGCCCCATGAAAACCCGCAGGTAATGGCCTCGCTGCAACAGTCCATCCGAAAAGCAGCGTCCAAAGGCATCCGCATCATTCCTATTGCAGCCAGTGGCACCGACAAAAGCACGGAATACCTGATGCGGTCGATGGCCCTGGCCACCAACGGCACCTACGTGTTTCTAACCGATGACAGTGGCGTGGGCAATGCCCATATCAAGCCGACCACCGACAAGTTCGACGTAGGAAGGCTCAATACGCTGCTGGTCAGGCTTATTGCCAAGTACGCCTACACCACCGACTGCCAGGCCCTGCAAGCCAGCAGGGCCCGCAAAGCCCGTAAGCTATCCGGCCACTACCAGCAGGTAGTAGACACGGCAACGGTTGCGACCAACACCGCTCAGCGAGGAAAAATATACTCCTGGAAGTGTTATCCAAATCCTGTCTCGGATGTGCTGCACGTAGAGGTGGAAGGAGAGATAACCGAACTATTTATCACCGATGTGACCGGTAAAATAGTGCTCCGGGCGGCTCCGGCTCACAACAAAGCAACCATCCAGCTGAGCAGCTTTCCCACCGGAATTTATTTTTTGAAATTCTTCACGGGCAAAAAATGGGAACAAGCTAAATTTCTCGTCAGCAGGTAAGTGCCTGGGCTGGAAGCGAAGGACTACCAAGGCCCACGTTTTGCTTAGCTTTTAGTGCAAAAAGGCCCGCCCGGCTACTGTGGCGCTTGGGTAGCGAAACGTAGCTGAGCAACCGGAAATATTCTTTCCTATCACAAACGTTTACGGTTGCTATCACAAACGTTTGCGACTTTTATTTTGCGTAATTGCCTGCAAAGCAGTAGGTTAAATTTTGGAGTGGCGAGTAATTTTAAGGTGTTGGCCAGCTGTTTCTGCCTGCGCCCTTCGCTTACTTTTCCCACCCAATACCCTCTTCATTATGAAGAAACCTCAACGCATAGTACTTGCGCTGGTGGCCGCACTCGGCAGTCACTTCACCCTTTCGGCCCAGAATGCGCCGGTGTTAGTGGAGGCCGAAACCGGTACCTCTACCAACCCCACAACGCCCTTGGCCGGCTCTACTACCGGCGACTGGCAAGTGGCCACCAAAGCCGCTGCCGGCAACGTGCCGGCTGCTACCTACATCACCACATTGAGCACCGCTGGCGGCACCTCACCGGGCACGGCCGCGCGGGTACTTACCTACAGCGTCACGTTTCCGGCCGCTGGGGTCTACGACCTGTACGCCCGCGTGTGGGTGGGCACCACCAACGGGGGAGCTGATGATGATAGCTACTTCGTGCCCAACGGCTTCGGCACCAAGGGCGTAGCCACCGGCGGCGACTGGATAAACTGCAACAACCTGAACACCCGCGGCTACAACGCCAGCAATGGCCTGGCCGTGGACGGCGAAGGCTCGGCGGGCACCAGCCAGTGGAAGTGGCTGAACATGTCGAAGTTTACCAACACCGGCACGGGCGTCCCTTATACAGTGCCGGCCGGCAGCCTCACCCAAACGCTCCAGATTGGGGCCCGGGAAGATGGCTTTCTGATTGACAAGTTCGTGTTTGGCGACCACAGCCTCTACTTCACGGCTACCCAGCTCGACAACGGCTCGCAAGGCACTACCACCGCGCCGGTGGCCTTTGTGCCAGCCTACGCCCCGCTGGCAGCCGGCAAGCCCAAGTATCTGGGCAGCGCCTACAGCACGGCGCAGTCGGGCTACTTCACCGACTACTGGAATGCCGTGACGCCCGAAAACGGCGGCAAGTGGAGCAGCGTAGAAGGCACCCGCGGCACCTTCAACTTCGTCGACCTGGACTCGGCCTACAACCGCTCGGTGAAGTCGGGTGGCCCTTTCCGGCTGCACACCCTGATATGGGGCTCGCAGCAGCCCACCTGGATAAAAAGCCTCTCGCAGACCGACCAGCTGGCCGAAATCAAAATCTGGTTTAATGCGCTGGCCGTGCACTTTGCCGGCAAGAAAATCGACTTCATCGACGTGGTGAACGAGCCCATTCACACGCCGCCCACGGGCTTCATTACCACGGGCAATACCGGGGCAGCCGACCCGGCCGGCGGTGGCTACATCGATGCGCTGGGCGGTACGGGCACAACGGGCTACGACTGGATAGTAACTTCCTTCCAGCTGGCCCGCCAGTATTTCCCCAATGCCAAGCTGATGCTCAACGAGTACAGCGTAGAAAACGACGGCAACAGCGCCAAGAAGTATTACGACATGGCCATGCTGCTCAAGACGCAGCCGGGCGGGAGCCTCATCGACGGCATCGGCATTCAGGGCCACGCGTTCTCGCTCAATACTACCTCGACGGCCACCATTCAGGCCAATATGGCTACCCTGGCTTCGACCAACCTGCCGCTCTACATCACCGAATTTGACCTCGACGCCGCTACCGATGCCGCGCAGGTGACGACTTACCAGCGGGTGTTTCCGCTGTTTTGGGAGAATCCGGCCGTGCGGGGCATCACCCTGTGGGGCTTCCGCGTAGGCCACTGGCGCACGGCGCAGGGCGACAACCTCATCAACTCCGACAACACCGAGCGCCCGGCCATGGTGTGGCTGCGCAACTACGTGGCCAGCGCCTACACCGGCCCCATGTGGACCGGCAACACCAGCGGCGACGTGTCGGTGGCTACCAACTGGATAACCAACACCAACAAGCCCGCTAACTCCGTGGTGTCGTCGGCCTCGACCTACACCCTGCCTACGGCTGCCGATGATTTCTACTTCCCCGGCTACGCCGCCAACCAGCCCACGGTAACCAGCGCCCTCACGGCCCGCAGTATTACGCTGGGTGCCACCACCACGCCGGGCACCAGCACCGTGCTCTCCCCCGTGCTCACCACCAATGCCGTGCTCACCCTCACCGGCAACCTCACCAACAACGGTGGTTCGGTAGCCGGCACCGGCACAGTAGCCATGAGTGGCACCGCCACCCAAACCATCGGCGGCACCACGGCCACCACCTTCCCCAACCTCACGGTGGGCACTGCCACGGTAAGCCTCGCGGCTCCGGCCAAAGTGCGCCAGATGCTGACGCTCAACGGCAACCTGACTACGAACAGCAACGCCTTCACGCTGCTCTCCGATGCCACCGGCACCGCGATGGTGGTGAACGCTAGCGGCACGGTAGTCGGCAACGCCACCATGCAGCGCTACATTACGCCAAGCTACAACGGCACCAGCTACCGCCAGTACTCGTCGCCTATGGGCGGCTCGGTGGTGAGCGACCTGGCTACTGCCAACTTCTCGCCGACGGTGAACAGCCTCTACAACACGGCCCCTAACCCCTACGCCGTCACGCCCTTCCCCACAGTATTTGACTACAATACCAGCCGCTTGGCCAGCACCAACGCCACCACCGCCGACTTCAACTTCGGCTGGGAGTCGCCGGCCGCTCTCAACTCGGCCCTAGCTCCCGGCCAGGGCTACACCGTGAACATCCCCAGCACGGAAACCGTGAGTTTGACAGGCACGCTCAACAACGGCGCAATGAGCATGACCAACCTAACGCGCGGCACCCAGACCGATGCCGGCTGGCAGTTGCTCGGCAACCCCTACCCGGCGCCCCTGAACTGGGATGCCGTGACGACCAGCGGCCTTGATGCGACGCTGTACGTGTCGCAGGCTACCGGCCCCTACGCCGGGCGCTACTCTAGCTACGTGCCCACCACGGGCGTGAGCACCAACGGCGGCACCAACATGCTGGCTGCCATGCAGGGCTTTTTCGTGCGCACCACCTCGGCCAGCACGGCGGGTAGCCTCAGCTTTGCCAACGCGGCCCGCGCCACCACCTACGTCAACCCCACCTTCCAGCGCACCACCACCGGCACCGACCCGCTCGTGCGCCTCGACCTGCGCGATGCCACCGGCGCAGCCGACGAAATGATAGTCTACTTCCCCAGCGCAATCACGGCTACCACCGGCTTCGATGCCGCCGCCGATGCCTACAAAATAGCCGGTGGCACCTCGGTGCTGGCCAGCGAAGTAGGGGCTACGTTGCTCTCCATCAATGCTCTGCCCACTCTCGGCAACACCGATGTGCTGGTGCCGCTGCGCGTGCAAGCCACCCAGGCCGGCACCTACACCCTGCGGGCCACCGAGCTACTGAACCTGCCGGCCGGCATCCGGGCCTACCTGCGCGACGCGCAAACCAACACCCTCTTCGACCTGAGCCAGCCCACTGGCTATACGCTGAGTTTGAACCCCAGCGCCGCTACGGGCCGCTTCACGCTGGTGCTGAGCACCAGTAAGGCCCTGGGCACAGCTTCGGCCGCCATCAGCCAGCAGGTAGCCCTCTACCCCAACCCCAGCCACGGCGGCAGCCTCGCGCTGAGATTGCCCGCTGCCCTCGCCCAGCAAGCCGTGGAGGTGTCGGTGCTGAATGCGCTGGGGCAGCAGGTAGCCCGCCAGACGCTGGCCGCCGGCGCCCAGCCGGTACACACGCTGGCCCTACCCAGCCTGGCCCCCGGCATCTACACTGTGCGCCTGCAAACGGTGGCCGGCACCATCAGCAAGCGCCTGACCATCGACTAAGCTAGTTCAAAGCTGGTTGCCCGCTGGCTGCGTAGCCGCTGGCGGGCAACCAGGCCCGGCGTATTCTTTCTTTTCCCACCTGCTTCTATAATGAAAAATACTACCTTCCTATGCCTGGCGCTGGCCACGGCCGGGCTCTGGCTGGCTACCGGCATCGGCGCCCGCGTACTGGCCCAGGCCCCTGGCACTACCGGCCCCACCCCCCAGGCCACGCCCGTACCGCTCGACGGCGGCGCATTGCTGTTGCTGGCCGCCGGCGTGGGGCTGGGCCTCAAGCGCCTACGCCAACGGCGGGCGCAACAACCAAAGTAGCGCCTTCTTTACCAAAGACAACGGCCCCCTGGCAGCTTTTGCCAGGGGGCCGTTGTCTTTGGTAATTGCTGTTACGCAGTACCTGTCGCCCTCCGAGAAACCTCACGAGACTCCTAGTGGGGCATAGCTCCCTCTCCAAAAAAGAGGGGAACTAATTATAGGTTTAATTTCTGGTTTAAGACGCTGATTTTTAGACTAAAACTAGACTACAGCTAGTCCTTCCTCTCTTCTCGACAACCGCAGCGTCGATTTCAGCACCGCTGACCGCATTGCCCTCTTGCGCGTCTGCGTGCAGGTGCTCGGCAAAAACTGCATTGGGCTTGTGCTGGGGGACCGCGAATTTGTGGGCCGCCAGTGGTTCGCGTGGCGGTAAGCTAAACAATTGCCGTTTCCTATGTGCGTCTCCCAGCAACACGTCCTGACCCTGGCCAGTGGCCGACGGCTGGCCGTGACCGACCTAGCACTGGCGCTGGGACACACCTACTCGCTGCAGCTGCTAGCGCGGCTGGTTGAAGGGCTGGCGGGCTGATTTATTCGCCGACTACTTAACTATCACCAGCAAAAAACAGTAGGGTAGAGTAGGCGAAGCCTATCCTGGGCTAGCTTACGGAACCCCATTGGGGTGTGCCACCCCGCGTAAGGTCAATTAAGTAAAGGGCTAGTCTTTCAGGTCGCCGCCGTCTACGTTGTGCTGGTCGAGGCGGTCGGGGGCTTTGTTGGCATTCTGCTCGGTGTCGTGGCCGCGCTTGCTGGCACCCTGGCCGCTGCTGGCAATGTGGGTGGCTACGCCGTTGCTGGTTTGGTCGTCGGCTGGCACGTTGGGGTCGAAGTTGCCGTCGCCGGGGTGGGTGCGCAGGCGGTGGGGCAAGTCGGGGTCGGGGCCGCCCTGGCGCATGTCGTCGCCTTGTTCGCGGTACTCCTGGTTGGTTTGCTCGCGGCGCTCGGCGCGGCGGCTTTCGGCGTTGTCGGGGTGGTTCTCGGTTTCAGCAGCCATAAGAGAAGGGGAAATGGGTAGGCTTAACTATACGATACTGAGGCAACTACGGTTGAAAACCACTCGTACCCGCCGATGTTCCCTTACTCACCAACAGGCACTTACTCAGTACAAAAGCACTAGCTTCCAGTGGCTCGCATTCCGATAAGGCAGAGGTTCGCTGCCGGATTTCGTCAGCGGCCAGCTAGTTTCCTTTACAGTTGCAGTGAGTGGCTTACGCCACCTGGGCCAACTCGCGCAGCAGGGCCTCGTTGGCTTGCACGCGCCACTGGCCGGGGGCCAGCTCCTGGAGGTGGTACACGGCGCAGTTGGGCATGGGCAAGCCCCCTTGGAAGCGCCGGAAAGCCTTCATACCCAGGCTGTCGCTACTGGGGAAGCCCAGCAGCTGCCAGGCCAGGTGCCCCAGCCACATGCCATGCCCAAAGAGCACGGCGTCAGCGGGCAAGGCGGCCAGTTCTGGCAAAAACCCGGTTACCCGCTCACTGAATTCGGCGAAGGTTTCGGCTTGCTCGCCCATGCGCTGATTGGGGTCGGCGGCTTGCCAGTAGGCTAGGGCGTGAGGCTGGCGCTGCTCGCCGTTGAGGCCCGCCAGCAGCGCCGGGTCGAGGTTAGAAAACTCATGCAGCGCGGGATGAATTTGCACTGGCACTCCCACCCGCTCGCTATAAGGCCGGGCCGTTTCCTGCGCCCGCAGGTAGGCCGACGCAAAAATGGCGCTAGGCTGGGCAGGCAGCAGCGCCGCCAGCTTTTCGGCCTGCGCCCAGCCCAAGGGCGACAGCGGAATAACATCGTGGGCCATCGTGATGCCCCCGGCATTGGCTACGCTCTGGCCATGCCGCACAAAGGTGAGTGTCTTCATGCAAAAGCAACCTAGGTTTTTCAGCCAATGTTTGGTAGTAGCGCAGTATAGCGCGGACTTTGTGGTCCACGTTTGAACATCGGCGCGAACGCGGACTACAAAGTCCGCGCTACTTAATTCAGTCCATACCCAGGTCACTGGTGAAGCTGCTGCTCAACTGGATTTCTTCCACCGGAATACTCGCCGACTCGCTGGTAATGCCGATAACGGCCTGCTCGACTTCGTACTGACTGGTGAGCGGCGGTACCAGCAGCTTTTGGTAATTGGTGGCTACGAGCCAGTCAATTAGCTCAGCCATCGTTTGCGTGGGCCAAGCGGGCGGGGCAAACAGCGGCCGGCCCCAGAGCCGCTCCCACAGCGATGGTGGCGCCCCGGCAGCCGGTGACGCGGCCAGCCGGGGCAGTTCTAGGCTGTGTTGCTGCCGCAGGCCCAGTCGTAGCGCTTGCACAGCCGGGGCATCGGGCAGCAGTTGGCGCAGCAGCGTGGTTTCGGGGTGGGGCAATACGGTTTGCAGCTGCGCCGCCACAGCCGCCCGTACCGCCGACTGGCGCTGCCCGGCCACGCCCAGCTGCTGGCCGAACCAAGTGGCTACGTCGCCCACGGTGGCTATTTGCTCGACCACCGGGTCAGGTAGTTCGAGACCGAAATAGCGCTCGAAGGAATTGGCGAGTTCAACGGTGTCGAGGCCCATAGCGCAGCAAAAAGGAATGTTTTGGCTAAGGGGCTTCAATAATTAGTAACGCTTTACCTGCCTCAACTGCCTCTTGCAAAAAAGCCAGGAGGTCTTGAAATATCAGTGCGGCTTCGATTTCATAGGACTCCGTAGCAGGCAAAACCGGCGCAAGCAACAGATTATTATATAGTTTAAAAATTTGCTCAACAGACAGGACTTCTGCACTTGCCTCCAATTCCCAGGATTCTTCCAACCCACCTATTGGCTGACCGCCATGAGCTAATAAATCAAATGCGTCCTCGCTGACTGAAACCAAGCCGAACAATAGTTTCCACTTGTAGCTGCGCCTCTTATGTGCTTTTTCCCATTGGTCATAATCGAAGCCAATGTGCCAGAGTTTGTCAAGTTCTTTACGTTCGCTACGCTGCGCTTGAATAAGTTGGGAGGGTTGGCGCAAATAAGCGTCCGCCTCCGCCGCCGTAATCTGCCTTAGTTCGATAATATTACCCACTACCCCTCCTACTTAAACGCCTGGATACCCGTAATATCCGCCCCCGTGATAAGCAGGTGGATGTCGTGGGTGCCCTCGTAAGTCAGCACCGATTCGAGGTTCATCATGTGGCGCATGATGGGGTACTCGCCCGTGATGCCCATGCCGCCGTGAATCTGGCGGGCTTCGCGGGCTACGTGCAGGGCCATGTCTACGGAGTTGCGCTTGGCCATGCTAATCTGGGCGCTGGTGGCTTTGCCTTCGTTTTTGAGCACGCCCAGGCGCCAGGCCATGAGTTGGGCTTTGGTGATTTCGGTAATCATCTCGGCCAATTTCTTTTGCTGAAGTTGGAAGCTGGCAATGGGCTTGCCGAACTGTTCGCGCTGCAGCGAGTACTTCAGGGCCGACTCGTAGCAGTCGATGGCCGCGCCGATAGCGCCCCAGGCAATGCCGAAGCGAGCCGAATCGAGGCACGAGAGCGGGCCTTTTAGGCCCTCCACGTTGGGCAGAATGTTCTCTTTGGGGATGCGCACGTTGTCGAACACTAGCTCGCCGGTGATGCTGGCGCGCAGGCTCCACTTGTTGTGGATTTCGGGAGTAGTGAAGCCGGCCATGCCGCGCTCCACGATGACACCTTTGATGCGGCCCTGCTCGTTTTTGGCCCACACCACGGCCACCTGGCTTTCGGGCGAGTTTGATATCCAGAGCTTTGCGCCGTTCAGAATAAAGTCGTCGCCATCGGCTTTGATGTTGGTCACCATGCCGCCGGGGTTCGAGCCGTGGTCGGGCTCGGTGAGGCCGAAGCAGCCCAGCCACTCGCCGCTGGCCAGCTTGGGCAAGTATTTACGGCGCTGCTCCTCGGAGCCGTACTGGTAGATGGGGAACATCACCAGCGAGCCCTGCACCGAGGCTGTGGAGCGCATGCCGGAGTCGCCGCGCTCGATTTCCTGCATGATGAGGCCGTAGCTAATATAATCCAGCCCGCCTCCGCCATACTCCTCGGGGATAGTAGGGCCGAATGCGCCCACGTCGCCAAACTTGCGCACGATTTCGCTGGGGAAGTGCGCCTGCTGCGCCCACTTTTCGATGTTGGGCGAAATCTCTTTTTTTACGAAGTCGCGGATGCTCTGGCGCACCAGAATGTGCTCGTCAGAGAGCAGGCCGTCGAGGTCGAAATAATCGGTGAAGCCGTTGGCGTTGGTGCTGCCTTTCTGGGCAGTGTGGGCTTTGGATTCGGGCGAGAGGACGTCGGCAATAGAAGACATGGGGCGGGCAGTAAGGGAAGGAAGGTTGAGGCCGTAAAGGTACGAGTAGCCAGGCAGGGCTTACCGCCCGCCTGGCCCCGAACGCGCCGGGCCGGGTGGTTAGTGCCCCGCCCGGCCCGGCTACTGTTTTTGCGCGCCTGGCCCCGATGCGCGCCGCCATGCTGCGCATTTCACCGTAAAGCTTCATCTTCGCTTAATTTTCCTCCCACCCCACCCACCATGAGCCACGCCAAAAAGCTAAACGAGCTGGAAGCCACTGCCATCTGTGGCAACGACATTTCCTCTTCCTGCCTTTATGTATCGGCGCTGGCTATTGCCTACGCTGGGCAATACGCTTGGCTGGCCCTGTTGCTGGTGGGGGCGGTGCTGCTGCTGTTTCGCAAGATTTATGGCGAGGTAGTAGGGGCCCTACCCCTCAACGGTGGGGCCTACAACGTGCTGCTCAACACCACCAGCAAGCGCAATGCCGCGCTGGCCGCCTGCCTCACCATCTTGTCGTACATGGCCACGGCGGTGCTTTCGGCCAACGAGGCCATGCACTATTTGCACACGCTTTGGCAGGGGCTGCCCATTATCTGGGCCACTGTGGGGTTGCTGGGGCTTTTTCTGCTGCTCACCATCCTAGGCATTTCCGAGTCGGCGAAGGTGGCGGTAGCCATTTTTCTGGTGCACCTGGCTACCCTTACCCTGCTGGTGGGCGTGGCGGCGTGGTACCTGGCTACGCATGGCCTCCACAACCTGTCGCTCAATTTCCAGCTGCCGGTGCGGGGCGGCAACATCCTGGAAGCCCTCTTTTTCGGGTTTAGTGCGGCCATGCTGGGCATTTCGGGGTTTGAAAGCTCGGCCAACTTCGTCGAGGAACAAGCGCAGGGCGTGTTTCAAAAAACGCTGCGCAACATGTGGGTGGTGGTCACGGTCTTCAACCCGCTTATTGCCTTTGTGGCCGTGGCGGTGCTGCCGCTGGCCACCGTCAACAACCACACCGAAACCCTGCTTTCCTACATCGGCAGCGTCACGGGTGGGCCGTGGCTGGGCATCGTGGTTTCCATCGATGCGGTGGCCGTGCTGAGCGGGGCCGTGCTCACCTCGTTTGTGGGCGTGAGCGGCCTGATGCAGCGCATGACCCTGGACCGTATTCTGCCGCAGTTCTTCCTGAAAGCCAATGCCAAGGGCAGCAATTACATTATTCTGATTACGTTTTTCCTGCTCTGCCTCTCGGTGCTACTCATCACCCAAGGGCAGTTGGGGCCGCTGGCGGGGGTGTACACCATTTCGTTTTTGTCGGTGATGGCCTTTTTCGCCATCGGCAACTTCCTGCTCAAAGGCAAGCGGCCCAACCTGCCCCGGCCGGTGTACGCGGGCGTTATCACCGTTACGCTGGCCTTGCTGGGCGTGCTGCTGGCGCTGTTTGGCAACGTGAAGCTGCACCCCGACTACCTCATCGTGTTTCTCGAATACTTCCTGCCCGCGATGGCCATCGTGTTCATCATGCTCAGCCGGGTGGCCATCCTCAACCTGGGGCTGTCGGCGGCCGAGTCGCTGGCCGGACGCATGCCCAGCGTTTCGCGCCTCACGCGCCTCAAGCTGCGGCGGCAGCTGCGCGAGTTGTCGCAGCAGGAGTTCGTGTTCTTTACCAAAGGCGACAACGTATCCAACCTGAATATGGTGATGGCCTACGTAGTAGAAAACGAGTTCACCAACCGCCTCAAAATCGTCACCTTCCTCAAGCCCGGCGAGCAGTTTCCCGATGCCTTGCTCACCGACATCCAGGTGCTGGACCGCGCCTACACGCAAATCGAGGTAGAGCTAGTGACGCTGGAGGGTCACTTCGGCCCCGAGATTATCGAAAAGCTGTCGGCGGAGTGGAAAGTCCCCAAGAACTTCATGTTCATTGGTTCGCCCGGCGACCGTTTTCCCTACCATATTTCGGAGCTAGGCGGCGTGCGGCTGATTATTTAAAACAGTCTGCGTTAATCAGAATCGTTTGTCAAGTGGAGCGCGGCAATCGCACCAGAACGAGTCGTTCAGGCTTCGTTCTGGTGCGATTGCCGCGCTCCACTTCGTTGCGCTCGCAATGACAAACGGCCTTAACGGTTTAGTCAACTCACCCACAGCGCCACTTCGCCCCCTACTTCCCCTACGCCGGCCACCTCCACCACTTGCCCGCCTATCTGCACCCGCAGCCGCCCACCGGGCAGCACGGCCAGCACTCGCCCGCTTAGTTCAGCAACGGCCGCGGGCGGGCCTATGTGCTGCACCTGACCCAGGTCCAGTTCTACCACGCGGTCGGCGAGGCGGGCTATTTCGGCGGGGTCGTGGCTGATGAGGATGGTAGTGAGGTGAAACTGCCGGTGGGCCGCCAGCAGCACCTGCTGCAAGCGCAGGCGGGTGGGCTGGTCGAGAGCGGCCAGAGGCTCATCGAGCAGCAGCAGGCGCGGGCGGCGGGCCAGGGCACGGGCCAGCGCCACCCGCTGCTGCTGCCCGCCCGAGAGCACCGCCGGCCGGCGCTCCGCCAGTTCGGTTAGCTCAAACCACTCCAGCAGCTCATCCACTGCGGCGCGAGGCTGGCCGGTGGCCGCGAAAGTCAGGTTTTCGCGCACCGTCATGTTCGGAAACAAGGCGTAGTCCTGAAACACGAAGCCCAGCGGCCGGCGCTGCGGCGGCAGCCACTGTTTCTCATTATACCAGGTTTCATCCCCAACCTGCACAAAGCCGCCGTCGGGCCGGGTGAGGCCGGCCAGCAGGCGCAGCAGGGTGGTTTTGCCCGCGCCGGAGGGGCCACTCAGTGCCAGCAGCTCGCCGGCCGGCAAGGTCAGGCGCACGTCGAGGGTGCGGGAGCCGGCGGCCGTGTGCAGGGCTTTGTGGAGGTGGAAATCTATCACTTAAGAAGCAGCGCGCCTGGTAAGCCCGTACAGCGCCACCAAAATAACCAGCGCCACGCCCAGCAGCGTGAGGGCGTAGGCGTTGGCCTGGGCATAGTGTAGGCTCTGCACCTCGTCGTAGATGGCGATGGACGCCACACGAGTGCGGCCCGGCAGGTTGCCGCCTAGCATCAGCACCACGCCAAACTCGCCCAGGGTGTGGGCAAACGTGAGCACGATGCCACTCAGCAGCGCAGGCTTCATGTTGGGCAGCAGCACCCGCCACAGCGTTGTCAGCCGCGACTTGCCCAGCGTGTAGGCCGCCTCGCGTAATGAGCGTGGCACCTGCGCGAAGCCCGCCTGCACCGGCTGTACCATAAACGGCAGGCTATACAGCACCGACCCCGCCAGGATGCCCGCAAAAGTGAAGTTCAAGCTTAGCCCCAGGCCGTTAATCAGAAACCGCCCCAGCGCCGTGCTGTCGCTAAACGCCAGCAGCAGGTAGAAACCGATAACCGTGGGCGGCAGCACCAGCGGCAGGCTTACCACGGCTTCGAGCAGCGGGCGCAGGCGCCAGCGGCCGTAGGCCAGCCCATACGCCAGCGGCAGGCCCAGCACTAGCAGCAGGGCGGTGGTGCAGGCGGCCAGGGTTAGGGTCAGGCGCAGGGTTTGCCAATAGTCGGGAGGCACTTGGTTGAATTAAGAATTTATGCTGGTCGGAGTCGCAATTACGCTTCCCTGACTAGTAATCGTGCAAGTTGGGGCAGCATTCGTTATGAGCCGACTGGTAATCGTGCAAGTCGGGGCGGTATTGTAATAGTCCGACCGGTAATCGTGCAAGTCGGAGCCTTAATCGCGTTGCTCTGACAAGTAATCGTGCTAGTCGGGTCAGTATTCGTGCTAGTCGGTAGTGTGTTCGCGGGTAATGAGGTAACAAATATTCCTTTTCGGCAGGCTGGGAAGAGAAGCGGTTTAGTTTACGACCCTGGCAGCCTACCCACTAAACCCATACTTACGCAACGCTCGCCTGGCCACCTCGCCCTGCATAAACGCCGTGAAAGCCGTAACAGTCGCATTGCCCTTCGCCCGCTTCAGCACCACGAAGCTTTGCTGCAAGGGCGTGTGAGCCGTGGCCGGAATCAGCCAGAAATGGCCGGCGCGGCGCAGCTCGGGGCTCAGGGCCAGGGCGTAGGCGAGGATGCCCGCGTCGGCCGCGCCGGTGGCGGCGTATTGGGCGGCCTGGCCGATGTTTTCGCCCAGCACCAGCTTGGGCTGCACTTTTTCATACAGTTGGTAGTGGCGCAGAATTTCCACCGCTTTCTGGCCGTAGGGGGCGTGGGCGGGGTTGGCAATGGCAAGGTGCTGCACCTGGGGGGCCAGCAGGTCGTTCATACTCTTGGGGGTCAGCTTGCGGCTCCACAGCACCAGGCGGCCCAGCGCGTAGGGCACGGGCGCGCCCGCCGTGAGGCCCGCCTGCTGCAAGCGGCGCGGATAGTCGCTGTCGGCCGAAAAGAACAAATCGAATGGGGCGCCGTGGCTAAGCTGCTCGTAGAACTTGCCCGATGAGCCGTACACCACCGTCACGGGCCCCTGCGGGTGCTGGCGATTGAACACCGTAACGAGCGAGTCCAGGACGTATTCGAGGTCGGCGGCGGCGGCTACGGTGGCGGGCTGCGCAGCAGCCGGGCTGGCCAGCGTGAGTAGCAGCAAGAAGGGTAAAAGGAAACGCATATCGGAGATTTAATGGATACGCCCCTGCGGGGCTGGCTTTGAAGCTGCTTGCGGTGTAGTCGGGCCAGGCCCGAATACGAAAGACTTCCACAACGAGAGCGAAATTTGAGGGGCAACCCTCTTGCTTTCCCTCTGCTATGGAAGTCTTTTCCAAAGGTATCAGTGCGATTTAGATTCTTCCTTGTTTGTCTTCAGGCCTTCCGCCTTGGGCGTTTTCAGCTAAGAGAACCACCTGTTTCGTTTTTTTCGCTAACCGACTTAGGTTCGTAGCGCGCTAACGTATTGGTACGTGTTGATGAGCACGCCCGTAGACGTAGCCTGCGTGCTGACGAAGGCGAGTGCGCATGGGTCGGCACTATCCGAAAAAAAGCGTTTGCCCCGGCCCAGCAAAACTGGGTAAACCAGCAGCAGCACCTCGTCGACCAACCCGTGGTCGAGTAGCAAGGAGGTCAGCGTCGAGCTTCCCCAGATGATTAAGTCGGGGCCGTCTGTTGACTTGAGGCGGCGGATACCCGCCAGGATATCCGCGCCCAAGTCCTCGACCGGGCCCCATTCGAGGCTGTCCGGCCGATGGGTCGCTACGAATTTTGTCGCCGCATTTAGCCCATTCGCCATCGGATTATCCCCGGCCTTGGGCCAGTAGTCGGCCCAGGCATCGTAGGTACGGCGGCCAAGCAGCAAGTCGAAGCTGCTGCCTTGTGCCTCCACAACGGCCGCCAACCCAGCCGGAGTCCGGTAGGGGGTCGTCCAGTTGCCATACGCGAAGCCTTCACTGTCTTCGTGCTGAATCACCCCGTCCAGGGAGGTGTGCTCTATGATTTTGAGCTTTCTCATGTGGTTTGCCAGTAGGTTAGTATCTGCACAAAGTTCATCCGAATGGCTCATGCCAGGGAGGGGCAATTGCGACAAACAAAAGGGTAGTTTGCGACCATTTGCACTGCCCCTCCCCAACACTTCATGCAACACCAGCAATACTTACGTACAAACGTAGCCAACCCGCACAGCGGGCGTATCCGCTAAATCCATGAAATCTGTGGTCTACCAGCGCAAATTCACTGAGGCCAGGAAATTGGTGCGGGCCTGGGGGTAGTAGTAGCTCTGGTAGTACGTTTGGCCGCCGTAGAGGTAGCCGTAGCTGTAGCCGTTGTTGACGTAGGTGGCGGCAAATACGTTGTTGAGCACGCCGGCCAGCTCTATCTCGCGGAAGCCCAGCTTGGTGGGGTGCCAGAGGTAGCGCAGTCGCACATCCTGCACGTAGTAGGCCGGGATGCTGCGGCTGTCGGTGGCCGTGTTGTCGAGGTACTGGCGGCCGGCGTAGCGGGCCAGCGTGGCGAGTTTCAGGCCGGGCAGCGGCTCATATTCGAGGGTGTAGGCAAAGGTGAGGCTAGGCGAAAACGAGATATCCGTCTGCTGGTAAGTGGTGCCGTGCTCCACGTAGTTTTCGTCGGATAGGTAGTCGGTGTAGTTGTTTATCTTGTTGCGGCTGATGGTAGCCGTGGGGCTAAACGTGAGGCCCTTAGCTACCTGGGCGGCTACTTGCAACTCCACGCCGGTGCGGTACGAGGCGCGCACGTTGGTGTGGATGGGGTTGCCCACGTCGTCGAGGCGGCCGCTGAGCACGAGCTGGTCGCGGTACACCATCAGGTAGTAGTTGGCCGACCATTGCAGCGGCCCCGTGGTGCGGCGCAGGCCCACCTCCACGTTGTGCAGCTTTTCGGCGGTGGGGCGGCGGTTGGCGGGCGTGTCGGTGTAGTCGGTGCGGGTGGGCTCGCGTTGGGCCAGGGCGTAGGAGGCGTAGGCCGTGAGGCGGGGCGAGAACTCGTAGGTGAGGCCGGCCTTGGGGTTGAGGAAATTATAGGTAATGGTTTGCTGGCTTTTGCCGCCGCCCGCGCTGCCGTCGGGGGCATACAGCTGGTAGTTCACGTAGCGGTACTGCACGTCGGCGAAGCCCGAGAGGCGCTCGCCGAGCGCCACCGTAGCGCGGGCGTAGCTGTTCACGTCGAGCTTGTGGGCGTTGGGCTCCTCGGCGTAGCGCGAGCCGCTTTCGGGGATATTCACGCCGCGCTGCGCCCAGGCCAGCTCATCGAAGTGCTGCCCCAGGTAGTTGACCACAGCCCCGCCCACAGTAGCCTCCGTAAGCCGGCCGCCGGCGGCGGGCCGCAATTGCAGGGCGTAGGTAGCACCGTAGAGGTCGGTTTTGAGCCAGCGGCGGCGGATAACGTCGGTAGCGGCAAAGGTGGTGTCCTTACCGCCTACCCCGCCGCCGAGCTGCGTCACTGGCCCCGTAATGCCGTATTTAGCGAAGTCCTGTTCGGCCTTGTACTCCTCGTAGTAGCCGCCGCCCCGCGTCCAGAAGGGCGTCACGCTCAGGTTGAGGGCGGAGGTTAGCTGCCGCGACACCAGAAACTGGTAGTAGTCCTGCTGGTAGTTGTCGGTTTGGTTTTTATAGGCCGGCAGGTGCTGGCCGGCGTCGGTACCGGCTTCGTTGTAGCGGCGGTTCTTGGTCAGCAGCGAGTCGGCCAGCCCGTACCACGACTGGTAGGTAGTCTCGTAGCCGGTAATAACGAGGGCCCGCAGCAGCGTTTTCTCGTCGGAGTAGGTGCCGGCCAGGTACAGCGATTTCAGCCGCGACCAGCCCCGGTCGACGTAGCCCTCGCTCTGCACCCGCGAGGCTCGCGCATCGAGCGTAAAATGCCCGTTTAGGAGGCCCGTGCCGGCTGCTATGGTGCTTTTCCAGGTGCCAAACGAGCCGGCCGAATTGTTGATTTCGGCGTAGGCTTTGGGCCGCAAGCCCAGGGTTTCTACGTTCAAGCTGGCCCCGAAGGCCCCTGCGCCATTGGTGCTCGGCCCGGCCCCGCGCTGCACCTGAATGCTCTGGACGGAGGAGGCCAGGTCGGGCAAATCCACGAAAAACACGCCGTGGCTTTCGGCCTCGTTCACGGGCACCCCGTTGAGAGTCACGTTGATGCGGGTGCCGTCGGTGCCCCGGATGCGTAGGGAAGTGTAGCCCACGCCGGTGCCCGCGTCGGAGGTTGTTACCACGCTTGGGGTTTGGTCGAGCAGGTAGGGCAGGTCCTGGCCGAAGTTGCGGGCTTGCAGCTGCTCGCGGCTCACGTTCTGGTAGGTGGTAGCGGTGCGCTCGTTGGCGCGGGTGGCGCTCACCACGGCCTCCGGCGTGAGGTTGCGGGCCGCTTGCAGCGCCAAGGGGGCCAGTTGCTGGGCCTCGGCCTGGCCTTGCAGCGGCTGGCTCAGCGGCTCAAAACCCACGAAGCGCACTTGCAGCGTGTGGGGGCCGGCCGGCACGGTGGGCAGCCGGAAGCGGCCTTCAGTATCGGTGGTGGTGCCCAGGCCGGGCTGGTCAGTAAGCAGCACGGTAGCGCCGGGCAGGGCGGTGCCCGTGCGGGCATCGGTGAGGGTGCCGGCTACGGAGCCTTGGGCCCACGCCGGTGCAGTAGCCAGCGCCAACAGCGCCGTGCCCACAAACAAAGTAGTTTTCAACAGGGTAAATGTGGATAAGTAGAACACGCCCGCGCCCCAGGGGGTCGGCACACAGGCGGAAACGTTCGCGGATTGTTTGGTCCCGACGCCGGCATTACCCGGTTCCGGTTCAATGGGTATAATCTCAGCCGGCGGGTTTTCACGTCGCCAGCACCCCTAAACAGGTCGTAAAGATACGCCTGCACCGAGGCTACCCGGCTGCCGGGCCCTATTTTTTACAGCCCCGCCCCGGCATCTTTAACCGCTGCTTTTTTGTTTGCTGAGTAACAGCTAACTTAGTAGCTGCTGCTACGTGGTGCCGGCCGCCGTTCCTACCAATGGAGCGCGACCAAACGCCCGTAACCTGTTTGCTACCCGCCAGCCCCGAACCCTAGGACCCAGAATTTACCAACCAGCATTCTTATGCATCAGCTACTTTTTGCCCTGGTTATGCTCGCCGTATTTGCGATGTTCTCGGCCCTGCCCAAGCGGCGGCGGGTGCCGCCGCCCCCACCCCCGGATGGCGACGATGGCGGCGGCGAGCCCCTGGAGCCCGGCCTGCCCGACCTCGACCTGCCCCCCGGCATCTCGCGCCCCATCAACGACTGGGAACCGGATTACAACCGCCGCCGCCCGGTGGAGGTGTAGCGCGGACATTATAGTCCGCATTTCGAACGATGGTGCAGGCGCGGACTACAAAGTCCGCGCTATTACCCTACTTCTACCACATAGCTGGCCTCGAACACCTCGCTGGGCCGCAATGTCAAAATGCCTTCTTTGTCGCGCAATTCCTGCACCGGCCCCACCGGACTAGCGACGCCTTGCCACGGCTCAATGCACACGAAGCCCGCGCCCGGCCCTTTCGTCCAGAGGCCCAGGTAGGGGAAGCCATCGAACTGCACCCGCACGCAAGGTCCGGTGCCATCGGCCCGCCTCAAGGCGAGGCGGGTAAAGTCGAAGTGCCCGAATACCAGCGCATCATCGGCAAACAACTCATACGTGAGCGGTAGCACCGCCTGCTCCGTGAGCACAGGAGCCGTTTCGCCGCTGCGAAGGCCACCGTGCAATAGCTGCCGCTGCAAAGTCACGGGGTGGTCGAAGTGGAAGGCGTAGTCGGCAAAATGCTCGCCCACTTCGGGCCGTAGCGGGCACCGAAACGCCGGGTGCGCCCCGAGGCTAAAGAGCAAGTCCTGGCTAGCCGCCGCTGGGTTGCGCACATGCCAGCCCACACGCAAAATGCTGCCGTGCAGCTCATAGCGTACCCGCAGCTCAAACTCGAACGGAAATACCGCCAGGCTGGCCGCGCTGTGCAATAGCTGGAAGGTCAGGCTATGAGCGTCCTGCCCAATAAGCTGAAACTCGTGGTCGCGGGCGAAGCCGTGTTGCGGCAGTTTATACGCTTGACCGTGGTGCAGGTAGGTATCATCGGGCAGGCGGCCCACTATCGGAAATAGCAGCGGCGCGTGGCGGCCCCAGTAAGCCGGGTCTGCCTGCCAAAGGTATTCGAGCCTGGTAGTGAGGCTGACGAAGCTGGTCAGCTCAGCGCCGAGGGCAGCTATTTCAACGCGGGCAGTGGGGGAGGTGAGGGTAGGCATTTTTGGTGATGGGGTGAGGAGGTGATGGAGTAAAAGAACGTCATTCCGAGCTTGCCGAGGAATCTCGCTCGCTAACTAACTCAATCGTTGAACTAAGACGCTACTATCGATTAAGTTAGTTTGCGAGCGAGATTCCTCGGCAAGCTCGGAATGACGTTCTTTTACTCCATCACCTCCTCACCCACCGCCCTCACTGCCTGCGCCAGTCTTTCCAGCCCGCTGATTTCCACAAACGGCCAGCTGCGGCTTTGCAATTCGGCGCGGTACAGCGCGTAAAAGTGCCAGCGCTGGGCGGGGTAGGGGTGTTCGCGCAGCGGGTCGGGCGTCCAGGGCAGGTCGGGGGCCAGCAGCAGGGTGAGGGCGTAGCGCGGGCGGGCCAACTCGGCCAATACCCAGGCCGGGCAGGTGCCGAAGGCGTTTTCGGCCCATATTTTCAGCACCAGCAAGTCGGTGTCGCAGAAGAGCAGGCCCGTAGCCTGCGTAGCGGCAGCATCCTCAGCGGCAAGTTGGCCCCGGGCAATGGCTTCGAGGTCGGGCAGAGTGTAGTGCGGGCCGTGCGCAGCCAGGTACTCGCGGGCGTACTCCGGCACCGCCACGGTAGCATAGTGGGCGGCCAGCTGCGCGGTTAGCGTAGATTTTCCGGCCGACTCGGGGCCGGTGAGCGAGATGCGGCGCATGAGGGATAATGAGTAACTGCCGTTACGCCGGGCGGGGAGTAGCGCTCAGCTTTAGCTTGGCGCATCGCCGCGCAGCGGCGAATCCGGCACCGCGCCGCTTACCGCAACGGCCCCAGACGTGAGCTTTACCGCACGGCGGTGATGCGCCAAGCTAAAGCTGAGCGCTGCTCCCCGCCCGGCGTAACGGCAGGTAGTACTTGTGCATTACCCATTGCTCATAGCCTACTACGGAATGAGCAGGCGGCGGAAGAAGCGGGTGCCGGCGCTGCCCTTGCATTCGAGCAGGTATACGCCGGCGGCGAGCTGATGCAGGTCGAGGGTGCGGCTGGCTATTTGCACCTGCGGCAAGGTGGTGGCCTGCACGAGCTGGCCCGTTACGGTGCGTACTTCCAGCTGCACATCCTGGCGGATGGGCAGGTTCAGGGCGAGGGTGAAGCGGCCGTCTTCCGAGGGGTTGGGGTACACATCGAGCACGGCCAGGGGCTGGGCCGTAGTAGCAGCCAGGGCCTGCGCCACGTTGAAGCGCATCGAGTACTGGCAGCCGAAGTCGCCGCTGATGTTTACCAGCACGCCGCCACTGGCATTGAGCAGGCGCAGGGTGCCGTTGCCGGCGGCCGTGTTGGCCCACCACGCAAAGCCATCGCAACCCGTGTCATCCACCGTAAAGGTGTAGCAGCCGGGGGCCAGGCTCACGCTGTTGGTGTAGGTAGTGCTGGTAGCAGCCCCGGTGCGGCTGGCCACTACGTTGCCGTCTTTATCGGTTATGTTCCAGGAGTTTTCGCTCACCCCGTTGTAGTCTTTGTTGGTAGTCATCACCACCGTCATGGCGGCGGGCAACACGGGCACGGTGGCGAATTTGGCGCGGAGTGTGTCGTTGTAGTGGTTCTGGTCGGCTTGGTTGTTGGGCAGGCTCACGTACACTTTGAACACCGACTGGCCGGTGAAATCGGCGGGTACCGGGGGCAGGCGCACTTCGGTTTGGGCCATAAAGGCGAGGCTGCCCGTCCACTGGTAGGTGCGCCAGGCATTGGTGCCCACGCGGTACTTGATGGTGGCGCTGGTGAGCGTGGTGGAGCCGGTGTTGCGCAGCTTTATGCGGGGCGCGTCACAAATAGGGTTTTCGCGGGCGTAATCGCTGTTGTTAGTTGGGGCAATAATTTCGTCGAGGGCCGCATCGGCGGTGTAGTTGGCGGCCCCGTAGCTGACGAGCTGGGTTTGCCAAATCCAGACGGCCGAAGCGTTGGCTTGGTTAGAAGCAGTGTAGGGCTGCATGTCGAAATCGACCGTGCCCGTCGTGCCCAGCGTCAGGTTGTGGTAGAGCGGGGCTACTAGGCTGCCAGGGCACCAGTTGCTACGGTCGTAGAGCCAGGTGCCGGTTTGGGGGTAAATCTCGTTCAGGCCGCAGTTGTCGCGCCAGAGGTAATCGCTGGCAACCTGGGTGCCGTTTACTTTCAGGGCGTAGGCTTTGGGGCAAAACTCGGCGCAGCCGCTGGGGTCGGAGCCGTGGCCGGTGATGAAGCTCTTGAGCATCACCTGACTGGCCCCGGCGGCGGGCGTCACGGTCTTGGCCGAGAGGTGGTTCTCAATGGGGTCAGCCGTTTTGCCGTAGGCAAACGTACCGTTATAAACCTTGCTTACGGCTAGGGCATCGTGGGGCGGCACGCCCTCTATGTACTCGACGTACAGCGTGAGGGTGAAGCCCCAGGAGTAACCGTCGTAGAGAAACCGCAGGGGCTGCGGGCCTTTGAGCCGGGTGGCGTAGTCGGTTACGTCGAGCACGTAGTCGTGGGTGATGCTGCGGGCGAGCCAGTCGGTGGCGTAGGGCGTAATCACGCGGGCCAGCTCCATGGTATCAGGCAGCAGCTGCACGCGGGTGGTGTAGTCCCAGGAGCCGCAATACTGGGTGCCGGCCGGGCAGGCATAGCGCCCCAGCACGTAGTGCAGCAGGATTTTGCGGTAGCGCCCGGCCGCCGGAAACGTGGCGGTGGTGTCGTAGTTGCCGTAGTGCGTGAGGGCCCGCTGCTTGAAAATCTGCACGCGGGTGGTGTCGCCGGGGGCTGCCTGCGCCGTGGTGGCCGTAACCAGGCTGCCGGTCAGCAAAAAGAAGAAGAAGAGTAGTTTTTTAGTCATAGCAACTGGTAAAAAATAAGGAAGAAAGCTTGCACCTGGGAATAATATTCAGGACAATGCGGCCAGCAAATAGCACATAGTCAAGCGCAACGTGCTCATTAATGCCACATTAGCACTTGCTACCTGCAAGGTATGCTACACCCAACCCACTGCGCTACTCCGTAGCCAGAATTTTTTATTCGGGTTGCTGGCTTAGGCGCAGTTCGCGCCGCCACTGCCAGTAGCCGTAGGCCGCCAGGCCCAGGAATATGGCGTACAGTATACTCGTCAGCTGTAGGTGCCGGTGCCAGTACATGCCTACATAAACGACATCGACCCCAATCCAAAGCGGCCAGTTTTCGAGCTTGCGGCGCGAGAGCAGGTACTGCGCTACCAGGCTGATGGCGGTGGTGGCGCTGTCGTAATACGGGAGCGCAGCATTAGTGTAGCGGGCAAACAGGTAGCCGGCGCCCACCGCGTACAGCGCCCCTGCCACACCCATCAGCGCCCACAGCCGGGCCGACGTGCGGGTAATGGGCAGCGTAGTTTCGGTAGCTTCGGGGTGCGGCCCGGCCGTGGCCGCCTGTCGCTGCCGCTGCAGCCAGACCCACCAGCCGTACCCCGCCAAGGCAATAAAGGCTACTTGCAGGCCCGCATCGGAGTAGAGCCGTGCCTGCCCGAATATGACCAGATATAGCGCACAGCTTACGATACCAACCGGGAAATTCCAGATGACGTTGCGGGCCGCCAGCCACACGCAGGCAATGCCCGTAACTGTGCCCGCCACTTCCAGCGGGCTGGTGTGCTGCACGGCAGTAAGTATCTCGGCGGGCAAGTGGGTAAAGTCAAACAGCAACATAAGCAAGGCGCGGAAAGCCGCGCAAGGTAGCCGCTCGCCAAGGTACTTTTGCCCGCCATGCTGCCCGACCTCTCCCCCACCGCCCTGCACGCCCGCCTCGCGGCCGGCGAAGACCTTCAGCTCGTAGACGTGCGCGAGGACCTGGAGTTCGACTACTGCCACCTGCCCGGCAGCCTGCTGCTGCCACTGGGCGAAGTACCCCGCCGGGCTGCCGAAATCCGCCGCCAGGGCCCGGTAGTGCTCATTTGCCACCACGGGGTGCGCTCGGCGCAGGCCTTGGCCTACCTGCGCCACCGCCTCGGCTACGACAACCTCCTCAACCTCACCGGCGGCATCGACGCCTGGAGCCGCCAAGTCGATGCCACCGTGCCGGTTTACTAGCGACTGGCAGACAGCATCTTCTGGCGCGGGCCTTTGGCTCGTGTCGACTACCCATAGTCCTCTGGCCTGCCACGCTAGAACAAGTCGTTCGGGTGTTGCCCTCTCCGTGCAGGCCAGAGGCCTGCGACCAGTCGGCACGGGCTAGAGGCCCGCGCCAGGGCTTGCCAAGCGAACGCAAGCTACTAGGCCCTTCGCCACAAAAAAGGAGCCTTACCCACCGGGCAAGGCTCCTTTTTAGTTAGCGCAACGAGTTGCTTACCGCCCGCCAAACAGGCCGCCGAGCAAGCCGCCCAGGCTGCCACCGAGGCCGCCGCCCCCGGCGCTGGCCGGCTGCGAATTGGGCTGGCCGCCCAAGCCGCCCAGCACCGACATGATGGAGCCGAGGCCGCTGCCGCCCATGGAGCCCTGCTGCGGGTAGCCACTAGTATCCATGCTCTGTTGCTGGCCGCCGCCGCCCAGCAAACCGCCAAGCATGCCGCCGCCCAGCAGGCCGCCGAGCATGCCACCCAGGCCGCTGCCCCCGCCGCTACCGCCACCCATAACCCCACTGAGCAAGCCGCCCAGGCTGCCGCTCGGCTGCGAATAGCCGCTCGTGTTGCTGTTGCCCCCGCCCAGCACCTTGGAAATTACCATGGGGGCCACCACGCCAAGCAAGCCGGCCATTAGGGCACCTTTGGGGATGCCTACGCTGTCGAGCTTGTCGGTGATACCGCTCAGGAAGCCCTGCTTGCCGGGGTCTTGCGGGTCGTGCTGCACGCTGGCAGCCTGGTCTACTACGGTTTCGAGCGTTTGCTTCTGCTCGGGGCTGATGTTAAGGTACTGGGCCATTTTGGCCACCATGGCCTCCTCATTGTTCGAGTACGCGCCATCGGCGCGGGCAAAGCTGATGAGGTCGGTTACCAGAGAAAAGCGCAGGTCGCTGCCCTGCAGAGCGTCCAGGTTTTGCTGAATGCTTTGGTTACTGGCATCGCCGGCGGCAGCCAATACCTGTTGCGCTGCTGCACCCGAGAGGCCTGCTTGCTGCGTGAGGTGTTGCAAAAACTCGACTTCGGCCGGCGAAGCCTGCCGGTCGGCGGTAGCCAGCGAAGCGATAGAGCTTAAGTAAGCCGTCTTCTCGGCATCCGAATAGTTTTGAAGGAGTTGGGTAGCCATTGGGTGAGAAAGTGTTTTTAAAAGATGAAGAACTGTACGCTAGCAAAGCCAGGTAACTAGTGCGCTTAACGGTAAGCAGCGTTTTGCGTTACATCTGTTCAGGTAACAGAGAAATGGCCGCTTTTTGCCAAATTTTTTATTCCTGATTGCTAAACCGTTATCGTTCCTCAACAGCACTTTCCCTGGCAATGGCTGTTTTTTTATTTCTTGCATTTGGCAGATTCCCAAATTTGCCCCACCTTTGTGCTCCCAAACGGGAATAGCTCTTGGGAGATTAGCTCAGCTGGTTCAGAGCATCTGCCTTACAAGCAGAGGGTCACTGGTTCGAACCCAGTATCTCCCACCACTGATTAACAGCCACTTAGATGAAAATCTGAGTGGCTGTTTTGCTTTCCAATTACACGTTAGATTACATTGCTCGTTGATTGCCCCCTAGTGCCTGCCACACTATTATGACGGATACTCAACTCGAAAAAACCCTGTGGGCAGCTGCTGATAAGTTGCGGGCCAACATGGACGCGGCCGAATACAAGCACGTCGTGCTCGGTCTTATTTTCCTCAAATATATTTCGGATGCCTTCGAAGTACGGCACCAGCAGCTCAGCCAAGAGTTGAGCGACCCAGCTAGCACTTTCTATGTGGCTGAGCTGGCTGTTCGCTACCGCAGCCTAGAAGACCACGACGAGTATACGGCCGAAAACGTATACTTCGTGCCGGCAGCTGCCCGCTGGAAACAGCTGCAAGGCCGCGCCAAAGTGCCCACTATCGGCACCGAACTGGACGACGCGATGGAGGCTATTGAGCGCGACAACCCACGTCTGAAAGGGGTGCTGCCCAAGATTTACGGCCGTCCTACGCTGGATAAGATGCGCCTAGGCCAGCTTATTGACCTGATTGGCACCATCGGCATAGGCGGGCACGGGCATATGAGCAAGGACTTGTTGGGCCGGGTGTATGAGTACTTCCTAGGGCAGTTTGCCGACGCTGAAGGCAAGAAGGGTGGGCAGTTCTACACACCGGGCAGTATCGTGCGGCTGCTGGTGGCCATGCTGGAGCCTTATAAGGGCCGCATCTACGACGGGGCGTGCGGCAGCGGGGGTATGTTTGTGCAGAGCGACAAGTTTATCGAGGAGCACCGGGGGCGCAAAGACGACATCTCGGTGTATGGACAGGAAAGTAACCCCACCACCCACCGGCTGGCCCGCATGAACTTAGCCATCCGGGGCATCGAGGCCACCATCGAACTGGGCGATACACTGCTGCACGACGCCTTCCCCGACCTGAAGGCCGACTTCGTGCTGGCTAACCCGCCTTTCAACATCTCGGACTGGAACGGTGAGCTACTGCGCGACGACCGCCGCTGGCGCTACGGGGTGCCCCCGGTGGGCAACGCCAACTTTGCCTGGCTCCAGCACTTTGTGCATAAGCTCTCGGCGCGGGGCCGGGCGGGCATTGTGCTGGCCAACGGCTCGATGACCAGCGCCTCGGGCGGTGAGGACGCCATCCGCCGGCAACTGGTGGCCGGCAACCTCGTGGACTGCATGGTGGCGCTGCCCACCCAGCTGTTTTTCAACACCCAGATTCCGGCCTGCATCTGGTTGCTGGCCCGCGACCGCGCCAGCAACCCCCAGCGTGACCGCAGCGGCGAAATCCTATTTATCGACGCCCGGCAACTCGGCACCATGATAAGCCGCCGCAACCGCGAACTGACCGAGGCCGACATTCAGCGCGTGGCCGCCACCTACTACAACTGGCGCTACCAAGACAGCAGTGTGGGCCCGGGCGAGCTACCCGTCTTCTACCACGACGAGCCTGGCTTCTGCCGCGCCGCCCCCGTAGCCGAGGTGCAGGCCCACGGCTATGTGCTCACCCCCGGCCGCTACGTAGGCACGGAGGAGATAGAGGAAGGCCAGGGATTAACTGAGAAGCTGAACGAGTTGCGAGTTGAATTGCAAGGTCAGTTCGCAGAGAGCGCCAGGCTGGAAGCGCTTATTCTTGAAAGTCTGGAATCTTTACACGATGCTGAGGCATAGTTTAATCCCTACCCAGCCCCATGTTGCGCACTGTTACAAAGCTTGGCGAGGTACTTCAAAGTATTTCCAAGACGTTTAAATTTACTTCTGCCCCGGTAGTCTTCCTGAACACTTCCGATGTGTTGGAGGGCAAAGTATTAAATTGGGGTGGTATAGCTAGACAGGAGAGAATTAGGCACTAATTTCCCCTTCTCATGGAAAAAGCCTCTTCCTCCAAACGGCCGCGCTATGACGCTGCCT
>JBPBPU010000005.1:0-81595 GCA_050954465.1 Janthinobacterium lividum
CCTTGAGGTAGTGGCAGTAGTGGACAATCTTATCCACGCTGCCCATCATGTGCCCATACACCCACAAGACGTAGTGGTAGAGCGGGTTGTAGTCGTTGCTAGCCCCCTGGTACACGTTGGCCAGCCCGTGCTCGAAGCTATACGTGGCCCAGCTCACCCAAAACGCCATGTCGCCCTCCCAGGCTTCGTTGGGGTTGAGTACCACCAGGATGCAGAACAACAGTAGCAGGTAGAGTAGTTGGTGGCGAAGTGAAATAACACTCATTACTTAGTGGGTAGTGGGTAGTTGTCGGGCATTAACCACTGACAAGCTGGCGCGGCAAATTATTTTCCGCCACAATGTAGAGCGGGCGCGGGCGTACGTTGGCCCCGAGGCGTGCCAGGTACTCGCCGATGATGCCCACGGCAATAAGCTGCACGCCTCCCAAAAACAGGATGCTGACCATAAGCGAGGCCCAGCCCGGCTGGTACTCGCGGGTCACGAAGCGGGAGTAAAACGTGCAGCGCATCACCAGAAACACTAGGCCTACCAGCAGAGCCGTGGAGCGGCGATGCAACGTCGCGATAGTGGCTTCCTCATTGAAAACAGGAGTAACAACCGATAAATCCACATAGCAACGGGTTAACTGGCCGCGAAGTAACGGCTGAGGCAGGGAATTGGCTGGTGTTGGGTGTCGGGTGTTGGTACTGAGAACAATTTTTTTCTACGTATCCCACCACCAAAACCTACCTCCCAGGAGTTATCACCCCTACCTCCCACCGCTCGTTCCGAAACACCACTTGCCGGGGACAGGCGGCGGTATCGGGCAGCTCGTCGTGGCCCGCGAGGTAGCCATAGGGCTGGCCGGGCACTACGTCAGCAGCAGCGAACACGTAGCGGCCGAAGCTACGAATCTGATACACGCCATCGCGAAGCTCTACCCGCCGCTCGCGCTGAAACCGGGCCGGTGGGTAGCGCAGGTAAAAAAGCGTGTACATGTCGTAGTTGAGCGGCGCGATGCGCTGGGTAACGTACACCTGCCGCACGCCCCGCAGCTCCCGCAAGGCGGCAAATGCCGCTGGCAGCCCGGCGCGAAACTGCTCCTGGATGGGGCCATGCGGGTAGCTGGTGAAGTAGGCCCGCACAGCCCGCCCGCCCTCCAGCAGCGGCCATAGCACCAGGCCCAGGCGCAGGGCCAGTCGGAGCCTGCCGGAGCTGATACGCGCCGCTGCCCACGCCGCCAGCACCAGGCAGGGCAAGTAGGCGTGGTTGAAGCGGTTGGTATTCAGTTGCATAAAGCAAACCAAACCCAGCGACCCCACTCCCCAGGCTCCGAATACCAGCAGCACCACCGCCTGCGGCGAGCGGGCAAACTGGCTGCGCTGCCGCGCCAGCTGCCAGCCCCCCACCAGCAGCGCCACCAAAACAAAAGGCAGCGTGAAGTGCAGCAGGGGCCTGAAGCCGGGCAGGTTGTTGTAGCAGGTGCCATCGTCGAAGCCCGCGAGCAGGAAGCGCACGTTATCGCCTACCATGATGCGCCAGCTGGGGCCAGCCACCTGGCTCAAGCGAGAAGCGGGCAGCAGCGGCGTGGCAAAAAACAGGTGGTCGGTCCAGGGCAAGTTGCGGCCCAGCAGGTAGTTTTCAACGAAAAATAGCCCGAACGGAGCAGATACTACCCCAAACAGCCCCAATGCCAGCAGCCAGCTGCCCCAGCGCGGCCGCAGCTGCTGCCAGCCCAGCACTAGTACCAACCCCAGCAGCACGGGCAGTACCACTATGGTAGTGCCGTAGGCGTAAAGGCTGAGCGCAAATGGCAGCAGGGCAGGTACTATCCAGCGCCACCGCTGCGTACTAAGCCCCCGCGTGAGCGCAGTGCAGCCAAGCAGCATAAAGAAGGGGGCCACGTTGCTTTCCAGGCCCCAGCGGGTGAGCATGAAGTGCCATGGCACCACAGCCAGCAGCAACGTACCCAGCCAGGCCGCAAACCACCCCAGCGGCCGCAGGCAGTAAAAAAGCAGCGGCAGCGCCAACAGTCCCAGCACGAGCATTACCCCCCGCGCCGAGGCAATACTGAGGCCGAATACTTTTATCACGGGCACCGTGAGGTAAGCCAGCAGCACGTTCTGACCGCTGCCCCAGGCTGGGAAATAGGCAGGCAGCTCGTTGCCCCACTTGTCCTTACCAGTTTCGGCCAGCGAGTACGCCTCGTAGGCACTGGCTGCCTCGTCTTGGTTGAGGCCTGGCGGCAGGCCCGGAAACTGCGCCACCCGCACCACCAGCCCCAGCAACAGCACCAGGCCTAACAGCACCGGCCGGAGGTAGGGAAGGTTGGGCATGAGGGTCGGTGGTGAATTTTAGGGTGCGAGGGTATGGGGGTCGGAGGGTAAGGGGGTAGGAGTTGAGGAGTTAGTAGTTGGCAACGTTCTTCAACTAATACCTCTTAAACTACTACCCCCTTACCCTTTTACCCTAAAAATACCCTTTCCGAGCGCCAGGGAGCCAACTGGTAGAGCCGGTGAAAAACCAGCAGAATAAGTAGCGCAAACAACCCGGCAATAAAGCGCGGCCGTAGCAGCAGCAGTTGGTAGTCCAGGTTGAGGTAGCGCAGCACGGCTTCCAGCTGCAGGAAATAGGCTACCGACACCAGCACATAAGGCAGGTAGTCGCGCCGCACGAAGCCGTAGGCCGCTAGAAACAGTACTGCCGCGTGCCAGTAGCGCTCGTGCATACGGGTATTGAAAAACGTGAATAGCAGCGGCACCATTGCAGCCGACAGCAGCACCAGCGCCAGCCCTGGGCTATTGCTGCGCACCCGTAGTGCCTGCCAGGCCGCTGCCAGCAGTGGAGCCAGGGCCAGCGCCGCCGCCACAAAGAAACCAATGCGGCCCCAGGCATGGTAGGTGAGCCCGGCCAGCGGCCGCGTATCGGGCACGCCGGCGGGCCAGTCGAGTCGCGTGAACAGGTACCAGGCATTATAGGCGTTCATGGTGAGCACCGGAAACAGCCCCACCGCCTGCACGTTGAACTCTAGGATGCGCGGTAGTGCGTTCTGCTGCCCACCCCAAATAAAGGGCGCCAGTAGCAGCAGCACCGCCCCCGCCCCGGCCAGCCCGGCCCGCAGCAACTGTCGGGGCTGGTGGTACCACTGCGGCAGCCAGAGTAGCAGCAGCGGCGGCAAAAACATGAGGGCCTGGGTTTTGGTACCCAGCGCCAGCACGAAGCCCACCGCGCTGAGTGCCGGCCGCTGCTGCACTGCCAGCACCACTGCCCCAAACGCGAAGCAGGTATAAATGGCATCGACCTGCACCCAGATAAGGGTATTGTAGAGGTAGCCGATATTGAGCAGCAGCAGCAGCGCCAGCCCAAAGCGCCGGCTGCGCTCGGGCACCAGCGAAGCCGCCCAAAATGCCCCCGCAAAGTCGAATACCAGCACCAGCGCCTTTACCCAGTAGATGTGCTGCCGGATGCGGGCTGCGCTGCCCAGCAGCTGCCCCAGCGCCCAGAGCAGGTAGTGAAAAACCGGGTTGTAGACATTGTCGGGCACCTGGTACACGTTGCCCAGCCCGTGCTCGAAGCTGTAGGTGGCCCAGCGTACCCAGAAAGCCACATCGCCGGCCAAGCCCGCACGGGGCACCAGCGCCAGCAGCAGGCAAAAAAGCAGCGCCGCATAGAAGCGTTGCTGGCGAAGGGAGGTGACGCGCATAAGAGGCTGGTGAAGTGAGCAGCTGCTGTTGCGCAAGGTGCTGGACGAAACTGGCGTTTTGTTCTTGGTTCCCCGATAATTGCGTAGCAGCAGGCAGCACTAGCCGGCTACATCTACTACCGGCGCGGCTACTACCTGGGCCGGAGCCTCGCGCCACGGGGCTAGGCGGTAAATTTTAACCAGCACTAGGATAATAAGCGCCGCAAACAGCCCGGCAATGAAGCGCTCGTTGAACAGAAACCAGTCGTAGTGAGAAAGCTTCAAGTACCCAAACACCCGTTCGAGTTGCAGGTAATATGCCACCGACACCAGGGCCAGGGGCAGGTAGTCGCGCCGCACAAAGCCGTAGGCCGCCAGAAACAGCACGGCCGGGTGCCAGTAGCGCTCGTGCATCTGGGTGTTGCAGAACGTGAACAGCAGCGGCACGATGCCAGCCGAGAGCAGCACCAGCGGCACGCTGGGCACCTGGCTTAGGCGCGAGCGCCAGGCCCGCCAGGCGGCGGCCAGCAGCGGCGCCAGCGCCACCACCGAGGCCACGCAAAACGAGAGCACGCCCCAGTGGCGGTAGGTGAGCCCGGCAAAGGGCAGCGTATCGACCACCACGGAGGGCGTGGGGAAGCTCGTAGCCAGGTACCAGCCGTTGTAGGCGTTGCACGAGAGGTAGGGGTACACGTTGGCGGCGTGCAGGTTTAGGTCGATGATGCGCGGCAGGTAGCTTTCCCAGCCCCCCCAGATGAAGGGCGCCAGCAGCAGCGTAGCCAGGGCCGCGCCGGCCAGCAGCCCCGCCGCCAGCCGCCGGGGCCGGTGGTACCACTGCGGCAGCCAGAGCAGTAGCAGCGGCGGCAGAAAAATAATGGCTTGCGTTTTGGTAGCAATGGCCAGCACGTAGCACAGCATACTGCCAGGCAGCCGCCGCTGGGCTGCCAGCACCACCGTCCCAAACGCGAAGCAGGTATAAATGGCATCGACCTGCACCCAGATAAGGGTGTTGTAGAGGTAGCCGATATTGAGCAGCAGCAGCAGCGCCAGCCCAAAGCGTCGGCTGCGCTCGGGCACCAGCGAGGCCGCCCAAAATGCCCCCGCAAAGTCGAAGAGCAGCGTAGCGGCTTTCAGCCACGGGGCATAGTACCGGATGGCTTGCACGCTGCCGACCAAGTGCCCATAGGCCCACAAAATGTAGTGGTAGAAGGGGTTGTAATTATTATCGGGCACTTGGTACACGCTGCTCAACCCATTTACGAAGCTGTAGGTGGCCCAGCGCGCCCAAAAGTCCAAGTCGCCCTCGTAGCCGGCCCGCGGCACCGCCAGCAGCAGCAGGCCAAAAAGCAGGCCGGTGAGCATCACCTGCTGCCGAAGCGTAATAACCCCCATGCGGTACACAAAATAAAACCCGAAAGCCCGCGCCCAGCGCCGGGTGTGCAAAGCTAAGTGGGGCCGGCGCAAAAAGAGGCCGGGGGGCCGGCGCTAGCTTTGCCCGTTCTTCCGTTTCTTAACGTTTTCTTTGCCCCATGAAGTCTACTTGTTTACTACCGCTGCTGGCCCTGCTCGGCGCCTGCTCGGGCCCCCGGCCCGAAGCTGGCGGCGGCCCGGTTATCGATGCCAACACCATTACCTTCAACAACTTTGAGGCTGGCGGCGGCTGGAGCAACGACCCCGGCCGCAACGACCCCAACTTGATAGCCAAAGGACAGGCCCACTCCGGGCAGTACGCCCTGGTGATAAACCACGACCACGAGTACAGCCTTGCCTTCGATATGCCTCTGGGCCGGATTAGTAGCCGCAAGTTCAAAGTTATTCACCTCGAAGCCTGGGCCTACCTGCCCAGCGAGCACGGGGCAGCCAATATCAACCTGCAAATTTTGCAGCCCGACGGCAACGGCCAGGTAACTGCGGGCAACCTCGAGTTGGGCTCGGCCGTGAAAACCTACCACGAGTGGGTGAAGGTGGAAAAAGACTTTCCCATGCCCGACAACATCACGGCCGTCCAGCGGCTGCACGTATTTGTGTGGCGGGCCGGTGCCACCGACGAGGTGCTGCTCGACGACGTGCTGCTGAGCATAAAGGAATAGGCTGGCCCTGGCCGAAGCGCGAAAGTGACTGCCCACTGGGGCAGGCTAACAAGCCGGAGTATCGGTTAGCCGGCTGGCGCTGGCCCTGAACTTCTACGACGGAGGCTTCGACTTCTGGCATCCTCGCACGTCCTCGCTCTGGCCTATTGGGGGCGTTACGGGGGTGGAGTTCCCGCTCCAGGCCTACGTGGCAGCGCTGGGGGGGCTGGTATTTGGCCGCGAGGCCATCAATCCCCTGTTTCGGGGGCTGGATGTGGCCGTGGGGGTGCTGGGCTTCTGGTATTTGTTTCGGCTGGTGTATGAGCGCACTGGCAGCTTTGTGAGGGCGCTGGTGCCGGGGGCGTTTCTGCTCAGCTCGCCTACGTACACCGGCTACGTGGCCAGCTGCCTGCCCGACCCGGTGAGTTTGAGCCTGACGTTTGTGGGCTACTACTATTGGCTCCGCTACTTCCGGCAGGGCCGGTTTCGGAGCCTGGCCGTAGCGCTGGGCGTTCTCACGCTGGCCGGCCTCATCAAAACCACCAGTGCGCTGCACCTGGGGTCCGTGGTGGGCATTACCCTGGAGTGGACTTACCTCGAACCCACGCTACTAACCCCGCGTCAGCGGGGTTGGCTGCTGGGGCTGGTGGCCGGTGCCTTTGGGGCGATAGGACCCTTCATCCAGCACAACAGCTACCTGAACAACACCTACCAGTCGCCGCTGTTTCTGGCCACTACCCTCCCGATTACCGACCCCGAAAAGAACCACGAGATATGGGGCACCCTCTACCAAGGCTGGCTGCTGGAATACGCCACCTACCTCATGTACTGGACCCTGATTGGGTCGGTGCTGCTGATATTGGCCTTCGGGCGACATTTGGTGCAGCAGGCCCATTTGCCGCTCGTGCTGCTGGCGCTGGCGGCGGTGGCTATCGGCTGGCTATTTTTCCAGCTCATGGGGGCGCAGTTCGAGGTGCATGACTACTACGCCATCTGCTCGTTTGGGCCGGCGGCAGTGCTGATAGTAGTGCTGGCAATGCTGGGCCTGGGCAGCCTGTCCGGCCGCGCCCGCCTGGTGGTAAACCTGGGGCTAAGCGTACTGCTGGCCTTCTTGCTGGGCAGCGGCTACCAGCGGGTGGCCCGGCGCTTCTCCGACGACTACGAGCCCTTCAGCCCCTATGCCTACACTTGGCTGCGGGGCGGGGCCGCCCAGTTCCGGCAGCTGCAAGTACCAGCCACCGCCCGCCTCCTGGTATTTGATGAGGGTGCCCCCAACCTCTCGCTGGTATATTT
This sequence comes from Janthinobacterium lividum, assembly GCA_050954465.1. Lineage (GTDB taxonomy): Bacteria > Bacteroidota > Bacteroidia > Cytophagales > Hymenobacteraceae > Hymenobacter. The sequence goes on from JBPBPU010000005.1 coordinate 7,025, forward strand.
CGAGCACCGGGGCCTGAACTGGGACGTCAATTTTCGGGGCAGTTACGACAGGCAGACCCTGCTCCGGCGCATGGCCGCCGACAGCCTTACCTACCTGGTGATGCCACCCGCCACCTGCGCCCGGCTAGGCCCGGCCCAAACCGAGTTGCGCAACGACTTCGACCTGCTGGGGCAACAACCAGCTGTGGTAATGCGCCGCCGCGACTTACAATACCCCTGGTAACCTCTTGCGCCTACTGCCCCGGCAGCCCGTAGTGGAAGAGGCAGCTGGGCCGGAAGTGGGCCGGAACCACCGACAGCAGCTATACGCTACTAAGCAGTAAGGAACAGGCTAGCTCCGGCGCTGACTACTATTTTTGAGGTCCGTTTCCTTTAGTGCCTACCGCCATGCTTGAGATTGCTTCCATTACTAGCCAGTCAGCGCAACATCCCAACGGCTACCCGCTCACGCGCTACGACGTGCATGCCCGGCTGCTGCTGAGCCAGGACCGGCTGGCGGGCCTGGCGCTGGCCCTGCTGGCGGGCCTCTCGATATTAGTGGCCCTCATCAGCCAGGGCACCTACGACACGGGCGACAGCCTCGGCCACTACCTCTATGCCCGCTATGCGCCCCAGCACCCGCTGCACCTGCTGCACGCCTGGGCCAAGCCGTTGTTTACGCTGCTGGCGGTAGGGCCGGCGCAGTTTGGCTTCACGGGCATCAAGCTGTTTCAGTGCGGGCTGGTGGCAGCCTCGGCCTGGCTGGCCTACCGCACCGCCCGCCACCTGGGGCTGGCCTGGCCCGCGCTGGCCGTGGTGTTTTGCTACGCCGCGCCCGACTATTTCCGCATTCAGTTTTCGGGCCTCACCGAGCCGCTTTTTGGCTTGCTGCTTATCGCGGCTGTGCACAGCGCGGTGGCCGGCCACCCTATGCGCTCGGCCATGCTGCTCTCGTGGTTGCCGCTGGTGCGCTCCGAGGGGATACTCCTGTGGGGGCTGTGGGGCCTCTACTTGCTCTGGAACGGCGAGTGGCGGGCCTTACCCTGGCTGGGGCTGGGCTACCTGGTTTACAGCATAGTGGGAGGCTTGGTGCTGCACAATTTTGCCTGGCTTTTCACCGACAACCCCTACGCCCTGCACTCGCCCTACGGCAGCGGGCACTGGCGCCATTTCCTCGACCACATCCCCACCCTGCTGGGCTGGCCTCTGGCGCTGCTAGGGCTGGTGGGCGGCCTCTACACCCTGCGCCGGGCCCTGCAAACCGCCAACTGGCGCGAGCACCGGTTTCGGGCCGAGTTGCTGCTCATCAACGGCTCGCTCGTCTTGTTTACCCTCACCCACAGTGTGCTATGGGCCTACGGCTTGTTTGGCTCGTTTGGCATGACGCGGGTACTCTGCGTGCTAGTGCCGCTGTGCGCCGTGGTAGCCCTCACCGGCCTCAACTGGCTGGCCCAACTGCCCGCCCGCCCGGCCCATGCCCGGCAGGTGCGGCTGGCTGGTGCCGGGCTGGTGGTAGCCATGCTGTTATTGCCCGAAGTAGGCTACCACCTGCGCAACAACGGCTTTGTGGGCCACGACAGCAACCTGCGCTGGTACCGCGACTTCCGCAAGGCATCGGACTTGGTGCTGGCCGACCAGGCCGCCGACTGGCTGCAACACTACGACCCACAATGGGGCTGGCACCCGCTGGGCTGGGAGCTGTACTACTTCTCCGAGCACCTCGGCGTCGACCCCTTCGACCCCATCCGCCGCGCCCGGCTCAACAAAGACTACGCCGCCTACCTCGATGGGGTGCCCGCAGGCACGTACATCTACTGGGACGACTGGTTTGCCCCGGTCGAAGGCCGCATCAACCTGGATATGCTGCAGCAGGATGCCCGCTTCAAGCAGCTCTGGTTCGGCTCGCTCGACCAAGACCCCAAGTACCCCAGCGGCTGGGTGCGCCGGGCCTACATTTTTATCAAAGTGAAATAGCTGCGGTTGCGCGGTTGCCCAACCGCAGTTCTCCGGCCACACCATATGCTGCTCCCCCTTCCTTTTAAGCGAGTACTGCCCTGCTGGCGTAGCTGCCTGGTTGGCGTAGCCCTGGCACTGCTGCCTTGGCTGGCAGTCCAGGCTCAAACTCAGGGTGGGCCGCCGCCGGGCTGGCGGCTGGTGTTACAAGAGGAGTTTGAGCAGCCCGGCGACAGCAGCGCGCTGGCCTCCCGCTGGCAATTTTGCTACCCGTGGGGCCGCAACCTGGGTGGCTACGAAACCGAGTACTACACTGGCGCGGAGGTGAATGTGCGCCACGGCCAGTTGCTACTGACGGCCCACCGCCTGCCCCAGCCCCGCCCCAACCCCAGAGGCCCCGGGCAGCCGGCCTTGCGCTACACCTCCGGCATGCTCTTTGGCCGCCACCCGCCGCCCGACTCGCTGCGCCCCGCCTACTGCCCGCCCGGCACCGGTATTACTTATGGTTGGTTTGAGATGCGCCTCCGACTGCCCCGCTCCGGCGGCTCGTTTCCGGCTTTCTGGCTCTACGGGGCACCCGATGAGCTGGACGTGGTGGAGGCCGACCCCACCGGCATGAGCAACAATGTGCACCTCACTCCCCACGAGTACTGGCGGCCTGTAGCGGCCGAAGCGACCGAGTGCCAGTGTTTTTTTGGCTGGCCGGGCCCCGAGCTTTTCACCAACAGCTTTCACCGCTATGCGCTGGAGTGGCTGCCGGGCCAGCTTACGTTTTACTTCGATGGGCTGCCCATACGGCGCGAAACCCGGTTTTTACCCTTGGGCTGCGCGCAAACCGTCATTGCCAACCTAGCGCAGTGGGCCTGGGCGCAGGCTCCAACCGATACAATGGCTATTGACTACTTGCGCGTGTACCGGCCCGACCACCTGCCGCCGCCAGTTTTTGGCGCACCCGGCAACGACCCCCGGCCGCTGATTGCGCAGCCCCTGCCGCGGCGGCGCGTATTTGGTGCCGACCAGCCCCTGGGCCAGCAAACATGGCTCCTGCGCCAGCCCGATTCGCTGCGGCTCTACCTGACGCTGGACGACAACCTGAACCCAGAATGCGCCTCCCACCGGCTGCTGCCCACCGGGCCAGGCTGGCGCGGCCCCTGGGTGCTGGGTCCAGGGGCCTCCCAGCTGCGCGTGGCGGTGCCCCCCGGCCCGGCCGTGGCCTGGGTTCTGCTCAACTGGCAGGGCCGGCTGCTGCAACAGGGTAGCTGCCCGGCCGGCTTCTGGGAGCCGCCCCTCGCCGACTTGCCACCTGGCAGTTATTGGCTGCGCTTGCGCACGGCCACAGCCGAGGGTTGGCAGCGGCTGCAGGTGGCGGGCAGCCCACCCGTGCTTACCCCTTCTGCGGCCTGGCTGGGCAGCCAGCCCTAGGGGCGGTGCCCCTGGCGTGTAAGTTTGCCGGGGAAATAATTCTGGCAGTTGCTGCCACCCGTGTACTCTACCTACTTCTGCTACATGAAAAAATGTGTGTATGGCCTGCTGGCCCTGGCGGTGGCGGCCTGCGGCAAGCCGTCGGAAAAGCTCGCCAACTTGCTAACCCAAAGCGACTTTGAGGCGGTGCAAGGCTGGAGCTGCGAGGCTACCAGCCCTTCGCTCACCCAGGAGCAAGCCCACTCGGGCCGGTACTCGGCGAAGGCGGCCCCCGGCATCGACTATAGCCTGGGCTACCAGGGTACGCTGGGCAAGCTGGTGCCAGCGCGCGTGGCCAAGCTTCGGCTCCGCGCCTGGGTGTACGTGGTGCCCGGCGACAAAGCCAGTACGGTGCTGGTGACGGAGGTGAGAAACCCCAGCCAGGAAAAGCCCCTGCTCTGGGACGGGGCCGGGCTGGTGGAACTGGCCCAAAAGGATGGCTTCAGCAAGTGGCTACTGGTAGAACAGGACATTGCGATACCGGCCGAAGCCGGCGCTGATAGCGAACTCCGGGTGTACTTGTGGCGCAACACCAGCACCCAACCCGTGTACCTGGACGACGTGCAGCTACTGAAGGCCGACTAGCCCTGCCCCTACTGCCCCAGCAGCCCGTACTTCACAATGCAATAGATGGCCCGAAACCCATCGCGCCAGCCAATTTTCTTGCCCTCGGCGTAGGTGCGACCGTAGTAGCTGATGCCCACTTCGTAGAGGCGCACGCCGGGCACCCGCGCTACCTTGGCCGTTACCTCGGGCTCGAAGCCGAAGCGCTTTTCTTCCAGCACCAGGCTCTGAATGATGTCGCGCCGGAAGAGCTTGTAGCAGGTTTCCATGTCGGTCAGGTTCAAGTCGGTGAACATGTTGGACAGGAAAGTGAGGAGCTGGTTGCCGATGCTGTGCCAGAAAAAAAGGATGCGATGCGGGTTGCCACCCATAAAGCGCGAGCCAAACACGACGTCGGCAAAGCCTTTGAGAATGGGCTTGAAGAGCAGGTTGTACTCCTCGGGGTCGTACTCCAGGTCGGCATCCTGAATGATGACGTAGTCGCCGGTAGCCGCCCGGATGCCGGTGTGTAGCGCCGCGCCCTTGCCTTGGTTGACGTGGTGCTGCAGCAGCTGCAAGTTCAGCTCGGGGTACTGCGCCAAGTATTGCCGGATTACCTCGTTGGAATTGTCCGACGAGCAGTCGTTGACCAGAATAATTTCCTTGGCAATGCCGTTGGTGAGTTGCAAAATGCGCAGCAAATCCAGAATCTGGTGGATAGTGCGGGCCTCATTGTAAACGGGCACAATGATGGAGAGCGTATCAAATTTGACCAAGGCGCAGCAGAAAAAGGGCTCGGGCAAAGATAGGGGCCGGCGGCCTGGGCGGGCTTTTGGCAGAAGGTAGCCAGCGGCCACAGCGGCACCACTTGCTTCGGCGACGCTACCGGGCTGCGAGTACTGGAGCCGAAATAGGGTCGGCGGTTTTAGAGTCAGTGCCTATCGTTCTGACCGGAGAACCAACTCAATGAGTCAGTGAGGGCAGCAATAAATAAGGCTACTGCTCCGGCCGCAGCACCACGTACCCCTGCGCCGCAGCCTGCTCCTGGTAGCCGGCGGGCAGCAGCCACTGGCGCAGCAGCTGATGGGCCGCCTGCCCCCGTTGCGCTGGGTGCACCACAAACACCGCCCCTGGGTAGCGCTGCCGAAACGCCAGCAGCTCGGCGGACGTGGGGGGCGGCAGCAGGACCAGCGAATCGGGGTGCTCCTGGGCAGTGAGCAGGGTACGCAGCACGGGCTCGTGGGCGAAGGCGGCGAAGGTGGCAGCCGGCACCCGCGAGAGGTAGCCACCACGCAGGGCTTTGGCGTGGGTAGTTTGGTAGAACAGCTCGGCCGCGTCCATTTGGCCCACCTGATGGTAGCCATCGAGCAGTCCCAGCGGCACCGGAAATACTACCGGTGCAGCACTGGCGGCGGCCACGCGGTAGGCGGCCGGCACGTCGGTGGCCCGAATAAGGGCGTAGGCATTGGGCTGAAACTCCAGCAGCACGCCCAGCGCGAGGGCCGCCGCTACGGCCCACTGCCGGGGGGCGGGCCAGCGCCGCAGCCAGCCATCGAGGCCGATACTGGCGGCCAGCGGCAGCAGCAGTGAGGCCAGCAGCACGTAGCGCGCCGGGCAGCGAATATTGTTGAGAAACGGTACGAAATGCACCACACTGGTGGGCATGCGCAGCAAGTCCTTGCCGTGCCAGCGCAGTTCGGGCATAGTCAGTAGCACAAATAGCGCCACCAAAAACCAGAAGGGCCGGGCACCAGCCAGCGTGGCCGGGCGGGCTTCAGCCGAACTGCGCCAGGCAGCCAGGGCCAGGCCCAGCGCCAGCAGCGGCAGCAGGTAGCCCAGAAAGGTCACGTTTTCCTCGGAGCCCGGATTGTGCAGGCGCGGGCTAAGCCAGAAGGCGCGGGTGGCCGCCGTGCTAAGCCAATAGCTGCTGAGGGGCGGCACGAGGTAGCCGCCCAAATCGCCGCCCCACCAGATGCCGGCTTTGTCATCGAGCCCGGCCAGGGCCAGCCCGCGCGAGGCGAAATGCCCCAGCGCGAACATCGCCACCAGCCCCGCCCACGCCGGCCAGCGCCGCCAGTTTAGCCTGCCCAGCCGCAGCCGCCACCACGCCGCGTAGCCCGCCGAAAACCACAGCAGCCCCGCCAGGGTGTAATAGTCGCTCAGCAGCGTAACCAGCAGCAGCGCCAGCGCCCCGGCCAGCGCCCGGCGGCTACGCACCTGCGGCCACTGCCCCTCCCCAAAACCCAGCGCCCGCAAGTATTCCAGCACATAGAACGGCACCGTGGCCGTGAGCAGTACGTGGTAGTGCGTGGGCCAGTGCGCCAGTTTGAAGGGCGTGAACGCGAACGCGAAGCCTACCAGCCCGCACAGCAGCGGCTGCTGCACCCAGCGCCCTGCCAGCCGCGCTGCCCCTACTCCGCTCAGTATGAAGCTCAGCAGCAGGCCCCCATTCACAGCCCAGAACTCCTGGCGCAAGGCTAGGTTGAGAATGCCCAGCACCGGCGTGTAGGTGTGCAGCCAGAGGCTGGCGCCAGCCGGGTAAAGCAGCAGCGGTGTATAAAAGGGGTTGTGGCCGGCAGCGGCCTGCCGCTGAAAATTCCAGGCGTTCCAGATATACTGGTTGGCATCGCCGTGGGGAGTACCCAGAAAGGTGGTGCTCCACTCGCGGCCCAGCGGCCACGAATACCAGCCGAACAGCCCGGTATAAACCAGAGCCGCCAGCAGCAGCCACCGCCAGGTAAAGGAATTAGGCATTTCGGTGAGGTGAGAGGTGGTGGTTGCCTGGCACTGGCCCGCGCCAGGGGCTGGGCGAAGTTCGGGGCAAGCCTCTAACTTCGCCTGCCTTCACCTAATTCCTGATTCAATGCTCCGCCCTTTCAATTTTCAGCAGTGGATAGCCGACCACCGCCACTTGCTCAAGCCGCCCGTAGGCAACCAACAGGTATTCAAGGACAACAAAGATTTTATTGTGATGGTAGTGGGCGGCCCCAATGCCCGCAAAGATTACCACGTAGATGAAGGCGAGGAGCTATTCTGGCAGCTCGAAGGCGACATGACCGTGAAAATTATCGAAGATGGCCGCCCGGTCGACATCGAGATAAAAGCCGGCGACATGTTTCTGCTGCCCGGCGGGGTGCCCCACTCGCCGCGCCGCCCGGCCGGCACCGTAGGCTTGGTGCTGGAACGCTACCGCACGGCTGGCGAGCTGGACGGCTTCCAATGGTACTGCGAAAACTGCGGCCATAAGCTCTACGAAGAGTATGCCGAGATTATCGACATCGTGGCCCAGCTGCCGCCCATCATGGACCGGTTTTGGGCTAACGACGACCTGCGTACGTGTAAGGTGTGCGGCACCTATATGGAAGCTCCGGCGAAGGTAGTGGCATAGCGCGGTGGCATGAAATCAAAGGTCGTTTTGCGGCTGCTGCCGGTGCTACTCTAGTCACATTTAGCTGGCACTGGCACAACTGGGGCTGCGGCTAGTCGTTTAGCTGCCGGCCGCTGGTGAGCGTGTAGCCGCTGCTGGCCCTGGTGCTGGCGGCCCAGCTACCGTGCTGCAGGCTCAGGCCTGGCGCAGCGTGGCTGTGCGGGCACTGGTAATGGGCTGCATCGTGCTCAACCTCTGGCGAATATAGCAGTACATGGGCGGCATTCTGCAAGGCAACGACTACACGGCCGAGCTATATAAGCAGCGGTTTTTCTGGCGCAATTTCCCACCCGAGCCACCTAAGTAGTAGTGCGAGTGAAGGAGGTGCGTTGTGCTGGTATTCACCTCACAAAACCCCTCTTGAGGTTCCTACAAGCCGCTGGTGCAACGCAACCGGCCGGGCTTGGTCTATGTGCATCGGTTCCTTCACCACTTTCCTATGCTTCGCTTCTGCCTCCTCACCTGGTTCGTTTTGCAAGCCGCTACCACCTGGGCCATCCGGCCGGTAGCCAACTGGTGGGCTAAGCCCGACACGCTGGGGCTAGCCTACCAGCCGCTAACCCTGACTACCCCCGACCACCTGCACCTGGCGGCGTGGCTCATTGCGCCCGCCGCCGCTGCCCCCAACCAACACACGACACTAGTGATAGCGGGCGGCGACGCCGGCAACATGGCTGGCTACCTCTACGAAGCTCGTGCCTTCACTTCGGCCGGGTACCAGGTGCTACTCTTCGACTACCGGGGCTTCGGGCACAGCGACGCTTACCCGCTGGACCTAGCCCGCTTGTACTACCAGGAGTTTGCCACTGACCTGCGCACTGCCCTGCGCGAAGCGCGGCGGCTCGCGCCCCGGCACCAGCGGGTGGGCATCCTGGGGTATTCGATGGGCAGCCTGCTGGGTGCCCAGGTGGCGGCTATTACCCGCTGCGATTTCCTCCTCACCGAAGGCTACGTGGGCAACCCCCAGGCCACCGTAGCGCGCATCTGGGCCAAGTCGCAGAAGCTGGTGACGCTCCCAGCCGAAGCGGCAGCCTACGCCCGGGTGGCACCCCACGTAAACTGCCCCTGGCTGCTCATCGCGGGCACCGAAGACCAGAAGACGCCGCTAGCCGACTCTGCAGCTGCCGTGCAAGCCGCCCGGCCCCGGCAGCGCCGGCAGCTACTATCCGTGAAATGCGACCACCTGGGCGCGGCAGAAGTTCTCACATCCCAGGAGTACGGCGATGCTTACGTGCAAGCCGTGAGCCGGTTTCTGGCCGGTGGGCAGGCTGGCTGACCTACTTAGAACTTACGCATCCACTTCGTCAACGTAGCCGCGAAGCGGCGGCATGTTGGTAGACACGAAGTAGTTAGGTAGTTTTCAGAGCTGCGAAGCTGCGGCACGTTTATTTCAACGATAAGTGCCGCAGCTCCGCAGCTCTAGGCTAGTCATCAAGCAGTTGCTACCAACATACCGCCGCTTTGCGGCTACGCTGACGAGCCGCTTGCGTAAGTCCTACTACTATGAGCTTTTTGCCTCCGGTATGCCGCCAAGCGCTGTAGAGGCGCGGCTTCGTAGTATTGCGGCTATGCTTTTTCGTTGGATGCCGCTACGCGTTGCCTGCCTGGCGGCGGGGCTATTGGCCTACCTGCTGGCCCGGCCGGCTTATAGCCAGGCCCCGCTTGCCCAGCGCTTCACCCGCGCCCAGGTACTGAGCGACTTGCGGCTGTTCCAAGACATTCAAGAACGGGCGAATGCCGGCCTCTACACTCACCACCCGAAAGCGCAGCTTGATAGCGCCTTTGCCGCTGCCCAGGCGCAGGTAGCCGATTCCATGACGGTGCTGGCCGTGTACCGGCTGGTAGCCGGCGTTACCGATTTTGCCGGTAGCCTGCACAGCGATACGGTGCTGCCCGATGCAGTGACCAGGGCCCTGCACCAGCAGGTGGCCTTTTTTCCGTTGCCGGTTAAGTTTCTGGCGGGCACCGTGCTGCTGGACTACTCCCGGGCGGCGCTGCCCGTAGGTACTGAGCTGCTGGCCATAAACGGCGTGGCAATACCCCAGCTTACGCGCCCGCTGGGCCGCTACTACACCACCGACGGCTACAACCAAACGGGCAAGCTGGCCGGCCTGAGCGAAAATTTCGCGCAGTATTTCTACCTGGAGTATGGCCCGGCAGCGACGTTTGAGGTAGAGTACCGGCTGCCGGGCAGCCCTACCCGACAGGCCCAGCACTTTAGCGCCGCCTCGTATGCTACGCTGGACCAGCGGTACCGCTACCGCCATTCGGCGGCGCTGGACTCGGCGGCAACTCCGCCCGGCCCCTATGCCTACGGCTTCCGCGTGGCGGGGCCGGCCGCCGTGCTCACCCTGCGCACCTTCGATATCGGCGACAATGCCCACTCACCGGCCCACCAAGCTTACCGGCGCTTCCTGGATTCCTGTTTCACGGTTATCCGGGGTATGCCCGCCATCAGGGGGGTAGTGGTGGACGTGCGCGGCAATGGCGGCGGCACCGACCCGAATGACCTGTTAACGTTCAGCTACTTAGCCCAGCGGCCGTTTCGGGAGAATAAACAGGCCTTCGTGCTTTTCCACGCTATTCCGCACGCTCGCTACCTGCAAACCGACCACCGGGGCCCGCGCCGCTGGCTCGAAAAACGCCAGCTACGGCGCGAGTTGCAAGCCGAATTTGCCCTGGCTCCCGATGGGCGCTACTACCAGCGGGCCCAGGCTAACCCGCTCTACCAGCCCAGCCCGCTAAGCACCCGCAAGCCCGTGTACCTGCTCATCGATGGCCGGGTGGCTTCCGCTGCGTCCTTGTTCAGCGCCCTCGTGCGCGGCAACACGGCCGCAGTAGTCATCGGCGAAGAAACCATGGGGGGCTACTACGGGCACACGGGCCACACGCCGGTAGCGTATCGGCTGCCGGCTACGGGTATCGTCACCAGGTTTTCGCTCGTCAGCTTGCAACAGGATGTGCCGGCCCGCGCCAGCCAGCCGCCCGGCCACGGCGTGCTGCCCGACTATTCCGTCACGCAGTCGCCCACCGATTTTATTGCCGGCCGCGACCCGCAGCTGGCGCTGGCCTTGAAGCTGCTGGCGGAGCGGGCGGCGGCTACGGGGAAGTAATAGCCCACCCCGTGCTACGGTAAAGACGCCTGGTACCTTAGCCCGATGAAACGCCCATTTATTACCGCGCTTTACCTGCTGCCTGGGCTACTACTACTGCCTGCAACGGCCCTGGCACACGGCGAGGAAATCCTGCTGACGCTGCTGATTCTGCCGGTTTCTTTGGTAGTTTTTCTACTGATAATTCTGGTAGTTCGCCTTCCTTATGGCATGAAGGGTATTCTGACAGCAGTCTTTTTGTTAGCAACGGCACTGACTTGGGCAACAATTCTTCCGCGCCCAACCAATTTCGAGTTTGATAACTGGCTGGTAGCGGGCGTTCCGGCCGCGAGCACCCTGGTAGCTTACGTGGTGGTCAGGGCCTGGCAGGCAATCCGCTCCAAATAACTCCCTACTGCTGCCGCGCATACTGCCGCCCGGCCAACTCCTTATCCGGCTTAGGCACAGTTCCGGCGTGAGGCCGATAAAATCCTGGATGGTTAGCGATGGCGCCTGAAAGTCTTGCGCTTCGAGCGTACTCGCCACACCTATGCAGCGCCTTCTGGTGCGGCAGGCGGCCTGCTCACCTGGCATAGCATCCGCTAAATGCCAAGCAGCTTTCGGGCTACCAGGGAGTAGGCGTGGGGCTGGCCTTTGTCCGCGTCATCGTCGCCCACCGCTGCCTCGAAGTGGCGGCGCTGGTCGAGGATGTAGGCCAACATGACGCTGATAAAGCCGGAGCCGATTTTGAAGCCAGCGGCGCGGGCGGCTCCTGGCAAAGGCAGTAGGCCGGTAAGGTGCGGCGGTGGCTCTGGTAACGCGGGCGGCGGACAGCCTTGTACTGAATAGTTTAATTTTCTGGTTGGTTATAGCTATTATAGGAACTTAAAAATAGTTTTTAAACGGAGAGGTTAAAAATTGTATTTATCCGTTAAATCTATTTATTAATGCCCAGGTTATTTATACCTTTATAAAACCGTATCAGAGGCATTAACATATTTCCTTTGATTCAAGTGTTCTTTATAATTATTGCACTCGCAACTTATACTCTAACCGTTCACCGCAGTTTAGGTGCCCTGGCCAGCTATGTGTTTTTATAAACTCTGTGGCTAATAATACAATTCGTCGTGCTCCATCATTTATCTCCTTTTACAGATGAAAACGTTCTTGTCGCGTTGGCACAATGCGGGTCGGCTACTGCCGGCGCTGGCCTTCTTCCTGCTGCTGGGCAGCTTTGGCACCCTGCCAGCCTGGGCACAGAGCCCTACGCCGGGCCTGATTTTCAAGCCTGCCACCAGCGGCACACCGGGTAAGGCAGTGCTCGACCCCAATGGTGACGGCTACGTGTCGGCCACGGCGGCCGGCTTCACCACGGTGGCCGGCGACCTGGGTTCGCAAAGTGAGATTCCCTACAAATACTTGCCCCAGCGCTCGCTGGAGCCAATGACCGACCTGCGGGTAGGCCCGAGCAACAAGTTCACCGATTTTGCCGACGTAACCGGCGGCGGCAGCTCCGTGGGCTTCTACGTCGATGCCAACAACAACTACCTGTTTCGCTTCCGGCTGGGAGGCGCCGCCCCCAATTCCAAGGGCTACAGCATTGCCATCGATACCGACAACAAATTCGGCTTCACGGGCCCCAATGCCGACCCCAATGCAGTGGCCCACAACCCCGGCTTCGAGATGGAAATTGAGCTGGCTACCAACTTCGGGGTGCGGCTCTTTAACATCGATGGCACTACCAGCCCCACCGGCTCGGCCGCCGATGGCAGCCTGGTAGAGCTTCCCTACGCCTCGTATGCGCAAAAATCCATTGCCGTAACCACCAACGGCGGCGATACGGATGTATTCTACGACTTTTATATCCCGCTCTCCATTATTCAGGGCGCTTTTGGCTCGCAGACGTTCTTTAATAGCACCGGTGCTACGGCCGTGCCGTTCTCGCTCACTACCTCGTTGCGCATGGTGGCCAACACCATCATTGCGCCGCATAGCGTGATGCAGTACCAAAATATCTCCGACGTAGGCGGCATAAACGATGCGAGCTATGCCAACCCCGATAATGCCTTTATAGAGTTGGTTACGGGGGCGGCTCCGACTAGTGGCGCGGCGGCCCCCACCACCACAGGCAATACCCTACCGGCGCGCTCGGCCGCCCCAGTGGTGAATTCGCCTATCCAGAGTGGGGCCACCTCGGTAAGTGGCACCTCGACGGAAGCTGCAGGCACCGTTATCACCGTATACGTCAACGGCTCGGCCCTGGGCACCACTACTACTGTGCAAAGCGGCGGCGCTTGGACGCTCACCGGCATCACGGCCCTGGCAAACGGGGCGCTCGTGAAAGCCACGGCCACCGCTACGGGCAAGACGGAGTCGCCGTTCTCAAACGAGGTGCAGGTGGCGGGCAGCACAGTGTGCGCCACGGCGGTCGTGGCCACGCCCACTTGTATAGACCCTAAAGGAGTTTATGGGCCAGCAACTCCGAACTATTGGGTTTACTTACGCAACCTAGATGGCTCGCTGGTAAGCACCACCGGCCTCACCAGCGGCACCAAAAACCCGGTCCAGGCAAATGCCTCTGGCACGTATATACTTTCGGGCAGCGGCGGCTCAACTACTAACTGCGGCTCGGGGCAATCAGCGGGGCTGGCAGGGTCTTACCTCATTACCCAATCAGCCACCAACAATATCACTACCCCTGGCAGCAGCTGCGAGTCGGCAGGCACGCAGATATGCGTAGGCACCTCCACTGCCGCGACGCCGGTAGTTACCACCGCCAAGCCTATTACGCCGAGCACCACCAGCCTTAGCGGAACGGCTACGGCGGGCGCTTCAGTACTGCTTTACGTTGATGGGGTTCGGTACAGCGCCGTGACGGCTACCGGCGGTAACTATACGTTCTCGACGGCCAGCTCGACGCTGCCTACCCTGACTGCTGGCCGCACCCTCGCCGTCTATGCGGCGGCGAACGGGACTTCCTGTATATCAGCCACAGCAGTTACGCTCAAAGTAGTGGCGGCCCGCACGGTGGTGCCGCCCGTGGTAAACGGGCCCATCACGGCGGGGGTTACCGTGGTTAGCGGCACTTCCAACGAAGCGGCTGGCTCGGTTATCACCCTGTCGCGGTTTGCCAATGCGACTGGTACGGCTCCGGCTGCCGCTACCTTCTCCGCTACGGTACTGGCCGACGGCACCTGGTCGGTGACGGTGCCCGCCACCGTGGCGGGCAACAGCTTCAGTGCCACCGTTACGCCGGCCGACTACGGTACCAGTGCCGTTTCCAACGTAGTACCCGTGCAGGCCCCAGCCGCTACGCCCACCATTAGCGGCACGTACACCGAAGGAGCCACTTCGGTAACGGGTACCGGCACGGCGGGCACTATCATCACGGTGTACGAAGATGGGGCGCCGCTGCTCGACGGCAGCGGCAACGTGCTGACGGTGACGGTGCCCGCGGGCGGCACCTGGACGCTAGCGGGGCTCAGCAACGGCAGCGGGGTAAGCCCCAACACAGCCTACCTGAGTTTGTACGCCGGCGGGGTGCTGACGGCCATCGCCACTACTGCCACCAACGCGCCCAGTGTGGTATCCAATGCCGCGACGGTGAGCTGCCCCACCGTAAACAACAAAACGTTTGCTACCAGCCCCACCTGCCAGAATAATGCGGGCACCTTCACCGTCAGCAACGTAGACCCTGGTGTCATTTATACCCTGCAAGACGTTACCAGCGGCACCGCCGCCACTACGGGCACTTCGCAGGTGGGTACCGGCACCGGCACCAGTAGCCTGGCCATTCCGACTGCCATGCTCAGCACGCCCGGCACCTACCAAATCCGGCTGAATGCGTTTACGCTGGGGGCCACCAGCTGCCAGAGCACGTCGGCCACGACGGTGCCCCTGGTGGTGAACCCCCTGCCCGTAGACAAGAGCACATCAGCCGACCAATCGAGCTTTTCGACCGCCAATACCGGCACGAACATCAACGTGGTAAGCTCGGAAACGGGGGTTACGTACCAGCTCCTCAAAACCAGCGTCACGCCCAATACGGCGGTGGGAACCAGCAAAACCGGTACCGGCAGCAACCTGGCTTTTCCTACCGGGCCCGTCACTTCCACGGCCACGTACGCGGTGTCGGCCGTTACGCCTAACACCTGCGCCCGCACCCTTTCCCAAGCCCAAACTATTGCCTATTCGGGCCCGCTGCCGGTAGAGCTGACGGCTTTTGGGGTAGTAGCCCGCCACGGCGGCGCGCAGCTAAGCTGGCACACAGCCTCAGAGCTAAACAGCGACCACTTCGAGATAGAGCGCTCGCTCGATGGCCACAACTACCTAGCCATCGGCCAGGTAGCCGGCCAGGGCACCACCGCGCAGCCACACAGCTACAGCTTCACCGACGCTGGCAGCGCCCGGCTTGGCAAGCAGCTCTACTACCGCCTGCGTTTGGTCGATATCGACCGCACTACCTCCTATTCGCCGGTGCGCGTCGCCGATTTCACGGCCGCCACGCTGGCCGCGAAGGTGCACCTCTATCCCAACCCTACTTCGGCCGACGTCACTATCGACCTCACGCAGCTGCCTACGGGCCTCT
Source organism: Janthinobacterium lividum (assembly GCA_050954465.1). GTDB lineage: Bacteria > Bacteroidota > Bacteroidia > Cytophagales > Hymenobacteraceae > Hymenobacter. The sequence goes on from JBPBPU010000005.1 coordinate 22,068, forward strand.
ACACTGTGCGCGTGCTGAGCTTGACCGGGCAGTTGCTGAGCAGCGCCGAACTGACCACCGGCCAGGAACACGACCTGCCGGTGAGTTCGCTGCCAGCTGGCCTCTACGTGGTGCAGGTTCAGAGCAGTTCCCTCCATCTCACCCAAAGCTTGGTGAAGCTGCACTAGCTAACCCAGGTAGCGGCGTAGTGTGCCGCGTAGCGGTGCCTATTCTGCAACTTGAGTGAGCTAGCCAAAAGGCATTACGCGTAGCAGTGGCAATGCTTGGCTACTGTTGCTGCGCATACTGCCTTTTGGCTAACTCCTTATCTGGCCTGGGCACCGCTCCGGCCTGCGCGAATAGCTCGCGCAGGTGAGCGGGCGTGGTTTCAGTGAAGTCGCGGATTACCGTAAGCGGCGCTTGAAAAGCCTTGGCTTTGAGCGTACTCGTGACGCCCACGCAGCGGATTTTGGCGCGGTAGGCGGCCTGCTCGCCTAGAGTGGCATCCTCGAAAACCAGGCAGTTTTCGGGCGCTACGGCCAGCTTCCGGGCTACCAGGGTGTAGGCGTCGGCGTGGGGCTTGCCTTTGCTCACATCATCGTCGCCCACCACGGCGTCGAAGTGGCGGCGCAGGTCGAGGTGGTCGAGGATGTAGGCTAGCGTGACGTTGACGGAGCCGGAGCCGAGGCCGATTTTAAAGCCAGCAGCGCGGGCAGCTTCTAGGAAGGGCACCAGGCCGGGCATGGGGCGGCGGTGGCTCCAGTACAAAGTGCGATAAAGCAGCTCGCGCTGGGCAGCGTATTCTTTGAGCTGTTTCTCGGGCTCGGGGTGGCGCAGCACCGATTTTAGGATGGCCGTGGCGGGCATCCCGTTGAGGCGGGCCAGCAGGCGGCGGGCGTTGGTAGTGAGGCCGAGGTCGCGAAACAGCAGCTGGAAGGCGCGGGCCTGGTAGGGCGTGTTGTCGACCAGCACGCCGTCCATGTCGAAGATGAGGGCTTGTAATTCGGGCATAATGTAGAACGGAGTGGTACTCCGTTTGTCGTTGGCTTCGCCGTCCTTCGGTTGAACGACTTGTTCTGGCGGGAACGGAGTACCACTCCGTTCTACAGGGCACGGTACCTTTGCCGCCCCTCTTTACCGCCTTTCTGATGAAAAAGATACTGCTGCTCGCTCTGCTGGCCCTGCCCGCCGCCGCCCAGAAGCGCGGCCCGGCCCTGGAGCGGCCCAAGCTGGTGGTGGGCATTATCGTAGACCAGATGCGCTACGACTACCTCTACCGCTACTGGGACAAGTTTGGCAGTGGCGGCTTCCGGCGGCTGCTAGGCGAGGGCTTTAGCTACGAGAGTTGCCACTATAACTACGTGCCTACCTACACCGGGCCGGGCCACACCAGCGTGTACACCGGCACCACGCCCGCCAACCACGGCATTGTGGGCAACAACTGGTACGAGCGCGAAACCGGCCGCACCACCTACGTAACCGACGACAAAACCGTGCAGGCCGTGGGCGGCTCCACCGCGGCCGGCCAGATGTCGCCGCGCCACAACCTGGCCACCACCATCACCGACGAGCTGCGGCTGGCCACCAATTTCCAAAGCAAAGTCATCGGCCTGAGCATGAAAGACCGGGGCAGCATCCTGCCGGCCGGGCACGCCGCCAGCGCCGCTTACTGGTACGACGGCACCAACGGGGCCTTCATTACCAGCACGTTTTATATGCCGGCCCTGCCCGAGTGGGTAAACAGGTTCAACGCCGCCGGCCACGCCGCGCAGTACCTAAGCCAGCCTTGGAACCCGCTGCTGCCCCTGGCCGACTACACCGAAAGCACCCCCGACGACGTGCCTTGGGAGGCGGCCTACCAGGGCGAAGACCGGCCCGTGTTTCCCCATGACCTGCCCCGGCTGAGTGCCAAGGCGCCCGCCGCCGTGCAGGCCACCAAAGAGGCATCGGGCGAAAAGCCCTCCGGTGCCCCTACCCGCAACCTCGACCTCATCCGCTCCACGCCCTTCGGCAACTCGCTCACCGCCGACTTCGCCATCGAAGCCCTGCACGCCGAGCAAATGGGCCAGCGCGGGCAAACCGATTTTCTGGCCGTCAGCTTCAGCAGCACCGATTATGTGGGCCACCAGTTCGGCACCAATGCCGTCGAAACCGAGGACACGTACCTGCGCCTCGACCGCGACCTGTCCCGCCTGCTTGAGGCGCTGGATAAGCAGGTGGGCAAAGGCCAGGCACTGGTATTCCTCACCGCCGACCACGCCGCCGACCAGGCCGCCGGCTTCCTCGAAGCCCACCGCCTGCCGGGCGGCGGCCTGGGCACCGCCCCCCTGCGCGACACCGTGCAGCGTGCCCTCACCCGCCGCCACGGCGAAGGCAAGTGGATTGCCGACTTCGAAAACCAGCAGGTGTACCTCAACCGCGCCCTCATCACCCAGAAAAAGCTGGAGCTGGCCACCGTGCAAAACGAAGTGGCCGAGCTGCTGCGCCAGCAGCCGCACATTGCCCAGGCCATTTCGGCCACCGACTTGCAGCGCAACGCTTGGCCGGTGGGCTTGAGCATGTACCAGGCCAACGGCTTCTATGCACCGCGCTCGGGCGATGTCCTGTTTGTGATGTCGCCGGGCTGGCTCGAAGCCTACAGCTACCCCATCGTGAAGGGCACTACTCATGGTGCTTCGTGGGCCTACGACACCCATGTGCCGCTGCTGTTCTGGGGCTGGCACGTGCGCCACGGCGAAAGCAGCACCGAAGTCAAAATCGTGGACATTGCCCCCACCGTGGCCCGCTACCTGCACATTCAGGAGCCCAGCGGCTGCACGGGAGTGCCGCTTACGGAGGTGATGAAGTAGCGCGATTTCTGTAAATCGCGTCGCCGCGCCGTTAAAATGAGTCGAACGGCGCGGGGACGCAATTTACAGAAATCGCGCTACTGCGGCTGTACTTTCGTACCCTTACTTATTCACCATCCCATTCCATAAAACAAAGTGGCTAAATTCAACCCCTGGCACGATGTGCCACGCGGCGACAACCTTCCCGAAGCCGTGACGGCTGTTATCGAAATTCCGAAAGGCAGCAAAGGCAAATACGAGCTGGATAAAGATAGCGGTCTGCTCAAGCTCGACCGCGTGCTGTTCTCGGCCGTACATTACCCGGCAGCCTACGGCTTCATTCCGCGCACATACTGCGACGATAATGACCCGCTCGACATTCTGGTGCTGTGCTCCGTGGATATTCCGCACATGTGCCTGGTCGAGGCCAAGGTTATCGGTGTGATGCAGATGCTGGACCAGGATGAGGAAGACGACAAGATAATTGCCGTAGCGGCCCACGACGTATCCGTGAACCACTACAACGAGCTGGCCGACCTGCCGCCCTACATGATGCTAGAGATGCAGCGCTTTTTCGAGGACTACAAAGCCCTGGAAAACAAGCACGTAGAAGTAAAGAAATTCATGGGCCGCGAAGATGCCTACCGCATCATCGCCGACAGCGTGAAGCTCTACGAAGAGACGTTCCCGAAGAAAAAGCCGGTAGTGTAAGCTACTGCTCCGCACAAAAAGAACGTCATGCTGAGCTTGCCGAAGCATCTCTACCGCGCCGCCTGGGTTGTTCGGTAGAGATGCTTCGGCAAGCTCAGCATGACGTTCTTTTGGTTTTTCCTAAACGAGTAATCAGCGTTTTCATCCAAAGCATGCCCCGCGCCCTGCCCCTGCGCCTGCTCGATGCCCTACTTTTCAGTAGCGGCTGGCTGGCGCTGGCTGCCGCTGCCCACACGGCCGCTACCCTGCACCAGTGGCCGGCGCTGGGCGGCCGGGTGGGCAGCCACACGGTGCTGCTGGTATTTGCCGCTACGCTGCTCACTTATAACCTCGATGCGGTGCTGCCTTTCAAATACGCGCAGCCAACGGGTACCTCGGGGCGCAAGGCGTGGCAGCAGCGGCACCGCCCGGCGCTGGCCGCGCTGGCGGGCGCGGCGGCCCTCACGGGGGCGTACTTGCTGCTGGCCGATGGCTGGGTGCATTTTTTGCCGCTGCTGCTGCCGCTGGCGGCGCTGGCCATTGGCTACTCGTGGCCGGTGCTGCCGTGGCAGGGCCGCTGGCGAGCCGTGCGTGAGGTGCCACTACTCAAGGTATTTCTCATTGCGGGGGTGTGGGCGGCCGTGACGGTGGCCCTGCCTGCGCTGGCGCTGCACCAGCCGCTGGCTATGGTGCGGGGGCTGCTGGGGCAGCGGTTTTGCATGGTGTCGGCGCTGGCTATTGTGTTCGATATCCGCGACTACAGCCGCGACCGGGCCGCCGGGCTGCATACATTTCCTACAGTGCTGGGCGTGGCCGGGGCCAAGACGGTGGCGCTGGCGCTGTTGGCTGGCGCGGTGGGCTTTGGGCTGTGGCGCGGGGCCGCGCCGCTGGCAGTGCTGGTGCCAGGCGTGATGGCAGCGGCCGTGGTATTGGCGGCGCAGGAGTGGCGGGGCGACTACTTCTTCGCGCTGCTCACCGATGGGGTGCTGCTGGTGGCGGCAGGGGCTTATTTCGCGGCTTGAACGAAGAGTTGGGCAGCATAAAAAGGCTTTGAGTGGAAAGGCTTAAGCAAGCTACAAAATAAGCTCAAGGCATTTTACTGGCTTATTTTTAGAAATAATTTCACATAATGTAGCCTATTGTTGGGGTAATTCCGTACACTGCCGACTTTTACCCCTTCACTCTCTTTCACCATGAGCCAAACCCTGCTCGAACTCGCCCAGAATTATTTCGCCGGCGAACCCACCCGCCAAGCCAGCAAAGCCCTGGGCGAAACCGAAAGCAACATCGGTACCGCCCTGCGCAGCATCATCCCGCTGGTAATCGGCAGCCTTTTTAATCGCTCGCAGCAGCCGGGCGGCGCTGCCGAATTGTTGGGCCTGGCGCAGCAAGCCCACAGCAGCGGCATCCTCAGCAACCTGAGCAGCCTGCTCGGCGGCCTGAGCAGTGGTACTACTACCACTGCCACCGCCGATGGCGGCCTGCTAAACCGGGGCACCGAGATGCTGCGCAGTGTACTCGGCACCCAGTACGCTCCTGCCGTAACCGGCGTCAGCCAGCAAGCAGGCATCAGCTCTTCCTCGGCGGGCAGCCTGCTGAGCATGGCGGTGCCGGTAGTGCTGGGCCTGCTGGGGAAGCACACTGCTACCAACAATCTGAACGCTAGCAGCTTCGGCAGCTACCTGGGCGACCAGCGCAGCAGCTTGCTGACGATGGTAAGCAGCCTGCCGGGCAGCATTGGTACCATTCTGGGCGGTCTGGGCCTGGGCTCGGCGGCCACCAGCCTCGGCAACACGGTGTCGGCGGCCACCAACCGCACCGAAAATACGGTGCGCACCGCTGCCCGCGAGGTAGAAAAGGCTACGCCTAACCGCTGGCCCTGGATTTTGCTGGCGCTACTGGCCCTGGGAGCCCTGCTCTACTTTATGCGCGGCTGCAACAAAACCACCACCGATACCGCCGTCGATACCACCATGGCTACCGACACGACCCGAACCATGACCGCCAAAACCACCACGGCCCTGGCAGCCCCTACTGGCCACTACGACACTGCCAGCGACAACTACATCTACGACATCGGCGACAGCTCGGAAATCAAGCTGCCCGATGGCACCGTGCTCAACGTAGGTAACAGCTCCTCGGAGGCTCGGTTGTTCAACTTCCTCAACGACAAGGACCAACTGGTGAGCGATGACAAAACGCAGGGTTGGATTAGCCTCGACCGGGTGTATTTCAACACCGGCAAAGCGACCCTCACCACGGAGTCGGCGGCGCAGCTCAAGAACATTGCTGCCATCCTCAAGGCTTTCCCGGAGGCTACCCTCAAGCTAGGTGGCTACACCGACAACAAAGGTGCTGCCGCTATGAACGTGACACTAAGCGCTGACCGCGCCAACACGGCCCTCAAATCGGTGATGAAAGATGGCCTCGTTGCCGGCCGCGCAGTGGCCGAAGGCTATGGCCAAGAGCACCCCATCGCCACCAATGATACCCCCGACGGCCGCGCCCAAAACCGCCGCGTGGATGTGCGCGTGACGAAAAAATAAGCCTCCCTTTGGTAGCAAACGCCCCCTTCCTGCTTGCCAGGAAGGGGGCGTTTTTTTGTGGTAGGCGGTAGTCGGCTTTATGAACTGAGTGCCAAGTCAGTGGCTGGCGATAAAATCATTCACGTTAACGGTTGCATCTTATCTACCTGACAGTCAATAAGTAATTTTTCGGTCAAAACTTTTTTTAGCTCCCTGGCTCCGGCACCTTTGTGGCGGTGCTTTTCGGCACATCCAGCTTTGGCTTCAAAGGCTTGCCAGGCAATACAAACAGCGTTTAGCGTGAGGCCTTTTGGAGGAGCAGCCGGAATTTTTTTGTTATCAAAAGGTGATACTTGCGTCCGAATTGGATTAATTAGTATACACCTGTTCCGATGACTGCTCTACCTCCTCCCGCCGCCGAAGCCTTGCGCCAAGCCCTTGTGGCCGACCGGGCGCAGGCTCTTACCCGGCTCTATCGCCAGGGGTTTCCGCTGGTGCGCCGCTACGTCGGCCGCCACGGTGGCTCGGCGCCGGATGCGCAGGACGTGTTTCAGGATGCCCTGGTCATTCTTTACGAGCAAGCCACCGGCGGCACGCTGGTGCTCACGGCCTCGGCCAGCACTTATTTGCTGAGTATCAGCCGCAACCTGTGGCATCGGGAATTGCGCCGCCGCGCCCGCTTGCCCCACGAGGCCCTGCCCGATGAGCTGGATGCCCTGGCCACCGAAGAGCCGGACGCGCTGGCCGAGCCCGCTTTCGCTGTGCTCGACTATGTGGAGCAGTTGGGCGAGAAATGCAAAGGCTTGCTGCTAAGCTTCTACTACTTCCAGCAGCCCCTCACCCAAATTGCCGAAACCTACGGCTACCGCTCCGTGCGCTCGGCCACGGTGCAGAAGTTCAAGTGCTTGGAGCGGTTGCGCCACTCGGTTCGGTCTGCGCTGCAACTCAAGGCCATCGATTACTAACCTATGCGCCCCGAACTCGAACGCCTGCACCTGATTGAGCAACAACTGCTCAACGGTGCCGCCGCCCTCCCGGCGCCGGAGTGGCACCTGCGCCAACTGCTGGACAGCGAGTTAGCCGTTGATGCCGAGGCGCAGCAGCAGCTCTACTACGGCCTGCGCCAGGCCGGACGCCAGCAGCTTCGCCGCGAGCTGCGGCTACTGCATAAGCGGCTGTACGCGCCCCAGGCTACCGGCCTGCTTGCCTGGCTGCGCCGCTGGTGGGCGCTGTAAAAGCGCCTGCCAGTCGCTTGGGTTCTTTATCTCGGGATTGGGCTTCCCCGGACGGCCCAACTGGTTTCACCCTGATTTTTTCACCTGCCTTACGGGCCGGTTGCCTCCTGCTTTTCTGCCAGGCTGGCTTTGCTATGCTCTTTTAACATTCTTCCTCATGCTCAACCAAACTGAATTCCGAAAATTTGCCGTGCATGGTCAGGGCCTCAACGGCTTGCGCGTCGACCAGTACCTTGCCCACACCGCAGGCCTGGCCCGGCCTTTTGTGCAGGGTATGACCCGCTCCGTTATCGAGGAGCGCCCTACGCGCTTCGCCGAAATCGACGTGTTTTCGCGCTTGATTATGGACCGCATCATCTTCCTTGGCCAGGCCGTCGACGACCAGATTGCCAACATTATCAACGCCCAGCTGCTATTCCTGGAATCGGCCGATGCCAAGAAAGACATCCTGCTCTACATCAACTCGCCGGGCGGCTCGGTGTACGCTGGGCTGGGCATCTACGACACTATGCAGTACGTGCAGCCCGATGTAGCCACTATCTGCACCGGACTGGCGGCCAGCATGGGGGCCTTTCTGCTCTGCGGGGGTGCCATCGGCAAGCGCTCGGCCCTGCCCCACGCCCGCGTCATGATTCACCAGCCCAGCGGCGGGGTGCAGGGCCCGTCGGCCGACATCGAAATCACGGCTCGCGAGGTGGTGAAGCTGCGCCAGGAACTCTACGGCATCTACGCCGAGCGCACCGGCAAAACCTACCAGCAAATCCACAACGACTCGGACCGGGACTACTGGCTGCGCGCCGATGAAGCGAAGGAGTACGGCCTGATTGACGAGGTGCTGACTCGGTAACTGGCTAGGTAAGCGCCTGTTGGCTTTCCGGCGAGGTCGCCTACTACGACACCTCACCTCCTAGCCCCCAGAGTCGCTACGTTCTAGTGCTGTCGCCCTTCGCGACACCTCACCTCCTAGCCCCCTCTCCGAAGAGAGGGGAGGAATCATCTTTCCAATGCAGGTTTCTAGGGCAAAACTAGAGCTAGTTCCCCTCTCCACGGGAGCCAGCGGGCGGGCAATGGACCGCAGAGTTCCTGGCCAGCTCACCTGGCTTCCTACCCCTCCAGCTCCCGCAGCGCTGGCCCGATGAAGCGCACAATATCCCCCGCCACCAGCCCGGCCTCTCCCGTTTCGGCGGCGGCCAGGTCGCCGGCGTGGCCGTGGGCGAGCACGGCCAGGCGCGTGGCGGTGAGGGCGTCGAGGCGCTGGTCGGCACGCAGGGCTAGTAGCAGGCCGGTGAGCACGTCGCCGCTGCCGCCGGTGCCCATGCCGGGGTTGCCGGTGGTATTGAAGTACACCTGGCCATCGGGCGCGGCCACGGCAGTGTAAGCTCCTTTGAGCACTACCAGGCACTTATGTTTTTTGGCAAATTCGCGCAGCAAATCCAGGCGGTGGTAGTCGTCGCGGGCCTTTTCGGTGAGGCGCGTAAACTCACCGATGTGGGGCGTGAGCACGGTATTTTCGGGCAGTAGTGCCAGTAGTTCGCGGTGCTGGCCGAGCAGGTTGAGCGCATCGGCGTCGATGACTAGCGGCACTTTGGCCTCACGTAGCAGTTGGTCGAGCACGGCGCGGCTGGCTTCCTGCTGCCCCAGGCCGGGGCCGATGGCAACGGCCTGGTAGTCTTTCAGTTCGGGCAGCTCGCTGATGAAGTCGGCCTGGGGGTCGGGCAGGCACATGGCTTCGGGGCGGGTAGTTTGCAGAATGTCGTAGCCGCAGCCGGGCACCCGCACCGTGAGCAAACCCGCGCCGCCGTGCAGGCAGGCCCCGGCCGCGAGCACGGCCGCGCCCACCTTGCCCCGGCTGCCCGCCAGCAGCAGCGCGTGGCCGAACGTGTTTTTGTAGGCAAACTTGCTGCGCTTGGGCAGCACCACGTCGGGGCGCGGGGCGGGCTTGGGCGGCCAGCTCACATCCACGTCGTCCGACTTCTGGGCCAGCCGGGTTAGCTGCCAGGGCGTGTCGGCCTCTGCGATAAAACGCTGGCTCAAACCGATGTCTTCGATGTGCCACTCGCCTACATACTCGGCATTTTGCGGCAGCAGAAACGCCAGTTTGGGCAGGCCGAAGCTTACGGTATGGGTCGCTCGTACTACGGGCGCGGCCGAGTCGGGCTGGGGCGCGTCGGCGAGCAGGCCGCTGGGCAGGTCTACGGCTAGTACGCGGGCTTTCGCCTCGTTGAGATGCGTAACTACGGCCGCCGCCACGCCCGTGAGCGGGCGCGTGAGGCCGGTGCCAAACAGGGCATCTACCACCAGCGTGGCGGGCTGAATGGCGGGCAGTTTATCGGCGCTCATTTCCGCTACGGCCACTTCTGCGGGCAATACGTGGCGGTTGTGCTCGTAGTCGTCGGAGTAGTGGTCGGCCGGCAGCAAGGCCACGCGCACCGGAAACCGGGCCTGGTGCAGCAGCCGGGCCAGGGCCAGGCCGTCGCCGCCGTTGTTGCCGGGGCCGCAGAGCACCAGAATATCGGTGGGCTTTTGGTAGAGGTATTCGCCATACAGCCAGAACAGCAGCGCCTGCGCGGCCCGCTCCATGAGGGCGGTAGAGGTGGTTTGCTGCTCCCGGATGGTGGCTTGGTCGAGTTGGCGGGTTTGGGCAGCGGTGAGGAGTTTCATGAGAATATATTTGTGAGCTTGCCAGCGGTTGGCACTCTCTATTCCTGATTTCATGACCAAGTACCCATTAGCTGCCCTTCTGGTTTTGCTGGCCGCGGCCTGTTCCGACCAGCGTACGGAAACCAGCACGTCGGCTAAGTCGCCAGCTGCCGCCTCCGCCACCCCGGCGGCGGCCGTGCCTGCTGCGGTTACCGGCACCCCGCCCCTACCCCAAACCCTGACGCCCACCGCCGTGCCCGAGGCGCAGATACCGGCGGCGCAACGGCTACCGGGCAAGCTCACCGAGGCGTGGCGCTGGCAGGATGCCAACGGGGAAAACCTGCTGGTGGTGTACCTCACCGGGCCGCGCCCCGACGTGCCGCTGGACCCCCGTGCCCGCAACGATGGCGACGATGGCTACCAGGAGCAGCAACAGCAGCTCGCAGCCCGGCAGTACGTGCGCCAACCCGGCCAGCCCTACCGCGAGCTGTGGCACCTGCGCGACGAGGTGCGCCACTGCGCCTTCGACCTGGACCTGGCCTTGCTGCCGCACACGACCACCGTTACCGACCTCGACCACGACGGCCAAACCGAAACCACGCTGCTTTATTTTCAGGAATGCCGTAGCGATGTGTCGCCCGATGACCTCAAGCTCATCTTGCACGAAGGCACCACCAAATATGCCTTGCGCGGCTATACCGTGGTGCAGTTCGACTCGGTGCCTGCCCGCCAGCGCCAGCCCGCCGAGCCGTGCTGCCTCGATAGGCTAACCAAGCAGGAGTTGCGACAGGCATATAATGCGCCCAATGCTCCGCACATGGGCCGTTACTTCAACGAAACCGATTTTCGGCAGCAGCCCGAGTTTCTGCGCTTTGCCCGGCAGCAGTGGCAGCGCTACAGCGTGTTCGATGCGGCGGAGCAGGCAAAGTAGAATATTTTTTCACTCTTAACTTTTCACCCCGAGGCTGCGTTTGCAGATAACCATTTTCGCTATAACCTACTTACCCAGCTATTATGCAAACCTGGAACGACGTTATCCGCCTCGCCAACCACGGCGCCCCCACCCCGCCCCGCCGCGTGGAGAAAACCGACGCCGAGTGGAAGGCCCAGCTCACCGCCGAGCAGTACCACGTAACCCGCCAGCACGGCACCGAGCGCGCCTTCACCGGCGAGTATTGCGAGGCCCACGAAGCCGGCCTTTATGCCTGCGTGTGCTGCGGCACCCCGCTCTACGACTCGCGCACCAAGTTCGAAAGCGGCACCGGCTGGCCCAGCTTCACGCAGCCCGTGGAAGAAAGCGCCATCCGCTACAAGAAAGACACCAGCTACGGCATGACCCGTGTAGAAGCCCTCTGCAACGTATGCGACGCCCACCAGGGCCACGTATTTCCCGATGGCCCGGCCCCCAGCGGCCTGCGCCTGTGCATCAACTCGGCCGCCATCAAACTAGTGACGACCAAAGAGCCGGCTTAGGTGGTTGTTAGTGGTTTGTCTGAGACGAACAACTGACGACTGGCAACTAATTTGAGCGCGAATTGGCGGACTAACCCGCTGGTTCGCGCTTTTTTATGCCTGCCATGACCCGCGAGGCCTTTGCGGCCGAGCTAACCCGCCTGCGCCCCCTGGCCGAAGCCAACCCCACCGCTTACCGCCGCCGGGTGCAAGGCTGGGCGCTGCTCGGCTACGGCTTTCTGTTTGTGCTGCTGCTGGGCTCGGTAGGGCTACTAGGGGGAGCGCTGTGGGCGCTGGTGGCCGTGGGCTTTAGCGCGCTGCTGCTCAAGCTGATGGTGCCGCTGGCCTTTTTCACCTGGAAGGTCGTGCGCTCGCTGTGGGTGCAGTTCGACCCGCCAGCGGGCCAGCCCCTGAGCCGCGCCGAGGCCGCGCCGCTGCTCGACTTGCTGCGCCAGCAAAGCCGCCAGCTGAAAGCGCCCCGCGTACATCAAATTCTGGTGAGCAGCGACTACAACGCCTCGGCCGTGCAGGTGCCGCGCCTGGGGGCTTTCGGCTGGCCCCGCAACTATGTGGTGGTGGGCTTGCCGCTGCTCCAAACCTTGAGCCCCGAGCAGGCCGCCGCCGTGGTAGCGCACGAGCTGGGCCACCTGCGCAGCGGCGACAGCCGGTTTAGCGCCTGGGTATACCGCGTGGGGCAGTCGTGGGCGCAGCTGGTGGGGCAGCTGGCCCAGCAAAACAGCCGCTCCCTGCTGCACGGCTTCACCGACTGGTACGTGCCGCGCTTCCAGGCATGGTCGCACCCGCTGAGGCGCACCGCCGAGTTTGAGGCCGACGCCGCTGCTGCCCGCCTCACCAGCCCCCAGGCCCTGGCTGAAGCCTTATGCGCCATCACGGTGCGCGACGCGGCCCTTGACCGGGCGCATTGGGACGGCATCGGCCGCGAAATGGCGCACGCACCCCGGCCCGCCCCCGACGTTATCAGCCGCCTAGTGGCCGTGGCCAAAACCGCCCGCCTGCCCGAAGCCGACGAGCAGCGCCTGCTGCACAACCAAACCACGGCCGCCGCCGACCCCTTCGACACGCACCCCACCTTGGGCGAGCGGCTGGCCGCTCTAGGCCAACCCGCCGTGCTGCCGCCGCTGCCCACCACCACGGCCGCCGAAGCTTGGTTTGGCGACCATCTGCCGCAGCTCACCCAGCGCCTCGATGCGCAGTGGGCCGCTGACCGCGCTGCCCCCTGGGCCGAGCGCCACCGGCACCTGCGCACCCAACGCGAGCGCCTGGCTACCCTCAACGCCCGCTTGGCCACCGGCGAAACCCTGCCCGACGCCGACGCCTGGGAGCACGCCGACCTCACCGAAGACCACGCAGGCCCCGCCGAAGCCTTGCCGCTGCTGCAAGCGCTGCACGCTTCTCCCACCTGGGGGGCGGCCGCCAAGTTTGCCACCGGCCGCATTCTGCTAGCCCAGGACGATGCCGCCGGCCTCGACCCGCTGCTGGAAAGCATAGCGCAGGATGCCGACCTGCGCGGGCCTGGCCTGGCCGTGCAGCAGGCGTACTATGAGCGCCAGGGCAACTGGGCTGAAGTGCAGCGCCTTAGCGCGCAGCAGCTCCGGCACGCCGACACGATGGACGTAGTACTGGCCGAGCGCCACAGCATCGAACGTACCGATACCTTCACACCCCACGACCTGCCCACTGAACTTCTGGACGACCTACGCACCCAGCTGGCGGCTCCCGCTGCGGGCGTTTCGCGGGCCTGGCTGCTGCGCAAAGAGCTGGCCCACTACGGTACCGAAAAGCCCCTGTTTGTGCTGGTGCTGCTGCCCAGCCCCGGCACCAAGGCCCGCCCCGATGCCCAGCAGCAAGCCTGGGTGCAGCAGTTGGCCAACGCCATTACCCTGCCCGGCGAAGTGCTGGTAGTAACGGGCAGCGCCTACGCCTGGCTCGAAAAGCGGGCATTGGGGATGGCCGGCAGCGAAATACTGCTTTTGTGAACATCGGCGCAGGCCCAAGAGCCACGGCTGTTGTCCTATCCGGCCCTCTGCTGCGTACACCCGAACTGCGGCGCGAGCTTCGCTGTTTTCCCTTCAACGCCTCGGCCTTTACCTTACCCTTCCCCACCTATGTCCCTGCTTTTCACCGATTTTGCTTCCTGGGGTGCCCACTGCGCCGCCACCGGCGAGCCCCTCTACCTGCCCGTAGTGGCCTACGAAGTAGAGCAAAAAGGCCGGGCCGAAGCTGACATCTGGCCGGGGCTGCAGCGGGCCTACGACGTGATGCGCGACGCCGTGCACGAAGGCCAGACCGGCAACATGACCTCGCGCTCGGGTATGATAAACAACGGGGCCAAAAAGATTGCCGCCTCACCCGTTACCGTTCTTTCGCCAGAGTTCAAAAGTCTGGTAATAAGCGCGCTGGGGGCCAAGGAGGTCAATTCCTGCATGGGCCGCGTAGTGGCCGCGCCCACGGCCGGGGCCTCGGGTATTTTGCCAGGCGTGCTCACCACCATCCAGCGCATCCATCAGCTCACTGACCGCCAGATTCTGGAAGGCCTGCTGGTGGCGGCTGGCATCGCGCTCATCATCGAGCAGAATGCTTCGCTGGCCGGGGCCGTGGGCGGCTGCCAGGCCGAAACCGGCTCGGCCGCTGCTATGGGTGCGGGGGCCATCGTGTACTGCCTCGGTGGCTCGGTAAACGAGACGTTTGCCGCCGTCGCCATCACCATTCAGTGCATGCTGGGCCTCGTGTGCGACCCCGTAGCGGGCCTCGTGGAGGTGCCCTGCGTGGTGCGCAACGCCTCGGCGGCGGCCATCGCCTTTTCCTCGGCCCAGATTGCCATTGCGGGCGTCGACCCGGTTATCCCTGTCGACCAGTGCGTGGCGGCCCTGGGTGAAGTAGGCCAAAGCATGGAAACCCGCTACAAGGAAACTGCCCTCGGCGGCCTGGCCAATACCCGGCGTGGCCGCGAAATCGAGAAGCTGGTGCTGGTGCAGGACGTGAATATTCTGCCGGATGAGTAAGTAGCAATGAGCAATTAGTAATGAACAAGGAGCAATGTCGTTCTTGTCTTTGAACGACATTGCTCCTTGTTCATTACTAATTGCTCATTGCTCATTGCCCCACCACCACCGGCGTCATCAGCAGCTTGCTCAGGAATTCCAGGGCCGGGGCGTAGCGGCGGCGGCGCTCCCGGTAGTGCTGCCAGGCGGCTTCCTCATCGGGGCGCAGGGGCAGGCTGGTAGCGCTCAGGTGCTGCCAGCACTCGGCAAAGCGCTGGCGGTCGGGGTGGGCGGCATCCTGCTCCTCGGGGGTGCGTAGCTCAGTAGGCTCGGTTTCGGACGTATGGTCGAAGAAGCGGTGCACGCGGTTCAGGGCCAGGCAGCCAGCGGTAAAGGTTATCTCTACCTGGCGCGAGCGGGGCACGTCGAGGGCCGAGAAGAGCAGGTTGGCCGTGTCGAGGATGAGGCCGGCAGCCGTCACCCAGGAGCGCCCGCCCTGGGGCGAGCGGAAAAACGCCAGCACCGGCAGCGAGGTGTGGCTTTCGTCGATTTCTACCAGCCACTGCTCCCAGGTTAGCCACTGCGCGTCGTCGTTCTCAAAGTCGCCATCGTGCCCCAGCCACAGCAGCAGCCCACTGGCCGAGGCCGGCACCCCGGCCCGCAGCTCTAGTTGCGCCACCACTACTTCGCGCCGCGAAAACGCCTGGTAAATGGTGGGCAAATAGGAGATGAGCAACGTAAGCAGCAGCAGCCCCAGCGTAGCTTCTGAGTAGCTGAAGATGCTGGGCACCAGCCCCCTGGGCGGGGTAGTGCCCAGTGTGAGCAGGGCGCTGCCACTCAACTCGTAGCATTTGGTGAAGTTGCCCACATCCAGCGCCCAGTAAATAGCGGTGTAGCCGGCTCCTACCAGCGCCAGCCAGCCGATGGGTAAAGCCACCAGCCCCACCGGTGCATAATGCGAGAGAATACGGTCGCGCCGGGCATAGTTGTTGGCCCGCCGCGCTGCAAAGTCGAACAGCGCCCGAATGCCCCCAAACACGAACGCATTAAGCCGCACCGACTCACTGCGCGGCAGTACAAACGAGCGAATAGCGGCCGACACAGTCGTGATAACCAGCCAGCCCCCGGCCAGCCCCACCAGCAGGCGCACCCCCATTTCTACTGTAGTCGACATACGGCGTGTACGGGTTTCGGCCCGGCGGCGGCTGGGTTTGCTGCCAGGACGGGCGGCGGTGAGACGCCATTACTCCACCACTAGGCGGGCGGCGCTGGTGCCGACGCGCACCACGTACACGCCGGGGGCGAGGCCGCCGGCCAGGGCGGCCTCGCCCCCGGCATCGGCCACGCTGGCGGCTACTACCCGGCCCAGCGCATCCAGCACCCGCACGGAGGCGCCCGCCTCGGCTCCGGTAAGGGTGGCGGAGCCGTGGGTTGTGCCACGGGCGGGGTTGGGGTAGAGTAGCAGGGGGGCGCTGCTGGCGGTGGCTGGGCGCGTGGCTAGGGGCTGCAAGGTAGTATCTACCACGCGGGCCAGTACGTTGGTGCTGGCGCCGGCGGTGGCGGCCACCGTGAAGCTACCGAAGCTGGCCGTGTTGTTTACGAAGCCGCCCACCACCACGCTTTGCCCACTCAGGGCCACGGCATAGCCGGTGTCGATGAGGGTGCCGCCACCCACCTGCGCCCAGTTGTAGGTGGCACTAAGGCTGTTGTCAGTGTACTTGGCCAGCACTAGGTCGTCGCTGCCGTTGGGGGCCACGCCGGGCACGGCGTTGGTGCCGGCCGCGGTGCCGCTGCCCCCAAACACCACGCTGCTGGCATTGCTGGTGCTGTTGCCGCTGAGGCCGGTTACGTACACGCTGGTGCCACTGGCGGCCACCCCGTAGCCGTAGGCGCTGCTGGTGCCGCCGCCCACCTGGCTCCAGCGGAAGGTGCCGGTGCTGCCGTTGTCCTGGTACTTGGCCAGCACTAGGTTGAGAGTGTTGGCGGTACTGGCCCCGTACTGCGGCACGGTGCCGGCCGTGGTGCCGTTGCTACCAAATACCACGGCGTTGGTGTTGGCGCGGTCGTTGAGTAGGATGCCGGTCACGTACACGCTGCTGCCGCTCACGGCCACCGCGTAGCCGAGGTCGGCGCTGGTGCCGCCGCCCACTTGCGCCCAGTTGTAGGTAGCGTTGAGGCCGTTGTCAGTGTACTTGGCCAGCAGGATTTCCTGGCTGCTGCTGGAAGTGGCTCCGTTCACTTGCACGTTGCCGGCCGTGGTGCCGCTGCCGCCAAAGAGCACCGCGCTGCCATTGGCGGTGGTATTTACGAAGCTGCCGGCCACGTACACGCTGGTGCCGCTCACGGCCACGCCGCTGCCCAGGTCGCCGCCCGTGCCACCGGCTACCTGCGTCCAGCCCAGGGTGGCGCTGGCCCCGTTGTCGGTGTACTTGGCCAGCAGTAGGTCGCCGCTCAGGGTGGCGCTGGCCCCCGCCTGCGACGCCGTGCCGGCCGTAGTGCCGTTGCCCCCAAATACCACGCCCCTGGCATCGGCCGAAGTGTTGGTGAGGTAGCCGGTCACGTATATGCTGGTGCCGCTCACGGCCACACCCTGGCCCTGGTCGTTGACCGTGCCGCCGCCCACCTGCGTCCAGCGCAGGGCAGCGCTGGTGCCATTGTCCTGGTACTTGGCCAGCAGTATATCCTGGCTGACGGTGCTGGTGGCCCCGTTCACCTGGGTGGCGCCGGCCAGAGTGCCCGCGTTCGCCAGCAGCACGCCGTTGGCATTGGCAGTGCTATTGGCCAGGGTGCCCGTCACGTACACGCTGCTGCCGGCCACCGCAATGCCGTAGCCCACGTCGCTGCCCGTGCCGCCGCCGCTGGTGCCCCAGGCCCAGGTATTGGTGGCCAGCACGTACTTGGCCACGAACAGGTCGTTGCTGCCCGCGCTGGTGAGCGTGGTGCTGCCGAAAACCAGGCTGCCCGTGAAGCTACCCGTCACGAATACGTTGCCGCTGGCATCGGCAGCCACGGCCCGCGTGATGCTGGTGCTGCTGGTCTGGCCGGGGCCGCCAGTGGTGGCTCCCGCCCAGGCGGGCGCCTGGGCATAGGTGGTGAGCGTGGCAGGCAGCAACCCCAGCAGGAGCAGCCAGCCGCGCCGGTTCGGGGTCGGCTGAGGGGGCAGATGGTTCATCACAGCAAGCAAGAAGTGCCTATTTCCGGCAAGTATACGCCTTTTTCACGCCAAAGCGCCCGGCCGCCGCGAGGCAGCCGGGCGCGAAGCCGGAGCAGGCAGTGCCCTACTGCACCACTAGGCGCGTGGCCGCTGCCCCGGCGCGCACCAGGTACACGCCCGGTACCAGCCCGGCGGGCAGCAGGGTGGTGCCCTCGGCATCGGCGGTGGCGGTGGCGGCCACCCGGCCCAGCACATCGAACACCTGTACCAGGGTGCCGGCCCCGGCCCCGAGCAGCGTGGCCGCTCCGTAGGTTGGGTTGGGCAACAGCACTAACTCGCTAGCCTGGGCCAGCGCCGCCAGCTGTGCTCCCGCCGGGATATAGCGGGCTATATAGTTGGCCCCGATGTCACCCGCCCGGTGAAACTCACCCCCCAGGTATAGACCGTTAGCAGTCAGCGCCACTGCGGCAATGCGGCCATCTACCCCGTTGGCGAGGTCTGTGCCCAGGCTGCGCCAATTCGTGCCATCCCACTGGGCTATGTAGGTGGCCGGGGTTCCGCCCACCGTAGTGAAGTTGCCCCCCACGTACACCGTGCCGCCGCTCACGGCCAAGGCATTGACACGCAGGAACGACCCGTTGGAGGTGTTCGTGACCAGGCTACTCCAGTGCGTGCCGTCCCAAACGGCCAGGTGGGCGACCGGCATGCCACCCGCCAGTGTGAATTCGCCCCCCACGTATAGAATGCTACCCCTCACAGCTAGTGCGTACACATTGTTAAGAGGGGGGTAGCTATTTTTGGTCGGCGGGTAGCTCACCCCATTGGCGGCACCCGTGCCCAGGCTGCTCCAAGTGGTGCCGTCCCACTGGGCAATGGAGTTGGCTGCTACCCCGCCAGCCTGGGTAAAGCGGCCTCCCACGTAGAGCGTGCTACCGCTCATAGCCAGCGCGTACACTCCGCCATCCAAATGGCCACTCACCCCATTGTCGGTACCCGCACCCAGGCTGCGCCAACTGGTGCCGTCCCACTGGGCAATATAGCTGGCCGCCGCTCCACCCGCTTTGGTAAAGTTGCCCCCCACGTAGAGCGTGCTACCGCTCACGGCCAGCGCGTTAATCCCTCTATTTACTCCATTGGCCGGGCCCGTACCCAGGCTGTGCCAGTTGGTGCCATCCCACTGGGCAATAGAGGTGGCCACCACCCCGCCTGCTTGCGTGAAGTTGCCCCCCACGTACACTGTACTGCCGCTCACAGCCAGCGCGTTAACCATGCCATCAACTCCGTTGGCCGGGCCCGTGCCCAGGCTGCTCCACATGGTGCCGTCCCAGCGGGCTACCCGGTTGGCTGCTATCCCGCCAACCTGAGTGAATTGTCCTCCCACGTACACTGTACTGCCGCTCACAGCCAGGGCGCTAACCACATAATTGACCCCTACGGAGCCCGTACCCAGGCTGCTCCACGTGGTGCCGTCCCAGCGGGCTATCCGGTTGACTGCCCGCCCATCCATCAGCGTAAAGCAGCCTCCCGCGTACAACGTACTGCCGCTCACGACCAAGGCGCAGTAATAGGGGTTGTACACGTTTGCCAGGCCCACCCCCGTGCCCAGACTGCGCCAGCTGGTGCCGTCCCACTGGGTCACCTGCCGTTCGGAGCCGTATACCGGAATAAGAGCGTACTCAGCATACAGGATGCTGCCATTCACGGCCAGCGCGTAAACTACACTAGGCACGCTATTGGTTGGGCCCGCACCCAGGCTGCTCCACGTGGTGCCGTCCCAGCGGGCGACGGAATTGGCCGCCACCCCACCCGCTTGCGTAAAGTAGCCCCCTACATACAGCGTACTGCCGCTCACGGCCAGCGCGTACACTGTACTATTGACGCCGTTGGTCGCGCCCGTACCCAGGCTGCTCCACGTGGTGCCGTCCCAGCGGGCGACGGAGTTGGCCGCCACCCCGCCCGCCTTCGTGAAATTCCCCCCTGCGTACAGCGTGCTGCCGCTCACGGCCAGCGCGTCAACCTCGCCATTTACTCCGTTGGCCGTGCCCGTGCCCAAGGTGCTCCACGTCGAGCTTACCACGTCCCATTGGGCCACGTTATTGGCCCCCACCGGCCCGGCCCGGTCAAAGTACCCCCCCACGTACAGCGTGCGGCCGCTCAGGGCCAGGGCCTGGACACCGAAGTTCGGGGCGACGTAGCTACCGATGCCGGTAGTGCCGCCCGCGCTCAGGGCACTCCAGTGCGTGCCGTCCCACTTGGCGACGCAGCTGGCCGCTACTCCGCCCGCTTGACTAAAGTATCCCCCCACGTACAGCGTACTGCCGCTCATGACCAAGGCGCGCACCTCGCCACTTACCCCGTTGGCCGGACCCGTGCCCAAGGTGCTCCACTGCGTGCCGTCCCACTGGGCTATGTGGTTGGCCACCGCCCCACCCGCTGCGGTAAATCCTCCTCCTACGTACACCGTGCTGCCACTAACGGCTACGGCGGCAACATACATATTTACGCCATTCTGCGTGCCAACCGGGCCTTCGCCCAGGGCCTCCCAGTCGCCAGCCGCCGAGGCGTTTGTGGCGGTGGAGCGCAGCACGGGCTGCCCCCTCTTGCCGTAGCTGAGCTGGTAGCCCCTGGCATCGAACGAGCCGCTGGCCCCGGCGCGCAGGGTGCCATCGGGGCGCAGGATGGTGGCTACCGAGGGGGCCTGGCTATGGCCGGGCAGCGCCAGGCTGAGCAGCAGCGCCAGCAGGCAGATGGTGAAGGAAGCTGCCCTGCAGGCAGCTGGTGCCCGCAGGAGCCGGGGGGTAGCAAAGAGCATACGGTACGGGAAGTAAAGCGAAATAATTGGCGGCACGCAGAGGGCCTCGCGGAGAACAATGGCTATCTTCTGGCACTTAGGCCATAGCTACCTCAAAGGTAAAGCACCGAATCTTTTGGTCTGGCAGTTATCCGGGGTTTATTTTCATTGGCCCACCCCGGCAGCCAAGCGCCCGGCCGCCGCGAGGCAGCCGGGCGCGAAGCCAGGAATAACCAGGCGCTTACTCCACCACCAGCCGGGTGGCGCTGCTCTCCGCCCGCACCACGTACACGCCCGGCGCAAGGCCCGCTGGCAACGGTAGCCGGGCCGCACCCGTGGCGTCGGCCGTGGCGGTGGCCACCACGCGGCCCAGCGCATCCAGCACCTGCACGGCCGCGCCGGGGGAGGTGCCGGCCAGGGTGGTGCTGCCAGCCGTGGGGTTGGGGTACAGTGCCAGGCCAGCCCCGGCCGGCAGGGCAGCGCGCACGGGCAGCGTACCCGTATCGGTGACGCGTGCGAGTAGGCTGCAGCCCCCGGCTGCCGGCAGGTTGAGGGTTATCGGGCCATAGGTAGCCACCGGGGGAGTGCTGCCCGCCACGTACACCTGCTGCCCGCTCAGGGCCACGCCGAAAGCGGAGTCGGAGTCGGGGCCGCCGCCTACCCGCGTCCAGCCCAGGCTGGCGCTGGCCCCGTTGTCGAGGTAGCGGGCCAGCAGCACGTCGTAGCTGGTAGTGGCACTGGCGCCGGGCACCGCTACCGGGCCAGGGGCGGTGCCACTGCCCCCAAACACTACGGCGGTAGCATTGGCAGTGCCGCCACCGAGTATGGTACCGGCCACGTACACGCTGGTACTGGTGGCGGCCACCCCATAGCCCACGTCGCCCCCGGTGCCGCCGCCCACCTGCGTCCAGCCCAGGGTGGCGCTGGTGCCGTTGTCGGTGTACTTGGCCAGCAGCAGGTCGGGGCTGCTGGTGCTGCTGGCACCGTACTGCGGGCTGGTGCCGGCTGTGGTGCCACTGCCGCCGAATACAACAGCGTCGGCGTTGCTGCTGCTGTTGGTAATAAAGCCGGTCACGTATATGCTGGTGCCGCTCACGGCCACGCCGATGCCCTGGTCGCTGCCCGTGCCGCCACCCACCTGCGTCCAGCCCAAGGTGCCGGTGGTGCCGTTGTCGGTGTACTTGGCCAGCACTACATCCTGGCTGCTGGTGCTGCTGGCGCCATTTACCTGGGTGGTGCCCACGGTGGTGCCGCTGCCGCCAAACAGCACGCTGGTGCCGTTGGCGGCGTTGTTGGTGAGGGTGCCCGCCACGTACACGCTGGTGCCGCTCGCGGCCACGCCGTTGCTCTGGTCGCTGCCGGTGCCGCCACCCACCTGCGCCCAGCCGAAGGTGGCCGTGGTGCCGTTGTCGGTGTACTTGGCCAGCACCAGGTCTTCGCTGAGGGCGGTGCTGGCCCCGTTCACGATGGCTGTGCCGGTGGTGGTGCCGTTGCCCCCAAAGGTTACTGCACTGCCGTTGGCGCGGCTGTTGCTAATGCTGCCCGTTAGGTACACGCTGGTGCCGCTCACGGCCACGCCCCCGGCCCGGTCGGTATCGGTGCCGCCGGCCACCTGGGTCCAGCGCAGGATGGCGCTGGTGCCGTTGTCCTGGTACTTCACCAGCACCAGGTCGGCGGTGCTGGTGCTGCCGATGCCGTTTACCTGCGCGGTGCTGGTGAGCGGGTTGGGGCCGCCGAAGGCCACGGCATTGGCGTCGGTGCTGCTGTTGGTGATGGTGCCCGCCACGTATACGCTGGTGCCCTGCACGGCAATGCCGATGCCGTTGTCGTAGCCGGCGCCGCCGCCGCGCTGCGCCCAGGCCCAGGTCCCGGTAGCCGGCACGTACTTGGCCACAAACAGGTCGGTGCCGCCCGCGCTGCTGAGGCGGGTGCTGCCGAAGTCCACCTCGCCCGAGAAGTAGCCGGTCACGAACACGTTGCCCTGGGCATCGGTAGCCACGGCGCGGGTGGTGCTGCTGCCCCCGTTGGTAGCGGCGGTCAGCGTAGCCCAGGCGCCAGTGCTGCCGGCGTCGGTGGCCTGGGCCAGCACCGTCCGCATGAAGGTGGTGCCCTGGGCGGCCTGGCCGCTGGCGGGGCTAAAATTGAGCAGGGTGGAGAGGCCGGTGCCGGGCGACATGGTGCCCCCCGCGTACACGCTGCTGCCGCTCACGGCCACGCCGGCGGCCAGGTCGGGGCCGGTGCTGCCGCCCGCCCGCGCCCAGCCAAAGGAAGCCGTGGTGCCCTGGTCGGTGTACTTGGCCAGCACCAGGTCGTCGGTGGTGGGTGCCGCCGCGCCGGGCACAGCCACCCCAGCGGCGCCGCCGCCGCCGCCGCCGCCAAAGAACACGCCGCTGGCATTGGCGGCGTTATTGTTGCACGTACCGGTGAGGTACACGCTGGTGCCCTGCACGGCCACGCTGGCGCCGTAGTCGGCGCCCGCGCCGCCGCCCACCTGCGCCCAGCCGAAGGAAGCCGTGGCGCCGTTGTCGGTCCATTTGGCCAGCAGCAGGTCGTAGCTGAGGGCGGCATTGGCCCCGTTCACTACCACGGTGCCGGCCGTGGTGCCGCCGCCCCCAAAGAGTACGCTGGTGCCATTAGCGGCGGTGTTCACCAGCGAGCCGGCCACGTACACGCTCGAGCCGCTCACGGCCACGGCCAGCCCACCGTCGTAGCTGCTGCCCCCACCCACCTGCGTCCAGGTCAGGGCGCCGGTGGCGCCGGTGTCGGTGTACTTAGCCAGCACCAGGTCGGGGCTGCCGCCGGGGTTAGCGCCGTTCACCTGGGTGGTGCCGGCGGTGGTACCGCCGCCGCCGAAGAGCACACCGTAGGCGTTGTTGGCGGTGTTGTAAAGCTGGCCGGTGAGGTACACGCTAGTGCCACTGGCCGCCACGCCGTAGCCCAGGTCGTTGTAGGTGCCGCCGCCCACCTGCGTCCAGCCCAGGGTGGCGCTGGCGCCGTTGTCCTGGTACTTGGCCAGCAGCAGGTCGTTGCTGGCGGTAGCGGTGGCCCCGTTCACCTGCACGGTGCCAGCGGTGGTGCCGCCGCCCCCAAAGAGGGCGCCATTGGAGTTGGCGGCGTTGTTGTAGAGGGTGCCGCTGACATACACGCTGGTGCCGCTCACGGCCACACCGGTGCCCTGGTCGAGGCTGCTGCCGCCGCCCACTTGCGTCCAGCCCAGGGTGGCGTTGGTGCCTTGGTCGGTGTACTTGGCCAGCAGCACATCCTGGCTGGTGGTGGTGGTAGCCCCCAGTACCGGGGTGGCGCTGGTGGCCGGGGTGGTGCCCCCGAAGCGCACGGCGCTGGCATCGGCACGGCTGTTGGTGATGGCGCCGGCCACGTAGATGCTGGTGCCCTGCACGGCCAGGCCGTAGCCTGCGTCGGGGCCGGTGCCGCCGCCGCGTTGGGCCCAGGCCCAGGTGCCGGTAGCGGGCACCCACTTGGCTACAAACAGGTCGGAGCCGCCGGTGGCGCTCACCAGCACGGTGCTGCCAAAGGCCACGCTCCCGTCGAAGGCGCCCGCCACGAACACGTTGCCGCTGGCGTCGGTGGCCATGGCGTAGGTTTGGGTGTGGCCGTTCACCTGGGTGGGGCTGCCGGGGGCGGCCAGGTCCCAGGCAGGCGCTTGGGCGTGGGCAATACCGGTGGGCAGCAGTAGCGCCGCACAGGTGGCTGCGGAAGCTAGTAGCTGGCGCAGGAATCGGGTAGCAGAAAAAAGCATAGGGTAGCGAATAAGGGGGAGGGTTCTCTACCTGGCCCTGGCCCTGCGGGCAGTCTGGCCGGCCAGGTAGACGCCTCAAAGCTAACCAGCTAGCTTCATTCCCGCACCAGGTATCGGGCGGGCGGCAACCCGGCGCTGCCGTGCTGGTTTTCGCCGGCCGCCCCGGCAGGCTGCGCCCTATGCAAACAGCCCTCCCGGCCGGGCGGCCAGGAGGGCTGTATGGGGAAGGCAGCGAGAACTGGTTATCCCAGCTTTTTCCGGAGGTTTTCGTCCAGGGCTTCGAGAAACTCCTCGGTGTAGAGGTAGTCGCGGCCGTGCTCTACCTTGTTGCCATGGATGCAGACGGCCAGGTCCTTGGTCATCTTGCCGCTTTCCACGGTTTCAACGCACACTTGCTCCAGGGCGTGGCAGAAGTCAATAAGTTCCTGGTTGCCGTCGAGCCTGCCCCGGAATTCGAGTCCGCGCGTCCAGGCGAAGATGCTGGCGATGGGGTTGGTGCTGGTGGGCTTGCCGGCCTGGTGCTCACGGTAGTGGCGCGTCACGGTGCCGTGGGCGGCTTCGGCCTCCATCACGGTGCCGTCGGGCGTTACCAGCGTCGAGGTCATGAGGCCGAGCGAGCCGAAGCCCTAGGCTACGGTGTCGCTTTGCACGTCGCCGTCGTAGTTTTTGCAGGCCCACACAAAGTTGCCGTTCCACTTCAGCGCCGAGGCCACCATGTCGTCAATCAGGCGGTGCTCGTAGGTGATGCCGGCCGCCTTGAACTTGGCCTGGTAGTCCTGCTCGTAAATCTCCTGGAAGATGTCCTTGAAGCGCCCGTCGTACTTCTTGAGGATGGTGTTCTTGGTGCTCAAGTACAGCGGCCAGCCTTTCATCAGGACCTGGTTGAAGCAGGCGTGGGCGAAGCCCCGGATGCTTTCGTCGGTGTTGTACATGGCCAGGGCCACGCCGTCGCTCTTGAAGTTGAACACCTCGAAGCTCTGGGCCGCGCCGCCGTCTTCGGGCTGGAAGGTGATGGTAAGCTTGCCCTTGCCCTTGGTTACGAAGTCGGTGGCGCGGTACTGGTCGCCGAAAGCGTGGCGGCCAATGCAGATGGGGGCCGTCCAGTTGGGCACCAGGCGGGGCACGTTCTGCATCACAATGGGCTCGCGGAACACGGTGCCGTCGAGGATGTTGCGGATGGTACCGTTGGGCGACTTCCACATCTGCTTGAGCCCGAACTCAGCTACCCGCTCCTCGTCGGGCGTGATGGTGGCGCACTTGATGCCCACGCCATACTGCCGGATGGCATTGGCCGAGTCGATGGTGACCTGGTCGTTGGTTTCATCGCGGTACTCGATGCCGAGGTCGTAGTACTTGATGTCGAGGTCGAGGTAGGGCAGGATGAGCTTGCCCTTGATAAACTTCCAGATGATACGGGTCATCTCGTCGCCATCCGGTTCCACGACGGGATTGGCTACTTTAATCTTGGCCATGTTAGGGCAGGGGTTGAGGTAAAATAAGTGAGGATATTGGCGTAGCAGCGTGCTACATAAAGGTCTGGCTGGCTCCCGCACGGGCGGAGCCAACCCTGTCTGCGCGCTTCGCAATCGATTGCAATTCCAGCGCAGTTCATTTGCGGCACTGCGTACGCCCAAAAAGCACCTACCAGCGCCGCTACTGCCGCTCCCGCCACAGCTCCCGAAACGACTTGTCGGCCACGCGCAGGCTTTCGCGGCGCTTGCGCCAGCCGGCCTGGTCGAGCAGGTAGCCGAGGCTGAAATCCTTGAGGCGGCCGGGCAGCACGTCGAGCGCCCAGCGGTGGCGCATGCTCCAGCGCCAGAGGCTGATGGCCGCTTTTTCCACCAGCGCATTATGCCCCTCGGCCACGCTCTCCTGGCGATTGAGCAGCAGCAGGTTGTGCAGGTTGATGCGCACCGGGCACACGCTGGTGCAGGCCCCGCACAGGCTGCTGGCGAAGCTCAGATGCTGGTGCTCCTTCAGGCCCGACAAATGCGGGCTGATAACCGAGCCGATGGGGCCGGAATAGGTGGTCTCGTAGGTGTGGCCGCCGATGTTCTTGTACACCGGGCACACGTTGAGGCAGGCCCCACACCGGATGCAGCGTAGCGCCTCGCGGCGGTCGGGCCGGGCGAGCAGGTTGGTGCGGCCGTTGTCAAGCAATATTACCACCATCTCCTCTGGCCCATCGGGCTCGCCGGGCTGGCGGGGGCCGAAGTACACGGTGTTGTACACCGTTACTTGCTGGCCGGTGCCGCTGGTACTGAGCAGCGGCCAGAACAAATCGAGGTCGGTAAGCTGCGGAATGATTTTCTCGATGCCCACCACGGCAATGTGCAGGCCCGGAAACGTGGCCGAGAGGCGGGCGTTGCCCTCGTTTTCGGTTACGGCCACGCCGCCTTCCTTGGCCAGCAGAAAGTTGCCGCCCGTGATGCCCACCTCGGCGCTGGTGTATTTGTCGCGTAGCAGGTGCCGGGCCGTGAGCACGAGTTGCTGGGCATCGTCGGTGGGCGCTATGCCGAGGTGCTTGACGAAAATAGCGGCGATGTCCTGCTTGCTCAGGTGCATGGCCGGGGTCACGATGTGGTAGGGTCGCTCGCCGTTGAGCTGCACGATGTACTCGCCCAGGTCGGTTTCCACCGATTCCACGCCCCGCTCTTTGAGGTAGTGGTTGACGTGGATTTCCTCGGTGGTCATGCTCTTGGCCTTCACCACCGTGCGGGTGTGGCGGGCGGCGGTGAGGCGGCCTATTTCATCCAGCGCCTCCTGGGCGTCGTTGGCCCACACCACGCGGCCACCGCGAGCCGTAAAGGCGGCTTCGAACTGCAGCAGGTACTCATCGAGATTTTCGAGCACCTGCGCCTTGAGGTAGGCGGCGCGGGCGCGGGCCAGGTCGTGGGCCTGGTAGAGTTGGAGGCCAGCGCTCACGGCCGCATCATACTTGCCGATGTTGAAGCGGATTTTGCGGCGGTGTTCGAGGTCGAAGGCTTTAGTTTCGGCGTCGGCTTGGAAGATGTCGGCTTTCATCAAGTAGTGCAAGAGGGCGATGTAGAGACGCATCTTTGCGTCTTGTCGTTAGCTTCGCTGACCTCCGGTTGAACGAGGCTACTGGCGCGTTTCAAACAACGCCGAGACGCAAAGATGCGTCTCTACAACCTCACGGCTTATTCGAGTCCACCACCACGCGCTCGTCCCGGTTGGCCAGTTCCCAGGCTGTAAAAAACACCAGCCGTGCCCGTGCTTCCAGCTTGTCAAACTCAATTTTGCTCACCTCATCGCTCGCCTCGTGGTAGTCGGCGTGCACGCCATTGAAGAAGAAAGCTACCGGGATTTTGTGCACCGCGAAGTTGTAGTGGTCGGAGCGGTAATAAAACCGGTTCGGGTCCTCAGGGTCGTTGAAGCGGAAATCCAGGTTGAGGTTGCCGTGCTGCTCGTTGGCGGCCAGCAGCACCGCGTGCAGCTGCGACGATAATTTGTCGCTCCCAATCACGTACACGTAGTCGGGCTTGCCCTCGTGGCCCACGTCGGTGCGCCCAATCATGTCGATGTTGAGGTCGGCCACGGTGGCGGCCAGCGGGTACACCGGGTGCGAGGTGTAGTACTCCGAGCCCAGCAGCCCCTTTTCTTCGCCCGTATTGGCCAGGAATAGGAGGCTGCGGCGCGGTCCGTGCCCGGCGTGCGCGGCCCGCGTAAACGCCCGCGCCAGCGCCAGCATTCCCACCGTGCCCGAGCCGTCGTCGTCGGCCCCGTTGTACACCTGCCCGTTGATGATGCCGAGGTGGTCGTAGTGCGCCGACACTACCAGGATTTCGTCTTTTTTATCGGTGCCCGGCAAGAAGCCTAAAACATTTTCAGTGCTCACCGTCGTGCGTTCCTGCGCGGCGTTAACGGTGAATTTCACGGGCTTGAATTTGCCCGTTGCGGGCGCTTTGGCCGCCGCCGTTTGGTAGGCTTTCAGGGCCGCCTCTTTGGCACCGAGCAGCTTGAGCCCGAGCGCCGACGAGACAAAAAACGCGGGTGCCCGCCCGGCCGGCTGGTCGGCAAAGGCAATGGTGGGCTGCATGAGGCGCGGCCCGAGGCGGGTGGCCATTTTCTGGAAATTCGCGACAGGTTCCAGGCTCACGAAAAACACGCTACGGGCACCTTTTTGCGCAGCCAAAGCAGCTTTAGCGCGGTAGTCGACGCCCCACTTGGTGGGGGTGCCGTCGGCGCTGAGAGCCGGCTTGCCATCGGCTGTGCGTGGTTCCCCGAGCAGCATGAGCACGTCCCTGCCTTTCACATCGTGCCCGGCGTAGTCGGAGTAGGTGCCCTGCTCGATGCCGTAGCCCACAAATACCGGCTGCACCACGGCCCCGGCCTGGAACGGCGAGCGGCCGACAGCATAAAAATCGGTGAGCCACTGGTAGGTGGTGCCGCCCGCTGCCAGCGTGCCGCCCGGCTGCCAGGCACTACGCTCTAGGCCAAAGGTTTGCAAGTAGGGGTTAGCCGTACCGGGCACCGGGGCCGTCAGGCTGTCGAGGGCGAACTGCTGACTAATGTAGGCCGCCGCCATTTTTTGGCCTTTGGTACCGGTTTCGCGGCCCTCGTACTCGTCCGAAGCCAGCACGCTCAAGTCGCGGCGCAGGTTTTCCTGGGTGATGTAGCGCTCGGCGTAGGCCGTGGCTGGGTCGGCGGCTTGCGGGGGCACCAGCACCGGGCCGTGCGGGGCCACGCCACCGTCGGCAGAATTCTTGGTTTTGATTTTGACTTTGGCGGGCTGAGCCAGCAGCGCGGCGGGCAGCGACAGGGCAGCAAGCAGGAAGAGATGTTTCATATAAGTCCTTGTTGTACAATTTTATACGATATAGAGACGCATCTTTGCGTCTCGTCGTTAGCTTCGCTGACCTTCGGTTGTTTGAAACACGCCAGTAGTCTCTTCAACGACGAGACGCAAAGATGCGTCTCTACATGCAGCCGGATACCAAATTTACTCTTTGGTAATCAGCACCGTAGCATAGGCCGCCACGCCTTCTTGCCGGCCCACAAAACCCAGCTTTTCGGTGGTAGTGGCCTTGATGGAAATGGCGTCCTCGTCCACCTGCATCACCTGGGCCAGCACTTGGCGCATGGCCGGAATGTGGGGGTTTACTTTGGGCTGTTCGAGGCAGATGGTGGAGTCGATGTTGCCGATTTCGTAGCCGCGCTCGCGCAGCAGCTGCACTACGCCGGTCAGCAGCTTTTTGCTGTCGATGCCTTTGTACTGCGGGTCGGTGTCGGGAAAGTGAAAGCCTATGTCGCGTAGGTTGGCGGCCCCCAGCAGGGCGTCGCAGATAACGTGGATGAGCACGTCGGCATCGGAGTGGCCGAGGGCGCCGTGGGTGTGCGGCACCTCGATGCCGCCGAGCCAGAAGGGCAGGCCCGGCTGAAGCTGGTGGACGTCGTAGCCGAAGCCAACGCGGATTTTCATGGAAGCGGGTTTGAAAGGAAGAGGCGCAAAGGTATTTGCCAGGAATACGCAGAAATCCCCCGGCTAGCTGGCCGAAAATATTTCCAACAAAAATAGCAATACTTTTCAACTAATTTCATTAGCTTCGTATAATCAAACCCGCTAACTGTCAAGCGCTGTCCGGCAGTAGCGCAAATTTTATGGTAGCGATTAAAGTAAACTAGGCTGCGCTGCGTCAACGCTCAGGTAAAATCAGTTGGCACGGAGGACTGACAGAGAAATAAGCTGGAAACTTGAAACTCATTAAAAGTTTCCGGTGTATCTTTGCACCAGTAACATGGACATCAAAGACCGCATTTCTCAGTTTGCCTCCTCGCTGTTTTGGCGCAACGGCGTCCGTAGCGTGAGCATGGACGACATTGCCGCCGGACTGGCCATGTCGAAAAAAACCCTCTACAAAAGCTTCGACAACAAAGACGAGCTGGTGCTGGCCGTGATGCAGCGGCAGCTCACCGACTCGCAGAGCCAATGCACCCGCGTAGCCGGCGAGGCCGCCAACGCCGTGGAAGAAATGGTGAACATCTCGCGCTGGGCCGAGCAGCAGTTCAGCCACATTCACCCCGGCATTTTTTACGACCTGCGCAAGTACCACCCCCAGGCGTGGGAGCTGTTTATGGCGCACAAAAAGACGTTCATCCTCACCCAGATAACCAACAACCTGCGGCGCGGCATCGCCGAGGGCCTCTTCCGGCCCGACCTCGACGTGGACGTGCTTGCCCGCCTCAGCCTGGCCCAGATTGAGCTGGCCTTCGACCCGGAGCTGTACCCAACGGCCGACTTCACGCTGGCGCGGGTCAACCGGGTGTTCGACGAGCACTTTCTGCTCGGCGTGGCTACGCTCAAAGGGCACCGGCTCATCAATACATACCAACACATTTCGGAGGAAGAATAAGCTGTTTACCGGCTTGCGTTCCTTCTTTTCTATTCACGTATGAGTAACCTCCTGCTACGCCCCTTAGTGGCCGTGCTGCTTGGCACCGCGCCCCTGGCTGGGCTGGCCCAAAGCCGCCCGGCCGCGCTGCCCGACCAGCCCGGTGCCGGGCCAATGAGCCTGAGCTTGTCGCAAGCCGTGCACTACGCTGTGCAAAACCGCCCCAGCCTGCAGGCCACGCGCCTGGCCCAGCAAACTGCCCACGCCAAAGTCGGCGAAATCAAAGCTGCCGGCTTGCCGCAACTCAACCTGGCCGCCAACGTGGCCGACAACTTCAAGCTGCAAAAGTCGCTGGTCGATTTTTCGAGCTTCGGGGGCGGCACCGTCCTCAGCGGCACCACCCTCACCCAGGCCGACATTGCCAAAGCGCAAGCCGGGCAGGCTGTCACGCTGAACCCCGCCTACACGGCGGTAGCGTCTACCGGGCCGCAGCCGTTTGCGTTCGGCCTCCAATACGCTGGCAACAGCAGCCTCTCGTTGTCACAGCAACTCTTCGATGGCTCGTATCTCATTGGTCTGAAGGCTTCTAAGGTGTACGAGGAGTTGTCGAAAAAGCAAACGCAGCAGGCCGAAATCGACGTGGTGGAGCAGGTAAGCAAGGCGTATTACAGCACGCTCGTGGCCCGCTCGCGCCTTACCCTGCTCTCGCGCAACGTGCAGCGCCTCGACACCCTGCTCTACCAAACCAGCCAGACGTTCAAGGCTGGTTTCGCCGAAAAGCTCGACGTAGACCGCCTGCGCGTGCAGCGCAACAACCTGGTGGTGGAGCAGCAACGAGCGCAACGCCTCACCGAGTTGAGCCTAGCCCTGCTCAAGTTTCAGATGGGCCTAGCCCAGACCCAGGGCGTGCAGCTTACCGACTCGCTCGGCGCGGCCGTAGTGGATGCCGGGGCGTTGCGCCGCCGCCTGGGCGTGGCCAACTTCAGCACGGGCGGCAGCAATAACGGCTCCGTGCCCACGGCCCCGGTGCCGACGGCCGGCGCGGGCGCCGACCAGGCCCGCCGGGACCAGCAGTCGGCCCTGAGTGGTGGACAGCCACCCCAGGCCGCTGCGGCGTTCAACTATAATAACCGCATCGAATTTTCGACCCTCGAAACCCAGCAGGCGCTGGCGGGTCTCGACATCCGCAGCCGCACGGCCGGGGCGTATCCGCGCCTCGTGTTTTCGGCGGCCTACGGCTTCAGCGGCTCGGCCCCCACGGCGGGCGACCTGTTTGCTTTCCGGGGGCCCGACTCGCGCAACTCGGCGGGCTACCTCAACCAGAACTGGTTTGGCTTCGGCAACGTGGGGTTGGGCCTCACGGTGCCCGTGTTTGATGGCTTCCGCCGCAAGTACCAGATTCAGCAGTCGCGCATTGCCCAGCAGACCATTGAGAAAGGCTTCGAGACGCTGCGCCAAAGCATTGACCTGCAGGATGCGCAGAGCCGCACTACCCTTATCAACGCCCTCGACGTGCTCGATAACCAGCGTGCTAACCTCGACCTGGCTGCCGACGTGGCCCGCGTGTCGCGCATCAAGTTCCAGGCCGGCGTAGGCTCGAACCTGGAAGTGATAACCGCCGAAACCTCGTTGCGCGAGTCGCAAACCAACTACTACTCGGCTATTTATGACGTGCTGGTAGCCAAGGTAGACCGCGACAAGGCAACGGGCGAGCTGTACTCGCAGGCCAAGTAATCTATCTGTAACACTTTATAAGAACGTCAGGCAAAAAGGCGGTCATGCTCATCTAGCGTACGCTTGCCGAAGCATCTTGCTCGCCAACTAACTCAATCGGTTGCGCCGCTGACTCTCGGTTCAATGACGCGAGCGAAATGCTTCGGCAAGCGTACGCTAGATGAGCATGACGTTCTTTTTATCCCGTTCTATTTCTCATGACTAAGAACACCTTTCTCCTACTCGCCGCCACGGCTGCCCTTGCCTCTTGCGGCGGCGGTGCCAAAGACCCCAAGGCTGAGCTAGCCAAGCTCAAGGCCGACCAGGCTGCTACCCAGGCCAAAATAGCCGACCTAGAAGCCAAAACCGGCGCGGGAGCCAAAGACTCGGCCAATGCCGCCGTGCCAGTGTCGGTGCTGAAAGTGGCCCCCGAGAATTTCGCTGGCTTCCTCGACGTGCAGGGCCGGGTCGATTTCGACCAAAGCTCTACCGTAAGCTCGCGGGCGGCGGGTACCCTCACCACGGTGCGCGTGCAGCGCGGCGACCAGGTGCGCAAAGGCCAGATACTCGCCACCGTAGATGCCAGTGTGCTCGAAGCCAGCTTGGCCGAGCTGCGCACCCGCATGGACTTGGCCCGCACCGTGTATGAAAAGCAGGCCAGCCTCTGGAAACAGCAGATTGGCACCGAAATTCAGTACCTGCAGGCCAAAAACAACTACGAGGCGCTGCAACGCAACCTCTCCACCATCAACCAGCAAAAGGCGCTCTACAACGTGGTGGCACCCTACGCCGGCACCGTGGATAACGTGCTGCCCAAGCTCGGCGAAACTGTGGCCCCCGGCACGCCCGTGGCGCAGCTCAACAGCGGGCAAGGCGGCAAAATCCTGGCCGACGTATCGGAAGCCTACGCGGGCAGCATCAAGGCCGGCGACAAGGCGATGGTGAGCTTGCCCGACCTTGGCACCACCGAGATTGCGAGCACCGTGCGCACCGTGAGCCGCAATATTTCGGCCACCAGCCGCACCTTCACCGTGGAGCTGCGCCTGCCCACCAATAAGGCCAGCCAGCTGCGCTCCAACATGATAGCCACCGTGCGCATCCAGAACTACGGCCACCAGAACGCCACCGTGCTGCCCGTAGACCTGGTGCAGCACGACGAGCAGAACGCCTACGTGCTGGTGGTAAACCAGTCAACAGGCAAGCCCGTGGCCCAGAAGCGCATTATTAAAGTAGGCCAGACTTACAACGGCAAAGTGGAAGTAACCAGCGGCCTCAAAGACGGCGACTCGGTTATTTCGGCTGGGTATCAGAATTTGAATGAGGGGCAGATGGTAAAAATCAGCTAATACGGGTCGCCCTCCGGGGCTCACCCCACCCCCCGGCCCCCTCCCCTTCGGGAGAGGGGGAGCCACGGCGGCGCAGTTATGAAGTCGTCAGGCTCCCCCTCTCCCGAAGGGGAGGGGGCCGGGGGGTGGGGTGAGCGCGGAGGGCGATTTGCCATACTCCCGCAATTAAAGAATATCATTATGCAGGACACCGAAAAAGAATTTGGGCCCACCAGCTGGTCCATCAATAATAAAACCAGCATCTACATCATCACCTTGATGCTGACGATTGCCGGGCTGTTTGCCTACGTGAAGCTGGGCAAAGAGAAATTTCCCGACATCGTGATTCCGCGCATCATCGTGGCCACGGTGTACCCCGGCACGTCGCCGACGGACATTGAGAACTTGGTGACGCGCCAACTCGAAAAGGAAATCAAGGGCGTGAATGGGGTGAAAAAAATCAACTCCACTTCCAACCAGGATTACTGCATCGTGGACGTGGAGTTTAACTCCGGCGTGAACGTGCAGGCCGCCAAGCAGCTCATCAAGGATGCCGTGGACAAGGCAGCCACCGAGCTGCCCAACGACCTGCCCGCTGCCCCTATCGTGAAGGAGGTCAACATCTCGGAGCAGCCCATTATGTACGTCAACCTAAGCGGCAACCTACCCGCCGCCCAGCTCAAAAAGCTCGCCGACGACTTCCAGGACAAGATTGAGGCGCTGCCCGAAATCACTCGCGTGGACATTGTGGGCGCCCTGGAGCAGCAGGTAAACGTGGATGTGGACTTGTACAAGCTGCAAGCCTCACAGCTCAGCTTTTCGGATATTGAGCGGGCTATTGCCAGTGAAAACATCACCGTATCGGGCGGCAGCATCGACGTGGGAGCGCAGAAGCGCGCCGTGCGCGTGGCCGGCCAGTACGTGCGGGCCGAAGACATTGCCAACATTCAAATAAAAAACCTGCGCGGGGCGCCGCTGCGGCTCGGCGACATTGCTACCGTCACGGATGGCTTCAAAGACCGCGAAAGCTTCGCCCGCCTCGATGGGCAGTCGTCGGTGGCGCTGAACGTGGTGAAGCGCCAGGGCGAAAACCTGCTCGATGCCTCCGACAAGATTCATGCGCTGGTGAGAGAATCGGAGCTAACGTCTCCCAAGGGCCTGAAAATCACGATTACGGGCGACTCGTCCAACGACACCCGCAACACCCTCAACGACCTGATTAACACCATCATCATTGGCTTTTTGCTGGTGACCTTGATTCTCATGTTCTTCATGGGCACCACCAACGCGCTGTTCGTGGGCTTGTCGGTGCCGCTGAGTATGTTCCTGGCCTTCGTGATGCTGCCCACGCTGGGCTTCTCGCTCAATATGATTGTGCTCTTCGCCTTCTTGCTGGCGCTGGGTATTGTGGTGGATGACGCCATTGTGGTAATTGAAAATACCCACCGCCTGCTGCACGAGCACCCCGACCTGAGCACGCCCAAGGCCGCCAAATTTGCGGCGGGCGAGGTATTTGTGCCGGTGCTGGCGGGCACGCTTACCACGGTAGCGCCGTTTGTGCCGCTGATGTTCTGGCCGGGCATTGTGGGCTCGTTTATGTTCTACCTGCCGGTTACGCTCATCCTCACACTGGGCGCGTCGCTCATCGTGGCCTTCATCATGAACCCCGTGTTTGCCGTGACCTTCATGCAGCGCGAGGAACACCTCGACAAAGTGGAAACGCCCAAGCTGACGCGCAATTTCCTGCTTGGTATGGGCGGGTTGCTACTGGTGGCGGTAGCAGGCTACCTAGCTGGCTCGAAGTTTTTGGGCAATTTGATGATGACTATTATCATCCTTTGCTTCCTCGACAAGTATGTGTTTGTGTACATGATAGCTGCCTTCCAGCGCAGCATTCTGCCGCGTTTCCAGGACGGCTACGCCCGCGTGGTGGAGCTAGCCGTGACGGGCAGCATCTGGCGGCAGGTGGCCATCATGGGTAGTCTGGTGCTGTTGTTCATCGGCAGCGTTATGGCCGTGGGTGCCCGTAAGCCCAAGGTAGACTTCTTCCCCAAAGGCGACCCTAAGTTCGTTTACACCTACCTGCGCATGCCGGTGGGCACCCGCGTGGAAGTTACCGACTCCGTGACCCGCCAGATTGAGAAGCGGATGTACAAGGTTATCGGCGAGCACAACCCCGACGTGGAATCGGTGCTGACCAACGTAGCCATCGGCGCGGGGGACCCTAGCGAAGCTACCGCAGCGGGCACCTCGCAGTCGCACTTGGGCAAGGTAGGTATCGCCTTCAAAGAGCTAAGCCAGCGCACCGGCAAGGCTACCCACATCTACATGGACGAAATTCGGGAGGCCGTCAAAGGCATTCCGGGCGCCGAAGTATCGGTAGACCAGGAAGCCAGCGGCCCGCCGCAGGGCAAGGCGGTGGCCATTGAGGTAGCGGGC
This sequence comes from Janthinobacterium lividum, assembly GCA_050954465.1. Taxonomy (GTDB): domain Bacteria; phylum Bacteroidota; class Bacteroidia; order Cytophagales; family Hymenobacteraceae; genus Hymenobacter. The sequence continues at coordinate 57,951 of JBPBPU010000005.1, forward strand.
GACGACTACCCCAAGCTAGCCGCGTTGAGCAAGAAAGTAGAGCGTTATATCGACTCGCTCAAAATCGGCGGCATCGAGGATTTGCGCTCCGATTTGCAGGACCGCAACCCCGAAATCGGGGTAAGCATCAACCGCACCCGCGCCAACCGCGAGGGCATCAGCACCGGCCAGATTGGCTCGGAGGTGCGCACAGCCATCTACGGCTTCGAGGCCAGCAAATTCAAGACCCCCGACGACGAATACCCCATCCAGGTACGCTACGCCAAGCCTTACCGCGATAACGTAGACGCTATTATGAACGCGCCGCTCTCGTTCCGTGACATCAGCAACGGCTCGGTGCGGCAGGTGCCAATTTCGGCTGTGGCCGACGTGAACTACGGCACCACCTACGGCGGCATCAAGCGCAAAGACACCCACCGCCTCATCACCGTTAGCTCCAACGTGCTCAACGGCTTCACCGGCCCCGACGTGGTGGCCAACGTAGAGCGGGCCCTCAGGAGCTTTCCCACGCCGCCCGGCTACACCGTGCGCATGGGCGGGGCCCAGGAAGACCAGAAAGAAACCAGCTCCTTCCTTGGCGTAGCCGGCATCGGCGCGCTGGCCCTCATTTTCCTGGTGCTTGTCACGCAGTTCAACTCGGTGAGCAAGCCGCTCATCATCCTTACCGAAGTTATCTTCTCCATCATCGGCGTGATGCTGGGCTTGGCTATTACGGGCATGAACATCAGCATCGTGATGACGGGCGTGGGCGTTATCGCACTGGCCGGTATTGTGGTGAAAAACGGGATTCTACTGGTTGAATTCACCGATATGCTGCGCAGCCAGGGCATGAACCTGCACGATGCGCTGGTGCTGGCTGGCCGCACCCGCCTCAACCCGGTTATTCTCACGGCCACTGCCGCTATTCTGGGCCTTATTCCGCTGGCGGTGGGGCTCAATATCGACTTTTATGAGCTGTTCAACTCAGGCCACGGGCACTTCTACCTCGGCGGCGAGTCGGTGGTATTCTGGGGGCCGCTGGCGTGGACGATAATTTTTGGGTTGTCGTTTGCAACCCTTGTTACGCTTTTGGTAGTCCCGGTTATGTATCTGCTCAATGAGAAGATACATGCTGCCTTTGCGGGCCGCGACGTGAACAGCCCGCCTGCCGCCGTGTCCATTGCGGACCACGAGGAAGTAGCGGCCGCTACGCCGCCCGTGCTGGCCTAGTTGTTGCAGGATGCCGATTATCGGTTGGTGGCTGGCCGGCAGCCAGTAGCTGCTGATTGGTAATCGGCATTCTGCTCAACTAGTTACCCCGCCACATTTTCCTGTTTGCCTATTTCTGCACCCTTACTTTCTATTGTTTATGTACGCTGTTACTACCACCGCCCCTGCTGCACCCAAAACCATTGAGCAGCAGGTTCTACGCATCATCAGCAAGCGCAAAGCCATCAAGGCCGTGCGCCTGCGCCGTACCGCGAGCCTCGCCCGCGACCTGCGCTTCGACACCGTCGACCTCGTGGACATTATCCTGGAGTTGGAACGCAACTTCCACATCACCGTGCCCGATGAAGTACCCTTCTACACGGTAGGCGACTTTGTGCGCTACGTAGCTAAGCACGCTGCGTAGGCTTAGTTGAGCGTTAAAAAGTGAAGAGGCAAGAGTTGAAACTTCGGCTGCACAAGCAGTCTAAGTTTCAACTCTTGCCTCTTCACTTTTTAACGCTTAACTAAATTCAACGCACGTTGCCACCCGTGTCCGTTTGGCCGTTGTTGCCGTCGCGGCTGCCGTCGGTGGTGTTGGCCACTACGTCGCCGCTAAACCAGTCGTTTTTGCCATCGGGGCCAGCCTCATGCACGGGGCTGGTGGTAGAGCTGGAGGGCGAGCCCAGGCCCGCATCGGTGGCCGACTCATGGGTGCTGGCCGGGGCGCTGGGTAGGGCAGTAGTGCCCGCACTCTTGGCCGACTGGCTGAGCGCAGGGCTGGCGGGGCGCTGCTGCCACCGCTCCTCGTCCTGGCTAGTGCCAGCGCTAGCTGGGCGCGACTGCCACAGCTCCTCGTCCGATACCAGGGTGGCGGCTTTGGCCGATTCCCAATCGTGGAATTTGTCTAGCTCGTGCTTGATGGAGGTAGAGAACCACGCCAGCAGGGCCATATCATCGAGCAGGCCCACCACCGGAATGAAGTCGGGAATCAGGTCGATGGGCGAGATGAAGTAGATGAGCACCGCTATGGCAGCCGCCACGGTGGTACTTGGCACCCCGGTATACTCGCCCGACACGCTGAGCTTGATGAGCCGGAACAGGCTTTGAAGTGTTTCCCAGGCTTCGTGCGCAAGGGCCCCGATTTCCTTTTGCTCGCGGGCCTTGTTAAAGGCATCGAGCAAAAGGGTTTTCAGCCGCGAAGGCTGCTTGATGTAGCTTTCGGCCGCCGCCAGAAACTTTTTGAAGAGGACCGAACCAGCAACGTCGTTGCCGCGAGGAGGGGTTTTAGAGTACGCCATGCGAGAAAAGGAGAGGAATATTTGGCCCAGAAAGCCAATTAAGCCTAGTACTGTGTTCGCTGGCTTATAGTTGTGGCTGCTGTTGTACAGCTAGTGGCGGCAGTGCGAACCTCTCTGCCTTTGGCGAGTGGCTGGAAATCCAATTATCAAAGACGTTTACTCTTTTCCACTTCCCGTTTATCTTTTTGTAGAGATAGGTTCCGCTTTGCCCACCGAGCATACAGTTACAATCTTCGGTTATTTTTATCAGAACGGTTTTCTTATCAGGAGAGACGATTGGCATTGACACTACATACAATAAGATGTCATTTTCCCTGTTACAATCGGAGACAATTGTGCTGAAAACTTCCTTATCTTGCCGATTATCAAAATATTTCAGCTTATAAGCTTTCAGAGTATACTCACTTTGAGTAAGCTTTTGCATGTTAACTGATAACTGCTCTGAAAAAGTAAAGTCGCGTAAGTTATTATCAAAGACCCTTATTTTTTCAGTTTTTGAGCATATTTCGCTTAAATACAAGTCGTTATCTTTCACTATTTCGTTTATGATTTCGTATTTTTCATTCTCAGAGGTGAAGGAATACAAAAAATACGACGCAAAAACAGCCAAGCAGGCGAGTAGTATTTTCTTAGTCATCACCAGTTTTTGTTGGGACAGTTTTCGGGCAGCGCTTTCTGTGAGTAGACTGATGCCTGCTAAACCTTTAGCATCACTGTTGCCAACAGTACAATAAAAAAGCGTCTCCTGGCACGATGCCAAGAGACGCTTTGATGCACAATGCGCCTTTCTTTATTCGGGCCGGACGTTGGCCACTGACGAAAGCAGTTCGGCTGTGGCCGGTGCGGTGGGCTCCAGGCCCGGCACGCGGCCGGCGGCGTAGAAGTTGTTATGGTAGTACGCCTCGTGCAGCGAGCTTACCATCACGCCGCCGTTGCAGGCCGAGTGGGCGAAGCGGCCGTCTTTGAGGTAAATGCCGACGTGGTAGATGGCCCCGTTGCCGTGGCGGAAAAATACTAGGTCGCCGGCTTTCATGTCGGTTTTGGCGACGTGCTTGGTAGTGGCAAACATCGAGCGCGAGCTGCGCTGCAAAGTGATGCCATATACCTTATGAAACACCTGCGATACGAAGCCCGAGCAGTCGGTGCCCCGGCGCGAGCTTGAGCCGTAGCTGTAGGGGGTGCCCAGCCAGTCGGTGATGGTGTGCAGCAGGCTCTTGTTCTCGGTGTGGGCCAGCGGGGTGCTTAGCGTTTGGGCGTAGTAGCCATACGCCATCGAGTCGCGCGAGGCCGTAACGGCGGCAGGCTCCAAAGCTTTGAGCGTGCCCGTAGCCTTTAGCAGCCGGGCCAACACCAGCGGGCCTGAGGAGCGGGGCAGCGTAGTGCCGGCCGAAAAGCCAGGAAGCAACGATGCTTCGGCCGCAACCGGAGCCGGGGCACCAGTCGAAGCCGAAGCATCGGGCATTTTATCGAAGCAGAAGGAGAGCGCCAGGGAAGCAGCGGCGAGGCAATACAGCAGGTAGTTCTTCATTGTCCGTCGTTGGGGTGAGCACCGGCCAGCGCCCTTAAGCTGGCTGACCGGGTAACTAATTGCGTAGATTGTTGCGCTAGGCAGGGCTGGTAAACCAGCGGGGGTTAAGGTTGAATGAACTGTTGTCGCCACCCGTTTTAATTAATTCTATGCGGGTAGTGGACGGCCAAAGCTAAGCAGAAAATTTCTAAACAGCCTAGCTTAATTCGAAAAAAAGCTTTAAGTTCTTTAAAAAACACCCGTTTACATCAAAAAAATATAGTAACGGCTTGCAACCCTCTCGTTTTCCCATTCGTAGCTTCGCCCGAATTCTATACACATGAGCGCCCCTCCAACTTTCGTCAATTCTCCTCTCGCCCGCATTGCCCGCCTGGTGCTAGGCCGCGCTCCCCGCGTGGCTATGGTGTTGGGCCACACCGTACACTTGAGCGGAGCCACCCGCGAGGAATTCCTGGCCGACCCCGAGTGGGTAGCCCACGAAGAAGTGCATCTGCGCCAAGTGCGCGACCTCGGCCGCCTGCGCTTCCTCTACGAGTACCTGCTGGAATCGGCGCGGGTCGGCTACTACCAGAACAAGTTTGAAGTAGAGGCACGGGAAGGGGCCACGCAGTTTATGCTAAACTGCCAAGTAGCGCCAGCCGAAGGCCGACATAGCTAACCCAAGTTGCGAGGCAAGGTTGGGCGGTCAACTCCCCTCCTTAGCCAAGGAGGGGAGTTGGCCGCCTGGCAGTACGCTGCAACTTGAGTTAGCTAAGCTACCTGGCGCTACAGCTGCGCCAGCCGCCCGCCGTCCACTACCAGCGTAGTGCCGTTGATAAAACCGGCTTCGTCGGAGGCCAGGAAACAGATGGCGGCGGCCAGCTCGTCGGGGGTGCCTATCTGGCCGGTTACTTTTTCGGCCCCGCTTTGCACATTGGGGTTTTGGCGCAGCATGGGGGTTTCGACTGCGCCGGGTGCCACGGCATTGATGCGGGCCTGGGTATGCGGGATTTCGAGGCTGAGGCCGCGCACGAAGGCTTCGAGCGCCCCTTTGCTGGCGGCATAAGGCACCACGTTGGGGGTAGTGGCATGGGCATGCACGGAGCTGACTGCTACCACAGCTCCACCCTGCATGTGCGGCAGGCACAGCTGGCAGAGCCTAAAGAGGGCCCGTAGGTTCACGTTCATCAGGTGGTCCCAATCGGCGGGGTTTAGCTCCAGGATGGGCGTGTAGGTCATCATGGCCGCGTCGTTGACGAGCACGTCGATGCGGTGGAAGCGGACCAGGGTTTGGGCCACGGCGGCTACCAGGTCGGCATCGCGGCCCAGGTCTACCCGGATAAACAACGCCTCGCTGCCGCCCGCCTGTATTTCGGCTACCACCTCGCGGCCTTCTTTGGCCTCGCGGCCCAGGCACACCACCGTGGCACCTTCGCGGCCCAGGCGCACGGCCGTAGCCCGGCCAATGCCGGAGGTAGCGCCCGTAACGAGGCAAACTTTCTGCTGAAAACGAAACATATAGGAGGGCTGGTAAGCGGAAGCGTAACCCTGGTGCGAAAGCAAAGTTTGGGCGGTATGACTCAGTAGCGGCTGGCTGGTTAGAGCAGTTTTTGGGTATCCGCTTGCGAGTTCGGGCCGTACAGGCGCGTATGCTCTCTTCCTTTTTTCCGTTACTGGCCGATGCTATTACGCCCTTCGACTGGCAGCGCGTGCTGTTTCTGGCCGATGCGCCTGCCAGCTACCTGCTCGAAGTAGCTTTCCGCAGCGTCGTGCTGTTCGTGCTCACTATCGCAGCCTTGCGCATCACGGGCAAGCGGGGGGTGCGGCAGTTGTCGCTGTTCGAGTTTGGGCTGCTGCTGGTGCTGGGCTCGGCTGCCGGCGATGCTACCCTCTACCACGACACGCCGCTGCTGTCGGTACTGGTGGTGTTTGGGGTGGTAATGGCGCTGTACGTGGTCTTCAACTACCTCACCGACAAGCTGCCCCGCGTCGAGCGCCTGCTCGAAGGTGCCCCGGAGCTGATAATCGTAGAGGGCGAAATCGACCTGCCCGCTTTCAGTAAAGCCAGCCTCACGGCGCAAGAGCTATTTGGGCAGCTGCGGCAGTACCAGGTCGAGCATTTGGGGCAAGTACGCCGCCTCTACCTCGAAGCTACCGGCGAGGTAAGCGTGTATTTTTTCGAGCCCGCGCACGAGCGGCCGGGCCTGCCCATCTGGCCAGAGATGTACCACCAGCCGCTGTTCACGCTGCCCACGGCAGCGGCCTACGCCTGCCACGCCTGCGCCACCGTGCGCGAGCTGCCCGCCGGCTCGGTGCCTGCGCAGTGCCCCCGTTGTGGCCAGGCCCAGGGCTGGCACCTGGCCTGCTCTACCTCCCGCACCGCCTGAGTTATAGCGTGGGCTTTAGCTACGCTGACCTTCGGTTGTAGTCCGCGTTTGCGCTGTTTGCCCTAACGGTGCGAACGCGGACTACAACCGAAGGTCAGCGTAGCTAAAGCCCACGCTACAGTGTGCTAGTGCCGCAGACGCAACCAACGGCGCAAAACTTACGAATACACCGGACCACCAGTGCCGTGGCTTTTCTATTTCCTTTCCCGTTTTACTTTCTAGCATGGAACCCACTCCCACTCAGCCCACCAGCGACTATACTGGCTCCGCCAGCTCGTCTTCTTCCAGCGATGCCAGCAGCTTTTCCACTACGGCTGCACACGCTACTGGCAGCAGCAACTACCCCATTGAAAGCGCCGCGCCAGCCAGCTCTGGCATTCAAGGAGTACTTGATAATGCCTTGAGCACGGGCAAGGATGCCCTGGCCAGCGGCAAAAAATGGCTCGCCGACTCCGGCCTGGCCGACCAGGCTCAGCAATTGCCCCAGACTGCCAAAGACCTCGGCACCAAAGCCTGGGAGCGCATCAATGGCCTGAGCAACACCCAGAAAGCCGTGGGCGTGGGGTTGCTGGCCGCCGGCATTGCCCTGCTGGCTACCCGCAGCCGCAAGGACGAAGACGGTGAGTACCGCCACGTACCGCGCCGCTCGCCGTTTGCCAAAAAGCAGTATGGCCCCGCCGCCGACGACAGCTACGCCCAGAACTCACGCCGCTCTTCCTCGTGGGGCGGCAGCCGTTATGGCTCGGCCAGTAGCTCACGCGTTAGCTCAGGCAGCGGCCACAGCAACGACTTTGGCCGCGATTCGGCCGGCACCGGCCGCCGCCGTGACCAGGGGCCGTCGTCGGGCAGCCGCTACGACGCCAGCCGCTCGGGTGGGCAAAACCCGAATAATGAAGGCGGCAGCTTTGATTTCTAAGGCTGACCTTACAGCGTGACGCTTAACAACAAAAGAACGTCATGCTGAACAGAATGAAGCATCTCGTTTGCGTCGTTGAATTAGTAACTCAACGATACGAGCACGATGCTTCACTCCGTTCAGCATGACGTTCTTTTGTTGTCGCATATGGCAGCCAGCCTATCCTAATTTGCCCCGCCCTTTTGCTTACCCTTGCCCGCCTATGCTCTTTTACACCGTGATGAAGCCGCTAGTGCGCCTGGGGCTGCGCGTGTTTTTCCGGCGCCTCGAAGTGCGCCACCCCGAGCGCCTGCGCCTGCCCGGCCCCCTGCTGCTGTGCGGCAACCACCCCAATACCCTCATGGACCCGCTCGTGACGGCCGTGCAGCGCCGCCAGCCCATTGCCTTTCTGGCCAAGAGCACCTTCTTCAAAAACCCGGTACTAGGGGCCATCATGCGTTCCGGCAACTGCATTCCCATCTACCGGCGGCAGGATGCCGAGGGCGGCACCGAGCGCCTGACCCCAGCCCAGCTGGCCGCCAGCAACGAAGCCAGCTTCGGGCGCTGCTACGACTACCTGGAGCACGGCGGCACGGTGATGATATTTCCCGAGGGCACCAGCGTGAGCGAGCGCCGCCTGCGCCCGCTCAAAACCGGGGCCGCCCGCATTGCGCTGGGCACCGAGGCCCGGCACGATTTCAAGCTGGGCCTGCAACTAGTGTGCGTGGGCACCAACTACTTCGACCCCAGCAAATTTCGCTCCGACGTGCTGCTCAACGTGGCCCCGCCTATCCGGGTAGCCGACTACGCCGAGCGCTACCACCACGACCCCGACGCCGCCGCCGACGAGTTGACCGACGAAATAGCGCGCCGCCTGAGTCGCCGCCTCGTCATCAGCCACGCCGCCGAGTACGACGAGCTGGCCCAGCAGATTGAGCGCACCTTCGGCGACCACCTCAACCCCGACGACGACCCCACCACGCTCTACGACAACTTCACGCTCAGCCGTACCGTGCTCGATGCCGTGGCCTGGTTTGAGCAGCACGCTCCCGCCCAGGTAAACGCCCTGCGCACGGCCCTCAGCGGCTACCTCACCAACCTGCAACAACAGCGCCTCGACGACGAAGCTTTGAGCCAGAGTTTTCACTCGCGCCTGCTCGACTACCTCAACCTCGTGCTGGGCCTGCCCGTGTGGCTCTACGGCGTGCTCACCAACTACATTCCCTACATCCTGCCCTCCGAAGTAGCCCGCCGCGCCACCCGCGAAACCGAGTTTATTGCGGCTATTCTGCTCGGGGTGGGCATGGTTACGTTTCCGCTGGCCTACGCCCTGGAGGCCGCCGCCGTGCAGCACTGGCTCACCCACGACTGGCGCCTCACGGCCCTGTTCGTGCTCAGCCTGCCGCTTACCGGTTTCTATGCCCTCGGCTACTGGCAGAGCCTGAGTGCCCGCCTGCGCCGCCTGCGCGCCCGCTGGCTGGCCCCGGCCGTTGCCACCGGGTTGCGCGAGCAGCGCGCCACCGTGCTGCGCCTGCTAGATGAGGCACGGGCCGCGTATGCGGGAAGGGGAGTGTAGGGTAAGCTTTAGCTTGTCGGCCACCCGAGCGGCGAGCTAAAGCTTACCCTACACCCTACTCATCCAGATACTGGTGCACGAATTTGATGGCCATGCTGCCCTCACCTACGGCGGAGGCTACGCGGGCCATGGCCCCGGAGCGGCCGTCGCCGGCAGCGAAAAGGCCGGGTACGCAAGTCTCTAGCAGATAAGGCTCCCGGTCTTTTTTCCAGGCGGTGGGGTAGCGCGGGTCGGCCACTAGGTCGCGGCCGGTGAGCAGGTAGCCTTTGGCATCGCAGAGGGCCAGGTGGCAGACCCACTCGGTGCTGGGCTTGGCTCCGATGAAGATGAACAGCGCCCGCGCCGGGTGCATTGTAGGCTCGCGCCCATCTTGCTGAATAACTACCGCTTCGAGCGAATTCTCGCCGCAGGCTTCGCGCACCTGGGTGTGGGGTAGGATGGTGATGTTGGGCGTGTTGGCGATTTGCTCAATCAGGTAGGCCGACATGCTGGCGGCCAGGTTTTCGCCTCGAATGATGATGAATACCTGCGAGGCGTAGGTAGAGAGGTACATAGCAGCCTGCCCGGCCGAGTTGCCGCCGCCCACAACGTACACCGGCTGCTGGCTGCAGCTGCGGGCCTCGGTGCGGGCGGCCCCGTAGTACACGCCCGCCCCGCTGAGGCGGTCCAGCCCCGGCGCATCCAGGGTGCGGTAGCTGACGCCGGTTGTGAGTACTACGGCCCGCGCTTTCACTTCGGTGTTGTCGCTCAGGGTGAGCACTTTGTAGCCGTCCTGCACGCAGAGGTTTACCACTTCCTGCGGGGCCAGAAACTCGGCCCCCAGGCGGGTGGCCTGCGCCCAGGCACGGTGCGCCAGCTCGGCCCCGCTCAGGCCCGTGGGGAAGCCCAGGTAGTTCTCGATGCGCGACGACGAGCCGGCTTGCCCACCGGGCGTTTGGCGCTCGATAATCAGGGTTTTGAGCCCCTCCGAAGCGCCGTACACGGCGGCGGCCAGCCCGGCTGGCCCCGCCCCGATAACTACCACGTCGTACAGCTCCTGCTTGGCGGCCACGCTCAGGCCCAGGTGCTGGGCCAGGGTTTGGCGGTCGGGTTTGGGCAGGGCGTGGCCGTCGGCACAGATAACCACGGGCAGGTCGGTGGCGGCTAAGTTATTGGCGGCCACCAGGGTGGCAGCCTCGGCATCCTTCTCGTAATCCAGCCACTGGTAGCCTACCATGTAGCCACTCAGAAAGTCCTTTAGCTCGTGCGAGAGCGGCGACCACTGAAAGCCGATAAGCCGCAGGCCGTCGAACTTCGGCCGGTACACCTGCTGCCACTGTTGCAGCAAGTCGTGCAGCGTGGGGTAGAGCAACTGCTCGGGCGGGTCCCAAGGCTTGAGCAGATAATAGTCGAGCTGCGCCGAATTAATAGCCTTGATGGCAGCTTCAGTGTCGGCGTAGGCGGTGAGTAACACGCGCTTAGCTTCGGGAAATAACGCCCGAGCCCGGGTCAGCACCTCAATGCCTTCGACTTCGGGCATGCGCTGGTCGGCCAGCACCAGGGCCAGCGGCTCAGAGCGGGCTTGCAGTTCGGTGAGGGTGGCCAGGGCCTCGGGGCCGGAGCCGACGCGCAGAATCCGGTAGTCCTTTTGGAACTCGTGGCGCAGGTCGCGGCTGATGGCGGCCAGCACCTGCGGGTCGTCATCGACGGTGAGAATGACGGGTTTTTTCATGGTGAGTAGAAACTGAAATCAACAAAAGCTAGTGGCCAAACAACTGGTAAGCCATAAAGGCCCAGCTACCATCGCCGCACACTTGGCTTGGCCGGTAGCATTACCGCTTCCCAACCGCAGGATTTTTAAAGTCAGGGGAAAATCCAGCACCAACCGGCTGAGTAACTGCTGTTATGCAGCCGTCTCGCCCTCCGCATTTACCTCACGAGACCCCTATGGAGCATAGCCCTCTCCTGTGGAGAGGGGCAACTAGCCTCTAGTTTTATTTTTTAGCTCTAATCCAGCCTTGTAAGTTAAATACTAGGGCTAAAAATTACTCTACTATTTTTTTGCCGCCGTTTTCAAGCTGTTTCGGGCGGGTGTTGTAGGGTGCGGGGCTTGCCCCCGCCCGTCGTTGAACGACTGTTCAATGTTCGTTCAACGACGGGCGGGGGCAAGCCCCGCACCCTACAAACCTCGGAAAATTTTTAGTAGGGTAGAGTAGCTAAAAACTAGTTCCCCTCCCCATAGGAGAGCAGGCTACACCCCATAGGGGTCTCGTGAGGTAAATGCGGAGGGCGAGACGGCTGCATAACAGCAGCGAGTAATGGATTTTGCTTGGTGGCGTGCGCAGCTTGGGCAGCCAGCCCGATTCTACCCTTACAAACCAAGTACAATCTAGAGGCACCGTTTCTAGGACTTATTATCTTTGTTTTATTAAGTTTTTGTAAACTGATTTCTGAAAAGGAAATAAGCCAACCCACTCGGAGTTGAGACACACCAACGCTATATCCTGGCACCAAATGTTTAGTAGAATACTCAACAAACTGGGGCTTATTCACTTGGCTTGTGCGGGTATCGATAGCGTGGTGACATGTTGGTAGTTACAAAATAATCAGGCAATTTCCAGAACGGCAAGGCGTCGATACTTTCACTTCTACAACAGGGCTCTAATTTTTGTGTATTTATTGTGCTTTACAAACAGTTACTACCAACGCATCACGGCTTTTCGGCTAGCTTCTTAATCCAAGTGCATAAGTCCTACAAACCAAAGAAACACCGTTTAGATGAACGAGAAATAGGCGAGCACTTTTAAATAGAAAAGTTTTGAAATTTTGCACCATACTTTTGTCTTATCCCCTCCCACCCTTGTTAAAATTACATTCTTTGTGCCAGATGCTTTACCCTTGCCAACTGCCCAACTAGCCTTGGTGGCTGCTACTATCGAACCAACCGGTTCGCCTTCTCTGCCTGGCTCTCCCTACGCTGCTGCGCCAACTTCCCGGCTACTGCCACAACGGAGGGCCGCGTTGCGCGCTATTCCCCAAACCAGTATTCTGTGGGAGCAGCTGGCTATTCAGCGGCGGGAAATGCAGGCCGCCGAAGCCGCCCTGAGTGAGCTACTAGCGCGTTCAGCCAAGCCTCGGGTTTCGCGGCTGCGCGAGTGGCTGGGCCGCTACGGGCCAGCGCAACTGCTATCGGTGCTGGCCACGCTGGGTGCAGCCCAGGCAGCTACCCACGCCGGAGCCAATGGCGTAGCAGTAGCCCTTGCTGCCACTTGGACTGGCAATCTGGCTTATTTCGGCCTTATTCTGGGGCAGGATGTGAGGCGCACTCGCTACCAGCTGCACACCCAGGGCCGAGCCTACACCTGGCGCACCCTTGCCCGCAATGGGCGGGCGCTAGTGGTAGAGTTTGGCACAGCCGAAGCCCTGGACAGCCTACTTATTCGCCCGGCGCTCCTGTACTGGCTGCCGCGCTGGCTGCACCATATGCCACTAGGCGTGATGGTAGGGCAGCTAGCTGCTGATGTTACGTTCTATATTCCAGCCATTATCAGCTACGAGCTAAGCAAAGAGCGGCTGCGAAGGTTTTGAGGGTTGCTGGTACCTGATGCCTAGACTACTCAATCGGCTGTCAGCACGACCCTCAAACCAGTAACCTTACACCGGCAGCCACACCAAAAACACCGTGCGCCCCGGCTCCGAAGTGGCGCTGAGCTGCCCGCCGTGCTCCTGCACAATGCGCCGGGCAATGTCGAGGCCCAGCCCGGTGCCCTCGCCGGCGGGCTTGGTGGTATAAAACGGCTCGAACAGGTGGGCCAGCACCTCGGCCTCAATGCCGGTGCCGTTGTCAATGATGCGCACGCCCAGGCCGTTCGCCTGGGGAGCTACGCGCACCGTTAGCTCGCCGCCGGTGGTGGGCAGGGCATCCAAGGCGTTGTCGATGAGGTTGGTCCAGACCTGGTTGAGGCTACCTACTTTGCCCAGCACGGTGGGCAGGCCGGGGGCGTAGTCGCGCACGAGGCGCACGTTTTTTTCGCGTAGGGCGTGGGCAAAAATGTGCAGCGTGCTGTCGAGGCCCGTGGTTACGGCCAGCTTTTCGCGGCCGCCGTCGCGGTCCATGTGCGAGTAGGTTTTCACGTTGCCAACCAGCGCACTGATGCGCTGCCCGGCTTCGTGAATGTCGTGGGCCAGGCGGTGGGTAGCCAGGTGGCTTTCGAGCCAGGCCAGGGCCGGTGGGCGGGCCGCCGTGGGTAGCTGCGCCAGCAGCGGGGCCAGCGCGGGGGCCACCAAGCCAGCTTCGAGCAGGCCGGGAGCCAGGGTGTAGCCTTCGGGCACGGCCTGGGTTCCGAGCCAGTCGGCGAGGGCATCTTCCTGGTCGGCGCGGTCGAGGGCACTCAGGGTGGGCAGGTTTTCGGCGGGGGTGGACAGGGCCGTGAGGGTGGCTACGGCTTCGGGGCCGGGGCAGGCGGCCAGTAGGTTTTGTAGCAGGGCGCTACTGGCGGCCAGCTGCTGGGTGAGGGCGGCGGCGGCCCGCACAATGGCGGCAGCGGGGTTGTTCAGCTCGTGCGAGAGGCCGGCTGCCAGCTTGCCCAGCGCCCGCAGTTTGTCGTCGCGCTCCTGGCCGCGCACCTCGTCGCGGGCGCGGTCGCTCATAATGGCTACCAGCCGCTGCACCAGCTCGGCACTGGCTTGCTCAAGAGCCGGAAACTCGCGGCGCGACAGCATATACAGGGTAGTATCGCCCACGGCCACGCCATCGCCCCGGATTACCTGCAGGCGCGAGTATGGCAGCACCCCACTGATACTCCCTGCTTCGACGCGGAAAACCGGCTCCCGCTGCCCACTTACCACGCGGAAGTACTGTATTTCGCCGCTTACCACGGCCATCATGTTCTCGGCTGGGGTGCCGGCGGTAATAATGACTTCGCCAGGCGCGTAGCGACGTAGTTCGCCGTGGGTTAGCAGCCAGTCGACTACTGCCGCTGGCAGGTTCTGGAAAGCCGTGATGCCGCTGAGCAGGGCCGGGTCGGGAGGGAGTTGGTGGGGCATAGCGGGGGTATAACCGGGCAGCGCCCATGGGGTTAGCAGCGGGGCAGCGCAGGAACCAGCCGACCGCGCAACTGGCGCTAATTTCCCACAACCTAATTTGCGCCGTGACTGCTGCCCCCTCCCCTTTCCAGCTTACGCGTGAGCATGTGTTGCGGGCCCTGCGCCTAGTGGAGCGCGAGGGCCGCCGCCTGCCGCCCAGCACGGTGTACGAGCTGCTGTACCGGGGCCGCCGCTACCCGCCCCGCGCCGTGGCCGAGCTGGCCTACCGCCTCGCCCTGGCCGACGCGCAAGCCCGCTGGCCCCACCCGGCCGGCCAGCCCACCAATGCCCTGCTCGAAGCCCTCGATTTCACCATTGTGGCCAAGCGCCCCATGCTCACGGCAGGCCAGCCCCACGACCAGGAGCAGGCCGCCGAACAAGCCGCCGAAAACCTCTACACCGGCTCCCCGCGCCCTGCCGCGCCGGCAGTTTCGGCGGTGGCAGAAGCGGCGGGCTCCTACGCCAGCCCGGCCCCGGCCTACGCACTGGCCGATGCCCTACGGGAAGTTTTTGTGTCGGAACCCGCCCTGAGTGCGGCCCTGGCGGGTTTGCGCCGCCGCAAGGCGCTGCTGCTGCAAGGCCCGCCGGGCACGGGCAAAACGTTTCTGGCCCGCCGCCTGGCGTGGCTGCTGCAAGGCAGCCAGGACGAGCGCCGCACCGAGCTGGTGCAGTTTCATCCCAGCTACGGCTACGAGGACTTTCTGCTCGGCTTCCGCCCCGGCCCCGACGGGCAGTTTCAACTGGTGCCAGGGGTGCTGCCGCTGCTGTGCCAGCGCGCCGCCCAGGACCCCGACCACCCGTATTTTCTGCTGATTGAGGAGCTGAACCGGGGCAACGTGGCCCGTATTTTTGGCGAGCTGCTGCTGTTGCTGGAGCCCGATAAGCGCGGCCCTGCCCACGCCATGCGCCTGCCCTACGCGCCGCCCGAGGCCCCGCGCTTCTTCGTGCCCGCCAACCTCTACGTTATTGGCACCCTCAACCTGGCCGACCGCTCCCTGGCCCCGCTCGACTACGCGCTACGCCGCCGGTTTGCGTTTGTGGGCCTGGGGCCGCAGTTTGGCGAGCCCTTGCAGCAGCAGCTACGCACAGCGGGTGTGCCCACCCCCCTGCTGGCCGAGCTGGCAAAGCGGATGGTGGCGCTCAACCACGTTATTGCCGCTGACCCAGAGCTGGGGCCGGATTTTGAGGTGGGCCACAGCTACTTCTGCGCGCCGCCGCTGGTGCCTACCGAAGCTGGCGAGTGGCTGCGCCTGATTTTTGAGCAGGAAATCGGCCCGCTGCTCGCCGACTATTGGCGCGAGCAGCCGGAACGGGCCGCCGCACAGCTGCAACGGCTGGTAGCGGGCGTAGGGTAAGCTGCAGCTTGCCAATTTTAGGCGTTAGGGGTTTAGGCCCGACATTCACCAACAACCTCATTACTTTAAACTGGCAAGCTGAAGCTTACCCTACATCTTATGCGTAACGTCCGGCTTTTAGTCATTTGCCTGCTTAGTGCCAGCTTCCGCCTGGTGTTTGCGCAAGGCAGCACCTCCGATTCTACTCTGGCCTGGAAGCAGGTGGTGCTTGGTACTGGGGCCAGCATTGCCATGCCCGCTACGGCGGCCCTTTCCTCAAGCGCTACCAAAGAGATTCCGGCCTATGTGGCCCGCAGCCACGAAGCCATTTACATGGTAGCCGTCACCTGCGCCGACTCGGCCGCCACCGACGGCGAGCAGCTGAGCGGCAGCGCGCTGGATACGGTGTACGCGGCGGCGTTCAAGAGCCTCCTGCGCACGGGCAGCCAGGACCGCATCGTGAGCCAGACAGCCTTTACTCTGGCCGGGCAACGCGGCGTGGAGGCGCAACTCGACCTGCCCAATGCGCCCAACCTGGCCCGCGCCAAGTTTGCGCGGGTATTTTATTTCAACGGCTTTATTTACATCCTCACCTGGCGCGAAACCTCCAGCCACGCGCCCACCGATGAGCCCGACAACCGCCAACACTTTTTTACGTCGCTGCGCATGAAGCCCAGTGCCCCGCATCCGGCCGTTTCGGGGCCTCGCCAGCTCGGGCGCTTGCTGGGGCAACTACTGGTGTTGGCTGCCGTGGTGGTGGGGATTGTTGTTTTTGTTAGGCGGCAGTCGCGGCCCGCCCGGTAGCCCGCCCGCCGCTCATGATACCCCTCGCCACGCTCTACTACCTGCTGTGCTACGCCTGGCAGCGCCTGCCCGAGCCGGCCGTACTGCAAGCCACCGAGGGCGCGCCGTTTCACCGGCCCCTGGAGCTGCTTACCCAGATGCTGCTGCACGCCACGCGCCAGTTGTTGCGTGCAGGGCTGCCCAGGGGGTTTGTCAGCCACGAGGCCGAAATCGGCGAATTGCGCGGGCGCGTGGTGCTGGCGCCTACCATCGGGCGGGGGCTGCTGCCGCAGGGCCGGGCCGTGTGCCAGTTCGACGAGCTAAGCCCCAACCTGCCCCTGACGCGGCTGCTGGCTGGCACCCTGGCGGCACTGGTAGCCCACCCAGCATTGCCCCTGGCTTTGCGGCGAACGGTGGGGCAGCTGCGCCGCCGCCTGCCGGCCGGGGTGCAGCCTACGGCCCCGGCGGCCGGGGTATTTGCCAGCCTGCGCCGCCAGCGGTGGGCGGCGGGCGAGGCGTTTTTATTGCACATCTGCGAGCTGATTTTCCAAACGGCCCTGCCCGCTCCTACCGCCGAGGGCCGGGGCCGCTTCCCCGATTTCCGGCGCGACGAAGGGCTGATGGCGCGCTTATTTGAACAGGCCGTGCGCAATTTCTACCGCCGCGAGCAGCGCCAGTACCGGGTATTTGCCGAAACCATTGCCTGGCAGGCCGAAGCCGCGGAACCCGCCAGCCTGGCCCTGCTGCCCACCATGCTCACCGATACCACGCTGGAAAGCCCGACCCGCAAAATCATCCTCGACACCAAATACTACGCGGCGGCTCTGCGCTCGCGCTACGACCAGCAACGGCTTATTTCGCCGCACCTCTACCAGCTCTATGCCTACCTGCAAAACCTGCGCCCGGCCCCCGGCCAGGCGCTCGAAGGCATCTTGCTATACCCGGCAGCCACAAAGGCTCTTGATGTGCGCTACACCCTGGGCGGCCACCCCGTGCGGGTTGTCACCCTCGACCTGCACCAGCCCTGGCCAGGCATTGCGGCTGCGCTGCTGGATTTGGTGGGTGATGGGAGCAACTGACGTTACGCAGTAGCGCGAAGCTTTCGCTTCATGCATCGCCGTAGCGCGGCGATGCTCGCGGGTGCAGTTATTGACCTAAGCGGCGTGGTGCCAGATTCGCCGTGTTGCGGCGATGCGCGAAGCGAAAGCTTCGCGCTACAACCAAACCACAAAAAAAGGCCCAAACGTTGTCGTCCGGGCCTTTTTGCATGGAAATTTAATACCGGGCTGGTGCCCGGCTCAAATTACATTTTGTTGGTGTTGGCAGCGGGCGCAGCAGCGCCGTCGGTGGTGGTGCCAGCAGCGGGGGCGGCAGCGCCGGCAGCGGGAGCCGTGCCGTCGGTGGTAGCGCCAGCGGCCGGAGCAGCAGTAGCGTCGGCCGGAGCCATGGTGCTCGTGCTGGTCGAGTCAACCTTCGTGGTCGACATCTCGGTGCCAGCGGGCGTGGTGGTGCTTTCGGTGTTGGTATCAGTCTTCGAGGTGCACGAAGCCATACCAACAGCCAGGAACAGGGCGGATACTTTCAGCAGGTTGTTCATCTTTTGGGGTAAGTTTGAAAAAGGTTTTAAGAGAAATCTGCCCTTAATGCCGCTACCCTAGCCGGAGTAACCCACGAGAAAAGAAAATATTTTCTTTCGGGTTACAAACCCCCGGTTTGGGCATTAACCACCAGAAGCGAATGAACACGGACAGCATCACGGCGGCGCTGGCGGCCGACGCCCAGCTTATCCAGGCCATCCGGGCCGGCGACGAGCGGGCCCTAAGCCAGCTCTACCGCCTGCATTGGCCTATGGTATCGCACTTCGTGCTGCAAAACAGCGGCTCCGAAGACGATGCCCGGGATGTATACCAGGAAGGCGTAATGGTTTTCTATGAGAAGGCTCGCGAAAGCTCGTTTGAGCTGAGTTGCCAAATCAAAACCTACCTCTACGCCGTGTGCCGCCGCCTGTGGCTCAAGCGCCTCACCACGAAAAGCCGGCTGCACGGTGTGCGCCTGCTTGACGAGGACGAGTACGGCCCCTACCTCAACACGGGGGCCGAGGACGACTTGCAGGAAGCCGAAGAGCGCGACCGGCAGTTTGCCACCATGAGCGAGGCCCTCACCCATCTGGGCGAGCCCTGCCGCTCGTTGCTCGAAGGCTTTTACCTGCTCGACAAGTCTATGCAGGACCTCACGGCAGAGCACGGCTACACCAACGCCGACACTGCCAAAACCCAGAAATACAAGTGCTTACTGCGCTTGAAAAAATTGTTTTTCGCCAGTTATAAGGAAGCCTAGCTTATTGGTTTCTGGTTCTCCATTAATTAGGAACTCGAAACCAGGAACCAGGAACCACCCACGATGCAAACTGAAGCCGACTATTACGCCCTGTTTGAGGCCTACCAGCGCGGAGAGCTGGGGGCCGAGCCCCGGGCGGCCCTGGAAGCCCGCCTGGGTACCGAACCCCGCCTGCGCCAGCTCTACACCGAGTTTGAGGAGTTGACGGGGACTCTGGCGGCCTACGCCGAGCGCCGCCGCACCCGCCACACCATTGCCCAGCTACACACTGCCATGCTGGCGGCTGAAGCCACCCCCGAGCCCGAAGTGAAGCAGGCCGGCGGCCTCTCCTACAGCGTGAACCCGCGCCTGCACCTTTCGCGCACCGAGCAGAAGCTGCGCGAATTCTGGAGCGGGCACCGCGCCACGGTGGGCGTAGCCGCGTCGGTGGCCGTGTTGGCCGTGTTCAGCACCCTGCTGGGGCTCGATTTGTGGCGCAGCTTCCGAACTCCTACTGCGGTAGCTGGAGTTACGGAGCTGCGGCGCGAGGTGAACAAGCTTAAGGTAGGCCAACGGGTATTGTCCGCGAAGGTGGATAGCCAGTTGGATGGCACCGCGCTCCCGCCCGTTAAGGACAATAAATTCAGCGGCACCGGCTTTGCCCTGACTTCGGAGGGCTATATCGTGACGAGCGCACACGTTATCAAAGACGCTAATTCTACTAAAGATGCTGATTCGTTGGTGATTGAAGGCCGCGACCATAAGCGCTACCACGCCGAAACGGTATTCTCCGACGCGAAGCACGACCTAGCCATCCTGCGCATCAAGGATGCCCGGTTTGCAGGCTTTGGCAAGCTGCCTTACACCTTCAAAGGGGGGCAGGCCGATATTGGTGAGCGCGTGTACACGCTGGGCTATCCCCGCGAAGATGTGGTGTACGGCGAAGGTGCGCTAAGTGCCCGCTCCGGCTTCAACGGCGACACGGCCTACTATCAGGTAAGCGTGCCGGTGAACCCCGGCAACTCGGGTGGCCCCTTGCTCGATGAGCGCGGCAACCTCATCGGCGTGCTGAGCAGCCGGCAGGATGATGTGCAGGGTGCCGCCTTCGCCACCAAATCGTCGTACCTGATGCACCTCGTGGACTCGCTCAAGGACAAGCAGCCCACCCAGCCTTACCACTTGCCCCGCACCAACCAGCTAACCGGCAGCGCCCGCGCCCAGCAAGTAAAACGCCTGCAAGACTTCGTGTTTGTGGTGAAGGTGTACGAATAAAGCCTAGCCTGGCACTACTAATTACCAGAGCCCCGCCGCCCGGCGGGGCTTTTTTGGTTTTCTTTGGGCGGCCATTCGAGGGCCTTTGGCTAAATAAGAACGTCGTTTCGAACTTGCCAAGAAATCTTGCTTGAGGTCGTTCGAATGTCACCTAACGAAGCGAGCAAGATTTCTTGGCAAGCTCGAAATGACGTTCTTAATTTAGCTAAGGGCTTCATAAAGTAATTGTGCATAAGTAAACAGACAAAAAAGAACGTCATGCTGAGCTTGCCGAAGCATCTCGCTCGCACACTAATTCAATCGTTCAACGATTCACGCGAGATGCTTCGGCAAGCTCAGCATGACGTTCTTTTTTGTCTGTTTACTTATGCGTGAGCACTTAAATCCCACGTTTTACTTCTTCACCTGATGCAGCTTGTTTACCTGGTTTTTGGGCCGAACGCGGCCAACCACACGCAGGCTTATTTCTCCATCCTGACGTTTTTGCGGCAGCCCGATGCACTGAGCGGCATCACAGTCGTGACGGACCGGCCCGATTTCTACGCCCGCCTTGCCGGGCGCGTGCAGGTGCTGCCCGTCGACGCGGCGTTGCTGCGCGAGTGGGAGGGGCCACACCAGTTTTTTTGGCGGGTAAAAATCAAGGCCCTGGAAGTGGTGGCCCAGGCCCACCCCGGCCAGTCGCTGCTCTACCTCGACTCCGACACGTTTCTGGGGGGCGATGCCCGGCAGCTCACCCAGGCCCTGGCCGCCAACACGGCCCTTATGCACGAGCCCGAAGGCACTCTGGCCGCCCTGCCCAGCAAAACCGAGCAGCTGATGTGGCGGCAGCTGCGGGGCCAGCCTTGGGAAGGCATCACCCTCACCGGCCAGGAAGTAATGTGGAACGCCGGCGTAGTGGGCGTGCCCGCCGCCCGCGCCCCCGAGGCCATCGGTCTGGCCCTGCGCCTGTGCGATGCCTGGTGCGCGGCCGGCGTTACGCGCCGCCTCATCGAGCAATTAGCGCTGTCGCTGGCTTTGGCGCACGCGGGCCCGCTGGCCGCTGCCCAGGCCTGTATCGGCCACTACTGGAGCGCCAAGCCCGAATGGAACCAGCCCATTGCCGCCTTTCTATTGGCTTCGCTGCTGCAGGCGCGCCCCATTGAGGCAGAAGTAGCCGCCCTGGCCGGGTTCGACTTCCAGGCACAGCCTGTGAAGCAGCGCGTAAAGAGCACCCGGGGCCGGGTTGAGGCCCTGGCGCAGCGCCTGTTTCCCAACCAGCAGCAGGTTTTTTGGGAGTAGTGCCTTTGGCGCGGGCCTCTGGCCCGTGCCAACTACCTGCAGGCCTCTGGCCTGCACCCTGGAACGATACCCAGACGACTTGTTCTAGCGTTGCAGGCCAGAGGCCTGCGGGTAGTCGGCACGGGCCAGAGGCCCGCGCCAGATTTGCCAGCCCTTACGCCCCCACTACCTCAAACTCATCTGCATCAAGCAGTGCCGCGAATTGAGCCCGAAACGCTTGGAGCGGAGCGGCTAATAACGTGTGCGTAAGCACTACTGCTTGGTCGCCAGCCTGGACTAAGGGCTCGCCGCGCATATCCAGCAGTATGGAGTCGCCGGCGTAGGCGTGGCCGTTGCCGTCGGTGCCGATGCGGTTGACGCCCGCCGTGTAAGCCAGGTTTTCGATGGCGCGGGCGGGCAGCAGCGCCTGCCAGGGGTAGCGGCGGGCGGCGGGCCAGTTGGCTACGTACAACAGCAGGTCGTAGGGCGCGGCGGCGCGGTTGCGGCTCCAAACCGGGAAGCGCAAGTCGTAGCAAATGAGCGGCCGGATGCGCCAGCCGCGCCATTCTTCCAGCAGCGGCGCGGTGCCGGGCGTGTACACTTCATGCTCGCCAGCCAGGCGAAACAGATGGCGCTTGTCGTAGTAGCTGAAGCTGCCATCGGGGCGCACCCAGAGCAGGCGGTTGTAGCAGCGGCCGTGCTCGGTGAGCAGCACGCTGCCCGTCACCACGGCATTGTAGCGGGCGGCTTGCTCGCGCAGCCAGGCCAGGGTGGGGCCGTCGGCGGGCTCGGCCTGCGTGGCGTCCATGGTGAAGCCCGTGGTAAACATCTCGGGCAGCACGATGAGGTCAGTTACGGGCTGGGTTTCGGCCAACAAGTCGCTTAGTATCTGCCGGTTGGCGGCGGGGTCGTGCCAGTGCAGGGCGGTTTGGACGAGGGTGAGGGTGAGGTCGGGCATGGAGGGGATAAGGAAAAGGCGCGCTGGCGCGAGTTTAGCGCAACGCGCCATTCTGCTAGTGCCTGACACTCAGCCTTGCGGCCGCCGCTTGTAGCGTGGCGGGCTCCTTGGCGAAGCAGAAGCGCACGAGGCCGGGGTCGTAGCCATCGTGGTAAAAGGCCGACACGGGCACCACGGCTACGCCCCAATCGCGGGC
Organism: Janthinobacterium lividum; assembly: GCA_050954465.1. Taxonomy (GTDB): domain Bacteria; phylum Bacteroidota; class Bacteroidia; order Cytophagales; family Hymenobacteraceae; genus Hymenobacter. The sequence goes on from JBPBPU010000005.1 coordinate 79,982, forward strand.
CAGCTCCTGGGCAAAATCCAGGTCGCTTTTGGTGGAGAATTCTGCGTAGCCGGCTAGCTGAAAGTAGCCGCCGGGCACGGGCAGCAAGTCCCAGCCGGTGCCGGCGAGCAGGCCCCGGAACTCATCGCGCTTGGTTTGGTAGAAAGTGGCCAGTGAGCGGGCGTGCTGGTCAGCTGGGTCGGCTTCGAGCACGTCGGCCAGGGCGTGCTGGGTGGGCGTGCTCACGGCGAAAGTCAGAAACTGATGCACGCGGCGCAGCTCGGTGGTGAGGGCGGGTGGGGCCAGGCAGTAGCCCACTTTCCAGCCGGTGGCGTGGTAGGTTTTGCCAAAAGACGAGAGCACGAAGCTGCGCTCCCGCAGGGCCGGGTGCTGGCGGGCGCTGCGCGGCGGCACCCCATCAAATACCAGGTGCTCGTACACTTCATCGGACAATACCAGCGCGTCGGTACCGGCCAGCAGGTTGGCCAGGGCCTGCCAGTCGGCTTCGGTGAAAACGGCCCCGCTGGGGTTGTGGGGGGTATTGACGATGAGCAGGCGGGTGCGGGGCGAGAGGGCGGCCCGCACGACCTCCCAGTCGGGCCGAAAATGCGGGGCGGGCAGGCGCACGTAGCGCGGCACGCCGCCTTGCAGGCGCACAGCGGGGCTGTAGAGGTCGTAGGCGGGCTCCAGGATAATGACCTCGTCGCCGGGGCGCACCACGGCAGCCAGCACACCATAGAGGGCCTCGGTAGCGCCAGCGGTGAGGGTAACTTCGGTATCGGGGTTGGGCGCGGGGGCAGCGGGCTGCAGGCGGGCTACCTGGGCGGCAATGGCTTGGCGCAGGCGCGGCAGCCCCGGCATGGGCGCGTACTGGTGCGAGCCGGGCGCAAGGGCGTGGCGGGCCAGGGCCTCGCGCAGGGGCAGCGGTGGGTCGTAGTCGGGGAAGCCCTGGGCGAGGTTGAGGGCCCCGGTTTGCTGGGCCAGCAAAGTCATTTGGGAGAAGATGCTGACGCCCACATCGGGCAGCTTGGAGTGCAGCATAGTATGCGGGGGTTGAGAAGCTAAAAACAATGATACTCACGGCGTAGCCAACCGGCGTTTCGCTTGGCAATCAGCGGGCTGGTTCGTACTTTTGAAGTAGCAATTTAGTAGAAGGCACTCCGCCTGTTTCGTATTTTTTTATGCCGGTTATTTACCGCACTTCTTACCTCAACCTAAACCACAACCCCGACGGAGCCACCCTCGAAACCGAGTGGCTGGGCTTCGTCAATTCCGAGCAACTGCGCGCCTCGCTCACCGAGGCGCTGCGCCTGGGCCGCCTGCACCGCGTGCGAGGCTGGATTGCCAATAATACGCTGCTACGGGCCATCCGGCCCGCCGACCAAGATTGGATAAACCAGGTCTGGTTCCCGGAGTTTGCCAAGTTGGGCGTGCAACGCCTGGCCATCGTCATCTCGCAGGATGGCCTCAACCAGATGGGCATCCAGAACATCATGCAGCGTGCCAATGAGCACACCCCCTTCGACACCCAGCATTTTGCCGACGCCGACGAAGCCCGCCAGTGGGCTACCAGCGTGCGCGTGGGGGTAAAGTAAAACGGAGTGGTACTCCGTTTGACATTGAACGAGTTGTTCA
>JBPBPU010000006.1:0-81455 GCA_050954465.1 Janthinobacterium lividum
GCGGCCCCATGAAGCCCTTAACTTTCTAACCCCCATTGAGTTTCGTCAAGCTGCCCAACCTCTACTTTTGACTGGCCTACTTTAAGGGGGAGCTTACAACGGTGCCGGCGTTGGCCGGGCTGATGGCGTTGTTGGCGGGGTTGGTAACCTGGTAGCCCCGGCCGCAGCTGGCAAAGAAATTCTGGCTCAGCTGGGCGCTCATGTCGCCGGCCGGCAGGGCGTGGGCAATGCCGGTTTCCAGGTCCAGAAACGAACAGCCGCCGATGGTGCCGAGCGCAGCGGTGCGAATACCCGCATGGGTGTAAGGCCCCACGAGAAAAGTTGTGCCGGTGTAGTTGTAGTCGGCCGCCAGCGACTGCTGAAACGTAGCAGCCTGCACGTTCACCAGCTCATCCTGCGTGGCAATGCCCGCCACACCGGGCAGGTCGCTGTAAGTGGCGTTGGCGGCGGCCAGCTGTGGGGTAGCGGGCAGGGGATAGGCCGGAAAGGTAAAGGAGGTGGGGTACTCTACCAGGTAGCTGCTTACCGTGAGCGTGTTGGTCGGCGTGCCGTAGCTCGGCAGCCCGCCGCCGGCGTAGTAAATGCCCGCCTTGTAGAACCGGCGGAAGGTGCAGCTAGCCGGCGCCAGCGCCGTGCGGGTGCTGTCGCACAGGATATGGCCTACCGCGTTGTCGAAGTCGCACAGCTGTAGCCCCATGGCAAGGGCATGGTCTACCCGGCCCGCCACGCGCAAGTGGTAGTCACTATAGTAATAGGTGCTGCCGCTGGCTTGGTAGGGCGATTTCATCAGGGCAGGAGAGGAGGTAAAAACGCACGTCAGAATTCGGTTGTCTACGTTGGTGCCGGTGCCGCCGCCCTGCCGCCGGTGGATGTCGAGGCTACGGTAGTTGTGCCAGAAGTCGGTATAGTTCAACTGGAACTCCGGGTCGCGGGAGCCATCTTCCAGCACCAGGCCCTGTCGGCTGTGCATCAGGTGGTTGCGCATGGCCACCGGCTTGCGGGCTTGCCCTATCGTATGCACGTTCACTCCGTGAAAGTCGATAGAGGCCGCCGTGTTTTTCAGGGTAATGCCCTTCCACATCTCATTGCAGGCCGCCGTAATGGTGCCGGCGTTCAACTCGAAGCGGGCGGCGCTGCTCACCACCACTTCGGCGTTGCTTTCCAGTAGCAGCACGCCACCCACGGGCAGCGAGTACGTGGTATTACCGCTAAGCGTGAGCGTAGAGCCCGCGTAGTGAAAGTAGGTGCCGGGGTCATAGCCCGCAAAGGGGTTGCTGGTATAGGTGGCCGCCGTCAGTTCCACGGGCGTCACGCCCTGGCTGCTCAGGGTAGTGGTCTGGCAGCAATCGGCCTGCACGTTCACCGTGAAGGTGGCCGTGCGCACGGTGCCCGCGTTGCCGTCGTTGGTCAGGGCCGTTAGCGTGTAGGTAGTCGTCTGGGTCGGATTGACCACCACTGAGGTGCCGCCGGTGCTGCTGATATCCTGGTTGGGCGACCAGGTATAGGTAGTATTGGCTTGCAGCGCGCCATTGCCGCCGATTGACAGCACCGTGGAGCCGCCCTGGCAAATAGTGGGTAGGGTAGCCACGATGCTGAGGCTATTCGGTGGCGTAACGGGGTGGATGGGGGTCTGGGCCTGGGCGCCAGCACTGGCCAGGCAGCATAAAGCTAGCAAAGCCATGCGCCACAAGGGGTTAGCGCGGGGGGGTACTCGTATTTTTCATAAAAAAATAGAAAAAATCCTTGCCACCGTTAGCAAGGGCAACCAGCCAGGCACTCCTAAGCAGGCGCTGAGTAGTTCAGGCGGCTAAATATAGCACCTTTGCGCAAATAATAGGTATAGGAACCCCTACTTATTTTGCCGCCCTGGGTTTGGCCCGCCCAGCGCAACGGATTGGGCTGCCAAACCAACCGCCAATTCTTAATTCTTACATTCAATGCCACCCCGCCGCCCCGCGCAGCGGCACGAAGCGGCACTCGCCAAGCTCTTCGCGCAGGTAGCTCTCGGGGCCTTCGCGGGTGATGCGCAAGAGCTGCTGCCGGCCGGGGTCGGCCGCGCCCACGGGCACCACCAGCTTGCCGCCGATGCGCAGTTGCCGCAGCAGGGCCGGGGGCAAGGCCGGTGCCCCTGCCGTTACTAGGATACGGTCGAAGGGAGCCAGCGCGGGCAAGCCCAGCGAGCCATCGCCGAGGTGCAGCCCTGCCGTGGGCAGCCCCAGCGCCGCCAGCCGCAGCCGCGCCCGCTCGTAGAGCACGGCGTTGAACTCAATGCTTTGCACGCCGCTGGCCAGCTGGCTCAGCACGGCAAACTGGTAGCCCGAGCCGGTGCCGATTTCGAGCACCCGGTGGCCGGGCTGCACGTCGAGCAGCTCGGTTTGGGTGGCCACGGTAAAGGGCTGCGAAATGGTTTGGCCTTCGCCGATGGGGAAGGCTTTATCCTGGTAGGCGTGCGTTTCGAAGGCGGGCTCGAAGAAAAAATGGCGCGGCACCGCGCCCACCGCCGCCAGCACCCGCTCATCACGGATGCCGCGCTGCTCACGCAAGAGCGTTACGAGGGCCCGGCGCTGCCCCCGCTGGCGGTAAGAGTCTGGAATAATCAAGGTTTCTGGTTGCCTGGAGGTACTGGTTTTCGGTTCGCCACATCTACCAGGACAACCCACATAGCTGGAAGATAAAAGGGGCGGAACTGTCGTTAAGTTTCGGCCAAGCCATCGATTTTGGCTTCCAAACTGCCGGGCAGCCCTATTTTTGTACACTTCGCCGCGAAAATACGCGCTACGTTCCCCATTTTGCAGCTACTCCGCCGTTTTCAATACCTCAAGCTCGTAGCGGCCGATTTTGGGGCGGCGCTCCTGGCCTGGGCCGCTTTCTACTTGTTACGCAAGTACTTGCTGAGCGAGATTACTGGCTTTCACTTCACAGGCCAGGCGCTGTTCGACTTATCACGGGCGGCCCTGCTCATTGCCCTGTTCTGGACGACTATTTATGCTCTGCTGGGCGAATACCGCGACATTTTTCGCAAGTCGCGCTTAAGCGAGCTTATCCACCTGGCGCGGGCATCGTTGCTCGGCACAGTAGTTATTTTCTTTGCCCTGCTGCTCGACGACCAGGGTGTAGACAACTACCGGGCTTACTACAAAACCTTCAGCGCCTACTACTTGCTGCATTTCACCAGCACGGCGGTGCTGCACATCTGGGCCGTGAGTAGCGTGCAGCAGTTAGTGCGGCGCGGGGCTATCTCGTTCCCAACGCTGCTGGTGGGCTCCAATGCGCTGGCCCTGAGTACCTACGAGGACCTGCTGCGCAACGGCCGCCACCTGGGGCTGCGGCTGCTAGGCTTCACGCCCGTGGGCGATACCATCGATGCCGCCCTCGCCGCCGCCCTGCCTTCGCCGGGCTCTTATGAGCAGCTGCCGACCCTTATTCGCAGTATGGGTATCGAGCAGGTTATCATTGCTATTGAGCCGAGCGAGCACCAAGGTATTCAAAAAATTCTGAGCTTGCTGGAAGATTCGCCAGTGCGCATCAGCATCCTGCCCGACTTGTACCAGATGCTACTGGGCTCGGTGAAGGTGAACCACTTGTTTGGCACGCCGCTCATCGAAATCAAGCAGGACCTGCTGCCCGTGTGGCAGCAAGTGGTGAAGCGCCTGCTCGATGTGAGCGTGTCGGCGCTGTTTATGCTGCTGGCTAGTCCGATATATGCGTTCACGGCGTTTATGGTGCGCTCGTCGTCGCCGGGGCCGGTGTTTTATCGGCAGCAGCGCATCGGTAAAAACGGGGTGCCGTTCGACATCATCAAGTTTCGCTCGATGTACCTCGACGCCGAAAAAACCGGCCCCGCTCTCTCTTCCGACCACGACCCGCGCATCACCAAGTGGGGCCGCTTCATGCGTAAGGTGCGCCTCGATGAGTTTCCACAGTTCTGGAACGTGCTGCGTGGCGATATGAGCATCGTGGGCCCCCGCCCCGAGCGGCTGTTTTTCATCGACCAGATTGTGCAAATCGCGCCCCATTACCGCCATCTACACCGCGTGCGCCCCGGCATTACCAGCCTCGGCCAAGTGAAGTACGGCTACGCCGAAACCGTGGCCCAAATGGTCGAGCGCCTCAAATTCGACATCCTCTACATCGAAAATATGAGCTTGGCCATGGACTTCCGGGTGCTGCTTTATACGCTGAAAATCATTGTGGAAGGCCGGGGTAAATAGGACCGCAGATTTAACTGATTTTAACGGATAGAACGGATTTTTTGTGGTTCCGTGCTTGCTTATTTTGTTATCTTGCTTGCTTATTGAGGATGGTTGATTTAGCTGATTTTAACGATTTGACGAGAGCGGTTATTGGCTGTGCGATGACTGTGCATCGTAAGCTGGGGCGCGGGTTTCTGGAGGTTGTGTATCAGCGGGCACTGGCAATAGAGTTGTATAAAAATGGTGTTGGGGCTGAGCGGGAGGTGGAATTACCTATCTATTAGGAGAATGAGAAAGTGGGTTCGCGCAGAGCCGACTTCCTGGTAGAAAAACGGGTGCTGGTCGAGTTGAAAGCGGTTGAAGGCTTGCTTCCTGCGCATCACGTGCAACTTATCAACTACCTGGAAGCTTTCAAGCTACCAATCGGCCTACTCTTCAATTTTGGCGCCCCCAGCCTGGAGTTCAAACGCCTCATAAAAAGTCAAAAGGAGTAACACTCCCCATCAACCCGAACCACACGGAACCACAAAAAATCCGTTCCATCCGTTAAAATCAGTTAAATCTGCGGTCCATGTTCACTGGAATAATTGAAGCCCTGGGCACCGTCGTTGGCGTGGCCGATGAGGATACCAACTGCCATTTCACCATCCGTTCGCCCTTTGCCGAGGAGCTGAAAATCGACCAGAGCGTGGCCCACGACGGCGTGTGCCTCACGGTGGTGGCACTAGACGTAGCGGCGGGTACGCACATCGTCACGGCCATTGCCGAAACCTTGAAGAAGACGAACCTAAGCCAGTGGCAACCCGGCCGGCACGTCAACCTGGAGCGCTGCCTGGCCGCCGGGGGGCGCTTCGACGGCCACATTGTGCAGGGCCACGTCGATGCCACCGCCGAGTGTGTGCTGGCTGAAGACCAGCACGGCTCTTGGCTTTACCGCTTCCGCCACGAGCCCGGCCCCCAGCGTCTGACCGTGGAAAAAGGCTCTATTACCATTAATGGCGTGAGCCTCACCTGTTTCGACAGCGAGCCGGATGCTTTTTCAGTGGCCATTATTCCCTATACTTACGAGCACACTGGCTTCGGGCAGCTGCAAGTAGGCGAGCGCGTGAACCTGGAATTCGACATCGTAGGCAAGTACGTGGCCCGGTTGCTGGGGGCGCAGGGACTGTTGGGCTAACTTTTGGGTAGGTTAAACGTAGAATAAAACGCTGGCCGGAAACTAACCGGCCACCTCTGTTTTATGTCCAGCGAGCGCGAACTAATCGAACCTACCCCCGGCGACAAGCGCTACGTGCGACGCAATGACGACGGAGAATTTGCGGAGTCCGATGACTTGAACCGCTCCCTTTCGCAAGACGACCGGCAGGATGCTAAAACGACTGTGAAGCCCGGCCACGGCGACGAGGGCGACGGCCATACCGGCGGCAAAGCCAAAAAATAACGCTTGAAAGTTTGAAAAGCCTGCCGCTTCGGCAGGCTTTTTTAATGTCTGGCCGGGGCTAAGCCAACCCGCGCCGACGACTCCACTGCCCAAACGCCCAGGCCGCGCCCGCGCCCAGCGCCGCGCCCACCAGCGCGCCAGCCAGCACGTCAGCCGGGTAGTGTGCCGCCAGGTAGATGCGGCTGTACGAAAGCACCAGCGCCCAGCCGAAGAACCCAACTTTAATCCAGCGAAAGCGCCCGGCCGGCAGCACCAGCAGCACAAACACCGCCAGCGCAAACGCATTGGCCGCGTGCGACGACATAAAGCCAAACTGCCCGCCGCAGCCATTAGGCAAGTATAGTTGGCTGGCTAAATCGGGTGCGTGGCAAGGCCGCAGCCGGTGCATAAGTGGTTTAAACAAGCGGCTAGCCGTGCTGTCGGCCGCTGCCACGGCGGCTACCAGCAACGGCAGCAGCACCCAGGCTCGGTGCCGAAATAAGTAAATGAGCCAGCCAATAAGCACCCCGTAAAACGGAAACCATACCCGGATTTCTGACGCGAACGTCATTACCGCATCCAGCGCCGGCGTATGCGCGTGGTTGATGGCCAGCAGCAAGCGGTGGTCGAGGTCAGTGAGGAAGTTAAGAGTTAAGAGTTGAGAGTTGAGAGTTGAAAATTGGACGGGCAAGGAGCAAAATACAGGCAGAGCCATAAACAAACAGACCAAAGGCCAACCCGTTAAAAACGAACAAGTAAACTCTTAACTCTTAACTCTTAACTCTTAACTCTTAACTCACACCCATGCTACGCCCTTGCGCAGCCACGCCAGCGTGGCCGCCTCCGGCGAGCCGGGCGCGGGCGGGGCAGGGTTGTAGCTCCAGCCGCAGCGGGGGGGCAGGCTCATGAGGATGCTTTCGGTGCGGCCCCCGGTTTCGAGGCCGAAGCGGGTGCCCCGGTCGAAGGCCAGGTTGAATTCGGCGTAGCGGTTGCGGCGCAGGGTTTGCCAGGCTTCTTCGCGCTCGGTGTAAGGTAGGGCGTGGTTTTCGGCCATGATGGCCGTGTAGGCGGGGGCAAAAACCTCGGCCACATCCTGCACGAAGGCGAATAATTCTTCCGCGCTGCCGTCGGGCCCCACGGTGAGGCGGTCAAAAAAAATGCCGCCCACCCCCCGCGTTTCCTGGCGGTGGGGCAAGTAGAAGTAGTCGTCGGCCCAGGCGTGAAAGCGGGCGTAGTAGGCGGGGTTGTGGCGGTCGCACACCGCCCGCAGCTGCTCATGGAAGCGCTGGGCCTGGGCCTCGTCCACGTAGATGGGCGTCAGGTCGATGCCGCCGCCAAACCACGCTTCGCCGTTGCCGGCCTCGAAGTAGCGCACGTTCATGTGGATGATGGGCACGCGGGGGCTGCGCGGGTGCAGCACTACGCTCACGCCAGTAGCGAAAAAGTGCGGGTTGGGCATGTGCAGCTGCCGGGCGGCGGCCTCGCTCATCTCGCCCTCCACAGCCGAAAATCCTACCCCAGCCTTCTCCAGGATGCGGCCGCCTTCCAGCACTTTGCTGCGGCCGCCGCCGCCGCCCGGCCGCTGCCAGGCATCGGTGCCGAAGCAAGCTGCGCTGCCATCGGCCGCTTCGAGGTGCTGGCAGAGGCGCAGCTGAAAGTCGCCCAGCCACGCCTCAATGTGGACGCGGGTGGCGGGGCTGGGGGAGGAGGCGAGCGGGGAGTTTTTCACGGTAGAAAGTGGCGGTGAACAGGGGTAGAGCCACTGCCAACAACGCCCGGCAAAGATACGGCGGCCGGGTAGGCGTACTTTTGCGGGCCCTTCCCCTGCCCCGCCCGCCATGCCCGAAACCGCTGTTCCCGCTGCTTCTCTGGAAACTCCCGACTCCGCCTCTACCCGCGTTTCGGCGGCGGCCGCTGCCGCAGCGGCCGCTTTTACGCAGCCCGTGGCGCCCCTGAGCCAAGACCCTAACCCGGCCCCCGGCCCAGAGCTGCTGCGCCGCGCTTACCTGCTGCTGCACACCGCCGCCGCGATGGCCGCGCTCTACGAAGACCAGAAAGCCACCGCCAGCCGCTACGTACACGCCACCGCCAGGGGCCACGAGGCCGTGCAGCTGGCCGCCGCTGCCCTGCTCGGCCCCCAAGACTACGCCACGCCCTATTACCGCGACGATGCCCTGCTGCTGGGCCTGGGCTTGCGCCCCTACGAGCTGATGCTGCAGCTGCTGGCCAAGCGCGACGACCCGTTTAGCGGCGGCCGGCTCTACTACAGCCACCCCAGCTTGCGCCGGGCGGGCTTCCCCACCATTCCGCACCAAAGCTCGGCTACCGGCATGCAGGCCATTCCGGCCACCGGCATGGCCCACGCCCTGAGCTACTTCGAGAGCCAGGGGCTGCCGCCGCAGCAGCCCGACCCGCGCGACTGGCACGCAGCCGGGGCCAAACTGCCCGGCCTGAGCGCGCTGGCTGCCTTCGACCCTGCCGCCAAGCCCGTCGTGCTCTGCTCCATCGGCGACGGGGCCATGACGGAAGGGGAAGTAAGCGAAGCGCTGCAAATGGCTATTCTGCACCGCCTACCCATCGTGTACCTGGTGCAGGACAACGACTGGGGCATCTCGGCCACAGGTAAGGAAATGCGGGCCATGGACGCCTATGAGTTTGCCGCTGGCTTTCCCGGTTTGCACCGCGTGCGGGCCGATGGGGCCGATTTTATTTCCTCTTATAACGGCTTGAGTGAAGCTTTCGCGCACGCCCGCGCCCGGCGCGGCCCGGCCCTGGTACACGCTAAGTGCCCGCTACTGGGCCACCACACCAGTGGCGTGCGCCGCGAGTGGTACCGGGGCGATAACCTCGCCGAGCACCAGCAGCAAGACCCCCTGCCGCGCCTGCACCGCCGCCTGCTGCACGCCGGCGCCACCGAAGCCGAGCTAACTGCCCTCGCCGAGCAGGCCCGCGCCACCGTGGCCGCCGATTGGGCCGTCGCCCTGGCCGCGCCCGACCCCGACCCCACCACCTTCGCCGACTACGAGTTTGCCCCGCCCGCCGTGCGCGAAGAAGCTGGCGAGCGTGCCCCCGCCGGGGCCGAAAAAACGCTGATGGTCGACGCTGCCCTGCACGCGGTGGACGACATCCTACGCGAGTTTCCTGAGGCGCTGCTCTACGGCCAGGACGTGGGCGGGGAGCTAGGTGGCGTATTCCGCGAAGCCGCCTTACTGGCTAAAAAGTACGGCGACGCTCGCGTGTTTAACACACCTATTCAGGAGGGCTACATCGTGGGCAGCACGGCCGGCATGGCTGCCGTGGGAGCCCGCCCCATTGTAGAAATCCAGTTTGCCGACTACATCTGGCCGGCGCTTAACCAACTGGTCGAGGAAATCAGCAAAAGCTGCTACCTCACCATGGGCAAGTTTCCGGTGCCCACGCTTATTCGCGTGCCGATAGGCGCGTATGGCAGCGGCGGCCCGTACCACAGCGGCAGCATCGAAAGCATGCTGCTCACTATCCGGGGCATCAAGGTAGTATATCCCAGCAATGCCGCCGATATGAAGGGCCTGCTCCGCGCCGCCTTCCTCGACCCCAACCCCGTGGTACTGCTCGAACACAAAGGCTTGTACTGGAGCAAAGTGCCCGGCACCGAAGACGCCAAAACCGTAGAGCCTGCCGCCAGCTACGTTATCCCGCTGGGCCGGGCGTTGGTGGCCCAGGAAGCTGCCCCCGACAAGCTGCGCAACGGCGAAACCTGCGTAGTCGTCACCTACGGCATGGGCGTACACTGGGCCAAAGCTGCCAGCCGCAGCTTCCCTGGCCAGGTCGAAGTGCTGGATTTGCGCACCCTCAACCCCCTCGACTGGGATGCCGTACTCGCCGCCGTGCGCCGCCACGGCAAAGCCCTGGTACTCACTGAAGAGCCCCTGCTCAATAGCTTCGCCGAAAGCCTGGCCGGGCGCATTCAGCGCCACTGCTTCCAGGCGCTGGATGCGCCGGTGTTTACCCTCGGTGCGGCTAATTTGCCCGCTGTGCCACTCAATGCCGAGCTGGAAAAGCAGATGCTTCCCAGCGCCGCCAAAGTAGCAGTGGTGCTGGGGGAGCTACTGGGGTATTGAGAGCCAGCACTCTATGACGTTCTTTCTGATAATTACGCAATCCTTATTCAGTTATGAGAGCACTGTTTCTTACGTATCGGATTAGTGCCACGCTCATAGCTGCATGGTTGGTGCCAGCCGTACTGCTAGTTGTTGAGGCTACCAGCCGGGCTGGCCACGTACCTCATTACGAAGACCACACCGTAGGGCCAAACGGTGTGGATACAGTACTGCTTAATATTGAGATAGCGGGAATACTGCTGGGTCTGGTTGCTGGGCTTGTATGGCTCGGCCTGTTCGCTTGGTTTGGGTTTGCTATTAAAATGCCCGGGTTATTAAAATCGGCGTGGCTTTATCATCTGCTGGTGCTGACAGGAGTACTTGGCCTCTGGCTGGTAGCAGGGCGCCACAATCCCTTGGGAAGCACCTTGGAGTGGATACTTGACTAATAGCCCTTATCGCGAAAAGCGAAATCCAGTTAGCAAACCCAAGTTGTGGGGTGTTGTGGCGGGCTGCCGGTTTTTCGCCGGCTGTCCGCTCGTCGTTTGCGCCACTTATTCAACCGAAGGAGCCGCGCCTTAAGCGGCCCGCAAAGCTAATGACGAGCGGACAGCCGGCGAAAAGACGGCAGCCCGCACCCTACCCGCCGCCAAGGTAGCGGCGGCACTAGGGGTGGGATATTAGCAGTAGCTGCCGGAACCTGTCTTATCAGCCCACCCGTATGCAAAAGATAACCATCTGCTTATTGCTCGGACTAGCGGCGGCGGTCGCCGGGCTGGTCGTGGCCTGCCAGTCGCCGACGACTAAACCCGTGGCAAAGCAGCCGGTAGCCAAGTCGCTGGAGCAGCAGCTCACCGATTCGCTGCGTCGGTACTGGCACCTGAGCAGCTTTCGGCAGGATGGTGATAGTGCGCGCTACGTGCTTTACGGGCAGGAAACGACGGCCTGTAAGGTGGGAGCGTTAGTCATAAAGGATTCCGTATTGCTACTCTACCAGGCCAGCCGACAGGGGATGCGCCTAGTTACGCGAGTGCCGTTCCCTACCCGCGTGTCGGAGTTTAGGGCAGAGGATTTGAACAGTGACGGTCAGGATGACTTCATGGTGTTCGGTGCGCCAAATATGCACGGTCAAGCGAGTCCGTTTGTCTTCATACGGTCAGGCCAGACCCTGCGGTACCGGCCGGATATAACGATGCTGGGCCTATCCTACGACCCAAGTACAAAGCTGGTGCAAGCTTACTACATGGGTGGAGCCTTCGGTGGCGACTTGAAATGCTTATATCAATGGCAGCACGACTCGCTGAAGCAAGTAGCTGGCGCTGAGTTAATAAGGGCCGCAACGCAATGGAGCGCGGCCAACCCGCCAGTTACCGCTAACGACTACCTGGATGTAAAACTCAACTCAACGCAAGTGCGGGTGTTCAGGCTGCACAATGGAAAGAAGTACAACCTGCGTACCTACCACAGTGAAGCCGTATTCGACACAATATTATTCACCCAAGACTACTGCCGATAGCCGCCGGCCAGCCGCCGCTATAGATGGTGGGTGCTTAGCGCCGCCAGGGTAGCGGCGGTGTAGGGTAAGCTTTAGCTTGCCAGTCGCCCGCCAGGCAAGCTAAAGCTTACCCTACACCGCTACGGCCTCAAAACCCGCTTCCTCCACCACGGCCACCACTTGCGCGGGCGAAAGCGTGGTATCCACGGTCAGGATTTTATCGGGCGAAGAGGTATCGACCTGCCAACTGGTAATAGCTGGCTCGGCAGTGAGGGCGGGCGTGACGGCGCGCAGGCAGCTAGCGCAGTTAATGGTGGTTTTGAAGCGTTGGGTTGGCATAAAGCAAAAAAGTAAGGCCTGCACCAGGCAGGCCTTTTGCAAACAACGAACGGGCTGGTTTTGTGCGCTGGCCTAGAACGGGTAGCCGATACCAATATTTACCACCGTCTGATTGTTGGTTTGGCGCAGGGCATTCTTTATTCGCCACGGGTCGTCGGTTTCGGTGGGGTCATACACCTTGGTGGCAATATCGAAGCGCAGAATCAGGAACGTAAAATCCATGCGGATACCGATGCCGGAGCCGACGGCGAACTGCTTGTAGAAGCTGTCGAAGCGGAACTCGGCCCCCCGCCGGTCGGTATCCGGCTGCAGAGTCCAGACGTTGCCAAAGTCGGTAAAAAAGGCGCCTTTGATAAAAGAGTACACCGGAAAGCGGTATTCCAGCGAGCCTTCGAGCAGCAGTTCCCCTGGCTGTTCGGTGTAGTAGTCGCGGTCCATGCTGCCGGTGGTAAAGTGCGTGGCGTAGGAGCCCGTACCCAGCCGGCGCGGCGACCAGGCCCGCACACTGTTGGAGCCCCCGGCAAAAAAGTATTTGTCGTAGGGGATGGTATAGCTCTCGACGCCCGGCTGGTCGGGGTCGGGGGTGCGGGTGAGGGCGTGCGCGACGCCGCCGTTGAGGCGCCAGGCCAGGTAGGTAAGGGGCGTGAGCTTGTAGTAACGCCGGTAATCAGCCGCGATTTTAACGAAATTATATACCTGTAGGCCCGTATCCTCAAACCACCCCGTATTGCGGTACAGGCCCCGGGTAAGCCCGCCCACTTCGGCAAACAGGCGCAGGTAATGGGCGTTGCGGGTTTGGTTGAGGTCGTTGGAGTTATAAATCGAGGTGAAGCTGATGCTCGGCTCGTACACCGACCGGAACGACTGGTAGAGTGGGCTGCCCTGGGTGTAGCGCAGGGTGTTGAGTAGGTCCTTGTAAAATTGGCTGGTGTTCAAGGCATTAACCAAGCTGGCATCGACTGGGGTAAATACGTACTGCTGGTACGCCGAAGGCTGCCAAATGTAGTCGAAGGTGAATTCGGCGTTGGCGCGGGTGTAGTAGGGCGTGGAGGTATAGGTGTCGGAAAGCGAGAACCGGGTGCGGGGCTGCGCATTACGGAAGAAGCGGTTCAGGCCGAAAGGCACCAGAAACTGTGGCACGATGAGCGCCGCCGTTACCCCGTACTGAGTAGTATACACGGCATCGGTAGTCGCGTTGGCATCATTGCCCAAGCGGGCCAACTGGCCCTCAAAGCCTACTCGGCCGCTCAGCTCCAGCACCTCGGCCCCACCAAAGGGATTGCGCCACTTCAGGCGCAGATTGGCAAACGGCCCCGGCAACCCGGCCACGTAGGTACCCCCAAATTCGGTAGTTTCGGAAAAGCGCGGGCTGGGTGAGGTCGTGATAATGGCATCCAGGTAGTTGGGCGCGGTGCCCGGCACGGCCTGCGGCAGCTGGTCGAGCAAGGGCCGTTCGTCGTTGTTGCCCCCGCTGCCGGTCGAGTCGGCGGCCAGGCCAGCTACTTTGCGGTAGCTCACGGTGTTAAACTGGAACATATCCAGGTTCGAGAGCTGGCGCTGGGTGCGCTGAGTGCGCTCCACGTTGTAGAGCTGGCCGGGGCGCAGGGCTATCTGGCGGGCCAGTACCTTGGGGCTGAATTGCAGCGGCCCGCGACTGGCAAAATCCACCGAATCGAGGCGCACGGTATCGCGGGGAGCCAGGCGGCGGCCCCCGTTCTGGCGCAGGCGGCGGGCGGCCAGCGAGTCGGCCACGGCGGCGGGTGTCACGCCGGCCGGCATATTGGCCGTGGAGATGCGCCCCGTACCGTTTGGCACGACCGTACTATCGCGGGAGGCCGGCCCCTGACGGCCCAGGCGGGCGGTGTCGCCGGTGGCGGCGCGCAAGGCGCGGGCGCGGCTGGCGTCGGTGAGCACCACCACTTGGCGCAGCTGGTAGCGGCGGTGTCCGCCGGGCGGGCTGGCAATGAGCAGCTTGAGGCGCACCTGGCCTTTCTCGAAGCTCGTATCGGCCTCAAATGAGATGAACTGGGCCCGAAAATCGTAGTAGCCGGCGTTTTTCAGCTTCGCTTCCAGCCGTGCCCGCTCCTGGCCGATGAGGTCTTCGTTGTAGGCATCGCCGGGGTGCAGCAGCGTACCCTCCTGCATCTGGGCCACGAGCGCAGCCACGCCTGCATCGGGAATGACGTTTTCCAATTTGCCCAGCCGGAAGCCCAGCCCTTCCTGCACCGTGTAGGTGACGGCCACGCGGCGGTGCAGGCGCTGGCCCGCCGAGTCGCGCAAGGGCACATAATGCGCCGGGCGGTGCCGCAGGCCGAGGGTCCGCATTGTGACCCCGATAAACCCTTCCCCCACGTGGGCCGAGTCGGTGTAGCTGGCCGCAGCCCGGAAATATCCCTGCGAGCGCAGGTAAGTGGTCAGTTGGTTATTAGTGCTTTGGCTAAGGGCTGGGTTATAAATAACGGGCGGCTCGCCGAGGCGCATAATGGCGTTGCCTTTTTCGAGGGCCGTTTGCTTGCGGGCCAGGCGGGTGTCGCGCCGGGCCACAAGCTTGCCGATTTTAGCCGAGTCGGTGCCGGCCGCTGTCAGCTCGTCGGCGTAGTGGGCGCGAATGCGGGCGGCTTTGCGGTCGATGCGGGCCGAGTCGTAGAACGAGTGCCCGAGCTGGTAAATGGCCAGCTTCGGCAGCGGAATATTGCGGTTGGGCTTTTGCTGCACCAGTGTCAGCAGCCGCTCCTGCTGGGCGGTGCTCAGGCCGTGGCTGAGCACGGTAACTTTGGTGAGCAGGCGCTGCTTAGGCCCTAGCAGGCGCAGCGGCGAGCAGCCCACGGCCAGCAGCAGCCCGGCCACCAAGGCCAGGGCCAGCCCGGCCGCCACGCCAAGCGGCAGCCGCTGCCGGTGTTTACTTTGTTGTTCCGATGGTTTCAAAAGCTCTAGCCAAGTACGTAAAGTCGCTGCACCAGCGCAAATATCGGCAGCGCCACGCCGCCTTTCTGGTCGAAGGAGCTAAAAACGTGCTAGAATTACTGGCTTCGGGCTTGCACATCGAGCACATAGTAGCCACTGCTGCCTTCGCCGGGCAGCTGCCCGCCGGTTTGCCACTACAGCTGGCCACCGAAGACGAGCTAACCCAACTCGGCACACTGCAAACCAACGCCGCTGCCCTGGCCGTAGTTTCGCGCCCCGCCGAGTTGCCGCTGCCGCCCGGCTTGCCCGCCACTCGCCTCGTGCTGGCCCTCGATGGCGTGGCCGACCCCGGCAACCTCGGTACCCTCTGGCGCCTGGCCGACTGGTACGGCTTGCCCGGCCTGGTGCTATCGGAGCACTGCGCCGACCCATTCAACCCCAAAGCCATTGCCGCCAGCATGGGCGCTTTCGCCCGCGTGCCCGTGTGGCCCGCCCGCGACCTGCCCGCCTGGCTCGCTGCCCTGCCCCCCGATGTCGGCATTTTCGGGGCCGACCTCACCGGCGACAACGTTCACCGCCTGCACCTACAGCCCGCCGGCGTGCTGGTAATGGGCAGCGAGTCGCACGGGTTAAGTGAGGAGGTGACGGCCCGCCTCACACGCCGCCTGCACATTCCGCACGGCCCCGGTGGCCGCGCCGAAAGCCTGAACGTGGCCGTGTCGGCCGCTATTTTATTGGATAATTTCTTTCGGGAAGTTTAATACGCTGTTCAGAAAGTTTGCGGTTAGTTTGCCCGGCGCTTCAGCGCCGGGGTAGCAGTCACCTTTTTACCTGGGCTTTAGCCCCTGTGCCGTCTGGTGCCAGTAAGGGCTAAAGCCCGGTGAAGAGGTGTCCCCCCTATCCCGGCGCTAAAGCGCCGGGCAAAGCAGGCGAAAACTTCCTGAACAACGTATTTAATTACAGGCCGTCCTCCCTGGCTGATAACCACGCGCCATATTTTTCCTGGCAGCTGTTTCGTGTTTTCTCATCTTTTAGGACAATATCCATCCCGCCATCATAAGGGGCAATAAGGCAGTTGTTCTCGATAGAAATAAATAATACGCGCAGGCAGTCGTTTGCGATATCTGCTAGCAGCTTATCGAATTTATTGGGCTGCCAAATCTGCTTACTGAACATTGGGGTGAACGTACGCCCGGCGTTATATTCATCTGGATTTGTTTCGTGCAGGTTAATTGTTTCTAGGGTAGTGAAGGAAATAGTTGAAATAGAGTCAATTTGATGGAGGGTTTTTAGCTCTATTAAATAATCTCCAGTCACTAATAAAACGTCCGAGTTACTACCCAAAAGGTCGTTAATGATGGTGTTTTGTCGGTTAAGCAAAATAGCCCATTCCTCTGCTGTATCAGGATACCGCTTCGACTCAGGTAAGCTATGTATCCGAAACCACCTGTTCGGGTAATTCCACCTGAAATAGTGACTTATGGGGAGTGTCTCGGGATAAGAGTGTCCCAAAAGTTAATAAATTGCTCTGCGGTCATAAGCAAAGGTGTCTTTACTAGTAAACAATAAAACCTACTCCACCACCGTGCCCCGCACCTCACCCATCCCAATGCGCAGCCCGTTTTTCTCGGCGTAGCCACGCAGAATCACCGTGTCGCCATCCAGCAAAAAGGCGCGCTCGGTGCCATCGGGCAGGCGCAGGGGCTGGGTGCCGCGCTTCGTCAGTTCCAGCAGGCAGCCCAGGGCGTCGGGCGTGGGGCCGCTGATGGTGCCGGAGGCGTAGAGGTCGCCGGCTTCGAGGGGGCAGCCGCCGCTGGCGTGGTGGGCTAGCTGCTGGGCCATGCTCCAGTAGAGGTGCCGCATGTTAGAGCGGCTCAAAAGCACGGGGGCAGCGTCGCCTGCTTGCAGCAGTACTTCCAGGTGAATGTCAAAGTGGTGTTCGCCAGGGGCTTGCAGGTAGGGCAGGGGCTGCGGCTCCTGCGCCGGGCCGGCTACGCGGAAGGGCTCCAAGGCATCCAGCGTCACAACCCAGGGCGACACGCTGCTGGCGAAGTTTTTTCCCAGAAACGGCCCCAGCGGCTGGTATTCCCAGCTTTGGATATCGCGGGCACTCCAGTCGTTGAAGAGCAGCAGGCCGAAGATGTGGCTCTCGGCTTCGGTTATCGGCACGGTGTCGCCCTGGCGAGTGGCCTGGCCCACTACGAAGGCGGTTTCCAACTCAAAATCGAGTTGTTGGGTGGGGCCGAAAACCGGCGTTTCCTGCCCCGCCGGGCGGTATTGACCCTGGGGGCGGCGGATGGGCGTGCCGCTCGCCACAATGGAATTGGCCCGGCCGTGGTAGGCCACGGGCAGGTGCCGCCAGTTGGGCAACAGCGGGTTATCGGGCCGGAACATGGCGCCCACGTTGGTGGCGTGCTCCAGGCTGCTATAAAAATCGGTATAGTTAGTGGGCTTCACGGGGCGCAACAGCGTCACGTCGCGCTGGCGCAACAAGCAGGTGCGCACGGCCAGTTCGTTGTCGCGCAAGGCGGGGTTATCGTGGCGTAGCAACTCGCTCACGCGCTCGCGCACGGCCCGCCACGCCGGCCGCCCCAGCCGCAGAAACGCGTTGAGCGAGCGCCGTCGAAATACCTTGGGTAAGGCGGCCCCCAGCACCGGTACATCTTCCGCCACGCTATCGAAAAAGCCCAGTTGGGCGCAGGCGTACAGGTCGAGGGCGTAGCCACCGATAGCCACCGCCAGGCGCGGCCCATCGTCCGGCGTTTCGATGACGCCAAACGGCAGGTTTTGAATCGGGAAGTCGTCGGTGGGCCGGATATCAATCCAGGACCGCAGCGTGGGGTCGTTGGCGGGTGAGGCGGGCATAGCGGAAGGGTAAAAGGAAAGCTAAAAAGAACGTCATGCTGAGCTTGCCGAAGCATCTCGCTCGCCGAGTAACTCAATCGTTTGGACCACTTGGTTTAATGATTGAGTTACTCGGCGAGCGAGATGCTTCGGCAAGCTCAGCATGACGTTCTTTTTATTTCTGAAAGAAAGCTACCTGGCCTCGACGGCAGTAATCTCGGGCACAGCCCGGCGCACGGTGTCTTCCAGCCCGGCACGGGTCATGGGCGACATGGGGCAGGCCCCGCAGGCCCCTTCCCATTCGAGCTTGAGTACGCCGGCTTCGGTAATCTCGGCTACGCGTACGTTGCCGCCATCGGTAGCCAGATAAGGCCGCAGCGAATCAAGGGCTTGCTCGACACGGGACAATACAGAATCCATAAATGGCAATGAGTAATTAATAATGAGCAATGAACAGGTTTTTTGACTAGCTAACGAGTGAAGAGCTACCAGTTGCAACAGCAACAAGTACTCCTTGCTCATTGCTACCTGTTCATTGTAACGGTAGTCGTTTTCGGGGCCACGTTGTTGCGGATGCTCACCTGGCGGGCCAGGCTTTCGGCCAGTTCCCGGAACGTACCGGCTTCGGGCGAAGTTACGTCGGCCAGCACTGCCGGGCGGCCAGCGTCACCAGCTTCGCGCACAGCCTGAATAAGCGGTAACTGGCCCAGCAGCGGCACCTGGTGCTTGTCGGCAAGGCGCTGGCCGCCGCCTTCGCCAAAGATATAGTATTTGTTGTTGGGCAGCTCGGCGGGCGTAAACCAGGCCATGTTCTCGATGATGCCCAGCACCGGCACATTTATCTGGGGCTGGCGGAACATCTGCAGGCCTTTTTGCGCATCCATGAGGGCCACGGGCTGCGGCGTCGTCACGATGATGGCCCCGGTCACGGGCACCGTCTGCACCAGGGTGAGGTGAATGTCGGAGGTGCCGGGCGGCAGGTCGAGCAGCAGGTAGTCCAACTCGCCCCAGTCGACTTCGGTGATGAACTGCTTGAGCGCCGATGAGGCCATCGGCCCGCGCCACACAATGGCGTTTTCGCTGGGGGCCAGGAAGCCGATACTCATCAGCTTCACGCCGTATTTGATAATCGGCTCGATGAGGTTTTTGCCTTGTGGCGACTGGTACACATGCGGCCGGGCATCTTCCACGCCAAACATAGTGGGCATGCTTGGCCCCGAAATGTCAGCATCGACCAGGCCCACTTTGGCCCCGCTCGCGGCCAGGGCCACGGCCAGGTTGGCGGCCACAGTGCTTTTGCCCACGCCGCCCTTGCCCGAGGCTACGGCGATAATATTCTTGACGCCGGGCAGGATAGTGTTGTTGTTGCGCATGGTTGTCACGCGCGAAGTCATAGTAATAACTACCTGCGCCCCGGCATCGACCATTGTGTGTACGGCTCGCTCGCAGGCGTCGTGGATAAGCTGTTTGAGCGGGCAGGCGGGGGTGGTGAGTACCACCGTGAACGACACCACGCGGCCCTCTACCTTAATGTCCTCCACCATGTTGAGGGTAATCAAATCCTGGCCCAGGTCGGGCTCTTCCACGAAGCTCAGGGCGTGGCGGATGGCATCAATCGTTAGTTCAGGCATATTCTTTCAAAGCGGGCCACTAGGGTCGCTACAAAGGTAACCCGGTGGGCGGGGTAGGAGTTTCCACACCGATGGCCGGGCGGGCTTCATAGCTACAGCCAGTGTTCCATAACGCGGTGGTGCCACAGCCTTTTGGTCGTGACACCACCGTGTTTCGGAACACTGCCGTTTCCAGCGATTACTCCAGCGGCAGCAGTACCCCGTCGATAACGTGGGTGACGCCATTTTTGGAAATGACGTCGCTAATCTGCACCGTGGCGGGGGCGTCTTTACCGTTGCTCACCAGCAGTTTGTCGCCCTGCTTGGTGAAGTGCAGCTTGTCGCCGTTTACGGTAGTCAGCGTTTGGCCATCCTTGAAATCGGCCGCCAGCAGCCGGCCCTGGATGACGTGGTAGGTAAGCATGCCCTTGAGTTTGGCTACGTTGGCGGGGGCTTGCAGGGTGGCCAGCGCGGCGGCGGGCAGCTTGGCAAAGGCGTCGTTGGTGGGTGCAAACACCGTGTAAGGGCCGGTGCCTTGCAGGGTTTCTACGAGGCCGGCTTGCTTCACCAGGCTCACGAGCGTGCTCACGCTTTTGGCCTGCATAGCATTGGCTACAATGTCTTTGTCGCCGGTCATGGCCACGCCATCTACCATCACCCCGCCGGGCTTAGCTACGCGAAGCGAGTCGGTGGGCATGGCCGCCGAGTCGGCCAGGGCTTTGGCGGCGGCTATTTCTTCGGGGGTCGTGGGAGCTTTGTGCTCGTCGGAACTGTCACCGCAGGCGGTAAGCAGCAGGGCGGCCGTGGCTACGGCAGGCAGCAAGCGAAAGGTGGGGTGCATCGGTTGTAAGGGGGTTGGTTAGGCGTCTTTACGACAACAAACCCCCTCCGTTACTGTTTGCAACTTTGCCTGGCCTGCACGTAGCAGTTCATTTATTTTCCCCACCGCATGAAGACTGCCGAAATCCACACGCCCAAAGGCGTGATGAAAGTTGAGTTTTACGAAGAAGACGCGCCCGGTACCGTCAAAAACTTCACCGACCTGGCCAAAAAAGGCTTTTACGACGGCACCAAGTTTCACCGCGTCATTCCGAATTTCATGATTCAGGGCGGCGACCCTAACACCAAGCCCGGTGGCAAAGGCCAGCCCGGCACGGGTGGCCCCAGCTATAAAATCGACTGCGAAACCAGTGGCGGCCACCAGCACCACGAACGCGGCGTGCTGAGCATGGCCCATGCGGGCAAAAACACCGGGGGCTCGCAGTTTTTTATCGTCCACGACCGGCAGAATACTGCTCACCTCGACCGCGTACACACCGTATTCGGCAAAGTAGTGGAAGGGCTGGACGTAATCGACCAGATTCGGGGCAACGATGAAATCACTAAAATCGTGGTAACCGACGACGCGGCGTAACCCCTGGCGTAAACAAACTAGTAGAACGTCATTCTGAGCTTGCCGAAGAATCTCGCTTGCATCGTTACACAAACGGTTCGCGCAAGATTCGACAGGAGGCTCAGAATGACGTTTTTTCTATACTCATCATGTTGAAACGCCCATGCTCCTTGCCCTCGACGTAGCCTACACCGCCGACGAGGGCCACGCCGTAGCCCTCGCCTTTGCCGACTGGCTCGCCGCCGTGCCCACCGCCACCTATACCGCCACCGTCGCGCCCATTGCCGACTACGAGCCGGGCGCGTTCTACTTGCGCGAGCTGCCTTGCCTGCTGGCCGTGCTCGCGCAAGTAGACCTAGCCGAAGTGGATTGCATCATCGTGGATGGCTACGTGACGCTGGGCGACGAGGCACGCCCCGGCCTGGGCCAGCACCTCTACGAGGCGCTGGGCAGCCGGGTGCCCGTAGTAGGCGTGGCCAAAACCCCCTTTGCCGGCGTGGCCCCGCAGGTAGCCCCCGTGCTGCGCGGCCAGAGCCAGAACCCACTCTACGTGACGAGCGTGGGCTTGCCGCTAGCCGAGGCAGCGGCCGGCGTGGCAGCTATGCACGGCGACTACCGGTTCCCGGCGCTGCTCAAGCAGCTGGATGAGCTGTCGAAGCGGGGGAGTTAGGGCAGCAGTTTAGGTGGCTTTGCTACCTGTTTGTCATGTTAATGCTTTTCAACTCGTTCTAGTTGACCAGCCATCGGCAGGGTGCATCGTGTTGCTATTGTGCAATAAAAAGTCTATTCCCAGCGCATAGAGGCGGGCTGTGAGTTGTAAATGGAGGTCGTCCAGTATTTTCTGTGGGTTTTCGCGCCGAAACTTCTGCGCCACAGTACGCGGGGCGACAGGTAGCGCTGGCCGCTCCAGAAACAGTACAACCTCAATGCGCAGACTTGCTTGAAACAGGCAGGCAGCTACGGAATGCAATTCCGGGTCGGCGGTGCGGGCAGCGGCATACAAGCCACTCAGCGTATTGAGGGCCTTTTGCAAAACCGTTTGCCGCAGCTTGGCCGAATCCTGCTCGGCCGTTTGGTTGCTGATGCGATAATCCTTGATTTCGATAAGTAACAGCCGCTCGTCAGGAGCCGGCGATTGACTGACCACATCCACGCCGCGCACCTGCTGCATCTGGTGCTCAATGCGGTCGCGGTAAAAGCTGGCATTGGCCGAAGCCGTATCGCCATCGTATTTCACCACTGCCCAACCAGCCGGAAAATCCAGGTAAATTCCCTTCTCAACTACGGTCGGCATCGGCTTGGTCGAGTATGCGCTGAAAACGGTCGGATTGCTCTAACTCTGCATCAAGCGCAACGATATCAGGCAGCAGTTCCAGGTTATCGGCGGTAGCCACCGTAACCGCTTCGCCTGGCTGCGCACTCAAGCCGAAGTAACGCACGGGGGCTTTCCTTTCCTGCGCCAGCATGTGCAATTCTTTCAACAGAAACAAGCTGTGCGTAGCGAGAATGACTTGAAAGCCCGCCTGCGCCAAATCCGTCAGCACAGCGGCCATTTCCTTGAGCAGTGCCGGGTTCAAGTTGGCCTCCGGCTCGTCCCAAAACAGCGTGGTTTCGGGCGTGAGAGTGCCATTGGCGAGCAGCTTGTAGAGCGTGGCGAATTTGCGCATTCCTTCGGCTACGAGGTTCATTTCCATGCGCGGCTGGTTAGGCGCGGCGAGGTAAAAGCGACCATTATCTTCTTCGACTTTACCGCCTATTAACCGCGCTATTTTTTCTACGATGTGGGCGGGTTTGGGCTGACGTAGGGGTGGGCCGAATAAGAGGCGAAGAAGGTCGGGGTAGGTTTCGTCAATAGGAATTTCGCGGCGATTATATAAGAAAAAGAGCCAACCAGATGTTAGAACTTCCTTCGCAGGAATAAATACGCAGGCTGTAAGCTCATTCGCAAAACTGAGCTGAGTTAATATATCGAAACTTTTTACTGCCGGAATCGAAGTGTAGGGTGGATTGATGTCCATTGAAACGTCAATCTTCTCAACCCCAAATGTCCCCTGAATATTTATGCCTGCACGGAATGGTTCAGAGCCGAATTTAATTAAATCGTCACTTGAAAAAGACTGGGACTGCAAAACATTTTTTAATTTAAAATCAAAAAGACCTCGAAAATCAGGTTTGCTCTGTGCATCTGTGAAAAATTCCAACCTTTCACTAAAGGCCTCTACTGAACTCCATAACATTACATACCCCGCCTTCAGCACGTGCGTCTTCCCCGTCCCATTCGTGCCTACCAGTACATTCAGTCCCGGCCCGAACTCAAATTCGGCATCGGCAAAAACGGTAAAATTGGTGAGGTGCAGGCGCTTTAACATACCGCTAAACTACGCAAAAAGCCCCGCGCACCAGTCGGTACACGGGGCTCTGTCAAGCTACTCGCGGACTCGCAGAGTCCGCGCTACTGCGCTACCGGCGCTTGCGGGGCTTTTCGTCTTCGTCCTCGTCGTCATCATCGCCGAAGGTGGGCATGGTGAACATGGAGGCTAGCAGGTCCTTGAACTGGGCGCCGGCGGTGAGGCGGTTGCGCGAGATGAGCGAGTGCTCGGCGAGGCCGTGGAGCAGGAATTCCATGAGGAAATACGTGGTTTCGGCGTCTTCCTTAGGATGCAGCTCTTTTACGATGTCGCGCAGGCCGGGCACTTTGTCGAGGGCGGCGCGGTAGTCGGTGGTGCTGGCGTCGTAGAGAATGTCCAGGGTGTTGCCGTTGCCAAACCACTCCTGCACAGTTTTGTAGGGCGAGGGGCGGTTTTTGAGCTTCTTGGATTTGTCGGGGTCGGGAAAGTAGTTCAGGAACAGGGTGCGGATGGCCTTGCCCATGAGCTTTTCGGCCACGATGCCTGCGCCTTCCTGCTCGCCCTCGTACACCAGTTCTACCTTGCCCGTGATGGCGGGCACGGCCGAGATAAAGTCGGCCACGCGCACGTAGGTATTGGTTTCGCCGTTGATGAGCGCCCGGCGCTCGGCCCCGGCAATTACCTGCTCGTAAGCCGAAATGGTGAGGCGGGCCGACACGCCCGACTTGGCATCGACGAACTCAGAGCCGCGCGCCTCAATGGCCACTTGCTCCACGAGGTCGTGGATGATTTCGTTGCTGGTTACCAGGCTTTTCTGCGCTTGCTTGATGCGGGCTTCCTGCTTGGTGATGCGCTTGCCGATTTCGATGCTCTTGGGGTAGTGCGTGATAATCTGGGCATCGATGCGGTCCTTGAGGGGCGTCACGATGGAGCCCCGGTTGGTGTAGTCCTCGGGGTTGGCCGTGAACACGAACTGGATATCGAGCGGCAGGCGCACCTTGAAGCCGCGAATCTGGATGTCGCCCTCCTGCAAAATATTGAACAGCGACACCTGAATGCGGGCCTGCAAATCGGGTAGCTCGTTGATAACGAAAATACCTCGGTGGGCCCGCGGTATCAGTCCGAAGTGGATAACGCGCTCGTCGGAATACGGCAGTTTGAGGGTGGCGGCCTTAATGGGGTCGGCGTCGCCGATGAGGTCGGCCACGCTTACGTCGGGCGTCGCCAGCTTCTCGGTGTAGCGGTCGTCACGGTAGAGCCAGTCGATGGGTGTGTCGTCGCCTTTTTCCTCGATGAGGTTTTTGGCAAAAATCGAGAGCGGCTGCAGCGGGTCGTCGTTCAGCTCCGAGCCCTTTACTACCGGCACGTAAGCATCAAGCAGGTTGATGAGCAGGCGTGCGATGCGGGTTTTGGCCTGCCCGCGCAAGCCCAGCAAATTGATGTGGTGCCCGGCCAGAATAGCGCGCTGCAGCTCCGGAATCACGGTTTCGTCGTAGCCGAAGATACCGGGAAATACTTCCTCCTTGTTTTTGAGTTTCTGAATTAGGTTATCCCGCAATTCCTCTTTCACGGTGCGGGGGGTATAGCCGCTGGCGCGCAGCTGGCCCAGGGTGCGGATAGTTTCGTGCTTCATTAGTGGGTAAACCCGCAAAAGGGCCCCGAGGTTCAGCCTATTCTTCCAGATTGCCGCCCAGCAGCAACCAGGCCTCCTCGTTGCCCTGCTGCCCGGCCAGATGTAGGGCCGTGAGGCCGCGCACGTCTTTGCGCGTGGTGTCGGCCCCGGCATCGAGCAGAATGCGTACCAGCTCGTTGCGCCCGAAGAGCGTGGCAAACATGAGGGCGGTGCCGCCGTTGCCGTTCGTGAGGTTGAGGTCGGCCCCGCGCTCAATGAGCAGCCGGGCAATAGCGGGGTAGCCCTTAAAGGCGACGCCCATCAGGGCCGAGTTGCCGCTGGCGTCCTGCAAATCGGGGTTGGCCCCGGCGTCGAGCAGCACGCGGGCCGCTTCGAGGTGGTCGTCGTAGGTTGCCAGGATGAGGGCCGAGTGGCCTTTGCCATTCTGCGCGTCGAGGTCGATTTGCGGGTCTTGAACGAACTGCTGAATGGCGGCTACGTCGCCGCGCCGGGCAGCATCGTAAAGCAGGTCAATGGGTTGGGTGGAGGTGAAGGACATGGGTTTGGATTAGTATAGACTACAAAAGTCTTTTTCCAGACTTTTGTAGTCTGTCGTTGAACAGGCGCGGATGCCAGATTACAAAAGTCTGGAAAAAGACTTTTGTAATCTTCGTTCAGTTGGCACGGAAGCGCGGTTTACAAAATCGCGCTACACGTTTTTAATCAGCGCCACGTAGAACCGCACCACGTCGGCAAAGGCCCCGGCCCGCAGCCGCTCATTGGTACCGTGCATACTGCCGATAGCGGACTGGTCCATAAGTACGGGCATAAAGCGGTAGGTAGCCTGCGGGCACAGGCGGGCGTAGGCGCGGGCATCGGTGGCGCCTACCACCGTGTAGGGTGCCACCAGCACCTGCGGAAACACGCTTTTAATAGTACGGTGCAGCGCCCCGAAGGCCGCATTGTCGGTACCCGACACGGGCGACGCCTCGCGGCCCGGCCCCAGCAGCCGGATGCGCACGGCCGTATCGGCTACTAGCTCGCGCACTTGACGCAGTACGGCCGCCACTGAGTCGCCGGGCAGTAGCCGAAAATTGACCGTGGCCGTAGCTTCGATGGGCAGCACGTTGTCTTTATCGCCGCCCTGGAAAATGGTGGGGGCAGTGGTGGTGCGTAGCGTGGCGTTGCCGGAGGGCGTAGCCGCCAGCGTCTTCTTAATAATTGGCCCAAACAGCCACTGGTTAGCAAATACCAGCCGCTTACCAAACGGCACGGCTGGGGCCAGGTACGCCAGCGTGCCCCCCACCGCACTCAGCCGGGCTGGGAATGGGTGAGCTTCGAGCCGGGCCACGGCGGCGGCCACGCGCCCCACACTGGTCAGCGCCGGCGGCATCGAGGAGTGCCCGCCCGCCCCGGTGGCCGACAGCTCCAGACTCAGGTAGCCTTTTTCGCTCACGCCCACCAGCGCCACGGGCTGTAGCAGGCCCGCCACACCGTCGGTTTTGACGAGCCCGCCCTCGTCCAGCACCATTTCCAGCGCCGGGTAGCGCTGCTGCACCACCGCCGCCAGGGCCGCCGCGCCGCGCTGCCCGCTGGTTTCCTCGTCGTGCCCGAAGGCCAGTAGCAGCGTGCGGCGCGGCTGGTAACCCGCGCGTAACAAGTACTCCACGGCTTCGAGCTGGCCGATGACGTTGAGCTTGTCGTCGAGGGCACCCCGGCCGTAGAGAAACCCGCCTTTAAGCTGGCCCGCGAAGGGCGGAGCGGCCCACTGCGCCTCGGTGCCGGGCAGCACGGGCACCACGTCCTGGTGCGCCAGCAGTAGCAGCGGCTTCAGGCTGGGGTCGGTGCCGGGCCACTCATACAGCCGCCCGTAGTGGTTCACCAACTGCAACTTAAGTTGCCGATGCACCAGCGGAAACGTGCGCTGCAAATAGACGCTAAGCTGGTCGAAGGGCACAGTATCTGTGTCGGCGTAGCGGGTGCGCGATACGGTAACGATGCGCAGCGCGTCGGTCAGGTGCGCCAGAGCCGTATCGGGTGGGAGGGCCAGGGCCGGGGCAGCGGGCACAGCAGCTAGCTGCCGGTTGGGCAGGCGCAGGGTGTTGAACAGCAGTACGGATACTAGGGCTAGCAGCAACAAGAATAGGAAGCGGAGAAGACGACGCATGTTTTCAGTGATTATTTACACAGTTACGGTCGCCCTCCGTGATACCTCACCCCCTAGCCCCCTCTCCAAAAAAGAGGGGGAACTAGCTCTAGTACTAGAACTAGATTCTAAAAACTAGTTCCCCTCTTTTTTGGAGAGGGGGCTAGGGGGTGAGGTGTCGCGGAGGGCGACTATACTTGCGTAATAGCAGTTACTAGCCCGCGCCAAAATTACCCCAGCACCCGCTGTGCCCATCGCGCCACCAGCGGCACCTGCGCCAGCCGCGCTCCCAGGCTCATCAGCCAGGGGCGCGAGCCGAACAGGCGCAGCATGCGGTAGCTGTGCGTGAGCTGCGGGCCTAGTTGCTGCCGCACCGCGTAATCGTAGCCCTGCAATGCCTGGGCGCTAAAATCCTGACCAACTGCCTGCTGCACCTGCGCCGCCGCCAGAATGCCGCTCCGGATGGCCATATCGATGCCGTGGCCCTGCAAGGGGTCGATGAGCGAGGCCGCGTCGCCGCAGAGCAGAAACCGTTCGCCACTCATGGCCCGCCAGCGCCCGCCGCCAAAGGGCAGCCCGAAGCCCAGCGTGGGGCCCAGCTGCCGGGCCTGCCGGAAGCGCCCGGCTAGCTCGGGGTGCGTGGTTAGGGTGTGCGCTAGCAATTGCCGCAGGTCTATTTTGTGCCGGGCCACCAGCTCCGAGAGCATGCCCAGGCCCACGTTGTAGCGGCCCGCGCCCACCGGAAACAGCCAGCAATAGCCCGCCAGATAGTCGTGGCTGAAAAAGAACTCGGTGGTGCCGGTTTCAGTCCCGGTCACGTTCTCAAAGTACGCCCGCACCCCGGCCGAGTGGTGGGCCCGGTCGAGGGGCTCGGGTAGCATGCGGCGGCGCACGGTGGAGTTGGCCCCGTCGCAGCCTACTACCAGCCGGGCCGTAAGCTGGCGGCCGTCGGAGAGGTGCAGGTGGGCTTGCGCGGTATTGATTTCCAGAGCTTTGAGCGCAGCGTTTTCCAGCACCTGCGTGCGGGTGTGCTGCCGCACCAAGGCTAGCAGCGCGGCGTCGAAATCGAGGCGGGGGCTGTTGAAAGTGGGCAGCTTCCAGTGCATGTAGAAGCTGTGGCCGCTGGGTGCCACAATGCGGCTGCGGCGCACGTCGTCGCGGGGCTGCAGCTGGCCCAGGGCGTCGGTGTAGGCGGGGTCGAGCTGGCGCAACGCCTTGAGGGCGTGGCCGGGCACGGCGTCACCGCAGATTTTATCGCGCGGAAAAGTGGCCTTATCCAGCAGCGCTACCCGCAGGCCGCTGCCGCGCAAAGCCAGGGCGCAGGCCGTGCCCGCCGGGCCGGCTCCCACGATGGCAACGTCGTAATCGGGCAGGGGAGGAGCGGGCGTGGGCATGGGGTAAAGGTAAATGAGCGGTGGTGCGCAGTCGTTGGGAGTCGTAACCCGGTCTGACCGCCGTAGGCGGTCTGACCGGCTGTCGGCAGGGGCACCATCAGCGTGGTTGTACTAGCGGCAGCCGGACGGACCGCAGAGTTGATATGTTCTGGTTCATCAGCTTAAATTTTACCTTACTTTCACCCACGTAAACAGTATTTTCCGTAGGTCGAAGCAGAAAAAGTCAGTTGCTGCCCGTCAATTTTGGCGAGCCCGGCCACGCTAGCCCAAAAGCCCCCCAAGCCCTCCTCTAATGGACGAACTTACCCTGCCCAACTACGGCCTCTCGGCCGCCCCTGAAGCCCACCCAGCTGAAGAAATCGACGACGTACTGCCCCGCGCCGTACTGCGGCCCGGCCACCACCTGCTGCTCGATGGCACTTGGCACTTCGCCATCGACCTCGACGACAGCGGCCTGATTGAGGAGTGGGCCGAGGGCTACGACTACAAGCACACCGCCCAGTGGCCCGGCTCCATTGAGGAGCACATGGCCCAGGCCCACACGGGCGGCTCCACAGCCTGGCAAGACAAGATAGTGGCCTGGTACGAGCGCGAGTTCAAGCGCCCCGAAGTAGTCGCCAACCAGGAGAAAACCCTGTTTCAGCTCACCTTTGGGGCCTGTGGCTACGAAACGCGGGTCTGGCTCAACGGCAAGCAGCTCACCACTATCGAGGGCGAAGCCATTCACTACGGCGAGTATACGTCCTTCACCTACGAGCTGCCCGATGAGCTGCTGCAGCCCGTCAACCGCCTTACCGTGCGCATCGCCGACACGATGGACGCCGAAACGACGCGGGGCAAGCAGGAGTCGCACGTGTACAAGCGCGGCGGCATCTGGTACCAAACGCACTCCGGGGCGGTGCGCTCGGTGTGGCTCGAAACCGTGGAGCGCAACCGCCTGCGCTCGCGGGTGGGCGTGGTAAGCACCATCGAGGACCGGCTGGTGCGCTTCAACTTCACGCTGCGCATCCACGACGCGGCCCAGTACACGGTGCGCCTGCAAGTGCTGGAGCCCGACGCCCCGGCCGAGGCCGCGCCGCTGGCCACGTCCGATTTTCCGCTCTACCTCACCGAGGGCCAGCACGAGCAGCGCCTCTCGCTGGAAGTGCCGGGGGCCGAGCTGTGGTGCCCCGAAAACCCGCACCGCTACCGCCTCGTGGCCCAGTTGATTGATGCCAGTGGCTACGCGGCCCAGATTGAAGCCCGCTTCGGCTTCCGCAAGATTGAGTCGCGGGGCCGCAAGGTGTACCTCAACAACGAGCCTATTTACCTCGACGGCATTCTCTACCAGCCCGGCACCGCCACCTTCGCCGAGATGCAGCGCCACATGCACGCCATGAAGGCGCTGGGCTGCAACTTGGTGCGCGTCCACATCGCGGGCGTCGACCCGCGCATCTACAACCTGGCCGACGAGCTGGGCCTGCTGCTGTGGGTGGAAGTGCCCAGCCCGCACAGCAGCACCCCCCGCAGCCGCGAAAACCACCGCGCCGAGCTGCTACGCATGCTCTCGCTCATGGAAACCCACCCGAGCATCATCATCTGGAGCCTCTACAACGAGGACTGGGGTGCCCAGGATATTGCCACCAATCCGGCCACCCAGCGCTACATCGTGCAGACTTACAACTTCATGCAGTTGGCGCACCCGCAGTTTCTGGTGATTGACAACGACGGCTGGCACCACATTTCCTACCAGGGCCAACTCAAGAGCGACTTGCTCACGGCCCACCTCTACACCCCCGACCTCGGCCGCTGGCGCGAATTGCTCGACCGCCTCATCCACGGCGAGCTACAAGGCACGGCTGCCTTCCCGCTGGTAGTCGGCGACCCCTATTTCTACCGGGGCCAGCGCCCGCTGCTGGTGAGCGAGTGGGGCGGCTTCGGCTTCTCGGACTACGGCGGCCCCCAGGATGCCGAGGCCCGCACCAACAGCATCCGCGACTTTAAGCGGGAACTGCGCCAGCGCCCCATCGCGGGCGACGTGTACACCCAGGCCACCAACATTGAGGACGAGCGCAACGGGCTCATCGGCTTCCACTCGGGCGAGCTGGAGGTGCCGGCGGGGTTGCTAAAGTCGGGGGAGTAAATTGGGTATGAGCAATAATAAAAGCCGTGGTGGGAGCCACGGCTTTTTATATAGTAGTCGGCATAACAAAATGTTACGGCTACTTATACTTCATTTTTGAATTCAGGTAGATTCTATACCGCTTATCATTCGTTAGTGGAAAATAAGCCCCCGCTATTTTATTTTCCTTTTTTATTACGACAGTCAATACAGCAGCCTGCGTTTTATCGGAGAGCTTAGAATTAACGGGCACTTCAATTACCCCGGAATAAACAGCCTTGATTTTATTTTCTTTGCCGGATACCTGATAAATAGTTACTTGTTGTCCCTCTAGAGCCTTGATTTCCTGCAACCTTTGCTGAACGTCGTACTCTTGCTTTACTACAAATAACTCAGCATCTTTGTCTCTCTCGGTATCCAATATGTCCTGACAGAATGCTGCGTTTGACGCCAGGCATATTAAGAGCATTACAACCGAAATCTTACTCATTTGAAATAGTGCTTAGAAGCTGTTTAAGTTAGCTGATATTCGATAACTATCTAAAATTCAGATTAATCGACCTCCACGTTGCGCCTCACGAGACCCCTATGGGGCCGGCCCCCTCTCCGAAAAGGAGAGGGGGCCGGCCCCATAGGGGTCTCGTGAGGCGCAACGTGGAGGTCGATATAAACTATTGACAATGAGCTTATTAATAAATATCAATTAACTTAAACAGCTTCTTAGTGTTTAGGTAAATCAGCTTTAACACAGTTTGGGAAGTCGGCAATGAAGATAAATACCCGTCTGCTCTCAAATGTATGTAATTTTACCCAGCTAGTCAGGCTGCCCACCACGAACCAATACCCGCCTCTGCTTGTCTAAAGCCTTGCCCCGGCAGTTACCCCCGGTGCTTACTACTCCCTGAATGGACCACCCGCCGGCTGCTTTCGCCGAAAACATTCGTGTTGAAGAAAACCTGTTTCAGGCGCTTTTCGCTATTTCGCTGAGCGGGGTCATCCTGTTCCAGCCCATCTATGCGGGGGAGGAGCTTACCGACCTGGCCTACGTGCGCCTCAACCTCACGGCTCAGCGCCTGTTGAGTTTGCCCGAGCGCCCCGAAACTACCTTACTCGGCCGCTTGCCCAAAGGCGTAGGTAGCGGGCTGTTCGCGTTCTACCGCGCTGCTTTTTTGACCGAGCAGCCTAGCCGCCGCACCGTGCCCTACCAAGCCGATGGACAAGAGGTTACTTTCTGGGTGGCGGCCCAGCGCAGCGGCCCTTACTTGATAGTCAGCTTCACCGATACCTCCGACCTGGCCGACCTGCGCCCGGCCGCCGAGCCGTTTGCGCCGCCCGCTATCTACACCAAGCAGCGCCAGCACCTGAGCAACGTGAATGCCGAGTTGGTGGCCCTTACGGTGGAGTTGGCAGCTACCCGCCAGCAGCTCCACGAGCTAAGCCATGCTTTCGATGCGCGGGTGCAGGAGCGTACCCAGGGCCTGCAGGAAGCCAACCAGCGGCTAAGCCAGGTCAACCGCGACCTGGACTATTTCATTTACTCGGCCTCGCACGACTTGCGCGCCCCTATTGCTAACCTCGAAGGCTTGCTCTACGCCGTGGATAGCACCCTGCCCTTCGACCACCCGCTGCGGCCCGACTTGCAGCCGCTGCTCACCATGATGCACGGGGCCGTGCAGCGCTTCCACGAAACCATTACCCACCTCACCGACATTTCGCGGGTGTCGCAGGAGGCCGCCCGCCCCGCCGAGCCCGCCCAACTGGCCGACATTGTAGCCGGCGTGCAGCTCGACCTCACCCCGCTCATTGCCACTAGCCAGGCGCAGGTATTCACGGAGCTCGATGGCTGCTCCCTGCTGAACCTGTCGTCCAAGCACTTGCGCAGCATCGTGTTCAACCTGCTCAGCAACGCGCTCAAGTACCGCCACCCTGCCCGGGTGCCCGAGGTACACATTCGCTGCCACACCACGCAGGCGGCCATCGAGCTGAGCGTGCAGGACAATGGCCTGGGCTTGACGCCGGAGCAGCAAGGGCATCTTTTTACGCTCTTCCACCGGCTGCACCACCATGTGGAGGGCTCCGGCGTAGGGCTGTACCTGATTAAAAAAATGGTCGAAAACGCTGGTGGCACCCTCACCGTGCAGAGTCAGGCCGGTGTAGGCTCTATCTTTACGGTATCAATTCCGGTTTAGGCCGTTTGGTAGTGATTCTATGGCGGTTAGCGAGTAGCTTTCACGCTGATAACTAACCTGCTGCCCGGCTAACCTGCAGCTTATTTCAAAAATGGAGAAGCTTTCCAGCGTTATTCTGGTCGACGACGACCCCACCACCAACTACCTCAATGAAGCCTTGGTGCGCAGCCTGGGCATCACGGATACGGTAGTGGTGGCCGAAAATGGCGTAGAAGCCCTGGAAATGCTGGAGCATCAGGCCATCGTACCCACCGCCGAACGGCCTACGCTCCTGCTACTCGACATTACCATGCCCACAATGGGCGGCATTTCCTTTCTCGAAGCCTACCAAGGCCTGCCCGCCGCTCAGCGCGATGCCATCCGTATTATCGTGCTCACCGTGAGCATGACGTCCGAGAATCTGGCCCGTGTAAACGAGCTGCCCATTGCCGGCCTGGCCAGTAAGCCCCTTACCGCCGAAAAGCTGGATACCATTCTCCAACTGCACTTCCAACGCAAACTGTGATTTCGTGCTGAAGTAATGGAGTAAGAAATAAAAAAGAACGTCATGCTGAGCTTGCCGAAGCATGACGTTCTTTTTTATTTCCTCACCACCTACTTCCGGTTGTCTTCGTCGGCAAGCATACTCAGGTAGCTTTCGTAGCGGGGCACGGCCAACTTGCCTTGGTCTACGGCGTCGCGCACGGCGCAGCCCGGCTCGTGTACGTGCTGGCAATTGTGGTAGCGGCACTGGCCCAGCAAGGCGCGCATTTCGGGGAAGTAGCCCGCCAGCTCGGCGGCGGGCACCTCCACCAGCCCCAGCTCCTTGATGCCGGGCGTGTCGATGATATAAGTGCCGGGCGCTACTTCCAGCATTTCGGCGAAGGTGGTAGTATGTTTGCCTTTATCGGAAAAAGCGCTGATTTCAGCGGTTTTTAGGGCTAGGTCGGGCACCAGGGCATTGATGAGCGTGCTTTTGCCCACCCCGGAATGGCCCGATAGTAGCGAGGTCTTGCCGGGCAGTAGCGCCGCTACGGCCGCCACGTTTTGCCCCGATTCGGCCGCGCACAGCACACTAGGATAGCCCACGCTGGCGTACATCGCGGCTATCTGGCGCTGGTAGTCCAAAGCGTCTCCATCGTAGAGGTCGGCTTTGTTGAATACCAGCCGCGCCGGAATATGGTAGGCTTCAGCCGTCACCAGAAACCGGTCAATAAACCCGAACGACGTAGCCGGCGATACCAGCGTCACTACCAGCAGTGCCTGGTCGAGGTTGGCCGCCACAATGTGGGCGTGCTCGCTCTTATGCACCGAGCGCCGGATAATGTAATTGTGGCGCGGGACGATGGTATGAATCACGCCCGCCCCTTCCGACTGCTCCGGCAAGTCAAATGCTACCTCGTCGCCCACGGCCAGTGGGTTGCTCACTTTCAAACCTTGGTGCTTGAACTTGCCCCGCAGCCGGCAGCGGTAAAGCTGCCCGGTAGTAGCCGCCCGCACCACGTACCACGAGCCGGTAGATTTAATGATGGTGCCAGTCAAGGAAGTAGGAATTAGGAATTAGGAATTGAAAAAGAACGTCATTTCGAGCTTGCCGAGAAATCTCGCTCGTTAGCTATCTCAATCGTTGAGCCAAGGCGATGCTGTCGATTGAATTACTAGGCGAGCGAGATTTCTCGGCAAGCTCGGAATGACGTTCTTTTTCAACTTTTAACCTGTAGCTGCTCCAAAATCTTTCTCGTCGCACCCGCGTGCTGATGCACGTAGTCGAGGATGCGGTCTTGCACTCGGAGGCGGGCCGTTTCGTGGTAGTATAGCTTGCCAAAGGCCGATTCCAACTCCTTGGCCGACTTTATCGAGAAGCCGCAGCCTAACTCCACCAGCTCCACGGCTTCTTGAAACCGCTCGTAGCGCGGGCCAAAAAACACGGGCAGCCCGAAGGCTGCTGCCTCCAATGTATTGTGCAGGCCAGCCCCGAAGGCCCCACCCACGTAGGCAAACCGCCCGAAACGATAAAGTTGACTCAGCATTCCTACGTTGTCGATGAGCAGTAGCCGGGCCTCGGCCAGGGTGGCGGGCGTCGCCTGCGAGTAGCGCACCGTAAGGCCCGGCAGGGTGGCTTCCACTTCCTGCAAATGCGCTTCCGATATCTCGTGCGGGGCCACGATGAAGCGCATCGTGCGGGCGTGCTTGCGTAGGAGCGGGGCCAGAGCGGGCAGGTCTTCGGGCCAGATGCTGCCGGCTACCAGCACCGGGGCTCCATCGGCCACGAAGGCTTCGACTGTTGGCAGGGAGCGGGGCGGAGCCAGGGCAGTGGCCGCCACAGTGTCGAAACGGGTATCGCCGGCCACGCTCACCCGCGTGAGGCCAATGCGGCGCAGCAAGTCGGCCGAGGCTTCGTTTTGGGTGAAAATGTGGTCGAGCTGGGCCAGGATAGTGCGGAAGAACCCGCCCCAGGGCTTGAAAAAAACCTGGTTGGGCCGAAAAATAGCCGCTACTACCACCGCCGGAATGCCTTGCTGCCGCAACTCGCGCAAAAAGAAATACCAGAACTCATATTTCACGAATACCGCCAGGGCAGGCTGCACGGCTGCCACAAAGCGGTGGGCATTGGCGGCAGTATCGAGCGGCAGGTAGAAGATATAATCGGCCCCCGGCCAGCTTTTGCGCACCTCGTAGCCCGAAGGCGAAAAAAACGTGAGCACAATTTTGTGGCCGGGGTACTGCTGCCGCAGGCCCGTAATCAGCGGCCTTCCCTGCTCAAACTCGCCCAGCGACGCACAATGCACCCACAGGCGCGGGGCCGTTTCGCTCGCCAGGGCCTGCTCGATGTGCGGCAGTAGTTGGCGCCGTCCTGCCACCCAGGCCGCCGCTTTGGGGTTGAAAGGAGCCGCCAGGCGCAGTAGCAGCGCATACAGGGCCAGGCCCAGGGAATATAAAAAACTCAACAACAGCGCCGCACCCGGCATCAGGCCGGGCACAGGGGCAAAATTACGTAGGGTAAGCTTTAGCTTGCCGCCGTTCGAAAACAGGCGGCCGCAAGCTGAAGCTTACCCTACTTGTCCTTCTCCCAATTGGCCGGGCAGGTTTCGCCGTGGGCCTCGAAATGCTGTAGGGCGTCGACCATGCGCAGGGCATCGGCAGTGCGGCGGCCCAGGGGGCGGTCGTTCACGAGCTGGTGGCGCACGATGCCGTCGCGGTCGATAAGAAACAGCCCCCGGTACGCCTGGGGCGTGCCAATGAACGTCATTTCGCCCGCTTCGGTGTAGTCGTAGTGCCCGGCCAGCACGTCATAATTGGCCGAAATAGTTTTGGTGGCGTCGGCCACCAGCGGGTAGGTTACGCCAACGATGCCGCCCTCGTCGCGCGGGGTGCGCAGCCACGCGGCATGCGTCTGGTGCGAGTCGGTGCTACAGCCCACTACCACTACGCCCCGGCGCTCAAACTCGGGCAGTAATTCCTGGAAAGCGAATAGCTCGGTGGGGCAGAGGCCCGAAAAATCGGCGGGATAAAAAAACAGCAGCACATAGCGCTTGCCAAGGTAGCGGTCCAGAGAAAATTCCTCTTCGAGCTGGTTGCCGGTTACGGCGAATGCTTTAAAAGCCGGGGCACGCTTGCCAACGAGAACTGCCATAGACCGCAGATTTAAGTGATTTTAACGGATTAAACGGATTTTTGAGGTTCCGCCAGATTAGCTGTTGTATATAAAGCTCCCGCAGAAATGTTCGCAATAGGAGGCATCTTTGGTGGAAATCCTTATACGGCTATTCCTGCACCAGGAACTGAAAAGTGCTGCGGGTGCGCTGCTCCAGCAGTAGGGTGCGGCCGGCGGTGAGGCGCTCAATACTGGCGCGGTCGTAGTTTTTGATGGTGAAGAGCGTGAGGCCAGTATTGTACTGAACATGAAACTGCTCGCGCACCAGCGCCAGCAGGGTTTCGAGCCGCCGCTCGGTGTAGTCGACACACACCGAGAAGCTGATGGCCGAGTTCTGCATCAGATTGATTTTGAGCCGGGTCTGGGCCAGGGCGCCGAAAATGACTTCCAGGTTTTCTTCCGAAATAAAGGCGAAGTCGCGGCTGGCGAATGAAATCAGGCATTGCCCGGCCTTGCGGATAAACGCTGGGGCCAGCGGCGGGTGCTGGCAATTATGGATGAGCGTGCCCTCGGCCGTGGGGTCCACAAACGACTTTACGCGCAGCGGAATGCCCCGGTCGGCGAGCGGCTTGAGAGTTTTGGGGTGAATGACACTGGCCCCGTAATAGGCCATCTCGATGGTTTCCTGGTAGCTGATTTCGGGGTAGCGCACCGTGTCGGCAAAATACTTGGGGTCGGCGTTGAGCAGGCCCGCCACGTCTTTCCAGATGGTCACGCTCTCGGCATGGAGGCAGTAGGCCAGGATGGCGGCGGTGTAGTCCGAGCCTTCGCGGCCGAGGGTGGTGATGCGATGATTATTTGATACTTGGCCCACAAAGCCTTCTGTTACAACAATGAATGCGCCAGCATGGGTAAATAAAGAACCAATAGACTTTTGAACATTTTTTTCGGTTTCCTGCCAATTTACTTTTCCCTCGCGCCAGGTAGCATCCGTAATAATTGGTGACTCCCGCCAATATGTTTCTCCCTCGGAGCTATTGCCTAAAGCAAAGTAAACCAGGTAAGAAGAGAAGAATTCGCCAAAAC
Source organism: Janthinobacterium lividum (assembly GCA_050954465.1). Lineage (GTDB taxonomy): Bacteria > Bacteroidota > Bacteroidia > Cytophagales > Hymenobacteraceae > Hymenobacter. The sequence goes on from JBPBPU010000006.1 coordinate 36,728, forward strand.
ATATTACTTGGTCGTACCCTTCATCATAGGTTTTGTTGGGTGATAGGTTGGCAAGCCGATAGGCAAGTTCCTTAAAGCCATTGACAAGGCCAGGGTCTTGTTCAGCATAAGATGGAAGCAGCACCTTACTCAAATCGGCGCTTACCTGGTGGTGATAGGCTTCTAAAGTCGCTAGTTGTGAGGTGTAATCCAACCCCTTATACGCCAGCTCAAAAATCTCTTCCAGCGCGTTAGTCGTCTTGCCCATTGCCGATACCACGATGAGCAGCGGCCGGCCCTGCGTCGTAGTTTCGACAATGTGCTTGAGATTGAGAATGGCGGCCGCGTCTTTCACCGAAGCACCGCCGAATTTATATACCTGTAAGTTAGTCAATTCTTCCATAAGCTGCCAAAAATAGGTGGCTTGGCCGAGAATTGGTAGCTTTGCGGTAGTTCCTGCTCCGCAAACGTTTTCTATGGATACCAACCGCTTCGCCCTGCCAGTGGGCACCACCCTCGACCGCTTCATTATGCGGAAACAGGAAGATTTTCCCTACGCCACCGGAGAGCTGTCGCAGCTGCTGCGCGACATTGCCCTGGCCGCCAAAATCGTGAACCGCGAAATCAACCGCTCGGGCCTCATCGACATTGCCGGGGCCTACGGCAACCGCAACGTGCAGGGCGAAGACCAGCAAAAGCTCGACGTAATTGCCAACATCCGTTTTATCCGGGCCTTGCGCAACGGCGGCGAAGTCTGCACCATCATCTCCGAGGAAGACGAGGACATCATCCAGACCGGCAACAACCAGGGCAAGTACATTGTGGCCATTGACCCGCTCGATGGGTCGAGCAACATTGATGTCAACGTCAGCATCGGCACTATTTTCAGCATCTACCGGCGCATTTCGGCCCCCGGCCTGGAGGGCACCGTGGCCGACTGCCTGCAGCCCGGCACCCACCAGGTAGCGGCCGGCTACGTTATTTACGGCTCCAGCACCATGATGGTGTACACGACTGGCAACGGCGTCAACGGCTTCACCTACGAGCCGAGCCTGGGTGAGTTTTTCCTCTCGCACCCTGATATCCAGACGCCTGCCACCGGCACCGTTTACTCGGTGAATGAGGGCGCCGCCGAGTCGTTTTCGCCGGGCGTTGTCGCCTATATCAAGCAGTGCAAGGCCAGCGGCTTTTCGGGCCGCTACATCGGCTCGCTCGTGGCCGATTTTCACCGCAACCTGCTCAAGGGCGGCATCTACTTTTACCCCGCCACCGCCAAAAGCCCCAACGGCAAGCTACGCCTCATGTACGAGTGCAACCCGCTGGCCTTCATTGTGGAGCAGGCCGGCGGCCGCAGCTCCAACGGCCTGCGCCGCACCCTCGAAATCGAGCCCAAAACCTGCCACGAGCGCTGCCCCGTCTTCATCGGCAGCAAGGAGCTGGTGGAGCAAGCCGAGGCGCTGATAGCGCAGGAGCAAGCCGCGCTGGAGGTGTAGGGCTAGTTTCGGCGCGGGTCGGGCTCACGGCGAAACTGCCGCTCCAAAACCCTTCATAAGCTATTCACTAGCTTAGGGTAGGTTTGCCTGACTATACGAATGCTTAGCATCCTGTTTCTATGGCAGCTTTTCGTTTACTACTCCTGGCTGCTGGGCTACTCCTGACCGCCGGGGCCACCCACGCGCAGAATACCCCCGATACCACTGCCGCCCGGCCTTTGTCGCGGCATCAGTTTGGCGTAACTATAGGCTTCGGCGTAGCGCTGGTAACGCCTACCGAAGACTACTATCTGCCCAACGACGGCCTAAAGTTTGGCGCCGATGCCGAACTGCAATACGCTTACTACTTCGACCACGACCGCACCATGGCCCTACGCCTGGGCCTGCGCACGTTGAGCCGCCGGGGCAGCTACACGTTCGGGGCGCGGCAAGTACACCGTGACGAAGTATTTCTAGCGGTGCCGTTAGAACTGGTGATGCGGCGGCAGTGGCGGGAGCATCCCAACTGGTTTTCTACGATGGCTTTCGGGGGCTATTTCAGCGAGCTAACCGGGCGCATTACCTACGTGCTAGACCCCGCCTCGGGCAAAACCCAGCACAGCGAGGACGACTGGCTCTATGGTATTGGAGGCTTCACGGGCTGCTACGGCGTAGGACATCGCAGCGGCCATCACTACCGCGAATTCGGCGTGCGGTTCAGCACTGATGCGGGCGGCTTCACCAGTTCGCCCGGCCCCAACGACCTGCCTAACTTACGCGCCTCCAATATTTCGCTCTACTATTCCCTTGAGCTAGGAATTTAAACGGTCAGGTCTGAACTCCATCAGCTGGCAGCGGTGAAAACTCGCAAAAAAGGCGGCTCCCGATGCCGGGAGCCGCCTTTTTCATGCTAAGCTACGAAGCGCAAATGCGTTTACAGAAGCTATTCAGCCTTTTTGCGGCTCTTTTTTGCGGCTGGAGCCTGCTCGGTCGTAACCTCCGGGTTTTCGACGGCGGCCGGGTCAGCATCCTCTTCGCCAATGAGGCCGCCAGTGCTTAGGGGCTCGTCGGCAGTGGGTGCTTCTTCGGGGGCAGCAGCTTCGTAGGGGCGGTTCTGGCTCACGATGCCGTACCAGGTAGCCAGTTTTTTAATGTCGGAGAGGTACACGCGCTGTCGGTCGTATTCGGGCAACACGTCGCCCAAAAAGCTGGTTAGCTCCGTTTCCGGCGACTTGCTGGTTACCGGCAGGTCAATGCCGTACTTCTGGTAAATGTTTTCAAATACCTGCGTCAGCGGCACTGTCTCATCCGAGTCCTGGGTATAGATGCCGATTTCGCTCAGCAGCGACACTTTGTTGCTGGCCGGGGCCAGCGAGCGGGTGGCTTTGGCATCTAAGGATTCGACCAGTACCCCGTGGCGGGCCGGGCGCACCAGCCGGTACAAGCCGCTCTGGCCACTGATGGCGGCCAACTCTTTTAAATCGTAAGGCATTTTGTTGAGATAGGGGATGAAGTAAGTAGGGGATGAGGTAAGGAGAAAGGCAAAGACTACTTTACCTGTTTTTTTCTTCCTTATTTTACCACCTCACTACCGGGAGCACTATTTTCCAGCGCGTTCGCGCCGGTTACGCCCAGCTTGAAAACAATGGGGATACTGAGTTTGACGGGATATTCCGGCTTTTTAAATTGCAGCAGGCGCACTACGCGCAGAGCTTCCTCGCCGGTGCCGCCGCCCACACCATGTACCAGCTTTACTTCCTGCAAGGTGCCATCGGCCGCAAGCACGAAGCCCACAATGCATTGTCCCTGCATCCGGTTGCGCTTGGCCAATAGCGGATACTTTATTTCTTTGGCAATGAAGGCATACATCGCATCCTGGCCCCCAGGGTAGTAGGCCGCCGCCGGAATGGAGTTGCCGACATGGCTGATGCCCGTGCCTTGCTCCGTTTGCGGGCGAGTGTCGGCTGGGGGGGTATTGGGCTTAGCGGTTTGCGCCAGTGCTACGTGGGAACTGTTAGCCAGCAGGCCCAGCACTAAAAGGGAGAACAGGTTTTTTTTCATGGGTAGAAGTAAAGCTAGGTAGAAGCAGCTAGCCCAATGGGCAATTGACGGGCCAAATTTAGTGGCTCGCTAGCGGTTTAAGGTTCCTGGTTGCCAATTGGCTTCAGGGCTCCAACGAAAACCAGTAATTAAGAGCTTACTCTGCCGTCGCCTGCCGGTTTACCTCCTCAATAAAATCCAGCACAGCGTCGCGCCCCACGCCACTCTCGGCCGAGGTCACAAAGTAGCGTGGCAGCTCGTCCCAGGTTTCGCTCATCTTGGCCAGGTAGGCCGTTATCAGCTCGTGCGTGCGGCTGGTCGACTGCTTATCGGCCTTGGTGAAAACCATAATAAAAGGAATACCGGCCGTGCCGAGCTTTTCCATAAAGTCGAGGTCGGCGGCCTGGGGTGGGTGGCGCGAATCGAGCAAGACGCACACGCAGGTCAGGTTTTCGCGGCGAGTGAGGTAGGCATTTATCATTTTGCTCCAGTCGGCCCGCGAGGTTTTGCTTACCCTGGCGTAGCCGTAGCCGGGCAAGTCAACCAGATACCACTCATCGTTGATGGTGAAGTGGTTAATAACCTGCGTCTTGCCCGGTGTGCCGGATATTTTGGCTAGTCCCGGGCGGCCGGTCAGCATATTAATCAGCGATGACTTACCCACGTTAGAGCGCCCAATGAAGGCATACTCGGGGCGGTCGGGGGCCGGGCAGGCCGCCACTTGGGAGTTGCTACTTAAAAAATTTGCTTCCCTGATGAGCATAATGGGTTACTTAATGCGAATGTTGGTACAAAGATGCGGTAGCGTGTAGCTAGCGGGCGGCACCGTTTGTGCTCATACCACCCAAGAATGGGTTTACCTCTCTGCTTCTACTACCTTGTCCCTATATTTGCGCGAACTTCTATTACAGCTGCGCTGTGCCAGCGTGGTGCATGAAGTTTTGACTTTCGTGCAGTTTTAGCTATTTGTTGGGTATATTTGCCGGATTCGTTCTGTTCTTTCATGTTTTTTGCCAGCAAGCAATTTTTTTGATAGCGACCCAACCCTGCCGCAAAAAAATAGTATAAGTTGCCAAAAACGGTGGTCAAGCTACGCCCTCTTATTGTCTTATTGGTTATCAGCTACTTTTAGCCTCGTTCTCTCTTCCCTACAGATACTCCAAAACTCTTTTTTCATGGACAACCTATCCAAAAGGCTGCTGCAAGGTTCTTGCGCCTTGGTTCTGACTGTTACTGTCACTACTTCGGCACAAGCACAGAGTGCCCGCAAAGACCTGCAAACAGCTAATAAGCTGTATAACCAGGAAAATTACCGGTCCTCCATTCCGTACTACGAAAAGGTGTTGGCCAGTGACCCTAATAATGCGCAAGCGTTGTTCCGGGCAGGGGTAGCTTACCTGGCTTTCGACAAGGAAAAAGCCAGCGACTACATCTATAAAGCGCAAAAGCTGAAGCCGAAAGTTTCGAAAGACGTTGAGTATTGGCTGGGTCGCGTCGACCACCTCACCTACAATTTTGACGAAGCTATTACGCACTATACAGCGTATACCAACAAACTGGGCAAGAATGACTCGCGCCGGGCTGAGGTAGCGCAGCTTATCAAGCATAGCCAGAACGCTAAAATTCTGTTCAACTCGCCCAAGGACATCTTCGTGAAGAACCTGGGGCCGACGGTGAACACGCAGTATTCGGAGCACAGCCCGGTTATCTCGTCGGATGACAAGATACTCATCTACACCACCCGTGCTAACCCCGCTGATATTCCTGGCCTGGCTACCCGTACCAACAACAAAGCGGCAGCCGACGGCGAATACTACGAAGGCATCGTGCAAACGCGCCGCATTGATGCAGACAACTGGGAGAAGCCCCGCTCACTCTCGGCTGCGCTCAATGGTAAAGGCCATGACGCCTCTATCCAACTGGTTGACAACGACAGCAAGCTGCTCATGTACCGCAGCGACGAGGATGGCGACATCTTCATCGCCGACAAGTCGGGCGACAGCTTTAAGGCTCCGGACAAGCTGAACCAGAACGTTAACTCGAAAGGGTTCGAAAGCGACGCCTTCATGACCCCGGATGGCAAGATGCTGTACTTCTCGACCAACAAGTACTCGGAAGATGGCACCCTGGACCTGTACTATAGCACGCGGGCTTCGATGACCAGCGACTGGGGCCCGGCCAAGCCACTGGGTGGCGCTATCAATACTAAGTATGATGACGATAGCCCATACTTGAGCGCCAACGGCAAGACGTTGTATTTCAGCTCGCGTGGTCACAATACGATGGGTGATTACGACATTTTCAAGTCGGATTACGACAGCATCGGTCACAAGTGGGGTCAGGCCGAGAATATGGGCTACCCCATCAATACGCCGGATGCTGACACCTACTACCGTCTGGCTCCTGATAACTCCTACGCTTACCTAAGCTCGTACCGCATTGGTGGCTACGGTGAGAAGGATATCTACACCATCAACTACATCACGAACGCTACCGTTAAGGGATTCGTAGCCAGCAAGCGCGACAGCACCACGAAGCTTGGCGCCGTAGAGTTAGTGTTTACTGGTAAAAAAGCGGATGGTACGCCCCTGACATTCAAAACCGTAACCGGCGAGGACGGCTCGTACAGCGTGCCGCTGCTTTCGAGCCGCCCGTATCAGGTAGCCATCAACAAGGATGGCAAGAACATCGAAACGCAAGAGTTCGTTGTGCCGCTGTCGACCAACCCGAAGACGGAAATTACCAAGAATTTCTACGCCGACTTCATTGGTATCGATGAACTTTCGATGTTCAACTTGAAGCCTATCTATTTCGATACCGACAAGTTCAAACTGCGGCCGGATGCTCTCAAAACGCTGGCTGATAACTTGGCCACGTTGAAGAAGTATCCTGGCCTGAATATCTCAGTAGAAGGTAACTGTGACTCGCGCAATACGGATGAGTACAACATCGTACTCGGCCAGAACCGCGCCGATGCTGGTAAGAACTACCTCGTGAAGCAGGGCATCGCTTCGGGCCGCATTACTACGGTAAGCTACGGCGAGCGCAAGCCTGTTGCCCCGAACGATTCGCCCGAAAACATGCAGCTCAACCGTCGTGACGACTTCAAGCCGGTGCTGAAAGAAGGTGAGAAAATGCCGATGGCTATGCCCGACGCTTCCACCTCTACTTCGGACATGAACACGACGACCACTTCTTCTAGCGAAACTGCCACGATGGGTGCTCCGTCGCCCGGCAAAACCAAAACCCGCCTCAGCGACGGTACCAAAGTGAAAACTAAAGTATCGGAAGATGACGACAAGGTAAAGGTGAAAACCAAAGGCACGGCTGGTGAAAAGTCGAAAACCATTGGCAAGAATGGCGAACTCGATTCGAAAGCCAAAGATGCTTCGGGCGAGAAAGCCAAAGTGAAAGCTAAGATGTAAGCAACTGCTTTCGTGAAAAGAAGACGGCCGGACAAACAGTCCGGCCGTTTTTTTGTCTGGTAGGGTAGGGCTGGCAGTGCTTGGCGAGCGCTTCGCCATAGGCAGTCCTACACAATTTTTTGCGGCGCTGTGCCGTTCTTTGCACCATCTCTATGGCTGTAGTACCTTATAAAGAAGATGCCGCCGACAAAAAGTCGCAGGTGGCCAAGATGTTCGATAACATCGCCGGGAAGTACGATTTTCTCAATCACTTCCTGAGCGTTGGCACCGATATCTACTGGCGGCGCAAAGCCGTAGACGAGCTTAAAAAACTGCGCCCCGCCCGCATCCTGGACATTGCTACTGGCACAGCCGATTTCGCCATCGAAACCCTGCGGGCGGCTTCCGCCGACGCGCAAATTACGGGCGTCGATATTTCGGCTGGCATGTTGGAAGTAGGCCGCCAGAAGCTGGTCGATAAAAAGCTGAGCCACCGCATCCGGCTCGAACTGGCCGACTCCGAAAATCTGCCCTTCGAGGACGACAGCTTCGATGCTGTAACGGCCTCGTTCGGGGTGCGCAATTTCGCGCACTTAGAACGCGGGCTCTCCGAGATGTACCGGGTGTTGCGGCCGGGTGGTAAGCTGGTAATCCTAGAGTTCAGCAAGCCCACGGCGTTTCCGCTTAAGCAAGCCTATAATTTTTACTTTAGTCGGGTGCTGCCGGTGTTTGGCAAGGTTATTTCCAAAGACCAGAGCGCATATACCTACCTGCCCGAATCGGTGCAGGCTTTCCCCGACGGTGCCGAGTTCGTGGCTATTCTGGCTCGCGTCGGCTTTATCAATCCTGCATGGCAACCCCTCACGTTCGGCATCAGCTCCATCTACACGGCCCACAAGTAACGAGTAGCCACTGGCTGCCTGGCTTCTGGGTACTGCTGGCGCTGGTGTTGCTCGCTAGTCCGGCCCAGGCCCAGCGCAAGCACGGCAATGCTATCAGCCGCAACCGCAAAGGGCACCTCACCGGTATTACCGTCGAAAACCTGGCGAATTATAACCAGCGTTTTTATCGGCCGGGGTTGTATATAGCCCCTAATTTCTCGCGTTTCTTCCTGGAGCAGTCCGACGCTTACTTGCTCGCCGCTCAGCAGGGCAATGGCCTCGTGGCAAATTCCATTATCAGCGCCGGACTGGGAGTAGGTTTTATTAATGATTTCCGGCTCGGCCCCGCCAGCACGCCTTTTCACCTGCGCTTTGTGCCCGGCATCACTTTTCTCACGCGCCGGGTGGAGTTTCTGGCCCGTAACCCGAGTGGTGCTGACACGGTGCGCACCCAGGAAGTAAGTACCACGCAACTGGAACTGCCGCTACTGCTCAAGTACCAGTCGAACCGCCGCCGCAACACCCGCGTCTACATGATTGGCGGCATCAAGCCCAGCTTCGCCGTAACGCAGCGGCAGAATGTGCCCGCTATCAACCAGCTAACCGTGGAGAAATACGACCTGATGCTGGAATATGGCTTCGGCTTGGATTTGTTTTATCCGTACTTCAAGTTTGGCCCGGAGCTGCGCTTTTCGCACGGCCTGCGCAATATTTTGTTGCCACAAAATAATGCGTACAGCAACGACCTGCAAAGCCTGCGTACTAACACCGTGACGCTGTACCTTAATATCGAGTAATTATTCAGGCTGTTAGCTCTGGCGGCTAATAGCCTGAAGCAAAAAGCTAACTCCTCTATTTATGAAGACTGCTTTTATTACCGGCGCGTCGTCCGGCATTGGCCGGGCCACAGCGGTAGCCCTGGCGGCAGCTGGCTACCAACTGGTAATAACCGGTCGGCGGCGCGAGCAACTCGCAGAACTAGCGCAGCAGCTAGCTCCGGTACCGGTTCATATCCTCACGTTCGACGTGCGCGACCAAGTTGCTGTGGAGGCCGCCATAGCCTCGTTGCCCCCTGATTTCCAGCACCTCGATGTGCTCATCAACAACGCGGGCAATGCCCACGGCATGGCGCCCATCCAGCGTGGCGACCCGGCCGACTGGGATGCCATGCTCGATGGCAACGTGAAGGGGCTGCTTTACGTGAGCCGCGCCGTGCTGCCGCACATGGGCGCGGGCGGCTATATTATTAACCTGGGCTCTATTGCCGGTTATGAGGCGTATGCCAACGGCAACGTCTACTGCGCTTCCAAAGCGGCCGTGGCGATGCTCACGCGCACCATGCGGCTCGATTTGCTCCCGCTGGGCATTCGGGTGGCCGAAGTAGCACCCGGCATGGTCGAAACCGGGTTTTCCACCGTGCGCTTCAAAGGCGACGAAGCCCGGGCCGCCAGCGTGTACCAGGGCGTGCAGCCCCTGCAGCCCGAGGATATAGCCGACATTATCCAGTTCATGGTTACGCGCCCGCCCCACGTGCAGCTAGCCGAAGTAGTGGTGTTTCCGGCCGCGCAGGCTGCTGCTGCCGTCGTGCGCCGCGAGGGGTAGAGTTATTCGATTAAGCTAGTAGTCGGCCAACTCGTGCAGTACTGACTCGTTCAGCGTGTGGCCACCTGCAAAACCAAGCTGGCTCACCACGGCTCCGTGTTGCTCAAGTACTGCTGCCTGCTGCTGAAACTGCTCGTAGCTAACGTAGTGGTCTTTATTGCCGCAAACTACAGCAACGGGCAGGCCGGGTAGCAGCGCGGGGGCAGGCAGAGCATCGCTGGGAAAATCGCCAGCCCAGAGCACTAGTCGGTGCGGACGCCAGCCTTCAATAGCGGCCAGCGCCGTTAGCCAGCGGGCAGCCGTAGCCGTGCCCTGTGAGAAACCCAGCACGAAAACGTTGGCACTTGGGGCGGCAGCTAGCAGCGGGCGCAGCAGGGCGGTGAGGTAGGTGTGCTGGTCGGCTATTTCGGCAAGGCGGTCGGCGCGGGTCATCCATGAGGCACCCACCCGGCCACTGGTGCCACTGAGGTAGAAGCGCGACAGCCCTTCGGGCGCTACCACGACGGTGCCGGTCGGGTCGGCGGCGTGGAGTGGCACGAAATGGCGGATAAAATACTCAGCCAACTGCCCGTAGCCGTGTAGCAACACCCACAGCTGGCGCGTGGCGGCGCTGGGCTCGCCCAACTGCTGGTAGCGGGCCGTGCGGGGTACGGAAAGGTGATGCTCCATTAAGTAATTGCTGTTACGCAGTCGTTTGGACCGTTACCCGTTCTGACCGCCGTAGGCGGTCTGAACGGCTGCCGACTGGGGCCGTCCAAGTAGGATACTGTGCTTACAACACCCGGTCAGACCGCCGTAGGCGGTCTGACCGGGTAACGGCTCTCGGCGCCTGCGTAAGAGCAGTAAGTAGGATATAGACTCCGGTTACTAGCGGGCCCCAAAAATGGCGCTGCCCACCCGCACCAGCGTGCTGCCCTCGGCTACGGCCAGTGGGTAGTCGGCGCTCATGCCCATCGATACCTCCTGAAAGGCCGTGTCGTGGGCAAAATAAGTGGCTTTGAGGTGCTCGAAATGCTGCCGCAGCTGCCGAAACTCGGCTTGCACCACGGCGGCATCCGGCGAGTTGGTGGCAATACCCATCACGCCGGTGACCCGAACATGTTGGAGCTGCTGGTAGTCGGCCGACTGCAGCAGGGATTCGGCTTCGGGCAGCGTGAGGCCGGTTTTGGTTTCCTCTTGGGCAATGTGGAATTGCAGCAGGCCATAGATGGTGCGCTGGTACCGGGCCGCCTGTTTTTCCAGCTCCAGCAGTAGCTTCAGGCTGTCTATGCTTTGTACGGTATGCACGAAGGCGGCCAGGTATTTTACTTTGTTGGTTTGGAGCTGCCCGATTTGGTGCCACTCCACATCGGCCGGCAACTCGGGCTGCTTGGCAGCCATTTCCTGCACCCGGTTTTCGCCGAAGCGCCGGGCACCGGCCGCGTAGGCTTCGCGCAGCCGCTCTACAGGATGCGTTTTGGTGACGACAACCAGGCGGGCGGCGGTGCCGGTCAACTCGGCTTCGATAGCGGCAATGTTATCGGCAATGGACATGTATAGCGCTTTATGAAATAGGTCAGCGGTGGTCTGATTTAGGATGAAACCTATAAGGGGATTTATGATTTATACGCAACACTTTTGCGCGAATTAAAATCAATTTCGTCGCACTACTTAGCATCTTTAATCAGGCCACCGCCGCGCATAAATATTTCTCCCTAATATCCCTCCGCCGCGCTCGGAAACTCGCGGCTTTTCACGTCGGCTACGTAGTGCTGCACAGCCTCCGTCATCACGTCGTGCAGTTCGGCGTAGCGGCGCAGGAAACGGGGCTTGAACTCCTTGGTAATGCCTAGCAGGTCGTGTACTACCAGCACCTGCCCGTCGACGTCGGGGCCGGCCCCTATGCCAATAACCGGGATAGTCAGCTCCTCGGCTACGCGCTTGGCCAGGGCAGCAGGTATTTTCTCCAGCACCAGCCCAAAGCAGCCCAACTCTTGCAGCAGGTGGGCATCTTCTAGGAGCTTCTGGGCCTCAGCATCTTCCTTGGCTCGCACATTATAGGTGCCAAACTTATAGATGCTCTGGGGCGTGAGGCCCAGGTGGCCCATCACGGGGATGCCCGCCGTGAGAATGCGCACGATGCTGTCCTTTATTTCGGCCCCGCCCTCTACTTTGATGCCGTGGCCGCCGCTCTCCTTCATAATGCGGATGGCCGACTGCAAGGCTACCGACGAGTTGCCCTGGTACGAGCCGAAGGGCATATCTACTACCACAAAGGCGCGTTTTACAGCCCGTACCACACTCTGAGCGTGGTATATCATCTGGTCGAGAGTGATGGGCAGGGTGGTTTCGTGGCCCGCCATTACATTAGAGGCCGAATCGCCCACGAGCAGCACATCCACCCCAGCACCATCCAGAATCTGGGCCATTGAGTAATCGTAGGCCGTGAGCATGGATATTTTTTCGCCCCGCTGCTTCATGGCTAGCATTTGGTGGGTGGTGACGAGCTTGATTTCTTTGTGTTGCGACATGATGCCGGATAAATGATTGAAGCCACAAAGCTGGCGACAATTTCGGATATTCGCCGCCACGCTGCTGTAAAGAGGAGGTTATTCGTAATCTGTGATTATATTTCACTCGCAATTCGCCAGCTATCACTGTTCCTTTTATTCCCACTATGAAAACCTCAACCAGTTGGCTGGTAAGCCTGCTGCTGTTGCTGAACGGCGCAGCTTGGGCCCAGAGCCCAGCCGAACTGCGCGGCAGCCTTAATATCGGCTCCGAAACTGCCGATACACTAATTGTAAGCTGGAGCGACCAAGCTGTCGGGGCCCGTGAGCGGCAGGCAACCGTGCGGCCCGACAGCCATGGAAATTTTCGGCTGTCCGTTCCTGTCAGCCAGCCCACGCTGGTTCAGCTGGCTTTTGGTAACCTCGAAACCACTTTATTTCTGGAACCCGGCGATGCCCTGAATCTGAAGGGTAAATCGGAAGACGCAGGCAGCCTGAAATTTGCTAGCAGCGATGGGGCCGCCCACCAGGCTGCGGCCGCCGCCAACAATTACTTGCAAGAATTTGAAGAGCGCTTTGGAGCCAACGATGGCTACCAGGTGCTGCCCGAAAATATCACGCTGCTAGAGCCCGGCTTTCTGAGCTTTCTGGATTATCGCCGCACCAAAGAGCAGGCTTTCCTGAAGCAGGCCAGCCGGGGCAATAACTTCACCCCAGTTTTTTTGGCGGTAGCACAAGCTGAAATCGATTATACCTATGCCGACGACCGCCTCACTTTTGCCGACCTGCGCGAACAAACCGTGGCCGGCCAACCCCGGCTGATAATGTCGGCTGGCTACTACGATTTTCTACAAGACCCCAACATAATACCGGGCCCCGAAAGCGCTTTGGCCAGCACACATTACCAGGATTTTCTGCTCAACTACGTGCATTACCTGGCCCACACTACTGGCCACGAAACTTCCAACCCGGATTATTTCCCTACGTGCTACCGGCTTGCCGACCAACTGCTACACGGTCCGGTACGTCCCGTTATACTGGGCCGCCTGGCATTTGAGACGATTCATTTTGGGCATATCAAGCACGCCGAGGCGCTACTCGACCACTACACGTCTACGGTGCAGGCCCCGCCAGCCTGGGTAGCGCTGTTGCGGGCGGAGCTTACCAGCCAGCAGAATCGCCTTATCGGCAGCCCCATCCCCGACCTGCCCTTGCTCCAAGCTGATGGCACTCCCGTGTCACTGACCACTTTTCGGGGTAAGCTCGTGTACCTCATGTTCTGGGATAGCCGCACATCGGCGGGCCAACGGGAAATTCCATATATAAAGCCGCTGACTACCGCCATGGCCGGCCAGCCCATAGAAATAATTATGGTGGCCATGGACGAGCAGCCCGACCAGTGGAAGCAACGGATAGCGGCCGCCAATTCGCCACTTATCGGACTGCAAACCTATTTGCCAGCCGCTGTCCAAGCCACTGTGCGCCAGCAGTTAGCCATCGAGCGCCTGCCCAGCGGCCTGCTCATTGCCGAGGATGGAACCTTGCTCACCCTGCACGCCCGCCTCGTGAGCAGCCGCCCGCTGCAGGAAGACTTAAAAGCTGCCATCGGCCGGGCCGCCGCTTACCAGGCCGTATCACTGGCGAAGCTGTAGCACTACTACGCCGCACGGGTTCTTTTACGGTACTTTATCTCCGACGTGGTACCACTACATAGCAACCTGGACCGAGTAACCAGCAAAAATAAACCCCGCTAGTGGCGGGGTTTATTTTTGCTGGTTACTTGCTGGCTGCCGCTTTCTTCGCAGTGGCTGGCTTCTTCGCTGTTGTTGCCTTCTTGGCTGCCGCTTTCTTTTTTGCGGCGGGTACGGCTGCCCTAGCGGCCTTCTTAGTCGGCGCGTCGGCTTCTTTTTCGGGTTTAGCCTCGGCTTTCTTGCCGAAGCGGCCTTTGCCGGTTTTCTCCGGCGTGGCCGCGGCCAGTTCTAGGCAGCGCTCCAGGGTCAACTCGGTGGGCTCTTCGCCTTTGGGGATTTTCACGTTCTTCTTACCCGCCACGATGTAAGGGCCGAAACGCCCGTTTAGCACCTGCACCTCTGGGTTTTCGGCAAAGTCCTTGATGAGGCGCTCGGCGTCGGTCTTGCGCTTGGCTTCGATGAGCACCACCGCCTCGTCGGCCGTGATGGTGTGCGGGTCTTGCTCTTTGGTGAGCGAGTAGAACTTGCTGTCGTGCCGGATGTAAGGGCCGAAGCGGCCCAGAGCGGCTGTCATGTCCTTGCCCTCAAACTCGCCCACTACGCGGGGCAGCTTGAACAATTCCAGCGCTTCGTCAAGGGTAATATTCTCAATAAACTGGCCTTTGCGCAGGTTGGCGTAGGCCGGCTTCACGTTGGGGTCGGTGATGTCGCCCAGCGCCACGTAGGGGCCGTATTTGCCGAGGCGGGCGGTTATTTTCTCGCCGGTTTCGGGGTGTAGGCCAATTTCGCGGGTGCTGCTGAGGGTACTGCGGTCGATGTCCTGCCCGCGCTCTACACTGGCGTGGAAGGGCTCGTAGAAGCCCGCCAGCATGTGGCCCCAGTCTTCCTTACCGTTGGCTATCTGGTCGAACTCGTCTTCTACCTTGGCCGTGAACTGGAAGTCTACGATGGCGGGGAAGTGCTCGACTAGGAAGTCATTCACTACCAAAGCGGTATCGGTCGGGAATAGCTTGGCTTTATCGGCGCCGTAGGTTTCGGTGCGCTGCTCAGTTTTCACCTCGCTGCCCACCAGGGCCAGCGCGTAATATGTGCGCTGCTTGCCATCACGCGACTCCTTTTCCACGTAGCCGCGCTTTTGCACGATGCTGATGGTAGGCGCGTAGGTGCTGGGCCGGCCGATGCCCATTTCTTCCAGCTTTTTCACCAGCGACGCCTCCGTGTAGCGGGCCGGCGGTGCCGAAAAGCGCTCGGTAGCCGTGAGCATCTGCAACGGCAAATCCTGGCCCACATTCAGTGGCGGCAAGCCCCGCGAAAACGAGCTTTCGCCGTCGGTAGGCTTGCCATCTTCCTCGTCGTCGTCCTTGCTTTCGGCGTAGGCTTTGAGGAAGCCCTCAAACGTAATGACCTCGCCCGTAGCCGTAAACGTGGTACCCGGCTGCGTGCTGATGCCGATAACAGCCGTCGTGCGCTCTACCTGGGCATCGGCCATCTGCGAGCCCATGGCCCGCTTGCGAATCAGGTCGTAGAGGCGCTGCTCCGACGAGTCGGCCCCGGCTTTGGCGCGGGTGAAGTCGGTGGGCCGGATGGCTTCGTGGGCCTCCTGAGCGCTGGCCGATTTGGTTTTGAACTGCCGCTCGTGGGCGTACTCGGCCCCGTAGGCGGCCGTGATGGCGGCCTGTGCGCCCTGCCGGGCTTCCTCCGAGAGGTTCACCGAGTCGGTTCGCATGTAGCTGATGAGGCCGGCTTCGTAGAGCTTCTGGGCCACATTCATAGTCTGGGCTACCGAGTAGCTGAGCTTGCGCGAAGCCTCCTGCTGCAAGGTGCTGGTGGTGAAGGGCGGTGCAGGCGTGCGCTTGCCCGGCTTTTTGTCGAGGCTATTAATACTGTACGCCGCCCCGATGCAGCGCTGTAAAAAGGCTTCGGCCTCTTCGCGGGTTTTGTAGCGGGTGGGCAGCTCGGCTTCCAAGGTAGTACCCTGGCCGGCGTCGAAGCGGGCCACCACGCGGTAGGCGCTGGCCGAGGTATGCTTATTAATCTCGCGCTCACGGTCGACTACCAGACGCACGGCCACGCTCTGCACGCGGCCCGCCGAGAGGCCGGCTTTTACCTTGCGCCACAGCACCGGGCTCAGCTCGAAGCCCACGAGGCGGTCGAGCACGCGGCGGGCCTGCTGGGCGTTCACCAAATCCAGGTTTATCTGGCGCGGATTCTGGATGGCGGCCAGGATGGCGGGCTTGGTAATCTCGCGAAACACAATGCGCTTCGTTTTCTCAGCCTTGAGGTTAAGGGTTTCGGAAAGGTGCCACGAAATGGCTTCGCCCTCGCGGTCGTCGTCACTCGCCAGCCACACAGTTTCGGCTTCCTTGGCCAGTTTTTTTAGCTGCGAAATCAGCTCCCGCTTGTCGGCGTCGACTACGTAAGTGGGCTTGAAACCATTCGCCACGTCCACCGCGTTATTATCTTTAGGTAAGTCGCGGACGTGTCCGTAGCTGGAGCGCACCACGAAATCCTGGCCGAGGTAGCCTTCAATTGTTTTGGCCTTGGCGGGCGACTCGACGATAACTAAATTCTTAACCATGAGGGGATGCTAGGGGCAGGGAAAAGGCGTTCCCGATGGGCTGAGAACGCAGGCCCTGCCTAAAAAGTTAAAAGCGGGGACAAAGATGCACGGTTCTGCCGTCATTATGAAGGTTTATCTGAAAATGCTTGTCCTAGCAAGCGTAGCGCGGTAATCGCACCAGAACGATGACGTTTAGGTTTCGGTCTGGGGCGATTGCCGTGCTTCCCTCTCCAGGACAAACGCACTGAAATGAACCCTGCAACCCCAAACCGTTTGTCAGACCGCCCCGCGCCCCTACTTTTGCTAACCCCACCGCGAAACTGCTTTTCGCGCCATTCCTCGTTCCTTTCTCTACATTATGCCCACAGCTAAGAAAACAGCGGCCCCCCAGGCGGACTCCACCGAGCTGCTTGAGCTAGATAGCGTGCCCGCCGCCACGCCTAGCAACCAAACCCGCAAGCGCGGGGCCCAGCGGGCCGCCTTGGAATTAGTCGATAATGACTACGTTAACGAGCAGCTCAACCGGGTGCTGTTTGCGCTCGATGCCTTTAAGAAAGGCGATGTGAGCGTGCGCCTGACCAAGCAGAACGACGACATTTTCTCGGAAATCGCCGAAGCCTACAACTCGATGGTGGAGATGATTGGCGGGGTAGGGGGCGAGGTATCGCGCATCTCGAAAGTGGCCGGCGTAGAGGGCAACCTCAAGGCCCGCGCCTCGGCCGACGGGGCGGCGGGCTTCTGGCGCGACATGCTCAACAACATCAACGGCCTCGTGGACAGCATTGCCGTACCGGTGCTGGAAGTGGGCAAGGTGCTCAAGAACATCAGCCGGGGCAACCTAGATGAGAGCTTCCAGATTCCGGTGTCGGGCGACTTCAAGGTGATGGCCGAAACCATCAACCGCACCATCGACAACCTGAACGTGTTTGCGGGCGAGGTGAGCCGGGTAGCGCAGGAAGTAGGCACCGAGGGCCGGCTGGGCGGCCAGGCTGTAGTGCCCAACGTGGGCGGTGTGTGGAAAGAGTTGACGGACAACGTGAACACGATGGCCAGCAACCTGACCAGCCAAGTACGGGACATTGCCAACGTAGCCACCGCCGTAGCCCGAGGAGACTTGAGCCAGAAAGTAACGGTGGAGCTAAAGGGCGAACTGTTGCAGCTCAAGCAGAACCTCAACCAGATGGTGGACTCGCTCAACCTCTTCGCCGGCGAAGTAACCCGCGTGGCGCTCGAAGTGGGCACCGAGGGCAAGCTCGGCGGCCAGGCTAACGTGCCCGGCGTGAGCGGCACCTGGAAGGACCTCACCGACAACGTAAACAACATGGCCGCCAACCTGACGAGTCAGGTGCGCGACATTGCCAACGTAGCTACCGCCGTAGCCCGCGGCGACCTCGGCCAGAAAATGACGGTGAACGTGAAGGGCGAGATTCTGGAACTGAAGAACATTCTCAACCAGATGGTGGACTCGCTCAACGTGTTTGGCGACGAAGTAACCCGCGTGGCCCGCGAAGTGGGCACCGAGGGCAAACTCGGCGGCCAGGCCGTGGTGCCCCGCGTAGGCGGTGCCTGGAAAGAGCTGACCGACAACGTGAATACGATGGCCTCGAACCTGACTTCGCAGGTACGCGACATTGCCAGCGTAGCCACCGCCGTGGCCCGTGGTGACCTGAGCCAGAAAATGACGGTGGACGTGCAGGGTGAGATTCTTGACCTCAAGAACATCCTCAACCAAATGGTGGACTCGCTCAATATTTTCGCTGGCGAAGTAACCCGCGTGGCCCGCGAAGTAGGCACCGAGGGCATCCTGGGTGGCCAGGCCAACGTGCCCCGCGTATCGGGCACCTGGAAAGAGCTGACCGACAACGTGAACACGATGGCCTCGAACCTGACCAGCCAGGTACGGGACATTGCCAACGTAGCCACCGCTGTGGCTCGAGGGGATTTGAGCCAGAAAATAACGGTGAACGTGCGCGGTGAGCTGTTACAGCTCAAAGAGAACCTCAACCAGATGGTGGACTCGCTGAACGTGTTTGGCGACGAAGTAACCCGCGTGGCCCGCGAAGTAGGCACCGAGGGCAAGCTTGGTGGCCAGGCCAACGTGCCCGGCGTGAAAGGCACTTGGAAAGACCTCACCGACAACGTGAACACAATGGCCTCCTCGCTCACGAGCCAGGTGCGCGACATTGCCAACGTGACCACGGCCGTAGCGCGGGGCGACCTCTCGCAAAAGGTGTCGGTGGACGTGAACGGCGAATTGCTCGACCTCAAGGACAACATCAACCAGATGGTGGACTCGCTCAACATCTTCGCTGGCGAAGTAACCCGCGTGGCGCAGGAAGTGGGCACCGAAGGCAAGCTCGGCGGCCAGGCCGCCGTGCCCGACGTGAGCGGTGTGTGGAAAGACCTCACCGACAACGTAAACACGATGGCCACCAACCTCACCACCCAGGTGCGGGGCATTGTGAAAGTAGTAACCGCCGTTTCGCAAGGCGACCTTACCCAGAAGCTGACCCTCGAAGCGGCCGGCGAAGTAGCCGACCTGGCCCAGACTATCAACCGGATGGTGGACGACCTTAACCGCCTGGCTTCGGAAGTAAGCCGGGTGGCCCGCGTGGCCGGGGCCGAGGGCAAGCTCACGGAGCGCGCCACGGTGGGCGGCGTGTCGGGCTCCTGGAAAGAGCTGGTGGACACCCTCAACGCCCTCATCGAAAGCATTGCGCTGCCGGTGCTGGAGGTAAGCCGCATTGTGCGGGCCATCTCGGAAGGCGACCTCACGCAAGTGGTGGAAATCCAGACGACGGGCGACATCCTGGCCATGTCCAACGCCCTGAACCTGGCCGTGGAAAACCTGAATGCTTTGCTCGGCGAAATCAACGACTCGGCGCAGATAGTGGGCACGAGTTCCGAAGAAATGGTGGATAAAGGTCAGGAAATGAGCCGCGTAACCGTCGACGTGGCCCTGGCCATGCAGCAGATGGCCGAAGGCGCTCAGAACCAAGCCCTCAAAACCGACCAGGCCTTCAAGCTGATTGAGGAAATCATGACGGCCACCAAGGAAACGGCCAACAAAGCCGACGTGGTGAACAAGTCGGCCATCATGGGTGAGCAAACCTCGCAGCAGGGCCTCAAAACGGTGGCAGAGGTGGTAAAAAACATGGAAGAAATATCCACCGCTGCCACCCAGACCTCGCGCACTATTGAGGTGCTCTCGACCCGCTCGGGTGAAATCAGCAAGTCGCTGGGCGTGATTACCGACATTGCTTCCCAAACCAACCTGCTGGCTCTTAACGCTGCCATCGAAGCTGCCCGCGCCGGGGAAGCCGGCCGCGGCTTCGCGGTAGTAGCCGAGGAAATCCGCAAGCTGGCCGAAGGCTCCCGCAAGTCGGCCAACGAAATTGCCACGCTGGTAGAGGATGTGCGCAAGGACACCACCAGCGCCGCCACCGCTATATCGGCGATGGAGAGCCGGGTAGAAAATGGTAAAAACGCGACCTTCCAGGCTAGTGCGGCCTTTAAGAATATTGCCACCAGCAGCGGCGAAACCCTGCGCACCTCCCGCGATATTCTCACGGCCACGGCCCAGCAGCAAACTTCCATCGGCGACGTGGTGAAGTATGTGGAAGAAGTGGTGGCCATTGCCGAGCAAACCGCCACCGGCACCCAGCAGGTGGCTGGTACGGCCCGCCAGCTCTCCTCGTCCATGCAGGAGCTAACGGCCTCCTCGCAGCGCCTCTCCGACATTGCCGACGACTTGCAGGGTGGCCTCGAAACCTTCCAGCTCTTCGAGTATGAAGAGTCGGAGCCCGAGCCAGTGCCTGTGCCCGCGCCGCGCCGCCTGGGCATGGTGCGCCGCCCGGTACCCGCTGCCACTCCGCCTGCCCCAGTTGCCAGCAGCAATGGTCATGCACCCGCTGCACCCGTGCGGCGGCCCCGCCCAGTTGAGGCTCCGGCCGCAGCACCGGCCAGCCACGACGGGCAGGCCCGGCGCGTGGCTCGGCCGCACGCTACGCCGGTAGCTGCTGCGGAAAAGCCGGCTGCCCGCCGGCCCAAAACTGCGGCACCTGCCGCCGCCAAGCCGAAGGAAACTGCCCCAGCTACCTCGAACGGGCGAGTGCGGGTTAAGAAGGATAAATAGCGAGCAGCAGGTAGCAAGATAAGAGTAATAAGTAACAAGAACAGGCTTATATGGCTGTTTTCCAACTAGTCGGCATCTTACTACTTGCTACTTAATTCTGACTGCTTACTTAGAACGCTGAAAACCAACCCTAAATATGCCTGATTCCCCTACCGTCCGCCTGGCCGTGACATCCAGCCGCCCAACTCCGGTGGCACCAGAGGCCGTGGTGCAGCTCATTGTTTTCCGCCTGGGTGAGGAGGACTATGGTATTCGTATCGAGCAGGTGAAGGAGGTAACTATTACTCCCGACGTGGTACGGATGCCCAAAACGCCCCTCTTCGTAAAGGGTATTGCCAACCTGCGCGGGGACATTATTGCCATTGTCGACCTAGAGGAGCGGTTTCAGTTGCGCCCCTTGGGGCGGCCGGTGCCGGAGTTTTCCTACACGCTGGCCGTGGAAGCACCCGACTATACGCTCGGCTTGATGGTGCGCGAAGTGCCCCGGCCGGTGTCGGTGCCCATCAGCCTGATTGAGCCCGCGCCGGAGTTTGTGCAGGACATTGGGCAGCGTGAAAAATACCTCGAAGGCATTGCCAAACTGCCCGATGGCAACGTTATCATCGTGCTCGACATGCTCAAGCTCCTCACGCCGTCCGAGATGATGCGCCTGCCCGGTAAAGCTGCCGAAGCGGTGCCCAAAACCAACAACAAAACTGCTGAAGTAGCCAATAAAGCGCCAAAGCCGTAAGAAGCCGGTATCTTCTGGTTTCAACTTTTCATTTCCTCAGATTTTCCTCTATGAATAAGCGCATTCTCATCGTCGACGACTCGTTCTATATGCGGACGATGCTCAAGAATATGCTCACCGATGCCGGCTACGACGTAGTAGGCGAGGCCGCCAACGGGCAGCAGGCCCTCGAAATGGCCGTTGCTACCAATCCCGACCTCATCACCCTCGACGTTATCCTACCCGATAATACCGGCCTCGACGTGCTCAAGGGCATCCGCCTGCAGCAGCCCGATGCCAAAGTAGTGATGTGCTCGGCCGTGGGCCAGGAAACCATTGTCAGCGAAGCCATTGAAAACGGCGCGCTGGCTTATATCGTGAAGCCGTTTTCGGAAGAGCGCGTGCTGGAAATCGTGGGTAGCGCCCTGCAAGGCGACGGCGCTCCGGCCTAGTACCAACCGAAGGCCCACGTAGCTAAGCGCTGCCTGGTGAGTTAGCCGCGCCGTGCGGGTATCCAACGGTTCACCAGGCAGCGATTGGTATTACGTCCTTAACCATGTTCATTTCATTCTCTTCCCTATTCGCTACTCTACCAGCCGCTGGCTGGCCGGGGCTAATGTGTGCCAGAGTGCGTGATTGTAGTGATTTGAAAATCAATTGGCTATGAAATCACGCGACCAGGAGTACCGGGAAATGTTCATGGCGGAGGCGTTGGAATACTACGATGCCATGTCGCGTCACCTCAGTGAGCTGGAGCGCAACCCGCAGGACGTAGCCGCCCTCAATGAGCTGTTCCGGCTCATGCACAACCTAAAGGCCAACGCTCGGGCGATGGGCTTTACAGACATGGGCGAAGTGGCCCACCGGATGGAAACGCTCTTCGGCCAGATTCGCGGCTTGGAGCGCTCCTTTACTGGGTCGCTGGTTACCCTCACTTTCCAGTCCGTCGATACCCTGGGCGGCATGATTCGGGCCGTGGGCGCGGGACAGGAAACCGCCGATGCCAAGCCCCTGCTCGACAACCTCGAATTGCTTATCAATGGGCAGGAGCCGGCGCTAGCCGCTCCTAAACAAACCGAGGAAGAAGTAGAGGCCGATGCCAGCCGCAAGCTGGAGCTGTCGGACCTGGTGTACATCCCGGTTAAGAAGCTGGACAACCTACTTAACTTGGTGGGTGAGTTGGTTATCGACCGCGACCGCATTCTGACGCTGGCCGAAGAGTTGGGTAGCTCCGCGCTACAAGCCACTGCCCGCCACCTGTTTCGCATCTCCGACGACTTGCAATACTCTGTGATGGACGTGCGGCTGGTAGGAGTGGGGGTACTGCTTAATAAGTTTCCCCGCGTGGTACGCGATGTAGCCTCCTCCGAAAACAAGCAGGTGGAGTTGGACCTAAGCGGTCAGGATGTGCAGATTGACCGCAACGTGCTGCAGCTCATCACCGATGCTTTGCTGCACCTGGTGCGCAATGGTGTAAGCCACGGCCTTGAAGATGCGGCCACCCGCGTGGCCGCCGGCAAGCCTGCCGTGGGTAAGCTGCGCATTTCGGCCCTCACCGAGCGCGACGACGTGCTACTACAGGTGCAGGACGATGGCCGGGGCATCAATACCGAAGCCGTGCGCCAGAAAGCCATTCGCAAAGGTGTGGTTACGGCCGAAGTAGCCGCCACGCTCGATGAGCAGGGCGTGTGGATGCTCCTATTTGAGCCGGGTTTTTCGATGGCCGAGCAGATAACCGACATTTCAGGCCGGGGCGTGGGCCTCGATGTGGTGAAGCTGGCCATCGACTCGCTGGGTGGGCAGTTGCGCGTGGCCTCGGAACTGGGTAAGGGTACCACTTTTACGCTGGTACTGCCCACATCCATTGCCGTGAAAGGTGCCTTGCTCATTGAATTGGATAGCCGCGCCTACGCTGTGCCCCTGCTTCACACCGACACAGTGGTAGCCCTGCCCAACGACCAGATATTTGCCGTGGGTGGCCTATTGATGGCGCGGGTACAGGATGAAAACGTGCCCCTGATACCACTCCAGCAGTTGCTTTATGCAGAAGGTGACGAACCCCTGCCGCGCGCCAGCCGCGCCGACCTGCCCCCCGAAGACCTGCTGCACCAAGTGCTGATTGTCAGCTATAATAACCGGCGGCTGGGCTTAATTGTGGACCGGTTTCTGCGCCAGCAGAATATTGTGGTCAAATCGCTAAGTAAGCCCCTCGATACTATTGATTTGTTTGGCGGTGTCACGCTGCTAGGCAATGGGCAGTTGTGCCTGGTGCTTGATGTGCCGGCGCTTACGCGTCTGTTTTTAACTAAACGCCCCTGATTTTAGCTGCTTTCCGCTCTTATTCGTATGACAGTGCCCCGCATGGGCGCCCCGCTACGCCCTAAAGAATATGATGTCTCTCATGAATGAGCTAGAACGCGATATAATTCGCGAAATTCTAAATATTGGCCTCGCCCGCGCCGCCGATAGCTTCGCCGTGATTGCCCAGGAGCGGGTGATGCTCGAAGTTCCCAGCCTGGATTTGCTGCCCAGCGTCGATATTATCAGCCGGGTGCGCGACTACCAGGCCCGCTACGTAGCTATCCAAAGCGACATTCGGGGTGATTTTAACGGCTCTACGTTCATGTTTTTTTCGGGACAGCATATCCAGCGCCTTTCGCGAGTTTGCCTGCGCATGCAGGTGCCTGAGTCTATGGAGCTAAGTGAGTTGCAACAGTCGCTGCTGCTCGAAATCAGCAACATTATCACGGGAGCATTGGTAACGCAGCTGGCAAACATTCTGAAGTCCAATATTTATGGTGCCCCACCTCAGGCCCCAGCCGGTGACCTATCGGAGGCACTGCATAATCTGCTACCCGATACCCAGACTTTGCAGCCCATTATTTTCTCAGTTATCACGCAGTTTTCCGATAAACATAATTCTGTTGAACTGCCCTTAATGCTGTTCTTCGACCGGGCGACGTTTGAAAAAATTCTGGAAATTATTCGGACGTATGATTTCCTGGGCAAGACGCAGTCGGCGGCGTAAGTTTTAGATGATAAGGTGATGGGGCAATGAGGTGATAAAGTAAAAGGCGTTCATAACAACTCCTTCCTTACTTTATCGCCTCATTGCCCCATCACCTTATTGCTTCATTACCTCATCACTTCATTACCCACTACCTTGTCTAAAGACACTCTCGCTCAGAAAATCGCCAGTTTCGACCCTAACGCCCTCGGCGACGCCGCCGGCGGTTTATTTGGCCTGCCCTTCACCCCCGAAGAAGCCCAGGTAGTGGTAGTGCCCGTGCCCTGGGAAGTGACGGTGAGCTACCGCGCCGGCACTGCCCAGGGTCCCGCTGCCATCCGCGAAGCCTCCTTGCAAGTCGACCTTTACGACTCCGACCTACCTGATGCCTGGAAGCTGGGCTTGGCTATGGAGGACGAAGACGTAACCATCGCCCAAACTAGCCGCGACCTACGCCCCCTGGCCGCCGACTATATTAACTGGCTTGAAAGCGGCCAACCTGCCGCCGAAGCCGCGCAACACAGCCCGGTGCCCGCCCGCCTCAACGCCGAGGGCGACAAGCTGCTGCAGTGGCTCAAAGAAAAAACCGGTGCATTGCTCGATGAGGGTAAGGCCGTGGCAGTGTTGGGCGGTGACCATAGTACCCCGCTGGGCTTCCTGCACGCTTTGGCTGAGCGCCACCCCGAGGGCTTTGGCATCTTGCAATTCGACGCGCATTGCGACCTGCGCCCTGCTTACGAGGGCTTCCAGTACTCGCACGCCAGCATTATGTATAATGCTTTGCAGCTGCCGCAGGTAAAGAAGCTCGTGCAGGTGGGTATCCGCGATATGTGCCAGCAGGAAGCCGATTTTATTGAGCACTCGGTGGGCCGCGTGGCCCTGTTTGGGCAGCGTTTTCTGAGCGACGAGAAGTTCGTGAAGAAGTCCTGGAAAAAGGTTTGCGGCAAAATCATTGCCCAATTGCCCCCCAAAGTTTACGTCAGCTTCGACATCGACGGCCTCGACCCCAAACTGTGCCCCGGTACCGGCACGCCCGTGCCCGGCGGCCTCGAATATGAGGAAGCTACTTACCTGTTGCGCCAGGTGGTGCGCTCAGGCCGAACCATCATCGGCCTCGACCTCAACGAGGTAGCCCCCGGCGACACCGAGTGGAATGGCATCGTGGGTGCCCGCTTACTCTACCAGTTATGCAACTGGATGGCCGCCTCGCAGGGTCGCCTGGTAGCCAAGGGCGTCGGCAGCTCCGAGTAGCTTCCGGAATAAAAGAGCGAATGACGTTGTCGCTACTCTTGCTTACCCTCTTTTTTACCGCTCTTTCACCATGCTCAAGTTCCTCATTAAATTTGTGCTTACCGCCGTGCTCACGTATGGGCTGGCCCAGATTCTGCCCAATGTCCACCTGAACGGGGTAAGTAGCGCGGCCGTACTCGTCATTGTGCTGGGCATTCTGAACGCAACTGTGAAGCCTATCCTAAAACTGCTGGGCTTTCCGCTAACGGTGGTCACACTGGGGTTTTTTCTGCTGGTTATCAACGTTATTATTGTCAAGCTGGCCGATTACCTACTCGCCGGTTTTGAAGTAGTTGGTCTTATTAATGCGCTTATTTTCAGCATTGCTTTGTCCCTGGTGACGACTGTGGTGGATATGGTAGTGGATTAACTAAAATCTGCCTAACGCAAAAAGCGCCGCTGAACTAAATTCAGCGGCGCTTTTTGCGTTAAGCAGCGGGGTCGGTTGGGGGCATTGGCATAACAATTGGGGCCACTACCCGCCGTGCCCGGCGGCGACGCCATAGCCACCAGCCACCGGCGGCGAGCAGCAGCAAAGGCCACAGACTGATTGCTCCCACAAATAGCTCCGTAAGCAGTTCCCAGCCGCCATAGAATGCGCTCACCACCCGGCTGCCCAGCGATACTACCGGCGCATCGGGCACATCCTGTGCCACTGGCTGGTACATGCTGAGCGTAATAGTAGAGTAAGCTACTTCGTCGTTGAGGGTTTTGAGGCGGCTCTCGGTAGCTTCTATTTCCTCGCGCACTTCGCCCAGCTTTTCTTCAATATCCAGAATGTCTTTGATGCGCTGGGCTTTATTAAGCAGCACGGTATACTGCTTTTCCACGGCCCGTTTGGCCTGCAGGCGAGCGGCCACGTCGGCGTGTTCAGCGGTCACATCGTCGGTGCTCAGCTTTTTTTCCTCGATGCTGCCCAAGCCACTCAGTCCGCCTAGCAGCGCTTGGAAACGCGCCGGGGGCACCCGAATGGTGGTTTCCTGCTGCCATTGGCCGTCGGCGTGGGTTTCATTGGCGCTGCTGAGATAGCCACCGTTGCGGCGCACGAGGCTATCGAGGCGGCTCATGGCGCGGGGCAGAGCCGTGGTTTTGAGCTTCACGTCGGCATGGTACACGAGCAGGCGCACTGGTGCTGGCGCAGCAGCCATGTTGGGCGGCGTAAACCGGGCAGTGCTACCGGGCGCGGGCGGCGTGCTGGGGGCAGGTGGGGGCGGTGGAACTGCCGCAGCATCGGCCGTTACGGCTTTAGCCGACTCTTCCGCTTCGAGTGGCGGGGCTTCCATAAGCACGTTTTGCTTTAGGTTGACCGCTTCAGTTTTGTCGCTTCCCGAGCGGCTACACGCACTGCCACCCAATAGGGCCAGCCCCAGGGCCAACCAGCTTAATAGTTTCATAACCAGTAAATGAAAACGTTAAAGAAAAGGGTAATGGGCTGCTGGCAACTGCCTGCCACTAACAGGATGCCACCCCGCCCGGAAATGCACAAGCCACCTATACCCGCCCCAGCACCTGCCGCAGCCGCCACCACCGCACGGCCCAGATGCCCAGGCCACTCAGCACCAGCAACGGCCAGATGTTGGTGAGCAGCACTGCCACCGTCAGCACCGCTAGCCACCCCCGCTGGAAGGCTACCAGGAAGCTGGGCATCGGCTCGTTTTGCTCGGCCTCGGGCAGCGGCTGGGTAAAGCGGAGCGTGAGCGTGGCCCAGGTGCTTTGGGCGGTTAGCTGCTGCAAACGGCCCTGGTTAGCGGCGGCATCGGCCTGCGCCTGCCGCACTTGCTCTTCGAAGCGGCGCGCCTCGGCTGGCGTGGCGGCGTGCGCCAATAGCTGCTGGTACTTAGCTTGCGCCGCCTGCTGGGTGCTTGCGGCCTGAGTGGCATCCAGCACGTCGGCCGTTACGTCGGCCGAGGATATTTCCTTGTTGTCGATGCGGCCGAGCTTGCCCAGTGCCGTTACGAGCGGCAGAAACTCGGTAGGCCACACTTTGAGGGTCATTTCCTGGCGGTGCTGGCCGTTGGCGCGGGTTTCGTGCGAGGTGCTCAAGTACGCCCGGTGCTCCTTTAGCAGCTGCTCGATGCTGGCCGAGGTTTTATCAAAATCGTCTACCGACAGCTCCATCTCGCCGTTGTAAATAACGGCGTGGGCAGGCCGCCCGATAGTTGGCTCCGCCACGGCAGTAGCTACCGGCGCTGCCTTACTTGCCGCGCTACTCTCGGGCAGGGCTGTGCTCTCTCTTTCAGGCGATTGGCTGCACCCCGCCAGGGCCAGCCCTATGAGGACTGGCAAAATCAGACGTTTCATCAACAAGTAGGTGAAGAGTGGAAAGAAACAGCTGCGCAGCTATTGCTTTATTCACCCACTGGCTGGAAGTAACCCGCCACCCCCGAAAAGAAAAACCGGCCTGAGTGGGCCGGTTTTTCTGGAGAAATCACCTTGTCAGGTTCAAATTTCATCAGCTGCCAACTGAAAATTCTTGCGGCATAAATTATAAACAGCTTCTCTTAATTCGATGAGCGGTTGCCAATTCTCATTTATTTGGTCAGTCCACCAAGAAAATACTAGCGAATTAACATGTCCACCAATTGTTAGCTTATAATCAATTCCATCAAAGCCGCCGCCTGGTAAGGGCGGGATGCTTACATCAATGTTGGCTAGCAGGTTAAGCAACGATTTTACAGTTTTTGACTCCAATAAGCAACAGTAGTTTTTGTAATGCAAAAAATACTCACCTTGATATTCCTGCAAAATTTTCGCCGTGCGTACTTGGCCACCTCGTCGGTTTAGCGATTCTATAACAAGACGGAATGTGTAGGAAGCATCGGCGCGGTTTATATTTTCCGAAATACTTTCCATCTCAAGGAACAACGACACTTACAGCACGAAGAAATTATACCCGCCGAATATCCGCGCCAATAGCATTCAGGCGCTCATCAATGTGCTGGTAGCCCCGGTCAATTTGCTCTACGTTCAGGATTTTGCTGGTGCCGTCGGCGCTCAGCGCAGCGATTAGCAGGGCCACGCCGGCGCGGATATCCGGTGACGACATTGTGATACCGTGCAGCTGTTTTTGCCGGTCGAGGCCGATAACGGTGGCGCGATGCGGGTCGCAAAGGATAATCTGGGCCCCCATGTCAATGAGCTTATCCACGAAAAACAGCCGCGACTCAAACATCTTCTGGTGAATGAGCACTGTCCCTTTCGCCTGGGTGGCAACTACGAGGATAATGCTCAGCAAATCAGGCGTGAAGCCCGGCCAGGTATGGTCACTCACGGTCAGGATGGAGCCGTCGAGGTACGTTGCAATCTCGTAGTGCGGCTGCGCCGGAATATAAATGTCGTCGCCGCGAAATTCCAATTCAATACCCAGCTTGCGGAATGTATCGGGAATAATTCCCAACTCAGGAATCTGGCAGTTCTTGATGGTAATTTCAGAGCCCGTCATGGCCGCCAAGCCAATGAAGGAGCCAATTTCAATCATATCCGGCAGCATCCGGTGCTCAGTGCCGCCCAGGCTATCCACGCCCTCAATGGTGAGCAAGTTGGAGCCAACGCCCTGAATCTTAGCGCCCATTCGCACCAGCATTCGGCAGAGCTGCTGCAAATAAGGCTCGCAGGCCGCGTTGTAAATGGTGGTAATGCCTTCGGCCAGCACGGCCGCCATCACAATGTTGGCCGTGCCGGTTACGCTGGCTTCATCCAGCAGCATGGAGGCCCCGCGTAGTTTGCCGCTGGGGGCGTGCAGGCGGTAGAAATCGGGGCCTTCCATCGTCAATTCGCCGCCTAGCTTTTCCAGGCCCACAAAGTGCGTATCTAGGGGGCGGCGGCCTATTTTATCGCCGCCCGGCTTGGGCAACTGGGCCCGGCCGAAGCGGGCCAGCAGGGGGCCCAGTATCATTACAGAGCCGCGCAACTCGCGGGCCTGGGCCACAAATTCGGGCGTATCCAGGTAATTGATTCGCACCTCATCGGCCTGAAAAACATAGGTGTCGGGGGCCACGCGGCCCACTTTCACCCCCAGGTCGCGCAGCAGCTCGATAAGCTTATTCACGTCCCGGATATCGGGCACGTTGCTAATGGTAATCGGCTCGGGGCTGAGCAGCACCGCGCACAGAATCTGGAGCGCTTCGTTTTTAGCTCCCTGAGGAATAATTTCCCCTTTTAGCTTTTGTCCACCGCGCACTTCAAATGCAGCCATTCTATTTCAATTAACAAGTACTAATGAGCAATGAATAAGTAAACGGTTTAGGTAGTATCCGCAAAAAAAGAACGTCATGCCAAACACAATGAAGCATGACGTTCACTTTCATGAATTACAACCGAAAACCACAGTAATCAAGCGGCAAAACTATTGCGGAGGCTGCTGGGGCTCCGAGCGGAATTTTTTCTTGCGCTTTTTGTCGTTCTTTTTTCCACTGCCGAAACCCGCGCTGCCTTCGGGCCGGTCAGGCCGGCGTTCGCGATTGTCGCGGCCTTCGCGGTTCTCGAAGCGGCCGGTGGGCTGGCCGCCGGCCGCCGGGCGGGGCGTAGCGGCCGGGGGGGCGCCTGGCAGGGCAGCCAACTCAAACAAACCTTGGTCGGCCACGGCCTGCGGGTCGAGCTGCAATGCCCCGCCCGACAGCTCAGCTAGGTGCCGGATAATAGTCACATCCTTGGCGTTTTCCTTGCTGTGCTGGCGATACAGGAATTTCATGGTGCGCCCAATCTGTACCGCAGCTTGCTCGCGCTCAACAGTATCAGCGATGGTTAAGGCTTTGGCTACCAAAGCTTCTACTCCCCGGCCGTAGGCTTTGAGGCGGGGCCCCTGCCGCGGGTATTCCACGCGCTGGGGCCGGGCGGTGTACAGGCGCGGGGGCGTGAGCGGCACGGGTGCCTCCAGGGCTACCTCGGTGCCAGCCAAGGCGTGTAGATGGTTCCAGAGGCGCGTCTGGATGTCGGGCTGGTCGCGCAGGCTGGGGCGCAGGCGCAGCATTGTTTGCACAATGCCTGCGGCGCGGCGGGTACGCTCGGCCACGTCTTCTATCTGCGCCAGGCCCTGAATAAGCTGATAAGTGCTTTGCCCATATTCGCGTACCAGCAGCTGCAGATGGAAGGGCAGGGGAGTGGGTATTTCAATCATTTAGTAATCAGTAAGTAGTCGGCGCGGAGCAGGCAAAGTTTTTTAGAGCTTTGCCTGCTCCGCGAAACTTCGCGCTATAAAACCCGCAGCTTCGCAAAACTCAGCAACAAGGTTTTTTCGCCCACTTCTTCGAAGTGAATGACAGCCTTCATAGTGCCTTGCTGGTTTTCCAGGGTGGCTACTTTGCCGTAGCCGAATTTGGGGTGCTCTACGCGCTGGCCGGCCTGCAAGTTAGTGGTATCGGAGGGTTTGAAGTCGGCTGGGGCGACGTACTTGGTTGCCACTGTTTTACGTACCGGGGCGGCTACCAGGTTCGAGCGCCGCTCAAATACGTGCTGAAACGGCGACTCACCGGCACCAGGAGTAGCCGCGAATTTCACGTTCAGGTACTGTGGGTCAATTTCGTCCAGAAAGCGCGATTTCTCGCACGAGCGCAGGTTGCCCCACTGATAGCGCGAAGTGGCGTAGCTGAGCGTGAGCTTCTTTTCGGCCCGCGTGATGGCTACATAAAACAGGCGGCGCTCTTCTTCGAGGTCGGCCCGCGAGGTTATCATCATCTGGCTGGGAAAGAGATTTTCCTCCAGGCCCACGATATAGACGTTGCGAAATTCCAACCCTTTGGCCGAGTGAATGGTCATCAACGTCACGGCTTCGCCTTCCTGGGCAGCATCCTTGAGGTCGGAGTCGGTAACGAGGGCAATATCCTGCAGAAACGCTCCGAGCGACTTGTCTTCGCGCTCTGGGTCATCTACGTACTCCTTGATGCCGTTGAGCAGCTCCTGAATATTTTCGTAGCGCGATAAGCCTTCGATGCTTTTATCGGCGTATAATTCCTCAATCATGCCCGAGTTTTTGGCAATGAATTTGGCCGCTTCAAAGGCATCTTCTTTCGCTGCTACAATAGTATAGCTTTTTATTTTCTCAGTAAAGCCTACTACCGGGTTGCTCACCCGCGCCGCCAAAAACTGGTCGGCATTGCTCACTACTTCCCACAGCGTATGGTTAGATTCTTCGGCTGAAACAATTAATTTGCTAATTGTCGTGTCGCCGATGCCGCGCTTCGGATAATTAATTACCCGGCGCAGGGCCTGCTCGTCGTTGGGGTTTACCGTGAGGCGCAAATAGGCCACCAAATCCTTAATTTCCTTGCGCTGATAGAAGCTCAGGCCGCCCACAATTTTGTAGCGAATGTTGAGCTTTCGCAACGCTTCTTCCATCGCCCGGCTCTGGGCGTTGGTGCGGTAAAGGATGGCGAAATGGTCGTAGGACAGATGCTGGTTCATCTTGTCCTCGTAAATGGATTGCGCAATTAATTTGCCTTCCTCGTTATCGGAAGCGGCTTTTAGCACCTCAATCAAATGGCCTTCCTCGTTATCCGAAAAAACGTCTTTGCGTAACTGCGCTTGGTTATTTTTAATAACCGAATTAGCGGCCCACACGATATTTTTAGTAGAGCGGTAATTCTGCTCCAGCTTGAATACGTTTAGCTCGGGGTAATCTTTCTCAAAATTGAGGATATTGGTAATATCCGCGCCCCGGAACGCATAAATACTTTGCGCATCGTCGCCTACTACGCAAATATTGCGCTCCTTGGAGGCCAGCTTGCGGGTAATTAAATACTGCGAATAGTTAGTGTCCTGGTACTCGTCCACCATCACAAACCGGAATTTGTTCTGGTATTTATTGAGCACGTCTGGATGGTCGCGGAAAAGCACGTTGGTTTGAAACAGCAGGTCGTCGAAATCCATTGCGCCGGCTTTAAAGCAACGGGAGGCATACTGCTGGTACAGCACCCCGATTTTGGGCCGCAACGCTGCCTCATCGTCCTGCCGGATTACGGGGTCGTTGAGGTATTGCTGCACCGAGACGAGCTTGTTTTTGGCGGCCGAGATGCGCCCGAGTACTGTGCTGGCTTTGTAGAGCTTATCATCCAGCTCCAACTCCTTTACAATTTGGCCGATGAGCGTTTTGGAATCCTGCGTGTCGTAGATGGTAAACGCGCGTGGGAAGCCTATTTTATCGGCCTCTGAGCGCAGGATTTTGGCAAATACCGAGTGGAAAGTGCCCATCCAGAGGTTCTTGGCGTTGGGGCCGACTACCTTCTCGATGCGGGCGCGCATTTCCTTGGCAGCCTTGTTGGTAAAGGTGAGCGCCAGGATGTTGAACGGGTCGACGCCCTGCTCCAGCAGGTGGGCAATGCGATAAGTGAGCACCCGCGTTTTGCCCGAGCCGGCACCGGCGATAATCATGCAGGGGCCTTCGGTTTGGAGTACCGCAGCGGCCTGCGAGGGGTTTAGGAGAGCTTGATAATCTAAGGCCATACAAGAAGTCCGCCCAGCGGCGGCTAGCTGACAAAGATAAGTTCGGCGAAGCTTGGGCGGTATCTTTGTGCTACCATTTTTAGCGAAATCCCGCTCGTCAAACGTCGGATTTTCTACAGATAGAGTTAGTTAGTTGCCCTGATAAATTAGCCTCATCCAATGATAGTTATCCAGAATACCGTTATCTCCGACGATGTAGCCGAAAACTTCTTCGTCTGCAACCTCGACGCCTGCAAAGGTGCCTGCTGCGTAGAAGGCGACTTAGGCGCGCCATTAGAGCTGGCAGAATTGGATATTCTGAAGCAGGAGTACCCCAAAATCGAACCATTCCTGACTGCTGCCGGCAAGCAGGCCATTGCTGAGCAGGGGCTCTACATTGAGGATTGGGAGGGCGACTACAGCACCACTACCATCAACGACCGGGAGTGCGCCTACGCGCTCTACGACGAGCGCGGTATCCTCAAATGCGGCATCGAGCAAGCGTATTTAGCCGGAGCCACCACGTTCAAGAAGCCCATTAGCTGCCACCTGTACCCCATCAGGATTACCAAGTACGATGGCTTCGAGGCGCTCAATTACGACCGTTGGGATATCTGCTCGCCGGCCTGCTCGTTTGGGGCCAAGCTGGGAGTTCCTATTTATAAGTTTCTGAAGGAGCCGCTGGAACGTAAGTATGGAGCCGAGTGGTACGCCGAACTGAGCCAGGAGATAGAGCACACGAGTGCCTAAGGCGTAAGGCGCGGCTGGCGGCGCACCCAGAGTCGGAGCGAGTCGGTGCGCCAGCGTCCGTTCAGGTAGGCCGAGTCGGCGGGGTGGGCGGGGGCATAGCGCCAGTGGACCGGGGGCAGGTAGCTGTTATCATCGGTGCGCTGTACCAGGGCGAGGGTATGGGCAGTGATATCCTCGTTGCCGGTGAAGCGGTCGCGGTGGTAAGCATTACGCAGCACGGCCTGCCCGGCCTGGAAATAAAGCTGCGCCGGAAAAAGAGAATCGGTAGTGGCCACAGCCTGCCACTGGCTCGCGTACCAGCGCTCGACGCGCCGGGGCTACCACACGCCGGTGAGCGGGCCGGGGCGTTGCGTGGCGGCGTACTGGTAAGTTTGCTGGGCTGCAAAGCCCGCTCCCGTCAGCAGTAGGGCAGTTAGCCCCAGGGTGAGGCCCCGGTAGAGGCGGCGGCCCCGCTGGGTAATAAACCAGTCGGTGGCGACCCGGCGGGGCGCCACGGGCCGATTGCCCAGAAAAAAGTGCCAGAGCCGGGCGGTGTCCTGCAGGAAGATGAGGGTGGCGGCGGCCAAGTACAAGCCCGAATTGAGCTTCACGCACACGTCGAAAAAGACGTTGATGGCAAACACGTTAGCCAGCACTACCATCGAGAGCAGCGCCCCGAGCGTGGCCGTGCGCCGGGGCAGCAGCAGCAGCGCGGGCACCACCTCGGCCCAGCCCAGAAACTGCTGGTACGGGCGCGAATAGTCAAAAAACTGCCACGCCACCCGCATAGGAGCTAGCTCGGCCGGGGGCGTATCGAGGTTGGCCCATAAGTGCGGAAACTGCGTGGCAAATACCTTGGCAAACCCGTAGCCCAGCAGGGTGAGCGCCAGAAAAAAGCGCAGCAGGTCCACTACCACAACTCCGAAGCTGCGGCCCCGTCCCCAGCGTACCTGCAGGCCCACCAGCACTACGTCCAGCGCCAGCCCCAGCCCGGCCCCCAGGCCAACCATCACAAAATCGGCGGGTGCGTCGCCGCAGCTGCTTTCGGGGCGGGGCAGCGCGTGCCACAGCCCCAGACTGGCCCCTAGCGGATACAGAAATGGCACCAGCAGACTGCCCCAGAGTGCGATGGCTGCCACAGTATTGAGGGCAGCGGCGGAGGCCGAAGGAGCCGGAGCGGGCGTGTAAGGGAGAGTGGCCGGCATAAGGGGCAGAATAAGCAGTGGCACTATTTAGAGCAGATTTCATATCAGTGTACATGGTACCCGCAGTGAGCAAACCAGTTTTGGGCATTGGTTTTCGTAATCCAGTTGCAGGCTTGGGTCAAGGCTTCACTCAAGGCTTGGCGGGTACGTGCCTGCGCCGTTCGCAAGGCCGTCTTGAGTTTACTCCAGGCCAGTTCAATGGGGTTGAAATCAGGCGAATAGGGCGGCAGAAATAGCAGTCGGGTCCCATAGGCCGCCACACGCTCGGCCATGCCGTCCATATGATGAACGCCCAGATTATCGAGCACCACCACATCCCCCGGCACCAGTGTCGGCCCCAGCACTTGGTCGAGATAGGTAGCGAAGGCCGCTTCGTTCAAGGCTCCGTCCAGTTCCATGACGGCTTCCAACCCCGTGGTCGTCAGGGCCCCACCACCGTCACGTTGCCGCCGCTACGCAAGGGTACCCCCTGACCCACGCGCGGCCCTGGCTGGGCGCGGCCGTAGCGTCGGGTATAGCTCAGGTTGGTGCCCGTTTCATCCACAAACCTGAAGCACCTTACGTCTTCACCTGCCAGCGCTTCCAGGAAGGCGCGACGTTGAACCCGCACGCGGGGAGTGTCGCGCTGGCTGGCGTGGACGCTTTTTTTTACGTCCCCAGCTATGGTGGGCCAGTAAGCGGCACAAAGTAGATGCGCTGGCGGCTGGTAAGCCCTTGCTGGTGAGCCAGGCTTGGAGTTCGGCTAAGGTTGGGTCCGGGCAGCGGGCCACCTGGGCCAATGCCCGTTTCTGCGCACGCGGAGTCAGGCAAGGCACGGCCCCGCCCGAGTGGGGCTTGGCGGCAACAGAACCAGTCAGGCGCTGGCGCTGCTGGAGTTTGGCCACGAAGCTCACGCTAACTCCAAATTGAACTGCTACTTGCCCTTGCGTACGGTGCGGCAGAGCAGCCGCAACGGCCACCCGTTCGCGTAAATCTTGTGAATATGCCTGCATAACCATCAATACGGCAAAAGCGTGTACACTGCCGTGAAATCTGCTCTAAGCGCCAAGTTATGGGTGAGTAAGTCGAGGTGGTCTAGCTAGAACGGACAGGGAGAGGTCTTAGAAGCTGTTTAAGTTAGCATTTTTATAACTATTCTAATGCTGCATAATAGAATAAATGATTGCTCATTACGCGTTTTTTGTTCGTAACACCTTGACAATCTGAAGTTATTTGTTATCCAACTGATGCTGCGCTCGAGTACCCAGCGGGTCGCGTGAATGCAAAAATTGCCTGCCTGACGCACCACTTGGTGCGGGACAACCACCTCAATTCCGTCCAAAGAGGCCATCCGCTCCACAAATTCGCCCCGAAAACCGCCATCAATATAGAGGCGCTTGACTTTTTGCAAAAGCGGATGCTGCCGCAGCTTTTCCCACCAGACAAGAGCACTTTGCCCGTCGTGGGCGTTGGCTGGCAACACCTGAACGGCCACCGTGGCCCCCGACGTATCCGCCAACACAAACCGCTTACGACCCTTGATTAATTTGCCGCCATCGAAGCCGATTTTTTCCGTCGCTGTCGCGGAATTTTTGACACTTTGGGAGTCGAGGACGAGGGCGGTTGGTTCGGCATTTTTTTCAACGGCCGGCGTTTTTTCGCGGTAATCGACCAGTAAACAAGCGTTTATGTTTTCCCAGGTGCCATCTTTTCCCCATTTGGTAAAGTAGTAGTGCACCGTGTTCCAACAAGGAAATTCGCCGGGCAAATCGCGCCAGCCGCCCCCATTTTTCAGCACGTACAGGATGCCGTTAACCACCTCCAGCAACGGCCATTTGCTGCGGCGCTTGACCACAATCAATCGCTCAATTCGCTCCCAGTCTTGGATATGCAAATCGGATGTAAACTTCTTTATGCGCATTAGCAGGTAGATAGCTTGAATCCGCAACAAATTTAACTTAAACAGCCTCTTAGCTGGATTAGTACAGTTTTATCCGGGCGGCCAGCCACTCCAAGCTGCGGCCTACTTCCTGGGTTGGGTAGAGGTGTGCCGGTGAAGCGCAGTAGCTTGCGTGAATCTTACGCCCGCAAGGAAGACCAATGACCAACTGGACTACGGCAGTCTGCGAAACAAACGGAATTAACCTGCACTACACCAGGACCGGGGGCAACAAACCACCGGTAGTACTGCTGCATGGCTTAATGACGAATGGCCAGTGCTGGGCAGATGTAGCGCGGGCCCTGGAGCAAGACTATGACGTCATCATGCCCGATGCCCGGGGGCATGGCCAATCGAGCGCACCGGACGATGGCTACCGCTACGAAGACCACGCAGCCGACATTGCCGGGTTGCTAACGGCCCTGCGCCTGCCGCCGGCCTTCCTGCTCGGCCATTCTATGGGCGGCATGACGGCCGCCGTGGTGGCCAGTCGTACTCCAGCGTTACTCCGGGGCCTGGTCCTGGCAGACCCAACCTTTCTGCGTGCAAAGGTTCAGCGCGAAGTGTGGGATAGTGACGTGGCCGACCAGCACCGGCAACTACTCACCCGGTCACTGCAGAAAGTGGTGGCCGAAGCGCGGGTCAGGCATCCTACCCGGTCGGCGGAAACCCTGGAGCTATTTGCGCGGGCACGCCTGCAAACCAGCCTGCGTGCATTTGAGGTACTCAGGCCGCCGAACCCCGATTACACGCAGGTAATGCAGGAGATTCGCGTGCCCAGTCTGCTCGTATTCGGCGACAAAGGCTTGATTTCGGCAGCTGTTGCGGAAGAGCTACTAGGTATCCATCCCGCCTTGCAAGTAAAGCAAATCGCGCACGCTGGCCACGCGCTCCACCTAGACCAGCCCGCCCGCTTTGCAGCGGTTGTAAAAGGCTTTCTGCGTTCAGCCGGAGTAGATTCCCTTGCGCGCTAGAGCCGCGCTTTTCCTGCCGGAACAGCCTTTTTCCTTGCCTTGCACCTACTTCACAACCTGGGTTAGCTAGCGACCGGAGCCACGTTGACAAACCGGAGCCGCCCTGCCCCCCAAATACCTGCGTGCCGGCGAGGAGTACACGCAGCTGTACTACCCGCCTTGCGGCAGAACTGTCCCTATTTTGCCGCAGCACGGCCAAATACCTTTGCCCCCTGGCTAGCCCCAGGCAGACGGGTTGCGGGCTGCCCGTCATTTTGCGAGGTTCTCCCTTCTCACGTTCCCTGTTATGGCCCACCAGCACTTCTTTTTTTGCTTCTTATTGCGTAGCAGCTGGCTGCTGGCCCTGAGCAGCCCGGCCGCTTTTGGGCAGCAGGTGGCCACTATGCCGCTGCTGGCGGCCGATGCCAAGCCCGCGCTGTTTGCCCCCGGCGTAGCCACTACGCCCTACACCGAATGGAGTACCTCGTTTTCGCCCGATGGCAACACCGTCTACTTCTCCCAGGGTGCCGTGTACTGGACCATTGTTTCGGCGCACCGGCGGGGCAGCGGCTGGGCCCCGCCCGAGGTTGTTTCCTTTTCGGGGGAGTGGAACGATACCGACCCCTTCGTGAGCCCCGACGGTAAGCGCCTGTTTTTTATCTCCAACCGGCCGCTGCCCGACTCCGCGCAGGATAAGCCCCAGAAAACCTATCACATCTGGTACGTCGAGTAATTGCGCGGGGGCGCGTGGTCGGCCCCGCAGCACATCGGTGCCCCCGTCAACCTGCCCGGCAGCAGCAACTACGCGCCCTCGGTAAGCAGCAACGGCACGCTCTACTTCTGCGCCCGCGACCGGGAGGGGCACGCCGGTATGGCCAGCTACGCCGCCCGCTGGGCGGGCCAGCACTACGAAACGCCCACTTTGCAGGCTCTCAACGGCCCCTAGGAGTCGCAGGACCCCTTCATTGCGCCCGATGAGCAGTACGTGCTCTTCGTGAGCGGCAATGACCTCTATCTCGCTTTAAAACAAGGGGCTGGCTGGGCCGCCGCCCAAAAGCTGGGCAAGCAGGTCAACAACGGCGACAGCAATTCCTCGCCCTACGTCTCGCGCGACGGCAAAACGCTGTACTACTCGTCGGCGCGGATGCAGGGCTTTTATAAGCGCCAGCACTCGGCCCCCGCCCTCAACTACAAGGGCCTGCTCAAGGAGTTGAGCGGCCCCTTCAACAGCTTCCCCAACATCCTGACCATTCCTATCACGCTGCCTGGGGGGTAATGCGGCGGGAGCCAGGGGCAGCGCACGCCTTTGCCGGGCTCACCGGATTACACCGCCTTATTATTGTAGATTGGCCGGGTTTGTTCGATTCCCGAAAACCCATTAAGAGCAGCAGCCATCCCTTAGCCCCAAAATTCTCTGCTCGCCAGGACAACCCCTTTTTGCTAACTCAAATAGCTTCTTAGCCAACCGGCTCGTAGTGAGCACCCCACGTAGCTGGTGCCAGTCGGCCGCCGCCAGAGCCAGGGGCAGGGCTTGTTGAAAAGCAGTGAACATCGCTCAGGTTTGGCAAGCAGCTTTTTAGCCGAAGGTTCTGATTCTATACCCTGGCGAGCAGGCTGTCTTTAATGAACTGCTTCCGCTCACTGAGAAAGTCCTGGTATTGGCTTTCGCTCTGCTGAAGTAGCGTTTGCAACAACGGCTGCGCCAGAAAGGGGTACACGCACAGCGCTACCATATCAACGAAAAGCTGGTCGGCGGTTACAGCGGGCCAACTCGCCGAACCTTTTTCAGCGGCCAACTGCTGCCGAAAAACGTGCAAGTCTACCAGGGCATGATTGGCGAATTGCCTTGCCAGGCGGTCGGGGTGCTGAGGCAGCTCGTGCAGGATGAAGAGGGCTACTGCCGGCTGCGTCAGGAGCGCCTCGACGGTGTAGTCGACGTAGTCACTTATTTTTTCGCGCACTGGTCGCTGGCTGGCAAGCACTTGCGTAATACTACCTAAAAATTCCCCCAGCGCCTGCTGGAATACGGTGTCGAAAAGCTGCTCCTTGGTTTTGAAGTAGTAGTGCAGCATCGCCTTGTTGAGGTTGGCCGCATCCGCAATTTCCTGCATTCTGGCCCCCGCCAGGCCCTTGCGGTAAAAGATGTCCCGGGCTACCGCTAAGATGAGGTCATGCGTGGTATCGAGTAGCATGGCAACTAACCAGTTGGTTTAGCTGAAAGGTACGGGCAGAAAGCCCAGGCCCGGCGGCCTGGCCCCACCCTCGTCAGGTGTCCAACTCAGCTCTGAGGCGGTATTTTCGTAAGCGCCAGGCCGGTACTGGTTGGCCCTGCTGCCCGCCTGGATTACTGATGGGTCGCTTTTATCGGCTACTTCTTGTCGGCTGATGCCTGACCTTACGTTGCCCACTGCCCAATACGCCCTGGTGCAAAGCGCCCGGGCAGCCTTGCTCGATTACTGCGCTACGCTGGCTCCAGCGGCCTTTACCACCGCCCTGCCGGGGTTTGGGGGCAGTAGCATTGGCAGTCTGCTGGTACACGTTGCCAATACTTACCGGCATTGGCTGGGCATCGTGGGGCAGCAGCAGGCAATTGAGTACTACGACCCGGCAGAGGCTACCAACCTGGCAGCCGTGCGTCAGCTATTTGCAGAGGTGGATGCCTTGGCTACTGCCTACTATACCGCAGCGGCCCCGAACTGGCTGGACACCCAACTCCTGGCCGTGCCGGGGCAGCCAGGGCCGCTGGCCTTATCACCGCTCACGCTCTTTACCCACGTACTCACCCATGAGTTTCACCACAAAGGCCAGGTGCTGAGCATGAGCCGGCAGCTAGGCTACCCGCCAGTCGATACCGACGTTATCCGCTTTTGACGGCGAATGCCCCCGCAGCAGGGGACCGGACCTGGCGCTAAGCGTGCGCTTGCAAACTCAACCCCACCGCAACCGGGCACCTGGCAAGAAACGAGTAGCTGGCGCTTATTGGCACCTGAACGGCGCCAAATGGTACAAGACTGGGCGCCGGCCGCCAGGACCTTTGCCCCGTACTCAACACAACGAAATCATGCCATTTATCCAAGCGCAAGACGGGACGGAGCTATTCTACAAAGACTGGGGCACCGGCCAGCCCCTGCTATTCGTGCACGGCTGGTGCATCAACTCCGACTCGTGGGAATACCTCATGAACGAGCTGCTGGCCAGCGGCTTCCGGTGCATTGCCTACGACCAGCGGGGCTGCGGGCGCTCGGCCCCGGCGGGCGGCGGCTACGACTACGACACGCTGGCCGCCGACCTGGCCACCGTCGTCAGCACCCTGGCCCTGGAGGGCGTAACGCTGATTGGGCACTCCATGGGCTGCGGCATTATTGCCCGCTACCTGAGCACGCACGCCGCCGCGCCGGTTAGCCGCGCCGTGCTGCTGGCCACCACCACGCCCTTCCCGATACAAAGCGCCGATAACCCGGCCGGCATCGACGAGAGCTACTGCCACGCTGCGCTGGCCGCCCTGCGCCACGACCGCCCCGCCTACGTGCGCAGCCTGGCGGAAGGCTTTTTCAGCCCCCCGGGCGCAGCCAGCCTGGTGTCGCCGGACCTGACGGAGTGGGCCATTGGGCTGACGCTGCAAGCTTCGTCCCGGGCCGCCCTCGAGATGCAGGCCACCGCGTTCTTCAGCGACCAGCGGCAAGAGCTAACCCGGGTGCGGGTGCCCGTGCTGCTGCTGCACGGCGACCAGGACGTGAGCTGCCCCGTGCCCCTCACGGCCGGGCCCACGCAGCAATTGCTACCCAACAGCCAACTGAAAACCTACGCCAACCAGGCGCACGGCCTGGTGATGAGCGGCTGGCAGGCGGTGAGCGCTGATATCAGGGCATTTATCGCATCGGCGTAGTCGCCGCCCGCACCAGGGGCTTCATTCCGCAACGTCATCACTTAGCATGGCCCGCCCTGGCTGCCTACTCGCGCCAAAATTTTAGAACGCCTCACCCACTACTTTACCGGAAATTTTCGAAGTCATGCACCCGCAGTCGCAGTTTGCCCTCGCTTTGTTTGCCTACGCTGCCCAGCGCGGCATCGACCCCGCCCACCTGGAACAGCTGGCGGGCGTGTCGACGGCGGCGCTGCTGGCCGGGGCGGGCGGTCCGGTTTCGGCCAAGCAGTGGCACGACCTGTGGCTCAACGCGGCCCACTTGACTCAGGACCCGCTTTTTGGGCTGCACTTTGGGGAGGCCGCCACACCGGCGGCCCTGGGCGTGGTGGGCCAGCTCATCCAAAGCAGCCGCACCGTGGGCGAGGCCATTACCCATGCCGCCAGCTTACTACCGCTGCTCACCGACCAGCTGTGGCTGGAAACGACGCGCTCCGCCGCGTCCTTTACGTTGCGCCTGCGGTTTCTGCCGGCCTCTGCCGCCACCTCGCCGGAGGTTTTTGCGCACCTCAGTGATTTTTTTCTGGCTCTGGTATTGCACGAGCTGGACGGCTTGGTAATCAGCCGCTTGCAGCCCCGCGCCGTGTACTTCCCGCCCGGTGCCCGCCAGCTGCCCGACCACGGCCGGGTGCTGCGCGGCGCGGTG
The DNA here is from genome assembly GCA_050954465.1 of Janthinobacterium lividum. Lineage (GTDB taxonomy): Bacteria > Bacteroidota > Bacteroidia > Cytophagales > Hymenobacteraceae > Hymenobacter. The sequence goes on from JBPBPU010000006.1 coordinate 78,776, forward strand.
GCGGCGGGCGAGCCCGGCCAGTACGCGCTCGAATTTGCGGGCCACTACTGGGACGTGCCCATTCTCACCGTCAACTACGAGCTGCAGGCCGCCTTGCTGCAAAAGGTGACGGCTTTCGCAGCGGCCGGGCCGCCCACGCAGCAGCTGCGCGACAAGCTCACCGGCCACCTGCTGGCCAACGCCTACCTGGGCTTGCCGCCGCTGGCGGCGCTGGCCGCCAACTTCCACACCAGCGCCCGCAGCCTGCAGCGCAAGCTGCGCGAGGAAGGCACCAGCTACCAGGAAGTGGCCGACCACGTGCGCAAAACCCTAGCGCTCGTGTATGTACAAGCGGGCTCGCATTCGCTAAAGGAAGTTTCCTACCTGCTCGGCTACAACGAAAGCAGCGCCTTTAGCCGGGCCTTCAAGCGCTGGACCGGCCGCAGCCCGGCGCACTACACCGCCACGCAGCCCGCCTCCGTTGCCGGGGGCGCACCCGCTGCTTGCCTGGTATGAAGACGGCAACCGCTTCCGAACTAGTCATTCCCACCTATTCGCTGGCCGAGGGCAGCCCGGCCGGCGAGCCGCTGCTGGACGTGCTGGTGGCCGACGGCCGGGCCTTTCCCCGGCGCAAGGCCAACTTCCTGGTGCCGCACCGCAAGGGCTACTACGAACTGCTGCTGGTGCGCCACTGCCATAGCCGCCACTGGCTGGATATGCAGCGCCTTGATTTGCAGCCCAATACCTTGTACTTCACCACGCCGGCGCACGTGCACCTGAAAGAGCAAACGGAGCCGCTCACGGGCACCGTCGTGTCGTTTGCCCCCGAGCTGCTGGTGGCCGATGCGAGCGGCACGCTCGCGCAGCTCCCCCTGCTTACCAATCCGGCGCAGGCCCACGCGCTGCAACTCACCCCGGCCGACGTGGACTTCCTGGAGACGCTGTTCGTCCACCTACGCCGGGAGTGCGCGCAGCACCAGCCCTGGCGCACAGTCATGCTGCTCACGTACTTGCAGACGGCACTACTCTACCTGAGCCGGCTCTACCAGGCGCAGTACCCGGCTCCCTACCCCCCCGAGGGGCCGCTGCTGGCCCGGTTCACGGCGTTGCTGAATGCCCACTACACCAGCCTGCACCAGGTGAGTGACTACGCCGCCCGGCTCGGGCTGCGTCCGGGCGTGCTTAATGCGCAATTGCGGCAGCAAACCGGCAAAACTGCAAGCACCCTGCTGCACGAGCGCCTGGTGCTGGAGGCGCGGCGGCGCTTGTTCCATACCGACCTGAGCGTGGCCGAGATAGCGTTTGCGCTAGGCTTCGAGGACCCGTCTTATTTCAGCCGGTTTTTCCGGCGGCTAACCGGGCAAGCGCCCGCTGCGTACCGGGCGGCCACTCGCGAAATGTACCCGTGATGTAGCGAAATGTACCGGAGATGATGGCGGAGAAGCCCGGAATTTTGCCGGCCCGGAGCGCTGCTTTTGCCGCCCTACCGCGACTGGTTTTCTTTCCCTCATCCTCGCTGCGCATGAAAAACTACCTGGTTCTCTTCCGCGAAACCGACGCCCGCACCCAGGTCCCCGCCCCCGAAACCGCCCGCGCCCACCAGCAGCACTGGCAGCAGTGGCTGGCCACGCACGCAGCCGCCATAAAGGGTGGCCGGCCCCTCACCCTGAGCGGCCGGCAGCTGGCGCCGGGCCAGGCCCCTACCGAAGGCCCGCGCTTCCACGGCCAGGAGTTCGTGGGCGGCTTTTTGCTGCTGGAAGCCCCCGACCTGGACGCGGCCACCCGGCTTGTCGCGAGCTGCCCCATATTCGAGGCCGACGGCCTGGCCGAAGTGCGGGAAATGCTATAGCCTGCCCTTACGCGCTGTCTTTATGCCCCTTACGTACCACCTGGACCGGCTTCCCAGTCCCGAGCAGGTCATCGACCTCTACCAAAGCGCGGGCCTGCACCGGCCCCTGGCAGACCCGGCCCGCATCGCTCAGATGTATGCGCACGCCAACCTGGTGGCTTCTGCCTGGCAAGGGGAGCTGCTGGTAGGTGTGGCCCGGTCGCTCACGGACTTTTGCTACTGCTGCTACCTGGCCGATTTGGCCGTGCGCGCCACGCATCAGCGGCAAGGCATCGGCCGGCACCTACTCCACCTGACCCGGGAGCGCATTGGGCCCGCCACCACCCTGGTGTTAGTGGCAGCGGCCGACGCGCGCGACTACTACCCCAAGCTGGGGATGACCCCGGCGGATAACGCCTTCCTTATCCGACGCACTGAATAACAAGATTTTGATATGCAAGCAGTTGCCGACCAGTTAGATGCCCTCGTCGACGAGGTAGTTGCCCTGCTGACCCCGGCGCGGGTGCGCGACTGGCACACCAAGCCCACGCCCACCCGCTGGTCGAAGGCCGAGGTGCTGGGCCACCTGGCCGACAGCGCCCTGCATAACCTGAGCCGGTTTGTGCGGGGCACCTACGAAAGCGACTTCGCCCTCACCTATGCCCAGAACGAGTGGGTGCGGGCGCAACGCTACCAGCACACCCCGGTGCCCGCCACGGCCGAGCTATGGCAACTCCTCAACCGGCAGCTAGCCCAAATACTGCGCCACTACCCGGCCGAGCGCCGCACGGCCCGCTGCGACGTGGGGCAGCACGGCCCGGCCTGGGTTACTATGGAAACACTAGCCCACGACTACCTGGCGCACCTGCGGCA